>NZ_JAOWGR010000032.1:0-108189 GCF_030333015.1 Citrobacter sp. Cpo012 | reverse complement strand
TTGAATCGCCACGGATAATCTAGACACTTCCGAGCCGTTGATAATACTGGTTTTCATATTCTGTCGGTGACATCTGATTGCTCGAACCATGCCGACGCTTACTGTTATAAAACATTTCGATGTAATCAAAAATATCGCTGCGGGCTTCTTCCCGCGTTCCGTAGATCTTTTTCTTTATCCGTTCGCGTTTCAGCAACTGGAAAAAGCTTTCTGCAACCGCATTATCGTGACAGTTACCGCGACGGCTCATGCTCCCCTCCAGGCCGTGTGATTTCAGGAACGACTGCCACTCATGGCTTGTGTACTGACTGCCCTGGTCCGAATGAACCAGCACCTGTTTTTGGGGATTACGCCGCCATACAGCCATCAGCAGTGCGTTCAGGACAATGTCCTTTGTCATCCGGGATTGCATTGACCAGCCGATAATTTTGCGTGAGAACAGATCAACAACCACAGCAAGATACAGCCAGCCTTCGTGGGTCCTGATGTAGGTTATGTCCGTTACCCAACGCTTATCCGGAGCATCCGGATTGAACTGTCGCTGGAGCCTGTTGGGCGATACGATACTGGCCTCGCCTTTGCGTGCCCGCGGGCTCCGGTACCCGACCTGAGCCTTTATCCCGGCACGATTCATCAGTCGCCAGACTCTGTTCACTCCGCACTGTTGACCGCTATCCCGCAAGTCCAGATGGATCTTGCGATAACCATAAACGCAACCGGACTCCAGCCAGAACTGTTTGATCTGTCCCGTCAGTCTTAGATCTACCTGGTGGCGCTGAGAATACGGTTGCTTAAACCAGGCGTAAAAGCCACTGGGATGAACATCCAGCACCCTGCAGAGCAGACGAACAGGCCAGCAACGGGAGTTGTCACGAATAAAGGCGTACCTCAGTCGGACAGCTTTGCGAAGTACGCCGCGGCTTTTTTTAATATGTCTCGTTCGTCAGTAACCCGCTTCAACTCCTTCTGGAGTCGGCGGATCTCGGCCTGAGCATCTGACTGTTCTTTATTAGTGGATGAGTCCGGACCGTACTTCTTTATCCAGGCGTAAAGGCTGTGGGTGGTGATATCGAGACGTGTTGCAACGCTGGAAACAGAATGACCGCGATCAATAACCTGTTTGACTGCTTCAATTTTAAACTCTTCGGGATAACGTTTACCGCTCATGGGCACCTCTCTTTAAGTCATCTTAAATGACTCCGAGGTGTCTGTTAAACCCGTGGCGATTCAAACGACAATTCTACGACTTGTCCTGGAAGCATCAGTCATCACGCAAAATTCAGACCCAAAAAATATCAATAAAAAATCAAATAGATAAATAACACTTTCCATATCAATACCGTCGCCACCCTTTTTGCACCTTCCCTTCAACGCAAAAAATCAAAATCCCCAACAAACTCAACTACCTCCCCCACCAATTACAAGGACGCCAGCCCAAACACCGGCGAAAAGCCCTCAGCGCAAGCTGAGGGCTTTTTTGTGTCTATTGACTAGTCCTGAATAGCGTTGACACGTTCCAGACTTAGATCCGGAGAACGTGATGATAGCAGAATACGAACAGGCAGATTAGTTTCCTGATAACTCTTTTTATTTAACAGTGAACGACCATGGTTAAATAATATCCCTACAGGCTTAAAATCATCACGATAAAAAGAAACGTATTTTTTAAATACATTCGTCATTTAAACGTTCGACATCGTTAAACAGCCCACAATGCCGCATAGTGTAAAAATATCCAGTTAACTTCTCCATGAACAACTCTTGAATTTTCCTACTAAATACATATATTACGCATCCCGTTCAGTACATGGAATAACCTTTGATTTTTTTAATTGATATTGGAGTTACAAATGTCAAATAAGAAAATTTCGCGGAGCAATGGGGCAACAGGCCCCGTTAATAAGGTTGTCGCATGGTCAACAATCGCTTTGCAGGCTCTGTATCCTGCCCTTCTTAGCTTCACGCCAACCATCAGCCATGCGTCAGCCGTTAAGGCATCGCAGGCCGCCGCAGAACAGCAAGAACTGCGCGGCCTGTCTTCTCTCGCCGCGCAGGCTGGCAGAAGTATTGAAAACGGCCATGCGGGCAGTTTTGCTGCCAATACCGTCTCAGCACAGGCAACGAAGGAGGTGGTAGAGTGGCTACAGAAGTACGGTAATGCGCGTATTCAACTCAACGTCGATGACGCTTTCTCGTTGAAAGATTCGGCGTTCGATTTCCTTTATCCGTGGGTTGATACAAAGCAGCATGTTTTATTTAGCCAGACATCGCTTCACCGTACCGATGACAGAACCCAAACTAATATCGGTATGGGTTATCGCTACTTCACGGCGGATAATTCAATGCTTGGCGCAAACTTATTTTATGACTACGATTTAAGTCGTCATCACGCACGTATGGGTGCAGGCGTTGAGTATTGGCGAGATTATTTACGCGCAGGCGCAAATGCTTATTTAAGATTATCAAAATGGAAGGATTCCCACGATCTGGATGATTATCAGGAACGTCCGGCGGATGGATGGGATATCTATACCCAAGGTTGGTTGCCATCGTATCCGCAACTGGGCGCATCGCTTAAATATGAAAAGTATTACGGCAAGAATGTCGGCCTCTTTGGCAGCTATCATCTTCAGGAAAATCCGTACGCCTTTACTGGCGGGATCAGCTATACGCCGGTTCCTCTAGTTACGCTTTCCGCTGAACACAAGCAGGGGCAGAGCAATACTCATGATTCACGCTTCGGCATAGAGATTAACTATCGCCCCGGCATCCCGCTGGCGAAGCAGTTGGACAGCGACAATGTTGCGTTAATGCGCGAAGTTCAGCACGGACGCTACGATTTTGTCGAACGAAATAACAATATTGTTCTGGAATACCGCAAAAAATCGGTTCTGAAAATCCGCCTGCCTGAAAGCGTACAGGGGGAAGGTGGCGCCGTTATTCCGGTGACTATTTCGCTGGATAAATCCCACTGGGGCATTCAGTCGGTAGAGTGGAACGATAGCGCATTTACCGCCGCTGGCGGACGCATTTCCGGTAGCGGCACATCATGGCAACTGACGTTACCCGCTTATACACCAGGCGGCACTAATCACTGGCAAATCGGTGCAACGGCGCGAGATGTTAAAGGAAACGCCTCTAACTATGCGGTGATGGACGTGACGGTGACGAGGAGTTCGGCCTCTGTCGGCACAATGGATTTTACATTGAACGGCGAGCAGCAACCGATCATCGCGGCTGACGGGAAGTCACAGCATCCGGTTACGTTGGTGCTTAAAGATACCAATGGTAACCCGTTAACAGGGCTTGCACATGACATTGAGTTGTCTTTAGCGTTTACGCCTGACGCACAGAGAAATCGTGAGCGTTCAGCACAGGCTCCAAAACTTGGTGAAGTGCAGGAAACCCGCTCCGGGGTGTATACCGCCACGCTGACGCCGGGTTTAACAGCGGGGACGGCACGCATCACCGCTAAAGTCCTGGGTAAAACAGAAACCCTGACGGTGAAACTAAAAGCGGTTTCCGCAGAGGCGGCAAAATCGACATTCACGGTAATGCCCATGGAGCAGGTCGTTGGACATCCGATTAGCCTGGCGTTAGAAGCAAAAGATAAAGACGGGAATGCCATCACCGGCGACGACAGCTTACGTTTTTATGCAGTTTCAGCCAGCGGCGAGGTCCGTTTTACTGCAGTAGAAGAGAAAGACGGCGTGTACAGCGCTAAGGCAACGTCTGAACTGGCTCAGGCGACACGCATTGGTGTGACGTCACAAAAACATGATTTCTCTGGGCTGGAAAAACAAGCCAACTGGATTGCCGACAAAACGCAGCCGGTGGTGCAGGCTTTTAACCTGACCAAGGACAATGCGCTGGCGGATGGCAAACAGAGTAATGTCGCGGCCGTTACCCTGACCGACCGTTATGGGAACCCGCTGTCCGGATACACGGTCACTCTGGCGTTACCGCCACAGGTTAAGATCGCGAATGGGGAGAACGTTGTGAAGACCGATGCCAAAGGTGAAGCAAGATTCTCACTGACCAGTTCAACGCCGGGAACTTATGATATTACGCTAAGCGCGGGGAACATCAGCTCATCGCTAAGCGTAACATTTGCCTCTGCAATGGAGGGGGCAACATTGTCTCTGACGGCCAAAGACAATGGCGCAATCACCAATATTGCAGCAAACGGTCGCGATGGTGCCACGCTTGAGATCATGCTCAACAATACCGCCGCGTCGGTTGAAGGACAGAAAGTGGAGCTTATCGTAACGCCACAAGGGCTCGTGTACCCGGAGAAAATCACCACCAATAAAGACGGTTACGCGACGGTAACGTTAACTACGGTTAAGGCAGGTCATTACACCGTTAATGCCAGGGTTACAGATGGGCAGCACAGCGTTGAGTCCTCAAGCGTTGACCTGGAATTCGTACCTGATATTAACAGCGCAGTGCTGAATTTGACCGCACCGTCTGAGAGCATTGTGGCAAACGCATCAGCGGCACATGAAATTCAGGTACAGGTTGTCGACGGTGAAAACAACCCATTTAGTGGTGACGTGCACCTGACCAGTTCCCCTGCCAGTGGATTAAAACTGGGCCAGTCCGAACTGACATTGGATGAGAAAGGAATGGCATCAACAACCTTTATTGCCGCAGAAGCTGGGCACTATCAATTGCAGGCAACCTTCATCAAAGAGGGTAAACGCGTTACGGCGAGTAAGGCGATTGAGGTGGTATCGGATCTGCAAAATGCCGCGTTGACGATCGAACCGTCAACGACATCCGCCGTAGTCAGTGATGTGGATAACGTGGCGTTTACCCTGCATCTGACCGATACATCAGGGAACGGCGTCAGCAACCGTAAGCTGAAAATTACGGCTACAGGCCCATCGCCACGCGATCCTCTGGTGATTGACAATACGCTTGTCACCACCAATGGTTCCGGTACTGCGACGGTAAATGTCCACGGTAATAAGGCGGGTCGTTACACGCTGACCGCCACATTGGCTGAACACGGTAGCAATGTCTCGGCAAATGCTTCGCTAACGCTGAATGCCGACGCCCAGAATCCAGTACTCACTCTGGAGCAGGATCCTGGCTATGCCGTTGCCAACCTTGAGCCGGTAGGCTTTATGGCCCGGTTGCAGGATAAATTCGGTAACCCGTTAAACGGCAGTGTCGAATTTAGCGCAGGCAGCAAAGCCAAACCCGGCAGCGGAACCTTTACGATGACGCCGGATAAAACCAACTTTAAGTTAGGGAATGCTTACTCTGAACTGAGAACGGATACGGCCGGTGTAAGTTGGGTAAGAGCGAAGGCAACGACGGGAGATAAAACGTTGGAAAAAGTACTCACCGTCTGGGTAGTTGAGAACCATCAACCAAATTCCTGATCGGGATATAAACAGGAGATAGCCGCAGCGTGGCGGCTATCTCCCTTTCTATATATTGTCCACGCGTCTTCTACCCACTAAGACTCAGAACTGTAATAGCTTTAGCAAAGCTAAGTTCACTCTCGATGATTCCCCTTCCCCCGTTGATTTGAAAACAAGCAGCAATATAATAAAGGGGCTGGAAATATCGACAAAACCTCAGGTAAAATATTTCCAACCAGATGGCTATATTATCAAAATTAATTTATCACGTGACAAACTACGCAGGGAGACTTGAATCGAGTATCCGGTATCGATGTTTACATCACATTAATGACACGTGACATATATCATCAATTCGGAGATCTACATTTTCACTCTCAAAAATGTATCCCGATAAATATTTCACCCCAAAAGTGTTAAATTTTTATTATGATTATTTTGCGGAGAGTTTATGAACAAAATATATCAAATAAAATGGAGTAAAGTCCGTAATTGCTGGTGTGTGTGCTCCGAACTGGGAAGGAAGAACACGAAAAAAAAGTCCAGGGCGTTATTAGCCGGTGCTGTAGCGCTATGCTCATCAATGGCTTTTGCTGATGATATTGATGTCATCACAGATAACACCATTGATTTTGGCCAAAACAGTCACTCCATTAATTACCATATCAATGTAAAAGATAACGCCAACCTGGTGATTAATGCGCCGGACTCTCGCCCCCGCCTGACCTTCACATCAGGTGGTGGGCTGGATATTACCCAAGGAACAGTGCGTATCAATGGTGAGCTAAACGTTCTGCTGAGAGGTACGGGTTACCTTAACGTGTCCAATGCAGGCAGCGAACTCTATGCTGACGACTTATATGACAGCGCATCAGACAACTGGCGAACTGGCGGTTATTTTAACGTGTCTGATGGCGGTAAGATTCATGTTAAAGGGACCAGTCGTCTTACCTATGAAAGGGGAAACATTAGCGGCGAAGGTAGCCAGGTAAATACTCAAACATTCTTCATGGGTGTTTTCAAGAGCTACGGTGGCGATCAATTCCTGTCGGTTAATAACAAGGGAGAAATTAACGCCAGTGAGAAATTAAGTCTGGGGTATTTTAACCAAGACTCAAATACCACTTTAGTGGTATCTGATATGGGAAAAATCTCTGCTCCAGAAATTAGTTTGAGTACGAACTCAGAATTAGCATTAGGCGCTCAAGAAGGAGAGAAAGCTAAAGCTGCTGGGATTATTGACGCCAAGAAAATAGAATTCGTTTGGGCTAGTACGGACAATAAAAAAATAACACTGAACCACACCGGTGATAACGCCAATATAACAGCTGATATATCAAGCGGCAGTGAGGGGCTGGGTAATATCAATGCGCTTAATGGCACAACGTTTTTGTCCGGAGATAACTCAAAATTTAGCGGCAAAGTAAAAATTGCCAGGAATGCCACCCTTGGGGTTACGCAGAACCTGGGAACCGCTGATATTAGCAATAGCGGCAAACTCTTGCTGAACGCTCAAGATGACATGGAGTTCACCAATAAGATTACGGGGAACGGTATTATCTCCGTCGGCGCTGGAAATGTGGCGTTAATGGGTGATAACAGCGCCTTTAAAGGCAAGATCAATGTTGAATCGGGTGCCGTTGCGACCGTGTCCGATCAGAAAAACCTGGGCTCTGCCGGGTTATCCGTTGCCGGGAAACTGCAGCTCAATAGCACCAGCGACTGGTTGTTTAACCACAAGATTTCTGGGTCCGGCATCCTGAGTGTCGATACGGGAAATCACGCTTTCTCTTTTAAAAATAGCACAGCGACCTCTGGGTTCACTGGTGCACTGGCGTTACAGAATACGACATTCAACCTGCAGGGAACCAACACCGATGCTCTTGCAAAAGCAGGGCTGATTGCAGGAAAAGGAAGTGAAATTTCACTGGGCACTGGCACACAGTCCATTGGAAGCCTGGCCTTTTCTGGCGGTACCATTGAGTTTGGTAACATTACCCCCGGCATACACCAAACCGACAAAATGGTGAATGTTAAAGATCAGTTAGACCTGACTGGGTCTGGTGCTGTGCAGGTGAATCCTGTGGGCGTAGTGGACGCCATATCTCAGGGTATTGATACCGGTCTCTCCTTAATGGAGCAGGAAGACGCCAATGCGGAAATTAAGCTGGTTTCCACCAATTCAGCAACCGTTGTAACAGGAGATGCCGGAAACCTGCAACTACAGGATCTGAACGGTAACGCGATAACAGATGCTGTTCAGCATGACATCAGCCAGGACGGACAGGTTGTAGCAAAGGGAACGTATGACTATCGCCTGACCAGTGGGCAAAATCATGACGGCCTTTATGTGGGCTACGGTCTGACACAGATTGAATTACAAGGACAGGGTCAGAATGCATTGATCCTGAACGCCAACGGAAAAACCGGAGCGGCTGCGGAATTGAGTTCCCGCCTGACCGGCTCCGGGGATCTGGCGCTCGACAGCCAGAAAGGCCACACAGTTTCACTGTCAGGTTTGAATAATGATTACACCGGTCTGACCGATTTGCGCAGCGGTAATCTACTGATGCTCAATGATAATGTACTGGGCCATACAGCAGGTCTGCAGATGGCAGAAGAGACCGTTTTGGATATGAATGGGCATAGCCAGACGATTGGGCAGCTAACCAGCGCGGTGGGATCAGTTCTGAATATTAATGGCGGTAGCCTGACGATTTCTAACGGCGGAACATCCGCAGGAGCATTGGTCGGCAGCGGTAATCTGAATATAGATAACGGTGTCTTTAGCGTGAAGGGCAATAATGCGTCCTTAAGCGCAACAACGACCATCGCTTCCGGCGCAGAGGTCACTCTGGATAATGTTCAGGGATTGGGGACCGGGGAGATTATTTCCGATGGCCACCTCAATCTCAATGCCGTTGAGGGACACTTGTCCAACAACCTTAGCGGTAAGGGTGAAGTTTCATTCAGCGAATCTAACGTCGCTCTTGAGGGGGATAACAGTGGATTTAGCGGCCAGCTTAACCTGGATAAAAACACACAATTAGTGGCGTCAGCCGCCGAACATCTGGGGGAGGCGACCATTCATAATCAGGGTGACATGATCCTTAACAGCTTGGATGACTGGACCATGCAAAACCAGGTCGATGGCAGCGGTAATGTCATCAAGCAGGGTCAGGGCACTATCACTCTGACTGCAGATTCCACCTATACCGGCACCACTGATATTCAACAAGGGGGTCTGATGCTGGGTCAGGAGGATGCACCTGTTACCTTAGCGAGCCAGCAGGTCAATATATCTTCTGCCGGTATGCTTTCAGGTGCGGGAACGGTACTAGGCAGTATCCATAATGCCGGACTGTTTGTTGCCGGAAATGGAGCATCAGGCCACTTTACTGTTGGCGGAGATCTCACCAACCAGGGTGCGATATCTTTAGGGAATATTGGACAGTCCGCAGGCAATCAGCTGATTGTTGAAGGAAATTACCACGGCGGCAATGGTGTTATTAATTTTGATACGGTTCTGGGGGACGACCGTTCGGTCACCGATAAGCTTATTGTAAAAGGTGATACCACTGGCAATACTCAAGTAAGTGTCACCAATGCAGGAGGCCAGGGTTCACAAACTCTGGAGGGGATTGAGCTTATTCATGTTGATGGCCGTTCTGATGGTGATTTTACTCAGAGCGGGCGTATCACTGCGGGCGCGTATGATTATTCATTGGTTCGAGGTCAGGGGGCTAACAATAATCACTGGTATCTGACCAGTCAGTTGAATAAGCCTGAAATACCCGAAAAACCGGTTTCGCCCACAGAGCATATGCTTCGCCCGGAAGGAGGGACCTATACCGCGAACCATGCTGCCGTAAACACCATGTTTAACATGCAGTTACACGATCGCTCGGGCAAAGCTCAGTACACAGATGTGTCAACCGGAGAGATGAAAACCACCGGTATGTGGATGCGTCAGGCAGGTGGCCACCAAAGTTGGTATGACGGTAGCAGCCAATTACGTACTCAAAGTAATCGCTATGTGATGCAGCTCGGCAGCGATATCGCGCAGGGCTCAACCAACGGGCATGATAGCTGGCGTTTCGGGATCATGGCCGGGTATGGTCATGACAATAATCAGACCCGCTCATCAGCAACGGGTTACACCTCGCGAGGTAGCGTCAATGGCTATAGCACTGGCCTTTATGCTACATGGTTTGCCGATAACACCGACCATAAAGGCCTGTACCTCGACGGTTGGGCACAATATGGATGGTTTGACAACCATGTCAAAGGTGAAGGACTGGCTTCTGAGTCCTATAAATCCAAAGGTCTGACAGCTTCTGTTGAAACGGGATATACCTTTAAAGTTGGCGAATTCTCTGGCAGCAAAGGAACCGTTAATGAGTGGTATGTTCAACCGCAGGCGCAGGTTACCTGGATGGGGGTCAAATCTGATGACCATCGGGAAGCTAACGGAACGCGTATCGAGATGAATGGTAACGGTAATATTCAAACCCGTCTTGGAGCCAGAGCCTACCTGAAAAGCTTTAATAAAATGGATGAGGGCAAAGGCCGCGAATTCCAGCCATTTATTGAAGCTAACTGGCTCCATAATACACGCAGTTTTAGCACTAAAATGGACGACGTTAGCGTCAGCCAGGAAGGTGCACGCAATCTGGGAGAGATTAAACTGGGTGTCGAAGGCCAGATTACACCAGATTTAAATCTGTGGGGTAATGTGGGCGTCCAGATGGGAGACAACGGTTATAACAACAGCTCGGCAACGTTAGGACTGAAATATCATTTCTAATTAGCCCTCAACAAAAGATAGCCGGGGTGTTTTCGAGAGCACCCCGGCTACTGCCATAAACTCAAATATATCGACGCTTGCATTATTCTCATGGCCAGGCGAGCGATGAGAATAATGAGCACTTAAATAGCGCCAACCATCATCCCATTCCTCCCCCTTTTACTCATCAAAAGGAGGGAAAAAAACGACTCACTTTTAATAAAGCCATTCATGACCTTACTTATCAACCGGATAATCCCTGTTAATCCACGCATGTTCATCTTCCCAGGTAAACATCCATTTGCGAACCGGGCCGGCCATCACGTTAAGGTAGTAACTGTCATATCCCGCCAGGGTTGCCACCGGGTGATACCCTTTCGGCACCATCACCACGTCGCGGTTATAGACTGCCATACACTCGTCAAGCGATCGGTCGTCGGTGTACACCCGTTGCATACAGAATCCCTGCGGCGGGTTGAGGCGATGGTAGTAAGTCTCCTCCAGATAGGTTTCCTGCGGGGGATTATCGGTGTCATGCTTATGGCTTGGGTAAGAACTGGTACAACCTTCGTTGGTCCACACCTCCACCACCAGCAGGCTATCTGCGGGTTTATCTTCCGGTAAGATGTTGTGCACGTAGCGCTGGTTGTGCCCTTTGCCGCGGGCTTCCCCGTCGATATCCTTAGGTGCGATCAGCCGTGTTGGGTGCGTGCCTTTCCCCGGTGCAGCGCAGACCGCCAGCTCCAGTCTGGTCACCGCCTGAACCTGTATTGTTTCACCAGCAGTGACATAAACCGCCCACGGTTTGATGCGTTCAAACGGGCTCATCCGCTCACCGATATCCGTAAAAGTTGCGCCCGGCGTGGTGACGGTCGCGCGTCCGGCAACCAATACCAGACAACGTTCTTCGCTGACGGCGGGCAGCGTAAGCTGCTGCCCTTCCTCCAGTTCATACGCTCTAAAGCCAACATATCCCCAACCGGCGCTTTCCGGCGTCACTGACTGCGTACACCCTTGCGCGTCCGGCTGCTGCCAGCGTGATAATAAACGTGACATATCACCTCCTCAGATAAGCCCGGCATCCCGTGCCAGACGGCTAAGGTTGTTATAGCCCAGACGCGCATACGTCAGCGGATGCGCGATGGCTGGATCCTGCTCCGCCTCCACCACCAGCCACCCCTGATACTGGTTCGCCTTCAGCAATGCCATGATTGGCGGATAGTCAACGCAGCCATCTCCCGGTACGGTAAAGACGCCGCTCAGCACCGCATCGAGGAAGCTGGTTTTGCGGTTTTTGACATCCGCCAGCACGTCGGCACGTACGTCTTTGCAGTGAACATGGTTGATACGTGATGCCCAGCGCTGCGCCACAGCCAACGGATCGGCACCCGCAAAGGTCAAATGCCCGGTATCGAGCAACAAGCCAACTTCATCACCGGTATTCGTCATCAGATTATCCACATCTTCAGCAGATTCAATCACCGTTCCCATGTGGTGGTGATAGGCAATCTGTACCCCCTGCTGCTGGGTGTAGCGCGCAAACTCGGTGAGCTTTTCACCGTACTCTTGCCAGCGCTCTTGCGGGAAGCGCGGACGCAGATGTACCGGCGTCTGCTGCTCGCCGTGAATGCAGCCACTGACTTCGGCAAAGACCAGCACCTTCGCTCCCAGTTCGCGCAGTAACGTCAGATGTGACTGCACGGCGGCAATCTCCTCCTCCACGCTGCGTTCCAGCAGACGTCCGGAGTACCAGCCGGAAACCAGTTGCAGGTCGTGGCGCTGCAAAATGGGGCCGAGCAGTCGCGCCTCACGCGGGAATTTGTTGCCCAGTTCGAAACCAGCAAATCCAGCCTCTTTGCCCTCGCTCAGACACGTATCAAGCGACGTCTCAGCGCCCAGTGAAGGAAGATCGTCATTCGTCCATGTCAGTGGATTAATACCTAATTGTACCGTCATCATCTTCTCCTGAATTATGCTTGTCCGCGCTCGCGCCACCAGGCGATAAGCTGCAGGTAGTTATCTTTAATGCGCGCCACCAGCTGCGCATCGTCAATATCGTGTTTCAACCATGCGCGGGAAGCGTCGCCGAACAGCGTGCGTCCCACGGCAAATCCTTTCACCACCCCATGACCCGCAGCCGCTTTAAAATCAGCACGCAGTTGCTCTGCCGGAGCGTCCAGACCCAGGATCACCACGCCACGGCAGTGCGGATCGCGCCGTTCGATAATGTCACTCAACGCCGTCCAGCCAGCAGAAGTCAGCGGTGGGAGTTTCCACCAGTCGGGGTAGATCCCTAAGTTGTAGAAACGGGAAATGGCGCGCAAATACAGTTCATCACTGCGCGGCATACTGGCCGGTAAAATCACCTCCAGCAGCAGCTCATGCCCGGACTGGCAACAGGCGCGGTACACCTCAGCGATTTTCTGTTCTTGTTCCAGACGCAACGCGTGGGCATCTTCCGGATGGAAAAAGACCAGACACTTCACCACATGTTCCTGCGGCCAACTAATGAGCTGCGAGCCTATATTGCCGTGTTCCATCTCCAGCGGGCGCGACCCCGGCAGTTCGATAGGGCGACCTATCCACCAGCCCTCTCCGGTTATCGCATTCAGCGCATCCTGACCAAACGTACCATCGCACAGCAGCCCGGCCTTGCCCTCCAGCCCGGCGCTGTTGGCCGCTTCACGGCTGGCCTGCAAAATAAGCTGTTTCAATGCAGGAATACGCTTCAAAGACGCGCCGCACTGCAACGCCATCTCTTCCAGTTGGCTACGGTGATCGAAGGCCATCACGCACAGTTCCGGCCATGTGCGGCGGCGAGTCGTCACGCGATGTAAATGGTTGAGATGCGGATCGAGATCCGGACGTGGAACCTCTGCAGCGCGGGAAAGATAATCATCAAGCTCAACTTTGCTCGGCATCGCTGGCGCACAGCCGTGACGAGATACCACCAGCGCGCCGCAGGCATTTGCATAGCGGCACGCCTGTTCCCACCCTTCATCGTTAAGATAGCCGCGCAGCAGGCCAGACATAAACGCATCCCCCGCCCCCAGCACGTTCAGCACCTCTACGCGTACGCCGGTGACCGTCAGGCCATCGTCCAGCCGGGCCGGGATCGCGTCGGTATACACCGAACTGCCAAGCGCACCGCGCTTGCAGACCAGCGTCGCGTGACTCACGCCGCGAACCTGCGACAGCGCCTGCAGCGTATCGGTACTGCCGCCCGCGATATGAAATTCCTCCTCAGTGCCGACAATTACATCAAAAAGATGCAGCACCTCCTGCAACTGGCGGGTGACCTGATCGGCGGCGATAAAGCGTGTTTCGCCGTCGCCTAAGGAAGTAAGCCCCCACAGCACCGGGCGATAGTCGATATCCAGCGCCGTACGCACGCCGTGACGCCGGGCGTAAGCGAGCGCCGTCAACACCGCCTCGCGGGTTTGCGGATGAGAAAGATGTGTCCCGGTGATGGCAAGACAACGAGCAGAAGCGATGTACTGTTCATCAACATCGCTGGCGGTAATCGCCATATCCGCGCAGTTATCACGGTAAAAAATCAGTGGGAAGGTGTCCCGGTCTTTAATGCCGAGTAGCACCAGCGCCGTCAGGCGGTCTTTATCAGTGATCAGATGGCTGGTATCGCAGCCTACCTGGTTTAATTCTTCACGCAGGAAACGCCCCATATGTTCGTCGCCAACCCGCGCCAGCATTGAAGAACGCAGCCCCTGACGTGCCGTACCGTAAGCCACATTACCGGAGGAGCCGCCAAGGTATTTGGCAAAGCTCGACACATCTTCCAGGCGCGCGCCAATTTGCTGACTGTAGAGGTCAACCGCCACGCGGCCCATGCATATCACATCAAACTGCTTTTCCACGTTGATACCTCTTCAGACAATGTCGTTCACGTTCAGCCAGCGGCCTTCCTGGTGCGAGAGTGCGATAGCGTCAAGCACGCGCGACACCTTCCAGCCCTCTTCAAAGTCCGGCCACATCGGTGCATCGGCGGCAATGCCGTCCACCAGGTCGCGTACTTCTACTGTTTTCTGGTCGTTAAAGCCGATACCATGCCCGGCTCCCATGCAAAACGCGCCGTAGTCCGGGTGCGCCGGGCCAACCAGTAAAGTGCGAAACCCCTGGCGGTTGACCGGATCGTCATGCAGATAGAGCTTCAGCTCAGCCATACGCTCCTGAGTAAAACTGATGGTTCCTTTGGTCCCGGTAATCACATACGACAACCCCATCTTGCGGCCACAGGCAACGCGCGAGGTTTCAATCACCCCTTGCGCACCGCCTGCAAAGCGCACCATCGCGTGGGCCTGATCTTCGTTTTCTACCGTCACCATTTGCGAGGAACCGACTTTCGCCGGACGCTGTAGCACCACGATCTTCAGGTCGCCGCAGACCTGCTTAATATCCCCAACCAGGTACTGCGCCATATTGACGATATGCGCCGCCAGATCGCCAAGCGCCCCAAGTCCGGCGGTCTCTTTAAAACAATGCCAGTGGATCGGCGCAAGCGGATCGGCCATGTAGTCTTCGTTGTGAGTGCCGTAGAAATGGATCACCTCACCAATTTCTCCGCGCGCAATGATCTCTTTCGCCAGCTGCGCCGTTGGGTTCTTCATATAGTTGAACCCCACCAGCGTTTTCACTCCTGCACGCTGTGCAGCCTCAACCATTTCACGCGCGTCGTGGGCGTTCAGCGCCAACGGCTTTTCCGAGTACACATGCTTGCCATGGCGAATCGCTTCCAGCGCCATCTCTTTGTGTAGATGATTAGGAGAACAGATATCCACGACATCAATGGCCGGGTCAGCCACCAGCGCACGCCAGTCTCCGGTTGAGCGATTGAAGCCAAACGCCTGCGCCCGCTCGGCGGCAAGCTCTGGAGAGACTTCCGCCACCATTTCGCGCACCAGCTTGCCGCGCAGGTTAAACACCGTCGGGGCCTGGGCATAGGCGATGGCATGCGCCTTGCCGATATACCCGGTGCCAATCAATCCAATACGAACTTCTTTCATCATGATCCTCACAATGCGCCGCGACGGCTCTTGGCGTAGGTATCGAACGCCACCGCCAGAACGATAATTAAGCCGGTAATAATTTGTTGGTAGTAAGCCGAGACGTTCATCAGCACCAGACCGTTAATCAGGATGCCCATGATGATCGAGCCGATAATGGTGCCGCCAATACGCCCGTAGCCGCCCATCAGTGAGGTACCGCCAATGACCACCGAGGCGATAACGCGCAGCTCAAACGAGATCCCGGCGACCGCTTCTGCACTGCCCAACCGCGCGCTGAGAATGAAGCCCGCCAGCCCTGCCAGACAGCCAATTAACACGTAGACGCTCACCAGCACGCGCTTCACGTTAACCCCTGCCAGACGCGCCGCCTCCGGGTTGCCGCCGATGGCGTACACGAAGCGCCCCCAGCGGGTTTTATGTAGCGCCAGATAACCGCCTACCGCCACCAGCGCGAATATCCAGATTGGAATGGAGATACCAAGCAGTTCGCCGCGTCCCCACCAGCGGTATCCCGCGTCGAAACCGGCAATTGGTGCGCCGTCGTTAATCACCAGCGTCAGGCCGCGCCAGATCGTCATCCCGCCGAGGGTGACAATAAACGGCGGCAGACGCAGGCGGGTCACTCCGAGGCCATGCAGAAAACCAATCGCGGTGCCCATCGCCATACAGATACCAAGGCCAATCAGCCAGCTCATGCCGCCCCAGGCGTTCGGGTCGACGGTGGTGAAGTTATCGCCCTTAATCACATACGCGGCGGTCATGGCGCAGACCGCCAGGATGGAGCCCACCGACAGATCGATCCCGGCGGTCAGAATGACAAACGTCATCCCCACCGCCATGATCCCGTAGATGGAGACTTCGGTCAGAATGTTGAAAATATTGCGTTCAGAAAGAAAATTGCTGTTCTGCAACTGAAAGAAAATCAGCAGCAGGATCATGAAAATCAGTACCCCAAAGCGCTCAAAAAAGGCAATGGGATCAAGACGTCCGCCGCGTTTGGCAGGAACCTGCGTTTTAGAAATAATCTGCGTCATGAATCACTCCGTTATGCCGCATTCAGGGCGTTGTGGTTGATGGCCATCATCGTCATTAGCCGCTCTTCATTAGCGTCGTCACCGTGGATCTCGCCAGTCACCCGGCCTTCACTCAACGTGATGATCCGATCGGAAACCGCCATGACTTCCGGCAGATCGGAGGAGATCACGATCACCGCCACGCCCTTTTTCGCCATATCAAACAGCACCTGATGGACTTCTGATTTGGTGCCAACATCGATGCCGCGCGTTGGTTCATCCACGATCAACACCCGAGGATTAAGCGCCATGCAGCGCGCGAGGATTACTTTCTGCTGGTTCCCGCCGGAGAGCTTGCGCACCTCCTGAGCGCTGTTGACCATTTTGATCTGCAGCGCCTGGCGGTATGACTCGATCAGGGCATCCTCTTTGCGGGTATTCACAAACCAGCGCCAGTGCAGCAGTGACGAGAGGCTGGAGAGCGACAGGTTGTCGCGGATCGACAGCCCAAGCACCGCGCCCTCTTTTTTACGATCTTCCGGTACCAACGCCAGCCCCTGATCCAGCGCAAACAGCGGATCGCGCGGCTGATATGGCACGCCATCAAGTTCAAAGCTGCCGGAAGTAAAACCATCGGCGCCAAACAGGCAGCGGGCCACTTCGGTGCGCCCGGCTCCCACCAGTCCGGCAATGCCTAACACTTCGCCAGCATGCACGTGGAAGCTAATGTCGTGCAGCGCGATACCGTGCGGATCCAGCGGCGGTTTTTCGCGGCTAAGCCCCTTCACCGCCAGACGCACAGGTTTATCTTCATGGTGAGTTTCGCTGGCCGGACGGCGATTAAAGGCCACATCGCGCCCCACCATCAGGCGGATCAGCTGTTCTACGGTGGTCTGTGCAACCGCGCCATTCCCGGTGAATCGTCCATCCTGGAAAACGGTGAACTGGTCGCAGAGTTGAAAAACTTCATGCAGGCGATGGGTGACGTAGATAATGCTCACGCCACGCCCTTTAAGTTCCCGCACCACACGATGCAGGCTTTCCACTTCGCTGTCGCTCAGCGCGGCGGAAGGTTCATCCATAATGATGAGTTTTGCGTTCAGCGTCAGCGCCCGCGCAATTTCCACCATCTGCTGCTGCGCCACGCTCAGTCGGGCCACAGCCGTGGTTGGCGCAACGTTCAGTTGCAGGTAATCCAGAATCACCTGCGCTTCCTGATTTACCGCCTTTTCGTCAACAATCAGGTTGCGTTTGCGCGGTTCGCGTCCGAGAAACATATTCTCGGCGACGGTCATATTGGGCAGCAGATTAAATTCCTGATAAATTGTGATAATGCCCTTGTTCTGCCGCTCAACCGGAGAGTCTTCTACCGGCAATGTTTCGCCGTTGAACCAAATATCCCCGCGTGTTTGCGGCTGCGCGCCCGCCAGCGCTTTCAGCAGGGTCGATTTTCCGGCACCGTTCTCACCTAACAGCGCATGAATTTCGCCTGCTCCGACGGTCAGCTGTGCGCTGCTCAGCGCCCAAACGCCGGAAAAGCTTTTCGCCAGGTCGGTCACTTTCAGTAAGGGTTGCGACATCGGTCTGCTCCTCCTCATAGAGAGCCGCCACTTGCGCGGCGGCTGCGGACATATCAGTTACCGGCCTCACTAAT
This sequence comes from Citrobacter sp. Cpo012, assembly GCF_030333015.1. NCBI lineage: Bacteria > Pseudomonadati > Pseudomonadota > Gammaproteobacteria > Enterobacterales > Enterobacteriaceae > Citrobacter > Citrobacter sp. Cpo012. Next base: position 90,337 of record NZ_JAOWGR010000032.1, on the reverse strand, counting down.
ACGCTCGGCCTGCTGCAGGTTCTCTTTGGTGATAAGCGTTGGCGGGTAGTCAGCCCCGGTGATCGCAGTCTTCTCACGGACGTTATTCACCAACTGGCTCATGGCCGTTTTCACCGCAAAGCCAGGACGCTGATCCGCCGTCACTGCCAGCCAGCCGTCGCGCACACGCGCCAGTGCTTCCGGCACGGCATCGAAGCCCGTGACCAGAACTTCACCCGGTTTCAGTCCTTGTCCCTGTAACGCTTCAATCGCGCCCAACGCCATATCGTCGTTAGCGGAGAGGATCACCTGCGGACGCTTCGGCAACGAAGGCAGAACGCTTTCGACAATGCGCATCCCTTCAGAACGCATCCAGTTACCGGTCTGATCGGCAACGATCTTGTACTTTTCACCACCCGCCTTCAGGCTGTCGCGAATGCCTTTAGTACGTTCAATGTTGGAGGAGGAGCCTGGCTGGCCGGTCAGCAGAATAATGTCTGCCCCGTCAGGGAATTTGGTTTTGACAAAGTCGCCAATCGCCTGACCGCCCTTGTAGTTGTTCGCGCCGAAGTGCGGCACTTTTTTCTGGCTGTCAACGGAGCGGTCGAGGGTAACAACGGGCAGTTTCGCATCCTGAATTTCATCTACCGCGCTGGACACCGCGTTGACATCGTTCGGTGAAACAATAAAGCCCTGTGCGCCACGAGTTATGGCGTTTTCCAGATCAGCGACCTGTTTTGGCGAGCTACCCTGCCCGTCCAGGACCTGTAAATTCACGCCCATCTCTTTTGCGGCTTTCACCGCCGTGCGCTGCATGTGAACTTCAAATGGCATCGCCAGGTTTGGCGTACTGAAAACAATTTGCTCATTTTCAGCAATGGCTGCCCCGGATGTCATGGCGATGAGGACAGCTAAGATCAGTTTTTTCATTATTATGTCTCTCTGTGTAGGGTAGGTTGTGGTGACAATCAGAGGAGAACTTCACGTTGGCTATGCAGTGACTCCAGCGCTTTATCCGCCAGATACAGCGCACGCTCGCCATCGTCCCCGCTGCAATCAGGGACCGCTTCGCCGCGCAGTACCGCAACAAAGTGTTCCCATTCCGCGGCATAGGCCGATTTATAACGCTGCAGGAAGAAATGTTCAGGTAACGCGCTGGTGCAGCCGGTCTTCGCGTAGTGCTGCACCTGATTTTCGAGAATGTTGCCCGCGCACAGCAGCCCTTCAGAGCCGTGCAGCTCAAGGCGCTGATCGTATCCGTAAGAAGAACGGCGGCTGTTGACGATGGTCGCCATCGCACCGGATGAATATTTCAGTACGATGAACGCGGTATCGATATCGCCCGCTTCGCCAATCGCCGGATCCACCAGATTGCTGCCCTGGGCATACACCGAAACCGGCTCTTCGCCCATGATAAAGCGCGCCATATCAAAATCGTGGATGGTCATATCACGGAACATACCGCCGGACACTCGCACGTATTCCGCAGGCGGCGGAGACGGGTCGCGGGAGATGATCAGCAGCGATTCCGGCTTTCCGATACGCCCGGCCAGTGCGTCAGTTTTCACACGGCGAAACTGTGGATCGAAGCGGCGGTTGAAACCGATAAACAACGGTACGTCGTACTCTTTGACTACTTTCAGGCAGTCGCGTACACGGGCCAGATCCAGGTGGACCGGCTTTTCACAGAAGATGGCTTTGCCGTGGCGGGCGGCCATTTCAATCAGATCAGCATGGGTATCGGTCGCGGAGGCAATCAGCACGGCGTGAACGTTAGGGTCCGTCATCGCCTCATCCAGGCTTTGCAAACGAGCCTGGTACTGTGTGGCAAGACGGGTGGCAAATTCCTGATTCGGGTCGACGACGGACCAGAGGGTAGTGGCACTGTGACTGGCAATGTTAGCTGCATGTACCTGGCCAATTCGGCCAGCGCCCAGTAAAGCAATGTTAAACATAACGGCTCCCGGTGTTGGTGAATGCGATGAACTAACGACCCTTTAAATAAAACATTTATTTCATTTTTATAAATAGTGAAAATTATGTTTTTGGGTGCAAGTTAACACTTTTGAGATGAGTGAGATAAAATCTGTTATCAATATCACAACATAACAACAGGAAAGATGCAGGAATTGGCCCCCTTCCGTTCAGGAAGGAGGCGATGGATGAAGAGAAAGGAAAAATGAAATGAAAATTTCGTTGTCGCACGTTACCGGATGACAGCGCTAACGACTTATCCGGACTGGGGGTAGAATCCGCTGTAGGCCGAATAAGCGCAGCGCCATCCGGCATTAATCGCTTTTAGTACTGACGTGCGTTTTTCACCTGCTCAAACGTCTGCTCAGCCGCTTTTCGCACCGACGGAGATTCTGCCACCTGCGCATCGCCAGTGCGCCACCAGGAGGCATAGTCGTGGGTCATGGTTTTCGGCAGGACTTTGATATCCAGCAGCACAGGCCCCGAATGCGCACGCGAGGCTTCCAGCGCCGCCAGCAGGCTTTGCTCGTCATGTACACGCCATGCCCGACAGCCGTAGCTTTCCGCGTTTTTAGCAAAATCGACCTTCACCAACGGCCCATCCAACCGTCCGGTTTGCGGATTACGGTGACGGTTTTCCGTACCGAAGCTCCCCATCCCATGCCCCATCTGAAGGTTGTTAATACACCCGAAGCTGGCGTTATCAAACAGCAGGATAGTGACTTTTATCCCCTCCTGGACGGCGGTTTGTAGTTCGGAATGCAGCATCATGTACGAGCCATCCCCCACCATGGCATATACCGGCTGCTGCGGCTTCGCCAGCCTGGCTCCAATAGCAGCCGCAATCTCATAGCCCATACAGGAGTAACCGTATTCCAGGTGATAGCTGTCCGGGGTTTTGACCTGCCAGATACGCTGTAAATCGCCAGGTAGCGATCCGGCGGCCCCTACGACGATAGCGTTATCTTCAATGTGCTGATTGATAAGCCCCAGTACCTTCGTCTGGGTCAACCGGGTGTTTAGCGTGTCGCCATATTCCGCCAGCTGAACGTCAAGATGCCCAGCCACTTCGGGTTCGTCATCGGGACGCCAGTCGCGCTCCCATAAACGTTGGCACTCATCGCGCCAGGCCTCTTGCGCCTTAGCGACCTCCTTCCCCCAATCGCTGCGGTAGTCTTTCAGTGTTTCAGTTAATGCCGTAAGCCCGGTACGGGCGTCGGCGATAAGCGCAGTAGCATCAAGCTTCAGTGCGTCAAACTCCGCCACGTTCAGCAGCAGGAACTCAACCTCCGGATGAGAAAACAGCGCTTTCGAACCGGTGGTAAAGTCTGTGAGGCGCGTACCAATGCCGATCACCAGATCGGCTTGCGGTGCGAGCTGATTCGCTGCCATCCCTCCAGTTACCCCAATGCCTCCGAGGTTAAGTGGGTGGTCACCAACCAGCGCTCCCTTTCCGGCCTGAGTTTCGGCAAACGGCAGTTGCAGCGTTTCAACAAACGTACGAAACGCCTCATGCGCGCCGGAATATCGTACCCCGCCGCCGCATACCACCAGCGGACGGCGTTTGCGGGCAATCAGCGCCCGCGCCATCGCCAGACGCTGCGGGTCGGGTGGTCGACGTTCGATCAAATGAACGCGGCGCGCAAAGAAGCTCTGCGGATAGTCCCAGGCTTCCCCCTGCACATCCTGTGGCAGGCAAATAGTTACGGCACCAGTATCTGCGGGGTCAGTAAGCGTTCGCATCGCGTTTAGCATCGCGCTCATTAACTGCTCCGGGCGGTTAATCCGGTCCCAGTAACGCGAGACCGGGCGGAAGCAGTCGTTGGTACTGATGCCAAGGTCATGGTATTGCTCAATTTGCTGCAATACCGGGTCCGGCTGACGACTGGCATAGACATCGCCAGGCAACAGCAGCAGCGGAATACGGTTCGCCGTCGCGGTTGCCGCGGCGGTCACCATGTTTGCCGCTCCCGGCCCAACCGATGACGTCACGGCAAAAATACGCTGGCGCCGATGCTGTTTGGCGAATCCGGTCGCCATGTGCGCAATTCCCTGCTCATTACATCCCTGCATCACCTGCAAATGACCGGGTGCCTGCTCCAGCGCCTGGCCAATGCCAAGCACGTTACCGTGACCAAAGATGGTGGCGACGCCCTCGACAAAGGGCGTTTCCACGCCATCGACACAGATATATTGTTGATTAAGGAATTTGACCAGCGCCTGAGCCATGGTCATACGTTCGGTTTGCATAAACCCTCCTGTCAGCCCAGCGTTGGCATGGAGAACGCGGCCCCTGTGTCCTGCAGCATCTCCGGCCAGCGTGCGGTGACTGTTTTCATCCGGGTGTAGAAGCGCACACCATCGTTACCATGAACGTTCAGCGCACCAAAAATGGACCGCTTCCAGCCGCCAAAACTGTGGAACGCCATCGGCACCGGAATTGGAACGTTTACGCCCACCATGCCCGCCTGCACTTCTTCGCAGAAGCGACGTGCACAGCCGCCGTCACGTGTGAAAATTGCCGTGCCATTACCATATTCATGACGGTTAATCAGTTCCACCGCGCTGCTGTAATCTGCTACGCGCACCACAGAAAGCACCGGTCCAAAAATCTCTTCTTTATAGATGGTCATCTCCGGCGTGACGTTATCAAACAGGGTCGGCCCGACAAAATAACCCTGCTCATGGCCTTTAACGCTAAAACGTCGACCATCCACGCGCAGGCTGGCCCCCTGCGATTCCCCACTGTCGATATAACCGAGCACTTTATTACGATGTACAGAGGAGATAAGCGGCCCCATTTCATTTTCCGGTGTCTGGTCAAGACCAGGCCCGACACGCAGCGCCGCAATCTGTTTTTCCAGTCTCGAGCACAGCTCATCTGCCGTTTTATTCCCTACCGCCAGCACGACCGAAAGCGCCATGCAGCGTTCACCCGCCGCGCCGTAAGCGGCCCCCATAATGGCGTTGGTTGCCATATCCATGTCGGCATCCGGCATTAAAATGCAGTGATTTTTAGCGCCACCTAACGCCTGGCAACGCTTACCGTGGGCCGATGCCGTCTGATAAATGTATTCCGCAATCGGCGTAGAGCCGACAAAGCTCACGGCCTGCACACGCGGGTCAGTTAACAGCACGTCAACGGACTCTTTGTCCCCCTGCACGACGTTGAACACGCCGTCCGGCAATCCGGCTTCTTGCAGCAGTTTGGCCAGAGCCAGGGCGAGAGAAGGGTCTTTTTCTGAGGGTTTCAGCACGAAGGTATTCCCTGTTGCCAGCGCGATGGGGAACATCCACATCGGTACCATTGCCGGAAAGTTAAACGGCGTGATCCCGACGCAAACCCCGAGCGGTTGCATCAGCGAATGGCTATCGACGCCGGTCCCTACGTTGGCTGAGTGTTCGCCCTTTTGCAGATGTGGGATGCCACAGGCAAACTCCACCACTTCCAGGCCGCGGGTCAGCTCACCAACTGCGTCAGAGAATACCTTGCCATGCTCTTCGCTGATGATGCGAGCCAGCCTCTCCATGTTTTCTTCCAACAGCGCCTTAAAGCGGAACATCACTCGCGCACGTTTTAACGGAGAATGGCGCGCCCACCCGGGGAATGCGTCGTGCGCTGCCGCAATGGCCTGCTCGGTTTCCTGTGTCGTACTCATCACCACCTGGCGGATCTGTTCGCCGGTGGCCGGGTTGAAGATTGCCTGAACGCGCTGGCCTGAACCGGTGACACATTCGCCGTGGATAAAATTCGCTACTGTCTCCATCCTTAACCTCTCGCTGTTGATACGTGACTGTTACCTGAACACTGTTATCTGTGTACTATATATGAAACAAACATTCCATTTTAAGTTGAAATAAAATAAATAATGATTAATGTGATCAAGGATGGGTTTTTATGTTAACAAGCGGAATCGCATGATTAGCGTGCACTGGCATAACGTTTCAGCGGACGACAAGCCTGAAGCTTTTGTTTCGTTTTTACAGCCAGATGAATGAGTGACATTTCAAAGACGCGGTTTTGCGTTTAGAATCATAAAACTATGTACCAGGAGGTAAAATGACAACAGCAACCAGCCTGAACGAGCTGCAGCAGCAAATCCGCGATCGCTACGATAGCCTGAGTAAGAGGCTGCAGCAGGTGTCCCGCTATGTGCTGGATAATACCAATAGCGTGGCCTTTGATACGGTTGCCGTCATTGCTGAACGTGCCGGAGTGCCACCCTCTACGCTTATCCGCTTCGCCAACGCCTTTGACTTCACCGGCTTCAACGAAATGAAACAGCTGTTTCGTATGAACCTGGTAGAGGAAACCGCCAGCTACAGCGACCGCGCGCGCATGTTCCGTGAGATGGAAAGCGAAGCCGTACCGGAAACCCCGCTCGATATCCTGCAGGAGTTCGCCCGTTCGAATACCCAGGCGCTCCAGCAGTTGGCAGCCCGTGCCGAACCTGAAATGCTGGAACGCGCCGTACAATTGCTGGCAGAAGCCGACACCATTTACATTGCAGGTCTGCGTCGTTCGTTTAGCGTAGCAGCCTATCTTACCTACGCGCTGAGCCATCTTGAATGTCGCCCTATTTTGCTCGACGGAATGGGCGGAATGCTGCGCGAGCAGATTAACCGCATCAAAGCGCAGGATATCGTGGTGTCGATTAGCTTCTCGCCTTATGCGGAAGAAACGGTGATGGTCAGCGAAACTGCGGCCAATGCCGGCGCGCGCCAGATCGTGATTACCGACAGCCAGATAAGCCCGCTGGCCACATTCAGCGATCTCTGCTTTGTGGTGAAAGAGGCGCAGGTTGACGCGTTTCGATCCCAGTCTGCGACGCTGTGCCTGGTGCAGTCGCTAGTGGTGGCTCTGGCTTACCGTCTGGGTGACGGGAGTAATGAACGCGGTCATTCTGTCGGGTGATGAGCACCGCAAAAATTGACGTTCCGCTTTATTACATTCCCGCCAGCGTGACGTGAAACCGTGATGCCAGCCGTTACTTTTATGGTCGTTGAAAATATCGCCCTCATTCAGCGACCAGATAAAATACAATCCGTTATTACCATAAGCTACAATTATATTAATATTAGATAATCAACAATGCGCATGCTGACAATAATACGCAAAGGTTTACTATAGACCTGTCTTTTTTAAGCAGGAAAGTAAAATGAAAAATACAAAAGGGTTGATGATTATTGCCCTTGCTTTCACCCTGGCATCATGTGCTTCCATTCCTGAGAATATCAAAGGTAATAATCAACCCGATATCCAAAAAAACTTTATCTCCGTGCATAACCAGCCCGGTTTATATACCGGTCAACAGGCTCGCTTTGGTGGTAAAGTCATCAATGTGATTAACACCAAAAATGATACGTTGCTGGAAATCGCCGTTTTGCCACTGAACGACTCTGCTAAGCCACAAATAGACGCGAGCTATCAGGGACGTATTCTTGCCCAGCAGAAAGGTTTCCTCGATCCGGTAAACTACAGAAACCATTTCGTGACCATTTTGGGAACAATTCAAGGAGATGAGTCAGGATTCATCAACAAAGTCCCGTACAACTTTGTTAAAGTTGATTTACAAGGAATTCAGGTTTGGCATTTAACTGAGTCTGTCAACACCACCTATAACATGTGGGATTATGGATACGGCGCATTCTGGCCTGAGCCGATGTGGGGAGCGCCTTACTACGCCAATACAGTCACTCAGGTAACTCCGGAGCTAGTGAAATAATCCCAGAGGTAAGATGGCGCGACTATATTCCGGAGTCAGGTGTTGGCAAACAACCCTTCTCATCACCCCGCGTTTATCTTATTGCGCCATCCTGCTTCATGAGATCCTTCGCTTAACATGCATTCTTCCTGTTACATATAATTTTTAACCGCTAATTCTTTAGCGAAGAAATGGGCTTTACCCTTCTCATGCCTGACCATCTTTTGTTATTTACCGACAACTCCCCCACCCTGCATGCAATAAAAGAACATTTGTGTTTATACATTATTCAGGGATTACTATGAACAGAAAATGCTTACTGTTGATACCATTATTCTTTAGTAGCGTCATCATCACCGCCTGCGATAATAAACCTGCAGTAAAAACCGCCATGGAGCCCGAGGTCGGCGTTGTTACCTTAGCGCCCTCCTCAGTAAATATTAAAAGTGAACTTCCGGGTCGCGCGCTTGCGTTCGAGATCGCCGAAATCCGCCCTCAGGTTGGTGGGATCATCATAAAACGCAACTTTGTTGAAGGTGATAAAGTCAGCAAAGGAGAATCACTGTATCAAATTGATCCAGCCCCGCTGCAGGCACGACTGGACTCAGCCAAAGGCGCGTTGGCAAAGGCACAGGCTACCGCCAATAATGTTCGTCTGACACTCAATCGGCAGTCAGCGTTAATAAAATCTAATTACGTCAGCCGCCAGGACTATGACACGACGCGTTCACAGCTTAATGAAGCGCAAGCCAATGTTGCCGTCGCTATAGCGGATCTTGAACAAGCCACCATCAATCTTCGATACGCCAATGTTACCTCGCCCATTGATGGCATTAGCGGCAAATCTTCCGTGACCGTGGGTGCCCTGGTTACTGCCAATCAGGAAAACGCGCTGGTTACCGTTCAGAGATTAGATCCGATTTATGTTGATTTAACCCAGTCAGTACAGGACTTCTTACGCCTGAAAGAAGAGAAAGCCAACGGCCAAATCGCCCAGCAACAAGGCAAAATTCCGGTTGAACTGATGCTGGAAAACGGCAAGCCCTATCGCCATACCGGTACGCTTGAGTTTTCCGATCCCGCTGTTGATGAGACCACCGGTTCGGTAACCCTGCGCGCCGTATTTCCCAATCCTGAAGGTGAAATTTTACCCGGTATGTATGTCACGGCGTTGCTGGACGAAGGCAGTCAACAAAACGTGTTGATGGTCCCCCAGCAAGGAATTACGCATAACGAGCAAGGAAAAGCCACCGCGCTGATCCTTGACCAGGAAAACGTAGTGCAACTGCGTGAAATAAACGCAGTGAAGGCCGTTGGTAATCAATGGTTAGTGACCGCGGGATTACATCCTGGCGATCGGGTCATTGTGTCCGGATTACAAAGAATTCGTCCGGGAATCAAAGCCCGGGTCCTCCCTTCAAAACTGAACACACCTGACACGGTAGCTGAACAGTAATATTTCAGGCATTAAGGACACTTTCTTCATGGCCAACTTTTTTATTGAGCGCCCGGTTTTCGCCTGGGTGCTCGCTATTATCATGATGTTTACGGGCGGTATCGCGATAATGAACCTGCCTGTCGCCCAATATCCACAAATTGCGCCCCCAACCATTACCATCAGCGCTGCCTACCCAGGGGCTGACGCAAAGACCGTTGAAGACTCCGTCACCCAGGTGATTGAACAGAATATGAATGGTCTTGATGGCCTGATGTATATGTCATCCACCAGCGATGCGGCAGGTAATGCCTCGATTATCCTGACCTTCAAAACGGGTACGTCACCCGATATTGCGCAGGTTCAGGTACAGAATAAACTGCAGCTGGCGATGCCTTCCTTGCCACAGGAAGTACAACAGCAAGGGATCAGCGTTGATAAATCCAGCAGCAATATCTTAATGGTTGCCGGTTTTATCTCTGATAATAACAGCCTGAGCCAATATGATATTGCCGACTATGTAGCCTCGAACATTAAAGATCCGCTAAGCCGCACTGCCGGGGTGGGGAGCGTACAGTTATTCGGTTCGCAATACGCCATGCGCATCTGGTTGGATCCACAAAAGCTCGACAAGTATAACCTCACTCCCGAGGACGTCATTACCCAGCTCAAAGTGCAGAATAATCAGATATCTGGCGGGCAGTTGGGGGGTATGCCTCAGTCAGCCGATCAGCAGTTAAATGCGTCGATAATCGTCCAGACGCGTCTGCAAACGACCGATGAATTTGGCAAGATCTTCCTTAAAGTTCAGCAAGATGGTTCTCAGGTTCTGCTGCGCGATGTCGCGCGCATTGAGCTGGGTGCAGAAAATTATGCAACGGTTGCACGTTACAACGGCAAACCCGCCGCCGGGATTGCGATTAAACTTGCCGCTGGTGCCAATGCCCTGGCAACGTCCCAGGCGGTCAAACAAGAGCTGAACAGATTATCGGCCTGGTTTCCGGCCAGTATGAAAACCGTTTATCCCTATGACACCACGCCGTTTATCGAGATTTCGATTCAGGGTGTTTTTCATACTTTGATCGAGGCAATCATTCTGGTATTCCTCGTCATGCATCTGTTTTTGCAGAGTTTCCGTGCGACGCTTATCCCCACTATCGCCGTTCCGGTGGTTATCCTCGGAACCTTTGCAATACTCGACGTCGCCGGTTTTTCGATTAACACGCTCACGATGTTTGGCATGGTGCTGGCGATAGGGCTGTTAGTCGATGATGCCATCGTGGTGGTTGAGAACGTAGAACGTATTATTGCCGAAGAGCACTTGTCACCAAAAGCGGCGACGCATAAAGCGATGGGTCAGCTCCAGAGAGCACTGGTCGGTATTGCCGTCGTCTTATCCGCCGTGTTTATGCCAATGGCATTTATGAGCGGGGCAACGGGTGAGATTTTCCGTCAGTTTTCCATCACCTTGATCTCCTCCATGCTACTGTCGGTATTTGTGGCAATGAGCCTGACGCCTGCACTTTGCGCTATGTTGTTGAAATCCCACGAAGGAGAAAAGGAAAACACACATTTTCTGTTTACCCGTTTCAATCACTTCATGGAGAAATGCACTCAGCACTACACGGACAGCACCCGTAGACTGCTACGTCGCACAGGCCGTTATATGGTCGTCTATTTAGTCATTGGCGCGGGCATGATTGTGCTGTTTTTACGCACTCCGACCTCGTTTCTGCCTGAAGAAGATCAAGGGGTATTCATGACCACGGCACAATTGCCTTCGGGTTCAACGATGGTGAACACCAGTAAAGTGCTCGGGGAAATAACCGACTACTACCTGACGAAAGAGCAGAAAAACGTTGCTTCAGTTTTCACCGTCGGCGGATTTGGTTTCAGCGGCCAGGGACAAAACAACGGTCTGGCGTTTATCAGCCTGAAGCCCTGGTCAGAACGCGTTGGCGAAGAAAACTCGGTTACCGCCATTATTCGACGGGCCATGATGGCCTTAAGCGCCATCAATAATGCCGTCGTTTATCCGTTCAATTTACCGGCGGTCGCAGAATTGGGCACCGCATCAGGGTTTGATATGGAGCTGCTGGATAACGGTAATCTTGGGCATGAAAAAATGATGCAGGCGCGGAACCAGCTTCTGGCTTTGGCCAACCAGTCATCCGGTGAGGTCGACGGGGTGCGTCCGAACGGTCTGGAAGATACACCGATGTTCCGCATTCACGTCAACGCCAAAAAGGCTGAAGCTATGGGCGTTGCGTTATCGGATATTAATCAGACCATCTCCACCGCGTTTGGTAGTCGCTATGTCAATGATTTCCTGAACCAGGGGCGCGTAAAAAAAGTGTATGTCCAGGCCGATACGCCGTTCCGTATGTTGCCGGACAATATCAACCACTGGTACGTACGTAACGCCTCCGGTTCCATGACGCCGCTCTCCGCCTACTCATCCACCGAGTGGACCTACGGTTCTCCTCGCCTTGAACGCTACAACGGCCAACCAGCAATGGAAATTCTGGGCCAGCCGGTTGAAGGGAAAAGCAGCGGTGATGCGATGAAATTTATGGCATCGCTGATTAATAAACTGCCCGCAGGCGTCGGCTATGCCTGGACCGGTCTGTCTTATCAGGAGGCGCTATCCACAAACCAGGCACCAATGCTGTACGGCATTTCGCTGATCGTCGTGTTTCTGGCGCTGGCGGCACTGTATGAAAGCTGGTCGATCCCGTTCTCGGTGATGCTGGTTGTGCCAATCGGGGTGGTCGGCGCTTTGCTGGCTACCGATCTGCGTGGCCTGAGCAATGATGTTTATTTCCAGGTCGGCCTGCTCACCACCATGGGGCTGTCGGCTAAAAACGCCATTCTGATCGTCGAGTTTGCCGTCGAGATTATGCAGAAAGAAGGGAAAACGCCGCTTGAGGCTGCGGTGGAAGCCGCGCAAATGCGCTTACGTCCAATTCTGATGACCTCACTGGCCTTCATCCTGGGGGTTATTCCACTGGCAATAAGCAACGGCGCGGGCTCTGGTGCGCAAAATGCCGTCGGTACGGGGGTTATCGGTGGGATGCTGGCCGCGACGGTACTGGCAATCTATTTTGTTCCAGTGTTCTTTGTCCTCGTTGAAAATACGTTAGCGCGATTTAAAGCTCGACGCTGATCCCCTGCCCTATCCCTGGGTTTAGATTATTAAATTCCCAGGGATGGGGCTTCGTTTGTCAGGTCTACGGTTATTAGCGGGCACGGCTATCCAGCGAGTTTCTCGTGGATAGCAGGGTAAGCATTACGCGGATTTTTTATAAGGAACGACTGAGGGTAGGAACAGAGGTTGTCAATTCTAACTAAAGCCAGGCTATCAAAACGGTTAATCAATAGTGCAGACCGGAACCTTTCAGATTTACAGCCAGTTCACCCAGTTTTGTATTCGGATGCTGATGGCACATTTTAACCATTTTCGGTACAGCTTCCGTTTCCACCTCATGCAGGGGAACATAATCATCGCCTTTAAAGTCAGAATTTTTATTAACAATCACAAAGGCAATTGCCGTCTTGTATTGCTGACTCATATCAACAAATTCTTTACAGGTCATATCTTGTGGCGCAGCTTCCGTTGCCTGAGTAGCAAAAGCACGGGTCATTGGTGCCATAACAGAGGTCACAAGAATAGCTGCAGAAACCATCATCTTAATATTCACTATGCGCTCCAGAGTTAGCATTAATTTTTATCGGCGAGCTTATCAGTTTTAACCAGCGTCGCATTTCTACGCAGACTGATAAAAGCTAAAGAACTAAAGATCATCTCGACACCAATAAAAATTGAGGTAAATACATACGATCTGTCGGGATCCATATTCAGCCATACGCCGGCAATAAGCAGGTCAAAAATACCAATAAAAATGTTCCATCCATAACCCGGGCTACGAAACAGTTTGACCCCAGAGGCGATACGAAAAATCCCCCCCAGAATAAACAGGCAGCAAAATACCATTGCCAGTGAATTCATGCCTATCACAGGATTCACGAGGAAACAGTAACCCAGCAGTAACCACGCGATAGCAAAAAAGGCATAGGTAAATTTGGCTTTCAATTGCTTTTTACCTGAACTAAACAGGCTATAAATAGAATAGAAACCACATACCAGGAACATAAAACCGGTTGCATAGCTTAAATAAACACCTGCAGCAATCGGATAAATCAAGCAGCAGATGCCACAAATCAACATCAACACCGCCATAATCGTCGCGTGCTTTTTATAATGAACGAGTGTTTTTTCATTAAACGCTCTCAGGCTACGCTGATTAAAAACAAACATACATCCTCCGTTATACATAAACGCAATGTAACCTGTTGACACAAGAATTATTACTCACTCAACATATGTTACTTACAGTGGAATGATAAGACTTCCACTAAGGAAGCGTATATAAGAACAAGAGAATGTCGCTATGCGTATATTCCTACACATGTCAGACATCTGACACTTGTAGGATTAAACGGTCATTATTCTATCTTGGCTCTGATTCCTCTCTTTAACATTATTTAATATGCTTATTGCGTTTGGTGACATATACCAAATTTATTCAGGAGAAAGTAATGAAAAAGATTATTCTTGCGGGTGTGCTTGCAACCATGATGGGTTCAGCACCAGTGATGGCTGCTACTGCTACCACAACCACTCCGGCGCAAGCTGCTACCGCAAATGTACAAAAAGAAGCTGCCGATGTTATGCAGGTCGCAGTGCAAGGCGCAAATGCGATGCGTGATATTCAGCTTGCTCGTCTGGCCCTGTTTCATGGACAGCCTGACAGCGCTAAAAAATTAACCGATGACGCGGCTTCCCTGCTGGCAGGCGACAGCAAAGATTGGGCGAAATTTGTAAAAGCTGCGCCTAAAGCCAAGATGATTGACGATCAGTACGTGGTTATTAACGCTACGGTCGCGCTGTCAGAAGACTATATTGCGACTCCGGCCAAAGAATCCGCTATCAAAACAGCGAATGGCAAAATGGCCAAAGGCGACTGGAAAGGTGCAGTGGATACTCTGCAACTGGCTGGTATCAGCGTGCTTCAGACCCAATACCTGATGCCTCTGAATCAGACTCGTAAAGCCGTTGCTAGCGCGCAAAAACTGCTGACTTCCGGTAAATACTATGAAGCAAACCTTGTGTTAAAAGGTGCTGAAGATGGCATTGTGGTCGATAGCGAGATGATCGGCGCAGGCCAGTAGTACTCAGCACTACGGAGTGTTGAACCAGGACTTTCTCTCCTGATCGGGCAGCTACAGCTACCCGATCAGGGGGATTAATGGCTAATCAGACTGTCTATCTCAATCTCAATTTCCCGCATAACAGCAATAATCTTCTGCAATGCCTCCTCGCGTTCTGACAGAGAAAGATCGTCATGTCGTCTGGATTCGAAAGGTTCGCACAGGTTCTGTAGCGCAGTGATACCCAGAATTTGCGCCGAGCCATGCAACCGGTGAAGGGCTCGCAAAAACAGCTGAGGTTCATCTTGCAGAACGGCTTTCTCAGCCGCTTGTATATCATTCAGCGTTGCCTCGCGAAATGTCTCGAGAATCTCGTTCATCAGTGTGCGATCGCCGCCGGTATTTTCCGTCAACACATTGAATTTCAAATGCCGGATTGTACAAGGAGACGCATAACCGGTTTCGATTTTACTCAATTCATGGGTCAGTGTCTGAATCGACACAGGCTTGAACAGGCACAAGTTCATACCATTTTGCAGGCATCGATCGCGTGACTGTGGAAGTGCGCTGGCCGTCAGTCCCCATATTTGTAAATTCGGCTGTTGACGACGTAGCGAAGCCGCGAGATCAAACCCGTCTTTTTTCGGCATATTTACATCAGTTATCAGCAGATCGTACGATTTCTTCGCCAGTTTGGCTTCTGCTTCCTCCCCATCACATGCTTCATCCACGCTGTAGCCAATGGCATTCAACTGTCGCTTGAGCAGCAGGCGATTGGTTGGATTATCGTCAGCTATCAAAATAGACAGACACGGAAGCGGTAACAGAGTACCGGGCGCATCGCCATCCGATACAATCGACTGACGAGCCGTTTCAACCGGCAGCGTTATGGTAAACGTGGTTCCTTGCAACGGGACGCTCATCAACTCCAGCGTCCCGCCCATCAACGTCACCAGTTCTTTGCAGATAAATAACCCAAGACCGGAACCGGTTTGTTGACGCCCGCAGCGTCCCTGAGCGTAACGCTGAAACAGCCCCGCCTGCTCATCTTCACTAATCCCGCAACCGGTGTCGCTAATGGCGATGGTCAGGGTACCGTGATTCTCCCCCTCAGGCGTCAAGCGGGCCGTCACATGAATGCTGCCCTGCTCGGTAAACTTCAACGCATTACCCACCAGGTTGGTGAGAATTTGCCGCAAAGCCTGCTGATCGACAAATACCCGCTCGTTCGCCGGCAACTGGCTAACGCAGGCAAGCGTAATGCCTTTCTGTCTGGCTAAGGCATCGAAAGAGTGGCACTGCAATTCAATGAGTTGCGAGAGATCCGTCCATTGAGGAACAACCTGGTATTTACCAGACTCAATCTTATCCACATCCAGAATCTTACCGATCAGTCCAAGCAATGACTGGGCCGTCGCCCCGGTAAGGGCAATCGCCTCTTTTCGCTGTGCCGGGCTGAGTTCTGAACTCGACAGTAATTCCACAAAGCCAACAATCGAACTTACCGGAGTACGTAATTCATGGCTCATACTCGCCAGAAAGCGACTTTTGGCCTTGGTTGCTTCAATCGCTTTATTCTTTTCGTTTTCCAGTTCTTGAGATAATGCTTCTTTGAGATGAAGCTGCTCTTCCAGTAGCCGCTGCGATTGTTTCCTTTTATTTACCTCACGGGAGAGTGAGATCCCCCAGATCAGGCTAATTGCTATCAGCAGCAGCGCGAATATCCCCAGTTGATAGAACTGTTTGCTATATCGACTCCAGAAATCGACCTGCGTATTGGAAATTTTCGACCACCTCTCCGTCATCTGCAAAATTTCACGTGGCGGTATGGCCTGTAGCGCTTTATCCATAACAGACTTCAACATCGGCTCGCGGGGAGAGATTGCAAAACTTACCGACGCACCAGGCATATCTGGAAGCCTAAAAAAGTGCATATTTTTCTGGTAGTAATGATCGACCATAAATCTTGCCGACAATTCGGTAGCGATTGCCGCATCAACGCTGCCCTCCTTAACCATGGCCATCGCAACACTGCCAGTATCCGCATTCACCCAAGTCGCCTGCGGATAGCGTTGCTTCAGCTCGCTTTCCAGCACATGCCCGGCAGGCAAAGCAATGCGTATCGGCTTCTCCAGTAGCGATTCGGCGGTTTCCTCACGGGAAGTGATCATCACAAATGCCACATTCATCAGCGGATCGCTAAAGGCCGAATTGCTCGGGTTTTGATGAGTTAGCGTGATAGTGGGATACATATCCCACTGTTCGCCGCTTATTTGCTTTGTCTGCTCACTTTTGGAGCTAGCTAAAATGGGTTCAAAATCGAGCCCCGTTTGCAGATGAATAATATTCAGCAAATCACCAATAATACCGCGTAACTCACCACTGCGATCGACCAGCGTATAGGGCGAGTAATCTGGGTTGATTAAAATGCGGATAACATGCTTTTTCTTCAACCACGCTTTTTCCTGATCGGTGAAAGGAATAGGCGCATTCAGATAGGCAAGGTTGCCGCGGTTCAGCCAGTTCTGCATGACTTGCATATGAATTTCATTACTGATTGACGTAATGAAACCATCAAGAATATTTCTTAATACAGGCTGATCTTCGTTAACGACAAAATAATTATATTGTTCTTGCTTATCAAAGTAGTGCGTAATAACCAGTGATTGTGAGAAGTATCGAGAGATACAATGACTGCTGGTGATATTGTTACCAATATAATATTGGTTATCGCCATTCACTACCGACGCCATAGCCTGATACTCATCGTCATAAAATGAGACTTTAGCCTCAGGAAAAGCCCCCTGGATAACATCGAGAAAAGGGCAATCCCGCACACACGCGACGCTAACCTGATGGTTCGTGGTCAGCGGCAGCAGAGTGTTTTTTAGCGATGTTACAAGCGTCGGCCACGTGGTCAGCAATGCCGAAGTACGCAACAAATTCCCGCCAACATCCTGGCGTCGGGACAGTTGGGTTATCAGCGTATCAACATCGTTATTGGCGAGCGCGGCCAGCGCCTCTTGCTCATTATCATACTGCTTTATAATGATTTTTAGATTGAGGTTCTTTTGCATTAACGCAAGGTAATCCGCGTTGACACCCCGATAATATTCACCGCTATTTTGATAAACAATGGGGGAGACTTCCGGTAACCAGGTGCCAACAACCAAGGTTTTTTTATGCGCTAACCAGTTTGTTTCTTCCCTGTTCAAGCCGATATTTTGCACTGAGGTATTATAGTTACTTTTTAGCTCAACTTGCCGAGCTGAGCTTACACCCGTAGACAACCCGATGGTAAAGATGACCATCAAAAAAATAAAAAAGCGTTCCAGCATTACTCTATCCTATTTTATTTCTCTGCGCATAATCATAAATTTCCATTAATGATGAACAATCTAATTTTTCCATCAACCGGCTTTTATAGGTACTTACCGTTTTATTACTGATATTCATTTTGCTGGCAATTGTGCTGTAATCCATGCCATTAAGGATATAACGCAATACTCTCATTTCCTGGTTCGACAACGTATCAAGCTTATCCTGCTCGCTGACGGATGAACCAGTAAAGTGCTCAAGGGAAAAGGGAAAATAGCTATAGCCATTTTTTGCTGCTTCAATTGCGGCAAGAATATTATTCATACCTTCTTTTTTACTCACAAATCCGTTAGCACCGTATTCGGCGCTACGTTTGCCGTAAAAAAATTCATTTTTGGCTGAAATGATAATGATTACACCAGCATAGTGCCGCTTTCTCAGCTGCTCCAGCACTTCGATGCCACTGATACCCGGAATATCCACATCGATAATCAACAGCTCCGGTTTGGTTTTTTCAACGGTTTGAACCACTTGATCTCCACTGTCGAGTTCGGTGGTCACAGCGATACCATTGGTATCGAGTAAGTTGCGGATGGCAATGCGAGCCAATGGGTGATCGTCAACGATTATCGCGTTCATTGCGTATAAGAATCCCGATAAATAAAGAGAGGCGATGGCTATAGAGCAGATGAGTCTTCAATATTATGTTTTATAAACGCAAGACTTTAAGAGGAAAATTCTAGCATAGCCACGCGTATATTTTATTATTTTTTCATAATCCGAATGAATAAATCATAAAAATAACATTTCGATTTACAAAAATTAAACTTTAAACCTTTGTAAATATCAAATCATTAACACAACGTAAAGGAAAATTCCTACACATGTAGGACAGGTCTTTCATTTATTAGGGTTCATTCTTAACAAAGTTATTAATATCAATAGCGTAGTAAGCATGAGAACCGTAAAAATACGGAAAATGCCCCTCATCTGACGATCATTCCGTTAGGGTGGCATGGTGGAAAACCGCCATCAAATGGCCGCTTACGTTGAACATTCCTATGCACATTTCTATGCCAGCAACTTTACATTAAAAACAAATATTATTTTTCAATACGTTGCCTACGACAGTTTTTTGTTAATTTTATTTCTATATGAAATTATCCTACACTTGTCTTTATGCTTAAATAGAGCAGAAACAGCGCATTTCAAATTTCCAGGTTACATCGATGCGCTGCTAAAAAAATAAGATAGAGCATTTTTTCATACTTTCGGGTGATAACAATTTTACTAACCTGAATTTTGGAGAAACTGTAAATCCAGAAGGATCGTACACTGGCACAACCTGGCGGGAAGAAAAACCGGCCAACGTTAAAAGCACCACTTTCACATTCTAAGGAGAAAAATAGGTTACCAGAACAGCAACTTACGCTTCTCTTCTGGTAGTAAGCAAAGCAATTGATTGATGGCGTATAGCAAAATGAATCAAATACGAGAATCATTAAACAATGTTGTATTCCCTGACACAATGCCTGACGCATGGCCTTATCAATCCTGGTGTTCACCTGAAAATATTGATACCGATATTACATGGTACTCATTTACTGAGCTGGATTTGATGATCGAAGCCTGGTTGGGTAAAGACTCTCTCATCCCGGTGAACAAAACCGTATGGGGTTTTGTGAACGAAAATGAACCATTAATCCAGATAGTTATCCACGAAGATATTGCATATATTGCAATTAATCACAGATTCTATTCATGGGTAATTATTGTTGCAGGAACATACAACTTAAACATCAGTCTCGATCTTGCCTCCATATTTAAACACACAGCCTTAGCCGATACAGCGCTATGTATTATAGCCAATCGCGTTGACATACATTCAGTAGAGGTATCTCTTAACACCGCCCGCTCTTTTATGAACTTCGTTTTCTTTCATGAATTGGTTCATTTGATGTGTTGCCAGCATCAATACATCAAGATGAATGGCAACCAACTTCCGTATGTCAGGACCATGGAGTTTATTGCCGACTTTCTAGCGTACGAACATTCACTCATGCCTGTAACTTACGAATATACCGTACAAAAAGACAACTGGGATCTGCAGATGAGTACCGCTCGATGCCTTGGCTTTGTCATCACGTCCTATTTCATCATTAAGACGAAACAGATCAACAAGTTAAATCTATATCCATCCATAAATGAAAGAACCACCTTGTTGCTGAGTTATATATTATCGCCATCTTTAACGCGGAGTGAACGGGAGGGATTACTGCTAAAATATGAAGCCAGTGGAATAATGGATGCTTATATCCGGCGAGGAAAGCTAGGATTTAATATTGGCAATAATGATTCCCTCACCTCGACTGAATATTCTGCATGTCGTTGTAATTGCAGCAAATGCAGCGCATTCGCCAACGAGATATGTAACAAGGCCAAACCATTGAACAGCGAAGTATTAAACCATATGAGCATTTATACAGAATGCTTCCCTAAAAATAAGGTTTTTTACCCCTTTCCTGTTATAGATAAAAGAGATAACAAAACATCTCATTTTTGTAGTTTACAAAATCCTATACTGTTTTCCTTAGAGAAAACGATTAAAAGATCCTCTGCATTTCTTTCAAACCGATTCCTGAGTTTCCACTAAGAGCCTAATGGGATAGGCTCTTAATCACTTATTTCCGTAATCCTTAATGTGGCTCTGGAACAGCAGAGCCACAAGAGAGAGACATTAATCAGGCTTTACTGGGCAACGCTCCCACTGCGTGCGAGCTTTTGACTGTCAGCGTAACGACAGCTGAGCACAACAGTGCAGCAATCATAAAGATAAAGGCGCTGTTATAGCTTCCGCCACTACTTTGGATAAGCCAGCCGATGATCGGCGCTGATACAACCCCTGCCATCTGGCCGCCAAAGTTAACAATACCGGATGCCCGCCCCATGATGTTGCTCGGGATCGTATCCATCAGAATGCCCCAGAACGTCGCCATGGCAAAGAACATGAACAGGGCTGAGACACACTGATAAACCACCGCCATATCTGCACTGCTCACGCTGAAAGTCAGATACAGGAATCCCGCGGCAATAACAGAGGTTACGACATACAGCGTTTTACGCTGGGGTTTGAATTTGTCTGAGCAATAACCGCCTAATAATGTTCCGCCTGCCCCGAACAGGAAGGGAATGGCCGCCATGACACCGGTCTTTGCCAGAGAAAACTCTCGTACGGTAATCAGGTAGCTTGGTAGCCAGGTTGAAAAACCCCAGAAGGTAATATCAAACAAAAACCAGATACTGGCCATTTGCCAGAGCACCGGCATTTTGAGTACGTCTTTAAACGCGATAGCGCTGGTGTTTTGCAGGCTCCCCTGATCGTCAGCAGCCAGCTCCGCCAGGTCTTGCTGCGTAATGGCAGGGTGATCTTTCGGGTTGTCACGCGTAAATAAGTAGATACCTGCCGCGATAAACAGACCGGGAATACCCAGCACGATAAAAACCATGTGCCAGCCAAATGCCCCGATGATGCTTGCCGCCACAACTACCGCCAGCGCTGGGCCTAAGGTGTTAACCGTTGACTGAATCGCCGTGGCGCGACCACGCTCTTTCGACGGGAAATAGGTTGATATCATCTTCCATGAGGCCGACGGGAAACATCCCTCACCGATACCAAAGAAGAACCGTACTGCTAACATCAGCGGCAGCGTCAGCACAGCGCCGGTTAAGCTGGTGAACACAGACCACCATGCAATACCAATGGCCATGATTTTGCGCGAGCCAAATTTATCCGCCAGTAATCCACCGGGAATTTGAAACGCGGCATAACCAATAAAAAAGGCACTAATAATTAAACCTTGTTGAGTCGTATCAAGATTTAAATCTTTGCCAATATAAGGGAGCGAAACGCTCATCACCATTCTGTCGAGAAAAGAGAGCAGCCACGCCAGCCAGATCAGGGTCAGGACGGTATATCTTGCTTTCCAGGTCTTGGGTTTACCTGAAGGTAAAGACGTTTGTAGGTTCATTATGATGTCCTTAGGGTGTAGTGATCTACCGCGGCCATAAATAGTCGCGATAGATCCATGCGTGTTTAGCGTTATTTATTAATATTGTTTTCTAATAACCGTACCGCTACAGGCATAACTTTCCGTGCCATTGATTAAGGCAATGCGCCCATTAACCATGACAATTTCAATCCCTTCCGGGTACTGATTGGGTTCCACAAAAGTGCCTTTATCCGTAATTGTGTTCGGATCGAACATCACAATATCCGCTGCATAACCCACCTTCAGCAGTCCGCGATCCTGCAAACCCAATACTTCAGCAGGTTTTCCCGTCATCTTGCGGATTGCCGCTTCCCAGCTCAGACATCCCTCTTCACGGACATATTTACCGAGTACGCGAGGGAATGCGCCAAACACGCGCGGGTGCGGTTTGCCAGCCCCCATTAAGCCGTCAGTACAGACGTTTTGCTCAGGTCGACAGAGAAACTTAATCACGTGCTCTTCGGTACCGTAGAAGTCGACCATCCCCACGGCGTTTTCCTCTTCAAAGAGCAGATCGAAGGTGGCGTTGTACGGATCTTTTCCGCGCAGCTCGCCCAACTGGACGAGGTTCAAACCGACAGCATCCTGATTTTTTGCCGTTTTTACGCTGGTGACAAAAATCTGGTCCAAACCGGCAAAATCGATAAAGTTATCCCAGCCAGGAATACCCTGCTGAATATCATCAATCATTTTGGCGCGCAGTTCGGGCGAGGCGAGACGCTCAAGTAATTTGTCCGTACCACCGGAGTGAACCCAGGGCGGCAGGATCACGCCAAGCATCGTACTGCCCGCCACATACGGATACTGGTCGAAAGAGATACGAATTCCCTCTTCCTGCGCCTGTTCCAGCATGCCCAGCATCTGGTCGATCAACCCCCAGTTTTTCTTGCCGCAAACCTTCATATGCGAAATATGTAGCCAGACGCCAGTGGCTTTGGCGATATCAATCAGTTCCTGGGTTGAGTTGATAATATCGTCAGCTTCACTGCGCTGATGCACCACAAAGATCCCGTCATATTTCGCCGTGACCTTACATAGTTCAATCATTTCGGCAGTATCACCAAAGGCGCAAGGCATATAGATAAGTCCTGTGGAAAGTCCAAATGCCCCGGCCTTTAGCTCCCGCTCAAGGACTTCACACATCTTCGCCACGTCTTCACGGGTTGAAGGACGCCCATCCAGACCCATCGCTTCCATGCGCACGTTGCCATGAGGAACTAAATACGCGAGGTTTGTCGCCGGATGACGCGATGCCAGCAGATTGAGATAACCGTCTGTATTTTTATACTTCCAGTCAATTTTGTCGGTGTCACCGTCCAGTCCTGCGATATTTTTACGCCAGGCTGGAATATATTCTTCAGGTAGCGGTGCTAAGGCGACGCCATCCTGGCCCAACAGTTCGGTGGTGATACCCTGACGAATTTTTGCCGACAGCGCGGGGTTAATAATGGCCGACAGGTCAGAGTGCGTATGGGTATCGATAAAGCCAGGGCATATAATTTTTCCTGTTGCATCAATTACCTGTTCATTGATGCCAACTTCAATTTGACCGATTTCGACAATACGTCCTTCATCAACCATCACATCGGCAATTCTGCCTTCACTGCCTGTCCCATCGATTACATTTCCGTTTTTGAAAATGGTTTTCATCGTTATTCTCCATGGCGGTGCTGCTGAGCGACACCGCCTGTAAGGTAAGAGGTGGTTATCTTTATTTTTATTGGCGATAGAGTGT
The DNA here is from genome assembly GCF_030333015.1 of Citrobacter sp. Cpo012. Lineage (NCBI taxonomy): Bacteria > Pseudomonadati > Pseudomonadota > Gammaproteobacteria > Enterobacterales > Enterobacteriaceae > Citrobacter > Citrobacter sp. Cpo012. Next base: position 66,931 of record NZ_JAOWGR010000032.1, on the reverse strand, counting down.
CTGGATGATGCTGTAATAGCCGCTGGCTGAGCCGGTTAACTGATCGATCTCGATATACTCATCAATGGTGTGTGCCAGGTTTTCTCGTGAAGGACCGAAGCCGATGGTTTTGATTCCCGCTTCGCCCGCATAGTGGCTACCGTTGGTACAAAATGAGTACTGCGTAATGGTTGGATTAAAGCCAGCCTCGCGAACGCCCGCCAACGCTGCCTGCACGAATTCGTCGGACTCGTCGTACACCCAGCCTGGGAAGAAACGCTCTCCCTCAATCGCGGCGCCGGTATAGCAAGACTCCTGACCCACCGCGTAGGACACTCGGGCCTTAAACTGCGGATCCTGAGCAATAAGTTCGGCAAGCGCATTTTCCAGCGGAGCAATCACGCTTTCTTTGGTTTCACCCACCAGCAAACGGCGATCGTAGGTTGCGCGACAGTAATCCGGTACCACCGAGGCTCCCGGGTACGGCGAAGATTTAATGTCGGTCAGTTCCAGAATGCCAGGCCCCAGAACCGGATGCGTCGGCGGCGTGATCGTGCGAATTTTGTCGATCAATTGCGCCATTTTGTACACCGCGTTAATCCCCGCCTGTGGGTTAGCGGAGTGCGCGGGCTTACCAAAGGTTTCGACCACAATCTCAGCACGGCCACGCTGACCAATTTTCAGGTTTAACTCGGAAGCTTCACCGATGATCACGTAGTCTGGCTTATAGCGCTCGCTGACCAGGCGGGCAGCAATACCTTCAAAACACTCTTCATGCACGATGCACGCAACGTAGATTTTCCCGGCAAAATTTCGCTGATTGTCCTGACCGAAAAAGCCCACGGCGGAGATCATCGCCGCCACGGCGCCTTTCATGTCTGTTGTGCCGCGACCATAAATTTTGCCATCTTCAATATCGCCGCCGTATGGGTTGCGGGACCACTTCTCTTCATTCACCGGCACGGTATCGATATGTCCATCGAGAACCAGCGTTTTCCCCGGCTGGTTGCCGACAATGCCGCCAACAATGTTGCCGTACTTATCAACGTGGATGTCATCGAATTGGTAATGCTGCATCATTGTTTTTATGGCATTAACCACTTCCCCTTCCTGACCGGAATAACTTTTTTGTTGGATCAGCGCCTGACAGTTTTTAATGACTTCTTCAATGCGGTTTGCAGATAACATGGGTTTCTCCGTTATATCTCTCAATCAGGGAATTATTTGTTGATGCCCGGGTACTGACCGCCCCAGACAATATCCAGATATTGTTGCGGGTCGGTATCCCCTTCGGTGCTGACTAACAGCACACGAGAGTGCGCATCCAACCCCAGTTGCTCACGCGTTTGCGCCAGTTCAGGCGAGGTCATCAGCAGCGCCAGCAGACCGGTAGTAACCGCACCTGACTCACCCGAAATAATCTGTGGATCACCTGCCAGCGGGTTGCCCAACATGCGCATGCCCAACGCTGCAACTTCATCAGGACAGGAGGCAAATGCGTTGGCATAATCGCGCAGCAATTTCCAGCCGATACTGTTCGCTTCACCGCAGGCGAGACCGGCCATCACGGTTTGTAAATCACCGCCCACCGCAATGGCATCTCCCTCTTTCGAACGGGCTGAGCGGTAGAGGCAATCGGCAATTAACGCTTCGGCGACGATCACTTTCGGGCGATTCTCCCCCCAGGCTGCCGTCACCATTCCCTGAACCATTCCGGCAAACGAGCCGACGCCTGCCTGCACAAAAATGTGCGTCGGCGCAACCTGATGCAGCTGATCTATCGCCTCCAGCATTAGCGTGCCGTAGCCCTGCATAATCCACTGCGGGATCTTTTCGTATCCTTCCCACGCGGTATCCTGCACCACAATCCAGCCATACTTTTCGGCCTGTTCTGCGGTCATACGAACCGCATCGTCATAGTTCATATCGACGATCTCAGCGGTAGCGCCTTCGTTACGGATAGAGGTCAGACGTTGCTGCGAAGAGCCCTTCGGCATATACACCACGGCGTTTTGCTTCAGTTGGCGCGCCATCCATGCCACGCCGCGACCGTGGTTGCCATCAGTAGTGGTGGCAAACGTGACGGTTTGCAGATCGTGGCGTACCTCTTCGCTGGTCATCACGTCAAACGGCAGTTCGCTGATATCCTTACCAACTAATTCAGCGATATGGCACGCCATCGCATAGGAGCCACCCAGCGCTTTAAAGGCTTTCAGGCCAAAACGCTGAGATTCATCTTTGAGGTAGATATTTTTTACGCCCAGTTTTTGTGAAAGCGCCGGTAGCGTATACAGCGGCGTCGGCGCGTAACCCGGAATAGACCGATGAAAATTCAACGCTTTTACCAGTTCCTGGCGGCTAAACGGTGCCAACGGCGCGTTCGGATGTTCGGTAAACGGTGTCTGGTTAATAAAAAATGATAAGTTTTCCTGCATCATAAAACCTCATTGTCCTGGTATTTCATTCCCTGTAATCGGTGCAATACAGAGATATTTCCGTTATCGGTATTGGCAATAGAGCAAAATGCTTACCAGCTTTTTATTAACCGAGTAAATTCTTATGAATATTTTAATAAAGGCTTTAATTTCAATAAATTAAATAGAAATAAAAATTGACACCAAAAAACATCACTGCGTCAGTTTATCGCCTCATTTTGATAAATTCTCATTATTGATAAATAGTGTGATCGCTGAAGATAAAATAAGAAAAACATCCAAAAACAGCGTGATAGATTGATTTTTCGCAAATCATTTTTGCATTGCTTCGCCTATTTATCATTTTCCTTGAGAAATGCGACACACTGCCGGAGAAGTACCATGATTTCAGTACTCAGCAATATTCAGGATGATATATGCAATTATGCCGACGCTATTTCTGGCATAACGGGCACGGACGTTGAAATCATTGATGAATCTTTAATGCGCATCGCGGGTACCGGGAAATATCGGCATATGCTCAATGAGAACGTGGCCAAAAATGGCTACATCTATCGTCACGTTTTGCAGGTGCGAGAAACGGTACTGATCAAAAATCCCGGCGAGCATCCGCTGTGTCAGTTATGTGAAAAACACCACTACTGTTCTGAAATGCTGGATTTGAACGCACCAATTTTTCTCAATAATCGCGTGATTGGCGTGATCGGGATTATTTGCTCAACCCAGGCACAGCGTGACACGTTACTGAGCCAGATTGATAAATTTGTCACCTTTATTGAGCAAATCGCCGTAATGATCTCCAGTAAGGTCTTTGAATGCCTGGAGCGTTTACGCGCGCAGGAAACGCTTGGCGCATTTCGGCGTCTGATCGATGCTATGGACCGCGGCGTGGTGGCAATTGATGGCAAGGGTCTTATCTGGCATGCCAATCATTCAGCCGACCGCATCCTCAACCGTGAGGTTCAGGGATTACCACTGACCATTGAAACAACCGGGGATAGCCTGTATGGCGATGAAGAAGCGTGGCTGACGCTTGAAGGTCAGAAACATCATGTACTGTGCAAACAAATTTCGCTCTCCTCGCAGGATAACGATCGCTTAACCATGGTTATCTTTCGTGATGCACACGACTACCTGAGTAACCTTACTCCATCCCCTTATGAGTCTGACATGCAGGTGCGACTGATTGGTCACTCTCCCTCAATGGAGCAACTCAAAAGCACCATCGGTAAAATCGCCAACAGTTACGCCAGCGTGCTCATCACCGGGGAAAGTGGCTCGGGGAAAGAGGTCGTGGCTTTTGCCATTCACCAAAGCAGTCCACGTAAAGCCGCGCCTTTCGTGACAATCAACTGCGCGGCTATCCCCGAACAACTGCTGGAAAGCGAACTGTTTGGTTATGTTCGTGGCGCATTCAGCGGGGCCGATCCCAAAGGACGAATGGGAAAATTTGAACTGGCCAACGGCGGCAGCCTGTTTCTGGATGAAATTGGCGATATGCCGTTGCACCTGCAGGCCAAGCTGCTCAGGGTCTTGCAGGAAAAGGCGATCACCCGCGTTGGCTCTAATAACACCATCAATATTGATGTGCGCATTATTGCCGCGACCAACAAAAACATTAATGCGATGGTGGAGAATAATCAGTTTCGCGAAGATCTTTTCTATCGCCTGAACGTGGTCCCTCTGGTACTTCCTTCCCTGCGTGAACGCCGGGCTGATATCGCGGTCCTCGCACAGTATTTTGCCGATGAGTTCTCGGTCAGTTACCAGCGACCACCGCAAAAACTGCCTGATGACGTTATTAACCGCCTTTATGCCTGGCACTGGCCGGGCAACATTCGTGAATTACGCAACGTGATCGAATACATTTTTGTGATGCGCGGAGAAGCCGCCGGGATCAACGCCAGCCATCTTCCCCCTTACCTGCTCACCGCCGCTGACGGTAGAAAAACGACGATGACCGCGCAACCCCGTCAGCTTGCCAGCAAAGGAAAACAGGCGGAAAGGGAAGCTATCGAAAACGTCATCCAGCGATTCGGCTCAAGCGTTGAGGGGAAAAAACAAGCCGCGACAGAACTGGGGATCAGCATTGCCACGCTCTATAGAAAAATAAAACTGTACGGTTTGTGAGCCTCCCCCTCTTAACGAAGAGGCTCACGTAAAACCATACTGTGCAACCGAGTGCGTTACAGGGCCGATTGATTTCGATGCTGCTCGAAATAGCGTCTGGCCTTGTCGTCAGCTTCTTTCAGGGCTGTCGGATTCAGGTTCTTCTGCGCGATATCCAGTCCATTTTGTGCATCAGAATTCCCATTAGCAAAGGCCACCGCACTCCAGATATACGCCTGAGCATAATCCTGAGTTACCCCTTTGCCTTCAAGGTACATGGTTCCCAGCATCCCCTGAGCTTCCGCATTTCCTTTTCTTGCGGCCTGTTCAAACCACTCAGCGGCTTTTTTATCATCCTGGGCAACGCCATTACCTTCTAAATACATCAAGCCAAGATCTTTCTGCGAGCCTGCATCTCCCTGGGCCGCGGCTTTCTCCAGCCACTCCACCGCTTTTTTATTGTCCTGGGCCGTTCCCTCTCCTTTTGCGTACATCATGCCAAGCATGCCCTGGGCCAGCATATCCCCTTGAAGAGCTGCCTGATTAAACAGCTCAAACGCTTTTTTGTGGTCCTGAGCCACGCCAACCCCCTCGCCAAGGTAATACATCGCGCCGAGCATGCTCTGGCCCAGCGCGTCCCCTTTGCTGGCGGACTGTTTAAACAGCGCGAAAGCTTTGTCAGTATCCAGACCGACACCATCACCTTCAAAGTACTTTCTGCCCAGTAATCCCTGCGCTTTGGCATCCCCTCGTTCAGCCGCTTTACTCAATGACTTAACGGTGTTGTAGCCCTCTAATAGCGACGCCTTACTTTCAAGGAAACGCTTTGCGTCAGGATTGCCCTTCTCAACCGCACGATGGAGCCACTCAATGGCATGATAGTTTCCGCGCTCGGCAGCAATGCTTAACCACTCGACGGCCTGCTTATTGCCTTTTCCGACTTCGTTGTCAAACCACTCAATGACCTTACCGTCATACCAGCGCGCGCCCTCACCATCAAAGTAGACTAAGGCGAGCAGATAACGCGCATCGAGATTGCCCTGCTCAGCCGCACGGGTCAGCAATTCAACAGCTTTCTTGTCATTCTGCTGCACGCCCTTACCTTCGAAATACAGTACACCGAGATAGTATTGGGCATCGACATTCCCCTGAGCCGCCGCTTTGCTAAACCATTCGGCCGCTTTCTTGTCATCTTTCAGGCCGCCTTTGCCCTCATAGTACATCAGTGCAAGCAGATGCTGAGCACTCGCATTACCCTGCTCAGCCGATTTGGTCAGCCACTCGCTGCCTTTACTGAAATTCTGCTCTACCTCTTTACCTTTTAAGTACACGGTTGCAAGCACAAACTGCGCCTGCGCATCTCCCGCCTCAGCACCCTGCTGTAAAACAGCCACAGGTTCTTTATTCCACTCTTTTGCTTGTCCCTGTGAAGATCCCGCACCCCACAATATTCCGATGAAAGTGAAGGCGAGGAGAGGCCGAATGTTCATAAAACGTAATCCTTGTTAAGAAAAGGCACATAATGGAGATGCTCCAACGGCAAGCCAACTTATTTAATTGCGATTGTGATCCGTGTCGGAACTATCAGATATTAACTGGGAAATGTGCAAAATATAATTCTTTGACTATGCAGGTGATCCTTAGTGAATAATGCACAACAAAAAGGCCATGTTAATAACATGGCCTTTCGTCTGGACATGGCGTTGAAACTTAATCAAACACACCATTAATAACAGCGGTGACAATCGCCGTGCTCAGTGCAATCAGCACCAGATTATCGCCAATAACCTGCCATTCATAGCCCGGGTAATACGGAAGTTGATTCAACATTGATGGCGGAACGCTCTTCCTGGCGATCCCCGGAGGAAGCGGTTTTCCTCGCGCCAGATTTTTGGCAATACCTGGAGGCAGTGACTTATAGCCCGTTAGACCGTATCTGACGGCATACTGCCTGGCCACGTTATAGCTGATGTCACTATCAACATGGTCCGGCTTACCATAATTTTTACGCTGTTCTGATTGTGCGTTATTTTTTTGGTCCGCGTGTCCTTTCTGGCTATGACCACTATTCCCCTTGTTCCCGCTATTACCATGATTGCCACTGTTACCATTTCCGTTGCCATTACCGGGGTTAGCCAACACAGGAGTGGCACACATCGTCATCGCAGCAACGGCAACTACCGCCGCGGCCAAAGTTCGAAGCCTGGACATGATGATTCCTTAAGCTGTGGATACAAATAAAAATGTACGGTATTCGCTGAATACTGGCTATCGCTTCAACTCCGATTTATGGGCAAATAAACGATGTTGCTTTGCCATGGACTCCCCAGATTGAGCGTTTTTGAGATTACAGCTCGCCATTCCCGCTATCTCAGATCGGCAAGCGACAGGCACAGGATCTGAGTTTTTGGGAATAACTTCGCGAAAATGGAGAGAAAACGACGTTTTTTTTCGGTTAAGCTATGTTCATGCTTTGGCGTTACCCCATGGCCGGAATCACTATCCAGGAACCCAACCATAATGGCAAAAAGTACCCCGCAGCTGCCGCTCGACCCTCATATGTGTCGCAGCTATGAGAAAAAGTCGCGAAGTCCGCTGGCGCTCTATTCCGAATATCAGCGTATGGATGTCGAACTGCGGGCGCCGCTGGCTATGACCTACAGCCACTGGCATGGCCAGGTTGAGGTGAACGTGCCATTTGATGGTGATGTGGAGTATCTCTTTAATGACGAAGTGGTGAAGAGCAAACAGGGTTTTATCACCTTATTCTGGGCCTGTACTCCCCATCAACTCACGGATGCCGGGCACTGTAAACAGATGGCCATCTTCAACTTACCGATGCATCTGTTTTTGTCCTGGCCGCTGGACAGGGAGCTGATTAATCACGTGACCCACGGGATGGTGATTACTTCGTTGGCTTCACAGCAACTGAGCGCGTTTGAAGTACAGCGTTGGCAGAATGAACTCAATAGCGATAACGAACAAATTCGCCAGTTAGCCATTGATGAAATCGCGCTAATGCTCAAGCGCTTTAGCCTCGCTGGCTGGCGGCCGGTACTGGGTAACAAAACGTCGCGCACCCAGAAAAACAGTATTTCACGGCATTCACAGTTTTACGTAAGCCAGATGCTGGAGTTTATTGCCGCCAACTGCGACAAACAGCTTACTGTCGATGCTATTGCCGAACACGTAAAGCTCAATCCCAATTATGCGATGGGTATTTTTCACCGGGTGATGCAACTGACGATGAAACAGTATATTACCGCGATGCGCATTAACCATGTGCGGGCTTTACTCAGCGATACGGATAAAACAATTCTGGATATCGCTACAATTGCAGGATTTCGCTCCAGCAGTCGATTCTACAGCTCGTTCCATAAATACGTCGGCATGCCGCCACAGCAGTATCGCAAATTGAGTCAACAACGCCGACATCATTCACCTTATGCCGAGGGGTAATTTATTCAACAAACGTTCTCTTACCTTACTACTAAAATATAAGCACCAGAATAGCAGGTCAAAAAAGATAATCTGCAGCAGTTAATAAAATAGGGTTCAGCCATGAGCTCTGGCAACTATGTTGCTCAGACATGAGTGACCTGTAGCAGGTATTTATTTGACGTGTTCAACCATTAACGATTGGGATGGAATTATGGAATTAAATAACTGCACCGCCAATAACAGAAAGCCATTGTCTTTCTTTTGGTCAGTTTTACCCATGGTAGTCATGCTGGGCGGGATTAGCATCGGATATTTTATCTTCAATATTCGTGCTGAACCCATGATCCTGATGGGAACGGCAACCGCCTCGTTTATCGCCATCGCTCACGGCTACACGTGGGATGACATTCTACAATCTATTTGCAATAAAATATCTGAAGCGCTGCCGGTCATATTAATTGTCGCCAGTATCGGTTTCTTAATTGGCGCATGGATGGTGTCAGGCACTATTCCAATGATGATTTATTATGGTTTGAAGTGGATTAACCCGCAGTATTTCTATATTTCGGCATTTATGCTGGGGGCACTAATCTCAGTATGCACCGGTACCTCCTGGGGTTCTATCGGGACCGTTGGTATTGCCATGATTGGCGTAGCGATTGGTCTGAATGTCTCGCTGCCCATTGCCGCTGGTGCTATTGTTTCAGGCTGCTGGTTTGGTGATAAGCTCTCACCGGTTTCTGATTCAACCAACATGGCTGCACTGGCTGCCGGGGTAAACCTGTACTCGCATATCGGCCACCTGCTGTGGACTACCGGCCCGGGTTTTATTATCTGCTGCGTCGTTTACAGCTATATGGGCATGGGCATTGATGCCTCGTCCAGCGCGCCAGAAAACATTACCAACTTGATGAATTCTATTGGTCAGATTTATCACTTTAATATTCTGCTGCTACTCCCGCCGATCATCGTTTTATATGGCTCACTGTCAAAAAGACCGCCCATTCCGATGCTCTTTTTATCTACGATAGTCTCAATGATTTTGGCGTTAGTCTTTCAGCAATTTACGGCATCCTCTGTCGGCGAATCCGTGGTCAGTGGCTTTAAGCTCGCAATGCTTACCGGAGATAATCTGCCGACACTGTCTTCCGATGTTTCCCGCTTACTGGAGCGAGGCGGCGCTATTTCAATGTTTAGCAGCTTCGTTACCGTTTTCAGCGCCTTCAGCTTTGCCGGGGCAATGAGTGCGACAGGCTCTCTGCACACCGTGATAAACGCGCTGACAAAAGGCGTTAAATCCACATTCCGCCTGGTGGCTACCACGATTGTGACGACATTTACCATCTGTGCCTGCACGGCAAATGGGACCTTACCGTTGCTGCTGTGCGGTGATGCCTTTAAAGAGGAGTACAAAAAACGAGGTCTTGCGGCAAAAAACCTCTCGCGAACCACTGAAGATGCCGGAACCGTTGTCGAACCGATTATCCCCTGGTCTGCCTCAGGCGTTTATTGCGCCACTATGCTGGGCGTTGCCACGCTTGATTACTTGCCCTGGGCAATCCTCTGTTACAGCGGCGTCATCTTTGCCCTACTGTGGGCGGCAACCGGTATTGGCATTGCTAAATATGAGCCCAATGAAGCCACTGAGAATATGGTTGAGCAAAAATTATAAACGACTAAATAGCTAAATATTAGATATCACCAGGGTAAATTAAATATATCCATTAGATATACATAAACATTCTTCGCTTTTGCGTTGCTTACACTATTTTCAGAGACTTTCCAGGAGTCAACAATGTCTTTGTTTGATGATATTGTCACAAGGGATGTTAATTGTCGCAAATACGGGCAATTACAACAGATGTACGGTACCACCGATGTATTACCGCTGTGGATTGCAGATATGGATTTTGCGACACCAGAGCCAATCATGAGCACGCTGCGTTCGGTGGTGTCACAGCCTGTGCAAGGCTATAACCTGGATTATCCACAATGGAAAGAATCTGTTATTCATTGGTATGCACAACAGTATGATGCCGATATCAAGGCACACTGGTTACATTTTATTCCCGGTGTTATAAAAACTATCGTACTCTCTTTAATGGCGCTTACCCGTCCAGGCGATAATATTTTAACCTGTACGCCAATCTATGATCCCTATCCTAATCTGGTAAACACCAGCGGTAGGAATTTGATTCAGACGCGCCTCATTGAGAAAAACGGGCACTATGAATTTGACTGGCATGATTTCAGCGAGAAACTCAAGCGGTGCAAAATGTTTTTGTTCCCTTCACCGCATAATCCAGGTGGAATGGTGTGGTCGCGGGAAACGTTGGAAAAAATAAGCCACTATTGCCAGCAGGCAGGCGTCATCATTCTGTCTGATGAAGTGCATAGTGATTTAACCCTGCCAGGAAAGCGCCATTTGCCGTTTTTTACTGTTGATGAAGCACCAGATAGTCGGTCAATCGTGCTTACTTCCATCAGCAAGACCTTCAATACGGCGGCGATCCAGGGCGGAATCGCCATTATTAAGAATGATGAATTACGCCATCAGTTCTACCACTTTCTGGATAACTGCTACCTTGCAGAGACGCATTCATTACAGCAGGCGGCCATTTATAGCGCTTTTACCCATTGCGCCGACTGGCACCAGAAATTATTGGCCTATCTGGCCGACAATGTAGCGTTTGTGAAAAGTGAAATTGAAAAGCACTGTCCTTTGATCTCAATAGTGTATGGCGGCGCGTCGTATCTGTTATTTCTGAATGCGGAAAAAATGGATCTCAGCGATGAGCAGCTAAGCGCTTTTTTTGTGCATGACGCCAGGCTTGGCCTGTCACCTGGGGCGCAATACGGTCCCGGTGGAGAGGGGCATATGAGACTCAACGTTGGCTGCCCACGCCCGGTACTGGTAGACGCGATGAACAGGCTAAAAGCGGCATACCAGAAATGGCAGAACGCATAGCGTACATCACACGATTTGCCCTGCCACGGTGGGGCAAAATTATCCAAAGATGTTGCTGAACTGCTATAAAGTCTTTCCCTTCTGTCGGCTGGTGTTAAACTGGAAAGTGTGATCTTCATCATAACCTGCTTAAACAGAGACAAGAGACACTGCTATGCAACATATCATCGAGGGCTTCCTCAACTTCCAAAAAGAGATTTTCCCTCAACGCAAGGAACTCTTCCGCAGCCTGGCATCCAGCCAGAATCCTAAGGCACTTTTCATCTCCTGTTCCGATAGCCGCCTGGTTCCAGAACTCGTTACTCAGCAAGATCCAGGACAGCTTTTCGTTATCCGCAACGCCGGTAATATCGTACCGTCATTTGGTCCGGAACCAGGTGGTGTATCCGCAACCATCGAATACGCGGTTGTCGCACTTGGCGTAACGGATATCGTCATCTGCGGTCACTCCAATTGTGGCGCGATGAAAGCCATTGCCGATAGCCAGCCCCTGGATCCGATGCCCGCTGTCGCTCACTGGCTGCACTATGCCGATGCCGCGAAAGCCGTGGTCGATAAAAAAACCTGGGATAACCCAATCGATAAAGTTAACGCCATGGTGGAAGAGAACGTTATCGCACAGCTTAACAACATTAAAACGCATCCTTGTGTCGCGGTTGGGCTGCGCAATAATGCGCTTCGTCTGCACGGTTGGGTGTATGACATCGAAAGCGGTGAAATCCGTACCCTGGATAAAAACAGCAAAACCTACGTTTCCCTTGCAGATAACCCGCAGGTGCATTTCGAGTAATTCCCCCACTGGAGCAAGGATGCTCTGGACATCTCCTCTCCCTATTTCTGTTAGTGGACAAAAAACGGGCTCGCGACTAGTTTTAAAGTAGCCACTGGTGTTCCACATCGGTTTTCGCACATTTATACAACATTGCGACAGGCTCATTCACTGAGTCGCAAACAGCTGTTCATACATGGTGCAGGCGATAAAAAGGAGCAGGTGCAGATGCAAACAAAAATAAAAAGAATAATGGATAAGTTATTTTATCATGAGTCGTGGGACATCATGCTTATTAAGCATAATGGTACACACTCATTCCCCGACAACACTCTGGAGATATTAAGCAAATCCACTGCGCAGCAGTTAAAAAAGAAATATACATTTCAGGCCGATCCTTTTCTGATTGAAAAAGACGATAAACTGTATGTTTTCTATGAAGCTCTTAGCTTTCGCAACTCAAAAGGCACGCTACGATGTCGCGTTCTTGACCGTGAACTGGTTGAACTTGAAGATATTAGGCTTGAAGGCTTTGACGACTTAAAGTGTCATTTGTCATTCCCTTATCTGATACATATCAACGATCAACTGTTCATGATCCCCGAGTCTTCAGAAAGAAAAGAGGTAATACTGTTTCAGTCAATTGAGTTCCCTGCACGCTGGAAGCAAGTTAAAGTTTTAATCTCTGATACCAAATTAACCGACAACGTATTTATCTCAATTAATGAAACCTGTTATCTGTTGTCCACCACGATGGATAACGAAATAATTATTCATTCAGCAGATCATATTTATGGACAATGGCAGCGGATTACCCCCTCATTAAAGGTGAGCAATCCTCATCATCGAGGTGCAGGTGCCTCCTATCAGGTCGAAAATAAAATATACTTCCTTACTCAGGAGTGCACGCCGGAAACTTATGGAAAATCAATCTATATCAAAGAATTAGTGACACTGAACGACGCTAATTTTGCTGAGAGTCTGATCGAACAAATCAATTCGTCGATCAACCACAGTGACGGCGTCCACACGCTGAACTTCTCAAATAATTATATTGTTTATGATACAAAAATAAACAAATTCAGCTTTTTATCTATACTTAAAAAAATATCTTATAAATGCATGGTGAGGTATCGCAACTATTACCTTACCAAACGTAACCAATAACGCGTTCTCTATGGTACTGGCGTGAATCAATCCCCGTTTATCTGGAGTCTGTATGGCAATTCTTGTCACTGGTGGTGCAGGTTATATTGGTTCACATACTGTGTTAACGCTACTGGAAAGAGGCGATGATGTCGTAGTTATCGATAATCTGGCGAACGCCAGCAGAATCTCGCTGGACAGGGTCGCGGAACTCACCGGAAGAGAGCCCATTGTCTATATCGCCGATGTTCTCGACAGGCAGGCATTAAAAAACATTTTCGCCGACCATAACATCACCGATGTCATTCATTTTGCGGGACTCAAATCGGTTTCAGAGTCGATAAAAGAGCCCCTCGCCTACTATGAAAACAACGTCACCGGTACGCTGGTTTTACTGGATGAGATGCTGGCCGCTGGCGTTAATCGTTTCATTTTTAGCTCATCTGCCACGGTATATGGTAATCCAGAAAGCGTGCCGCTGAGCGAGCAATCGCGCACGGGTGGTACCACTAATCCGTACGGCACGTCTAAGTTGATGGTCGAACAAATTCTGGCCGATTTCTCACGTGCACAGCCGGATTTTCGCATTACCTGCCTGCGCTATTTTAACCCGGTTGGCGCCCATCCATCGGGTCGGATTGGTGAAGATCCTAACGGTATCCCTAATAACCTGGTTCCGTATATCTCCCAGGTCGCGATTGGTAAGCTGGAAACCGTGTCGGTGTACGGTAATGATTATCCAACCCCTGATGGTACCGGTGTGCGTGATTATATTCACGTCATGGATCTGGCGACCGGTCATTTAGCCGCACTTGATTGCCAGAACAAAGGCGCGGCTTACAAAGTGATTAATCTCGGTACTGGAGTCGGGTATTCCGTACTTGACCTCATTGAGGCATTTGAAAAAGCGGCACAGACAAAAATTAACTATCAGTTTGTCGCCAGAAGACCCGGAGATATTGCCGAATGTTGGTCTGACCCATCGCTGGCATACAAAGAGCTAGGTTGGAAGGCCATCTATAACCTTGATGAAATGATGCGTGACACCTGGAACTGGCAAAAAAATAACCCGAATGGGTATCAAATTTAATGTTCTCAGCAGCGAGCCTGACCGTCAGGCTCGCTGCTGTGTCTGACTAGCGTACCGTTATTGTTGACACCCGGTACCAGCCGCTGCTCTGTTTCCCTTCATTGGCAAAGTTAATTCTCGCCGCACCCGACTTATCCAGCATCGCAACCTCAATCGCGTATTGCCCTTTCGCCAGTCGGCCTGGCATAGATAACGCATAACTGACCTGATACTTACCGGGGAGCCAGCGGCGAATATCCTCCGCGGAATTCCCCTGTGCCACCACCTTATTGGCGCTGTCTACGACCCGGAATGCCAGCATGTATGGCAGATAAATCGGTGCGATACCCTCATTGTACCAGGTACTGTTTAATGTCAGCGTTTGTCCACTGTCCCACACGGACTCATGGCTCAGGGACGCAAGGCGAAATCGATAGCCCAATTTGGTCAGCGCATTGTCGACAATCGGTCGATAGTCGCTGGGTATCGTTCTCGATTTCAGGTTAATGGTACTGGCGTGCTGCTTGACCGCCCAGTCAAAAATCCCCTGCACTTCAGCACGTGTATAGTGAAAGGTGTTCTTCCAATCCTGCATATACGAGCAGATCTCCAGACTCACCGGCGCACGTTTCCAGACGTCGTTGAACCCTGAATAACTCTGCTGCGCAGCCAGCAATCGCTGCGGGTAATCATCAGCCATATGGTTCCAGGTGTCCGAAAATACGCGCAGGTCCCCCCAACAGTCCGCACGCCACCCAGCCCCACGCGCCACCGCATTCGCCAGACTTTGACCGCCGCTTATCAGCATGGTTTTTGGCGTCACCGGAAAAGCAGAAAAGTGCATCGCGACGTAGCGATCCAGTTGCGCCGTGGTGTATCGCTCCAGTAATGGCTTCAGGTTCGGGAAGTTGCTGTTATGCCATTCTCCCCATGATCCCACCATGCCAATATCAACAAACGCGAGATTCTCATTACCATCGTAGCGCTTACCAAATGCGTTCAACAGACGCTGGCTGTATTCAATAAACAGAGGATCGTCTAAATCCGGGGCAAATGTCTTTTTATCCGGCGTCCAGGTTCCTTTCACGCCTTTTTTAATCAGCCAGTCAGGTATTTGCGAACCGCTTTCCGGCTCTGCCAGAGCCATAAATCGTAGCCCGACATTCATCGCAGGGCGATGTGCCGCCGCGTATTTGAAGGCATCATCCACCAACGCAAAATTGTACTGGCCTTCGACTGGCTCCAGGTCCCGCCAGTAAAAACGCTCGTATTCAAATCCGGTATTGGGATAGTCCGCCAGCCCCAGCGTTTCACCGTATCCCTGATGAAAACTTGCCACGCCAATCCCCGGATTGGTTAACGGGCCCGTCAATGCTTTGGGGGTAACGGTCGTCAATGCGGCCATAACCGTCAGCGGGAAAAACATGCACAACAACGCACAAACCCATTTACGCTTCATCGCAATGACGTCCTCCACCAATTTGTTAACACTAGCGGTCTTTCAGGCTTAACCACCAGTCCCAGATACCTACGTGAAAATTTTGGAACACATCAATACCTAACGCGGATTTGATCATATACAGCGTCAGCAATATGCAGCAGGTGACGAATAGCACGGCAATCAGCAGCAAAAAAGTGAGCAACATTCTCGACAGGGTTGATTCCTGGCGATGCTGGCGGCGTA
Organism: Citrobacter sp. Cpo012; assembly: GCF_030333015.1. Lineage (NCBI taxonomy): Bacteria > Pseudomonadati > Pseudomonadota > Gammaproteobacteria > Enterobacterales > Enterobacteriaceae > Citrobacter > Citrobacter sp. Cpo012. Next base: position 51,331 of record NZ_JAOWGR010000032.1, on the reverse strand, counting down.
AATCTCTGCCAAACAAAAAAACCAGATAATAACGCTTACTGAAAAAAGGAAAGCTTCTGCGAATATCGATCTGATGTCGCGAAGTCAGGGTTGTAGCAAGGAGCGCTTTTTCCACCCCTTCTTTTTGTTCAGGGGTCAATTCCTCCGCTATCCGCTCATCAAGGTGAGCGTAAAACCGTTCGATGGCAGGAGGACGATTTTGAGGACTGGTCAAAATTAACCTATATCTTTATCAATGGAGTGGTAGACGTTAACCGTCTTTTTGGCGATTTCATGCCAATTGTAGTTTTGCAAATATACACCATAGTCCACGCTATTTGCTGTTGCCCCTTGGCCTAATTTTTCAGCCAGACCGGTTACATCTCCCACCTTAAAATAGGCCTCGGCGGGCAGTTGAACTTCAAGGTTAGCCGGAATATCACTGACGACGGCCGGAAGAGAAAATGACATTGCCTCCAGCAGCGCAATAGGCAATCCTTCATGGTATGAGGGCATCACAAACAATTTAGCCTGCGAAAACACCGCCTGAAGTTCGTCACCACGTAAAAAACCAGTCATCACAACACCTGGCGTGTCGGCGGCAAGCTTTTTGAGGCGCACGCTGTATTCGGTCGGATGATCCGCATCGCCAATTAACACTAACGGCATGGTCAAACCACTGTGTTGATAAGCGGCGATGGCATCATGCATCCCTTTTTCTTCCACAAACCGCCCAACCACCACGAGGTAGTTTTTCGGCTGCAGCCCAAAGCGGGAGAGCGTATTGTCGATGGTGAGCTGTGATAATAACCGCGGCTCGTTCACGCCATTGTGAATTAAATGCGCATCATAGCGACCGTGTTTTTTCTGGATCAATTGATTAATAACTTCAGAAATCACAATCACCTCGTTGGCATATCTCACCGCCCAACGCTCACCCAGCAACAATATTTTTTTGGCTACAAATCCCCATTTCTGGCGATCGTAATCGGGCCCGTGGTGGGTAAAAACCACCTTCTTCCCTAACACGCGTAATAATGGGATCACAAGGCCAGGGCCGATAGCATGGACATGCACAATATCTGAATGGTCGATACGTGTCCTAAACGCCGCTAAAACGGAATGGACAATCGCTTCCAGCGAGCGCTTTTTGGGCGCCCACAGCGCGTAGGTTTCGACTTTCTTATATACCGATCGTTTGTAATTTACATATGGCGAGCGAGCAATCACGCAAATATCCACGTCGAACTGCTGTTTAATGGCAGGATAAAGATTCTGACAGTGTGTCTCCACACCGCCCAATACATCGGGAATACCACGCGTTCCAAAAACCGTTATTTTTTTACTCATACTATGGCCTGCTCAGCAGTTCTTTATACAGCGCCTGGAGGGTATCCATATGTTTATTCAGCGCATATTTTTCACTCAACCGCGCACGACCATGTAAACCCATATTCCTCGCCTTCTCAGGCGAGTCGGCCAGAGCGTCCATCGCATTGGCTAACTCCTGCACATTGCCCGGTTCGAATAAAATCCCTTCGACACCGTCACGAATTTGTTCCGGTATACCGCCGATGCGCGACCCGATAACCGGTTTGCCTAAGGACATCGCCTCTAATATCGCCATAGAACAGTTTTCATAGCATTCTGAAGGCAGGATCACCGCTCGCGCATGCTTAATAAGGTTGTCGAGGGCTTCCCCTTGTTGCACATAACCTAAAAACTCAACATCCGGATATTTGGCGGCTAATTCATCATGCAACGGACCGTGCCCCACAACTTTCAGCGGCGCGCTGTTCTGCATTTTTTTATGCGCTGCCAACAACGTTGCCACGCCCTTTTCACGGCTCAGACGACCGAAGTACAGCATATAGCCCTCATCGCTCACTTCAGCCAGGGGACGGCTGTCATCAACGCCATTGACGATGACATCAATGCGCGAATTTGGCAGCGTGCGCAGCAAGACACCGCGTAAAAAAACGCTTGGTGAAACAATCACATCCAGTGCCTGATAGTTTTGTGCAATGTACTGCCAGGTTGCCTCCAGGGAGAGCAGTAAACTTTTTGAGGCTGAACCTTCCTGACAACGATACCTGAAGGCATTGAAAACCGTTCCGGTAATACAGGAATCACACACTTTGCCGTCGCGCAGCATGGAATACGCGGGGCACACAATCTTATAGTCATGCGCAGTCAGCACCGTTTTGCAGCCAAAATTGCGCGCAACTTTAATCAACGCCGGTGTTAACTGATGGTAGATGTTGTGAAAGTGGACGATATCCGGGCGCTCTTTTTCTAATAGCGCCAGCATTTTTTTGCAGGCCTGCGAATTATGAATAAAGTTAACCGCCGTTTTGATACCACCCAGCAGATTGCTCGCTTTGTGGTAGTCCACATTACTGACGAAATAATCCGCATAGTCCGAGGGGAAATTATTCTCATGCTGCATAGAGAAATCAATAACCTGCACTCCGGCCTGTTTCAGCATATCGCGCTCTTGAAAATAAACCGTTTCCGCGCCGCCTTTGATGAAAAAAAACTTGTTAACCAATAATACTTTCATGGCGCCTGCCCCGGTTATTCATGAATGATTTTACTGTTAGGCGGAGTCAGCGGATCGCGTACCGGATAAAAAATACCTTTGATCAGCCCCGCTGAGCGTACGATTAAATTAATAACGCTTTGCAGCCCATCTGTTAACGAGCGGTTTTGCACAATCTTCAACAAAGCAAACGCCAGTAATGGTAGAAGCGCAACGGCAAACACATTGATATTTAAACTGAGCATCGCCACAAATAAGAGAATAAGGTAGAGCGCAAATACCGCCTCATTCTTCACGATGTTGAATGACTGGGAAAACCAGGGTTTCCCCCAACTACAACGCAAAAGCTCACCCGGTGCCTGGTAATAACCGCTGGTCCAGCGCCGCGCCAGCATCTTAAACGTCGGCAGCGTATGTGATGTATGGCTGAAGTAAGGAATATCCAGACGCCGCAGTTTATAGCCTGCTTCGATTAAACGCAGGCCCAGTTCAGCCTCTTCATACGCGTGCAAATTACGGTTAGTCAGATAACCAATTTTTTCAATTGCCGACCGACGATACAGCCCACCGCCACCCAGATGATCGCTATCCCCGAGTGGATAGATTTTATTAATGCGTTGCTTACGCGATTTAAATTCATAGTTTACGGCATCATCCATTTCAACGGTTCCCGCAACGCCTGCATATTCTGGTTCGGCCTGCAAAAACGCGACGGCCTGATCCACAAAGCCCTCCTCCAGCTCCATATCGCCGTCCATCAACAACAGATATTCCCCTTCACTATACAGATAACCTAACTGGTGCCCGACGCCACAGCAGCGATCGCCAGGGTCAGTTAAGGACACTACGGTCACCCCTTTATCGATCGCAAGCTGTTGGGTGTTATCCGTTGACAGACTATCTGCCACAACAATTTTGTGTGGATAATCAATAAGCTGCTTACGGATACTGTCAATCGTCTTCTCAATACATTTAGATTCATTGAGTGTTTTAATACTCACTGAAATAAACGGTTTTTGGTCCATACAATTACCCTACGCAGCGAAGGACGGTTCGACGAATCACTAAACTTGATCCTAGTGATAAATAGAACAGGAATTGTAACATCGGTGTAATCATCAGTATCTGGCTATAAGGTAAGCTAATTAAGCAACCAATCGCAAAAGCGTTAAACGCCGGTGCAAAGCTCAACAACTGAAGATCCTGCTGGTCCAGTTGCTCAAGCATCAGTAATGGCTTTGGCTGACAAACCTTCAGGATATAAATGAATAAGCTAATAAAGAGCAACGTGCCGATCACCCCCACTTCCCACAGCAGCATACTCAGGGAAGTCGAGTCGAGAATTAAGTTGTAGATAATATTCAAAAAGCCCGGCGACACCGTACTACCACTGTTAGTTGCATTGAGTCCGTAGCCAAATAACGTTCCTGAAAGCCCCCACAGATCGTTATTTTTCAACCAGAACAGGAACGTCGTAAAGCGCCCCAACTCACCGGTAGACATAATGTAGTTCGGATCAAAGATATAGCTTAAGGAGTCGATAAAAATACTTAACGAGCTTTTCGACGGATCGCCGCCGAACGCCGTAGAATAATAGTATGCGAGGATCACAATCGACAGGCTAATAAGCAACAGCATTCCCGCCACAATAACTAACAACGTCTTCAGATTGACCTTACTAACGTCTTTGACGTAGCTCGGTGAAAGCCACACCCACGCCAGGAATATAGGCGATAGCAGGATGACAAACTTCACTTCACCAATGATGCATAACCCGATACCGAGAACAATATGCAGCGCCATGGACTTGAACGTGGTGAGCCCATGCTTATATTCGGAGACTTTTAACAACATAATTAACAGGCAAAACAGGCCCATTGCGGCAGTATTCCCGCCCCCCATTGGGTCACCGCCAAACGTGCCAACCACGGAGTCCCATTTCTCATCTTCGCCGCGCACCGCAACGCGCTGGGGAACGACCAGTAAAACCTGATAAATCATTACCGGAATCTGCGCGTAAAACACCCAATACAGATAGCGCGTTGCGCGGTAAATCTGTGATTCCCTGCAAAAGCCCAGCAGCAAACAGATCATCACCAGCGACAGCGCAATTTCGTTTTTAAATGCCACAATCGCGACGGTGATCCCGCCCTGAATCAGCGTCGATGCTCCAGCCAGCACCAGAAACGAAAAGTACAACGCCAGGACAATCGTCTCCTGGGCATCGAGATGTAAGGAGCCATCACGCGTCTGCATCACCAATAATCCCACCATCAACAGGGTCAGGAAAAAAGGTATCCACAGCACTGACTGCATGCCGGTAAAGTATTGCACCAGGCCACACAGGATCAGCGTGACAAAGGTATAAACCTGTAAATAGTATCCGGTATTCAGCGTCATAGTATCACCGGCTTGTCTTTCAGGAGATTGGCTCGCTTATTCATTTTCAGATAAATGAAGGCGTAGCGAATAAATGTCAGTGAAGAAAACAAGATGACCGACGTTGCATAATCTTTATAAAAATAGGGCGTCACAACAAAAGCGAAGAGTACAATCGCCAGCTGTTCCAGTTGGATACGCAGAAAATAGCGATGGGAACCAAAAATAAGCTCTATCACCGTCAGAGGGCTTATCGCCAGCGCCGGGAATAAATAGGGCAACATGTAGCGTGACGTCTCAATGGAGTTTATCCAGTCTTCGCTAAAGCCGAGGCGCATCACAATCGGATAGAAAATAAAAACCCCAAGGGTACAGATAACCCCTAGTACCAGCAATAGCATACGTACCCTGGTATACTCCTGATAGTTGAAGGTATTATTTCTGAAGTCGATAGACCATTTAGAAAAAATAGTATTGCGCACCGCATTCCCGATGATCACCACCGGCGCCAGGCAAAAGCGGCTAACCACGGAAAAATAACCCGCCGTCAGCGCCGAGAACCAAAAGTTAATCAGCATAATAGGCAAATTGCTGCTGGCCATCGCCAGCACTTCCGCGCTGCCCACTTTGGTAATGTGATGAATATTCTGTTTGAAAAAATGCCAATTACTGGCGGGTCGCAGATGTCTGGCCGCCACCGAACGAATATCAAACGAATGCAAAATACAGCTTATGGTCAGCACCATCGTCGCGCAGGCCCACGACCAATAAAACAGCTGTACATGGTGCGTAAGAAGGACGGAAAGTACAACGACCACAGAAACAGAAATGCGCTGGAAGATCAGAAAACGAAAGTTAGCCGTGCGTAGTGACAGGTTTTCCGAGATTAAAACCCACGCCGTTGCCAGCGTCAGTAAATAGAGGAACAGAATGTTCTGGTGAAACAGCCACGCGGTCAGCACAGCGTACGGTAAGGCAATGATCGTGCTTTGGATCAGGCAAAACACAACATTCTGCACCAGTTCGTCATCCTGCTGTTTAGGAATTAACAGCTGTGATGCAAAGGTACACACCTGAGCGCCCACCACGGCGATGCTGTAGTTGAGCGCATAAAGCCCCACTTCAGCCATATCGTACTTGTGTGAAATCAACCAAATAGACAGTGCACCAATCAACTGCGAGATGACTGATGAACCGGCTATTGTGGAAGCGCTCTTCAGTAGACTCATACGCGGCCTGGCGTTGCCATCAGTTGATCGGTACTGAAGTTCAGTGAACGCAGACCCTCTTGTGTCTCAAGATCCTTTTCTTCAACTGCATTGAGCACCGCACCAATCACCACGCCGTTATTTTCCTCGATCTTATCCAGCGCGTTGGCGATTTGTCCCGCGGACCCCGCCCCGGCTTTCACAATGAAAACAACGCCATCGACGGCACGTTTGATCAGTTGAACATCCTGGCTCTGATTCACGGCAGCAACATCAATAATGATGCGCTGATAATGCGATTTCAACTCGCGCATTAAGAGTTCAACATGCTCCGACGACAGCATCAGTAAAGATGAGATAGTGTTCTTGCCGTGTGGAATAAAGTCGAGGTTATCACTGAGTTTGATCCTCGCCTGTTCAAGCTCTGTCTCCCCGCGCAGCAGTTCCGCTAAGCCTGCGGATGTAGCTGACGCCAGCTCGGATGTGAGCCCACCAGTGTTAAAGAAATCTGCATCAATAAGCAGTGTTTTCTGGTCGAAACTAAAAGAGTTCGCTAACAGATTCGCCAACAAAGAACGTCCATCGCCGTGCTCCGTCGACGCCACGGCGAGCGTCTGTAAAGGTCGATTATCCAGCATAATCCGGGTACGGATACCGTGCACAATATCGGCATTTAGCGGGTTCTTCATGATCATGTCCCGCACCTGTGCGCGCCCTGAGGTTCCGCTAAAACGACGAATTTCACCCAACGGAACAACACTGAGCCGTTTTTTCATGCGACTAAGGGTACCGATTGAGTTATCCATTGCCGCTTTGACAATGAAATACATGATGCTGAACACCACCACCAGCATGACCACCATCAGCAACAATAAAGATTTATTCGGTTTCGCCGGTTTTAACGCGGGTACCGCAGGGTCGTATAACACCGCATCGGCATTCACGCCGGACAGCGACAACTCCTGAGTACGTTGATAAAGCGATTTATACAGGTCTTCCATTTTATCTAACGACAGCTTTTGACTGTTCCAGGCATCCCGTTTTGACGCCATTTTCTGGAAGATCTCTTTCTGCTCAATCACTTGCTGTTGATAGTTTTTTTCGTCCGCCAGCGCCGCCAGATATTGCTGACGTAAACCGACTTTCAGCTCGCCCAATACCCGCCCGGTCTGGCTTTGGATTGACTGAACATCGGCTTCTGCTTTTAAAATGGCGGGATTTTTTGGCCCATAGACTTTACGCTGTTCGGACAACGTTCGTTGCGCCTGAATCAACGCGATGCGCAAATCCTGGATCTGAGCGTGGTTAGAGACCGAAGGCAGCGAGATAACGCTCTCAAGGGACTTACCTCCCCCGTTCACCTCGTTATAGACGGATTCAGCGGCAACCCGACGCTGGGTCGCATCGGCCAGGCGATTAGTTACGATACTTAACTGCTCGGTTTCAAAACCATCGATACCACGGAAGGTCAGCAGCCCGGCATTTTTCAGATAGCTGTCCATCTCGTCTTTTTGCTTAGCTATCGACTTCTGAATCTCTTCCATTTTTTCAAAATTCAGTTCGCGAGCTTTCTCCACCTTCAGACGTTTCTGCTCCACCGTATAGTTGATGAAAGCCTGCGCGACGCCGTTGGCAATATCAGCCGCAACCTGAGGCGAAGTTGATTCATAGGTAATGGAAGCCAGGTTCGTCGTGCGAATACCGATGACATTCAGGTTTTTCGATAACGTTTTCAGCGCTTGCTCCATTCTCAGTTGCCGACTTTCATTGCTATCAGCCCCCTGGGCACCGGCTTTTTCCCCGGTAAACTCCGGGTTTTCATCCAGCTTCATATCACGTACGGCTTGCTCCAGCACAATACGTGAATGCATCAACGCATATTGTGTTTCGTAGTAACCACTGCGCGTTGAATCGAAACCATCAACCTGTGGAAACGGAGAAACATTATCAGCCTGCGCCTTAATCAGCACCGTCGCCGTTGAAACATACTTTGAAGACATCATGCTGATTAACGGATACGCGACAACCCCGGCAACGATACCGGCCAGCGCGATTTTCCAGGCGTTCTTTTTCAGCTCTTTGGCAAAGCGGGAGAATTCGACACTGCTTTCTCGTTTTTTGCCGTTTTCCACTATTGATAGTTTCATCGTCAGAAGAACCCCATGCCAATAATCACGACATCCCCAGGATGAACAGAGTGCGTTAAATCGACATTCTCAAGCAGCTGATTGCTCCCTGACAGGCGAATGTTGATATCTTTTCGGTCAGCACGATCTGTAAATCCACCCGCCTGCGCAATAGATTTCTCGACGGTAAGCCCTGGCTCATAGGCGAAGCCATTTGGACTTTTTACCTCACCTGAAACATAGTATTTGCGGAACTCGGCAATACTCACCGTCACCATTGGAGATGTAAAATAATCTCCGGTCAGGCGTTGAGTTAATTCTTTAGTCACTTGATCAACGGTTTTATCTTGTAATTTAAGAGCACCAACAAACGGGAAATTAATTTCCCCGCTCTTATCCAAAATAAACCGCATCGTCATATCGGGTTGACCATGAACAGCGATATTGACCGTATCCCCCGCCCCAAGCCGGTAATCCTGCTGAACAGTAGCAGGATCGTCCATTAATCGCGGGCTGGACGCTGTGCATCCGACCAACAGGATACTGAATAGCAAAACCGCGCACAGTTCTATTATTTTCATTTTAGATCTGAACCTTAGCTTTAAGCATAATCATAGAATTATCATAACCCAACGTTCTAATGACTTCCTGATTGTCGTTGGGACCGATATAAAACGAGTCAGTATCCTTATTCGAATTTAATGTATCTATCTGATATTTAATCTCAAAATTAACCGACGGCGTGTAGTCATAGCTCATGGTGACACTAAACACGCCATCTTTATCATGTCGATCCTTGTTCTGTTTTTTATAGTCTTCCGAAGTGAATGAGTAGTCCAATAAAGTAGAAAAACGAGTGCCTAACCAGAAATGCTGGTAAGAAAGGCCATACTGGGTCACTAAAATATATCCCCCAACTTCCGATGGGTCTTTAATGCTTTGCGCAGAGTGGGCCGTGAAAACAGACTGCTGTAAAGGCTTCCACTCCGCTTTTATGTCCCAGTTTAGACCATTAAAATCATGCGAGTTTGCGTTGTTTTCAAATGTTTTATACAGCCATGAAATATTCATGTCGACATTGGTTTTCCCCGTCAACTGCGACTTCAGGCCATACAGTAAATAATACTCATTAGTGTCTTTATCTGAGTTGTTATCATAGCGACGCTGGTTAGTAATAAAGCTATAGCGAAAGCGCGTTCTGGATGAGTATTGGTCAAAAACTTCCGCTATCAGGCTATTTTCATGCCATTCCTGTTCCTGAATATAATTGTAGAAGTCCTCACTGCTGTCCCGAACATCAGAGGTGTTACCGAAAGTCAGTTTTTTGTATAACAACGCCAGTTCCGCTTTGCCGCGACCATCAGGCGCACCGTAGCTGTAGCGCAATTCACTATTGATAAAATTCGTCGTCAGCGGAGATTTAATCCCATACTGCTCAAACTGACTCGGTAGAAACCCCTCGGTGATGTCACGACCGCGGGATTCATGCCCAAGCGAATCCTCCAGATTGAGGGTTAAGCCATGCTTGAGCCCATACCGCCAGGCACCGTTAAAACGAAAAAAATGATCGTTGTAGTTATCAGCAGAATCGCTTGAGTAGTTACGATAATCCCCAGAGTACATCAGCAAATACTTATCCTGACCACGCTCTCCAATCATACTCAGAACGGGCGCCGCACTCTGAAACGAGGAACCGATAGCATCGCTGCTATGTGGCTGATAAGACACGTTATCATTATAACCATAGTCCACAGCGACCTTGCCCTGGAAGTCTATCCCCGCAAAGCCAATGTGTGATTTCGGCGTTAAATCAGCCCATGCGGACTGCGATATCACGATTCCGGTAATAACGAGTAATTTAGTATGCATTCTTACCGACAAATCCTTTGAAAATAGTTTTAATAATAATTTTTATATCCAGCCATAACGACCAGTTTTGAATGTACTCAATATCGTACTGAACCCTTTTTTCCATCTTATAAAGCGCATCGATCTCCCCGCGGAATCCGTTGATCTGCGCAAGCCCAGTGATCCCTGGCTTAACTTTATGGCGAATCATGTAATTTTCGACCTGTTTGCGGTACTGCTCATTATGCGTAACCGCATGAGGTCTGGGACCGACAATCGACATACTTCCCTGTAAAACGTTAATAAATTGAGGAAGTTCATCCAGCGAAGTGCGGCGCAAAAAGCTCCCGAATTTGGTTACCCGCGGATCGTTTTTAGTGGCCTGAATAACCGTATCGGAATTCTCCATGACGCGCATAGAACGAAACTTCCAGACCTTAATTTTTTGCCCACTCAAGCCATAGCGGTCCTGTTTGAAAAAAACCGGCCCACGGGACGTGAGTTTGATACCAATGGCAATCGCCAGCATCAGGGAGGAAATCATCACCATAATGATGCTGCCAAGAACCAAATCTTCCGCCCGCTTAATAAACGAGCCCGCCCCTTCGAACGGTGAACTAAAGATACCGATAGTTTGCAGATTGTGGATGGAGCGTAACTTGGACATGTTGTTACTGTAGGTATAAAAGTCAGGGACAATATAGGTATCTACGGTGGTGTCTGACATCATGGCCAAAAAGTGACGAATGCGATGTAAAGCAACCATCGGTAAAGCAATATAGATTTCGTCTATGTTTCCCTTCTTGGCTTCCTCGACCAGATTGATCACCGGACCACGAAAGGGGCTTTTAACCTTATCAACGACATCGCCACAGCGAGATAAGGCGCGCTCATCATAAAAGGCCAGATCTAATGTGATATTGGCGTATTCATTCATTAGCGCGGTTTCTGCGGCCAGACCATTGTCGGTCAGACCAATAATCGCCACGCGTATACTCTTTTTCGTTGAATACTTAAAAATAAAAAAACGAATGTAGTAAAGAAAAGGTAATGGAATGAAGTACCAGTAAATAATAGCTGAATAAAAAGGGGAAGGCAGTCTGTCTAAGTAGCCCAGTGACTCAGGTTCAGCCACCGTCATACTGACCAGTTCGTTAAAAAAAATCGCCAGCAGCGTACAAAAAACCAAGCGCTTTTGATTACGTAAACCGATCGTCTTAATCTTTTGCTGGTACATTTTAATGTATTCAGCAAACAGCAAGAAAAAGATTGAGAAGAGAAGACTCAAAATGGCAATGGTGTTAAAGGGCACCAAACCCAGCAGATGGGCGCTAAAAATTAACGTCACATTGATAACAATGAAATCGACCAGTTTTAAAAAGACTGGATATCCTTGGCTGCTAATCTTTAGCGATTTTTTAAGCATATCTCAGCCCATTATTTATTGATCTTTAATTGTTTTTTTCTCATTTCATGTTGCTAATTATATCACAAGTCTAAAAAACGCAATGGTACATTGTCAGTAAATGTAAAAAATAATACTCATTACTGTGACAACACTCCCCAGTGAAATCGTATCCATATGATTTTAATGCAGATGACATCAATAGAAGTTTTATCTACCTCAGCAAAAAAGATAACCTTTAACAACATTTTCGCTATTGACAGATAACATCTCATGGTCTATGAAAAAGTGTTTTATGTATGATAAATTGCACAAAAGTATTGTTTCAGTGACGTTGAATCACCTTAGAGTTGCTGTTTAATACCGTAATTAAAATAAAAAACAGCTGCCTTACGACAACATTTCAAATGATATTAATAATACAATTAATTACTTTTTATTATAATTAAACAACAAATATCATCACCATGAATACCTCATACGGTAACGCTTAAAAAGCGTACCCGAACCCTCAACCCACCTAATGTCTCACTACGCGTTAGCTGAGGATGCGTACGATGCAGACGAGCAATATCATTGACCAGCGCCAGGCCGATCCCGGCGCCTGGGACATTGCCTACGTTATCAAGACGATGAAACGGTAGCAGGGCCTGATGAACCATCTGCTCATCTATGCCCGGCCCGCTATCTTCGACCACCAGCACCACGGCCTCTCCTTCTCGTTGCAGCCGGGCGGTCACCATCCCCTGCGACGGCGTGTATTTCAGTGCGTTATCCAGCAGATTCCCACACAGTTCACCGAGCAGAACTTCATCTCCCTCAACCCACACCGCGTCCTGTTCCCCTTCATAGCCCAGATCGATCCCTTTACTACGCGACTGCGCCAGTCGGGTAAAACAGCTGGTTTGCACCACCTCATACAGATTAACCGGCGAGAAATGCCTTTCCCCCTGCTCTTTGCGTTTCACCGCAGACAGCTGCAACAGCCTCTCAGTCAGTTGAATGGTATTATCGAGCGTGCTACTCATGGCTTGTAAACTCTCATACCATTGCCGCGGTTCGACGCTGGCGAGAGCCACCGATGCCTGAGTTTTCAGTACCGCCAACGGCGTTTTGAGCTGATGGGAAGCATCCGCGCTGAAGCGCTCCTGACGAGAGATGAGACCGCGAAGTCGGTCCAGATAACGGTTGAAAGCCACAATCAGCAGACGGGTTTCCGACCATGGCAGCAGCTCCGGCAGCGGCGTCAGCAGGCCTGGCTCACGACGCACCATCAGCGATGACAGCTGGCGCATCGGGCGTAGCACCCGGCGCAGCAGCCAGCCAACCAGCACCAGAGTCAGTAGCACCAGCAACCCTTGCGAAACCCACGAGGAAAACAGCAGCTGTCGTGCCAGATAACGCCGCGATTGCAGCGTTTCGGCAACATAAATCTCCGCCATGCCGACAATACCGCCTTCATTGACGGGCTGCAGAAGACGTGCCACGCGGATTGCCTCACCGCGATATTCGGTGTGATAAAACCATGCCAGCGCCGGGTAAAGACGCGTGCGCGAGGTAGCAGGCGGCATCGCCGGTAAATCGTCATAACCCGAGATAACCTTCCCCGCCGGATCAACCACTTTGTAATACAGTCGGTCGTTCATATTCAGTTCAAAGCTGTCCAGCACCACCCATGGCACGTTCACTTCCAGCTGTTTATTGCGCACCACCAGCCGCTCGGAGACGGTCCTGGCGGATGAGAGTAGTGTCCGGTCATACGCCTGGGTCGCCGCCTGTAGCGCACTGACATAGCTGTTAAATGCCGACAGGCCCCACAGCAACATTAGCGGCAGGCCCAGAAACATCAGCAGTTGCAGGTACAACGATTGGGGTTTAACCCACTTCATCGCTACGCTCCAGCACATAGCCCAGACCACGCAGCGTAGCAATACGCACATCGCTTCCCTGTAGCTTTTTACGTAAGCGATGGATATACAGCTCAATGCTTTCGGGACTAACCTCATCACTCAGGCTGAAGACCTGCTCAAACAACTGCTGACGTGAAACCGGCCGCAACCGACGGTACATCAGCACCGTCAACAGCGCCTGTTCACGTGGCGTGAGCGCCAACGGCTGCCCCTGCAACAGAAAATAGCCTTCATCGTGAAACGCCAGCTCCCCCAGTTGCTGTATGCCTTGCACCTGTCCCGCACTGCGACGCAGCAAGGCCCGCAGCCGGGCATCCAGTTCCTCGATTTCAAACGGCTTTGCCAGATAATCATCGGCTCCGACGTTCAACCCTTTCACCCTATCGGCCACCGCGCTACGCGCCGTCAGCAGCAGGACAGGAAGCGTCTGCCCGCGTTTGCGCAGCCGCTGAACGACTTCCAGGCCATCCAGACCGGGCATATTGATGTCCAGCACCGCCAGCGCATACGTTTCGCTATGTAAAAGATGGTCGGCTGCCAGGCCATCAAACACACAGTCAACGGCAAAACCGTTTTGCACCAGCGCTTTCTCCAGCCAGTGAGCTAACTCACGGTTATCTTCCGCTAATAAGAGACGCATATCACATCCTGTAAAGTTTCTGCCGCATTGAAAGGGAATTGAAAGGTTAATGTTTTAACAATCACGCAACCGAACTGCTACACATCGGCTCACATAATCACAAAAATCTTCTTCCGTACCTGAAAATCCGGTTTTCCGGTGTGAGGATAAACAATGAAAAAACAGTTATTTCGTACCCTTACTGCAAGCATTTTACTGATGAGTACCTCTGTACTGGCAGAACAAGCGCCGTCGCGCACTGAATGTATCGCCCCTGCTAAACCCGGCGGTGGTTTCGATCTCACCTGTAAGCTGATTCAGGTGAGTTTGATGGAAACCGGCGCTATCGAAAAACCGATGCGCGTGACCTACATGCCCGGCGGCGTTGGCGCTGTGGCCTATAACGCGATTGTTGCCCAACGCCCGGCAGAAGCGGGCACCGTGGTGGCCTTCTCCGGCGGCTCCTTGCTGAATCTGTCACAAGGTAAATTTGGCCGCTACGGTGTGGATGATGTCCGCTGGCTGGCCAGTGTGGGTACCGATTACGGCATGATTGCCGTACGTCAGGACTCACCGTGGAAGACGCTGAAAGATCTGCTGACAGCCATGGAAAAAGATCCCAACAGCGTGGTCATTGGTGCTGGCGCCTCTATCGGTAGCCAGGACTGGATGAAGTCGGCGCTGCTGGCGCAAAAAGCCAATGTCGATCCGCACAAGATGCGCTACGTGGCCTTTGAGGGCGGTGGCGAACCGGTTACCGCATTGATGGGAAATCACGTACAGGTGGTTTCCGGCGATCTCAGTGAGATGGTGCCTTACCTCAGCGGCGACAAAATCCGCGTGCTCGCAGTGTTCTCTGATGAACGCCTGCCGGGCCAGTTAGCCAACGTACCAACCGCTAAAGAGCAGGGTTATGACCTCGTGTGGCCGATCATTCGTGGCTTCTACGTTGGACCAAAAGTCAGCGACGCCGAGTATCAGTGGTGGGTTGATGCCTTTAACAAACTCCAGCAGACCGATGAGTTTAAAAAGCAGCGCGATCTGCGCGGTCTGTTTGAGTTCAACATGAGCGGCAAACAGCTCGACGACTACGTGAAAAAGCAGGTCACGGATTATCGTGAGCAGGCGAAAGCCTTCGGTCTGGCGAAGTAAACGCAGAGGCAAAGATGATGAGCGATCGTATTTTCGCAGGTATCTGGCTGTTGCTCTGCATAGCCGGGCTGTTCGTGGCCTGGCAAATCAGCAGCGAATACAGCTATGAACCCGTAGGGCCGCGTCCCTTCCCGCTTGGCATTATCAGTCTGATGCTGGTCTGCGCCGTGGCGCTGCTGTTGCGCCATCCGGACACCATCAGTTGGCCCCGTCGCCACGTGCTGCAAAAGCTGCTGACGATGGTCATTGTTCTGTTGATGTACGCCTGGGGTTTTGAGTGGCTCGGTTTTCCCATCGCCACCGCCATTCTCACCGTGGTGATTGGCATGCTGTTCGGCGCAACCATCCCGGCTGCGGGTATTTCCGGCGCAGTGCTCGGCATTCTGCTGTGGTTTGCCTTCGACCGACTGCTTGACGTCACCTTACCACTCGGCGCCTGGCTGGGTTAACGGAGAAACGATGGATACCTGGATTTATCTTTCTCAGGGTTTCGCGGTGGCAATGACGCCGGAAAACCTGGTCATCGCCTTGATAGGCTGTTTTGTCGGCACCATTGTGGGTTTGTTGCCTGGCCTTGGGCCGATCAACGGCGTGGCGATTCTGCTGCCGTTGGCCTTTGCGCTGCATCTTCCCGCAGAATCCGCGCTGATCCTGCTGGCTACGGTCTACATAGGCTGTGAATATGGCGGGCGCATCTCCTCCATCCTGCTGAATGTTCCTGGCGATGCGGCGGCGATTATGACCGCGCTGGATGGCTACCCGATGGCGCAGCAAGGACGCGGCGGCGTGGCGCTCTCTATCTCGGCGGTCAGCTCTTTCTTTGGTTCGCTTATCGCCATCGGGGGCATCATTCTGTTTGCCCCGGCGTTAGCCCTATGGTCGCTGGCCTTCGGTCCGGCGGAATACTTTGCCTTAATGGTTTTCGCCATTGCCTGTCTCGGCAGCATGATGGCGCAAAATCCGCTGAAATCATTTCTGGCAGCGCTTATCGGTCTCGGACTTGCGACCGTCGGCGTAGACGCCAACACCGGGGTTTATCGCTTTACTTTTGACAGTGTCCATCTCTCTGACGGTGTGCAGTTTATCGTGGTGGTGATTGGGCTGTTCTCTGTCTCTGAAATACTGTTAATGCTGGAACATACCAGCAGTGGCCAGACGCTGGTGCGTAAAACGGGCCGCATGTTGTTCAACGCCAAAGAAGGCGCACAGTGCGTAGGGGCCACCCTGCGTTCATCAGTGATTGGCTTTTTCGTCGGCGTTCTGCCTGGCGCTGGCGCCACCATTGCCAGTGCCATCACCTACATGACCGAGAAAAAGCTCAGCGGCAACAGCGACAGCTTTGGCAAGGGGGATATTCGTGGCGTAGCGGCGCCAGAAGCCGCCAATAACGCCTCGGCCTGCGGCTCTTTTATTCCGATGCTGACGCTCGGCGTGCCGGGCTCCGGTACTACGGCGGTGATGATGGGCGCGCTGACGCTGTACAACATCACCCCGGGTCCAGCCATGTTTACCGAGCAGCCGGATATCGTTTGGGGGCTGATTGCGGCGCTGCTAATTGCTAACGTAATGCTGCTGGTGATGAACATTCCGCTGATCGGTCTGTTTACCCGCATGCTGACCATCCCGCTGTGGTTTTTGGTACCGGCTATCGCGGCAGTTTCCGCGGTTGGCGTGTACGCCGTTCACAGCACCACCTTCGATTTGGTATTGATGGTCGCCCTCGGCGTGCTGGGCTACATCCTGCGTAAAATGCACTTCCCAATGTCGCCATTGATTCTGGGCTTCGTTCTCGGGGAAATGCTGGAGCAGAACCTGCGCCGGGCGTTGTCTATCAGTAACGGCAGTATGGATATTCTGTGGGCCAGCGGCGTGGCGAAAGTACTGCTGGTGATGGCGGTACTGGTTATCGTGGTCCCGCCGGTGCTGCGCATGATCCGTAAACGCAACAGCAAACCGCAGGTGGATATCGGTTAATAATATGCCGGATGGCGGCGCTATTGCGCCCTATCCGGCCTACAATTTGGCTCGGTTGTAGGCCGGATAAGTGCAACGCCATCCGGCATTTTTATTTTCCGCGCAGCCCCTGCGTTCCTTCCAGCACATGTTCAACAAACCGTGTCAGCTTAGGCAACGGACGCAAATCCTGTCGCCACAGCAAATGAATTGGCCGCGGCTGCGGCGTAAACCCTTCCAGGATCCGAATCAATTTCCCCGTAGCCAGTTCTTGCGCCAGCAGCACCTCAGGTTGCAATAACAGCCCAGCCCCCGCTACTGCCGCCATACGCAGGCCATGACCATCGTTACAGCGCAGGATCGCATCGCGCTTCCATCTGACCTCCCCCGTCACGCCAGGCAGTATCCACTCGTTGCGAGCCGTCCACACGGTATGAGACAGGCACAGATGATCCACCAGATCCGCGGGCGTCCGGGGGGTGCCATGGCGGGCAAGATAATCTGGCGAAGCACAAATTGCCATACGGTAGGGACACAGGTATTTCGCCACCACGTCAGTCTGATGGATATCGCCAATGCGGATCGCCAGATCGACACCTTCATTCACCAGATCAACCATCCGGTTGGTGAGATCCAGTTCAATACGCACCTCTGGCCAGGTCTGTAAAAACGCAGCGGCCAGCGGCGAGATCACGCAAGCGCCAAAAGAAGTGGGCGCGCTAATGCGCAGCGTCCCCGCAGGTGCCAGCCGCAGACGCTCTACCGAACGTTCGGCTATCGATACCTGCTCCAGCACGCGACGGGCTTCTTCAAAATAGACGCGTCCGGCATCGGTCAGACTCTGGCGGCGCGTATTGCGCTCCAGCAAACGCGTGCCGAGCTGCGCTTCCAGTTGGGTGATATATTTTCCCACCATCACCGCAGACATTTCGAGCCTCGTCGCCGCAGAAGTAAAGCTCCCACTCTCCACCACGGCGACAAACGTTTCCATGCCGCGCAGTTTATCCATATTACAAACCCCTGGTTAGTAATCATCTAACTTTTAGCCAGTTTATCTGATTTCATTTTCATTAAAGAATAGCGGCTCACACTATTGCGGAGGTGGTTATGAAAATCGTCATTATTGGTGCCAGTGGTACAGTGGGTCGCGCAGTTACGCAAGCATTGAGCCGTAAACATGAGGTGGTCCGCGTGGGTCGCACTCAGGGTGATTACCAGGTCGATATCACCTCGCAGGAGAGTGTCAAGGCCTTGTTTGAAAAAGTCGGTCGGGTAGATGCGATCGTTTCCGCCACCGGTAATCTGTTCTTTGGGCCGCTGTCGACAATGACCGACCAGGACTTTAATCAGGGGCTTCAGGATAAACTATTAGGCCAGATACGCCTGGCATTAACCGGGCAGCATTTCCTGAATGATGGTGGATCGATAACGTTAATTAGCGGCATTATCGCCCACGAGCCCATCGCCCAGGGGACAAACGCCGCAACGATCAATGCCGGGCTGGAAGGATTTGTTCGCGCCGCGGCCTGTGAACTAGGCCATGGTCAACGCATTAACCTGATAAGTCCGACCGTGCTGAGTGAGTCCGCCGAAGCTTACGACAGTTTCTTCCCGGGCTTTGAAAGCGTGCCCGCCACCACCGTCGCCAACGCCTACCGCCGCAGTGTGGAAGGCATCCAAACCGGGCGTATTTATAAAGTCGGTTACTGACTTTGCCGCTGCCGTTGACACATCACCAACGGCAGCGTGATTAACCCACTGTTTTAAAATACTTTATCTTTTCCCTCGCATTAACCCACACCCTTCATAATGTTAAATATTTGTTGCTTTTGATCACAAATAATAAACAAACAAGTTCATTCTGTGCGCGTTTTCCAAAAATGTAGATATTTTTAATTTATGGCTACGAAACGAGCTGCGCCATATCTCCCTGACAATCTACTGAGAGGAACGATTTGATGAACGCACTGACTGCCGTAAAACCGAACGCTGAAGATCCAGCCCAGCACTACAGCGGTTTCACGCTGAAACCGTCAGCCCAATCCCCACGCCTGCTGGAGCTGACTTTTTCTGCTGAGACCACTGAGCAATTTCTGCAGGCCGTCGCGCAGTGGCCGGTTCAGGCGCTGGAATACAAATCCTTCTTGCGCTTCAAAGTGGGCAAGATCCTCGACGACCTGTGCGGCAATCAGTTACAGCCCCTGCTGCTGAAAACCCTGCTCGATCGTGCCGAAGGCGCACTGCTAATCAATGCCGTTGGCGTAGACGACGTGGCGCAGGCGGAAGAGATGGTCAAGCTGGCAACGGCGGTAGCGCACCTCATCGGACGCTCTAATTTTGATGCGATGAGCGGTCAATATTACGCACGTTTTGTGGTGAAAAACGTCGATAACTCAGACAGCTATCTGCGCCAGCCTCACCGAGTGATGGAATTACACAACGACGGAACCTACCTCGAAGAAATCACCGATTACGTACTGATGATGAAGATCGACGAGCAGAACATGACCGGCGGTAACTCGCTGCTGCTGCACCTCGACGACTGGGAGCATCTGGATCAGTACTTTACCCATCCTCTGGCACGTCGCGCCATGCGCTTTGCCGCACCGCCAAGCAAAAACGTCAGTCAGGAAGTGTTCCATCCGGTATTTGACGTTGACCAGCAGGGCCGCCCGGTAATGCGCTACATCGACCAGTTCGTCCAGCCAAAAGACTATGAAGAAGGCGTCTGGCTGAGTGACCTGTCCGATGCGCTGGAAACCAGCAAGAGCATTATTTCCGTTCCGGTTTCAGTGGGTAAATTCCTGCTGATCAACAACCTGTTCTGGCTGCACGGGCGCGATCGCTTCACTTCGCATCCGGACTTGCGCCGCGAACTGATGCGCCAGCGTGGTTATTTTGCGTACGCGACCAACCACTACCAGACCCATCAGTAAGCGCGAAGGAAAAGCGGATGTATGATTTTGTGATTATTGGCGGCGGCATTATCGGCATGTCGACCGCCATGCAACTGATTGATGTCTATCCGGACGCCAAAATCGCGCTACTGGAAAAAGAGTCCGGCCCGGCCTGCCACCAGACGGGCCACAACAGCGGCGTCATTCATGCCGGGGTCTATTACACCCCCGGCAGCCTGAAGGCACAGTTTTGCCTGGCCGGAAATCGCGCCACAAAAGCCTTTTGCGACCAAAACGGCATCCGCTACGACGTCTGCGGAAAAATGCTGGTTGCCACCTCCGCTCTGGAAATGGAGCGCATGCGCGCGCTTTGGGATCGCACCACCGCTAACGGTCTGGAGCGCGAATGGCTGAATGCGCAGGAGCTCCGCGAGCGTGAACCCAATATCACCGGACTGGGCGGCATTTTTGTCCCGTCGAGCGGGATTGTCAGCTACCGCGAAGTCACCGCCGCGATGGCGAAGATTTTCCAGGCCAAAGGCGGTGAGATTATTTACAACGCCGAGGTCAGCGCGCTGAAAGAGCATGCTGCGGGTGTAATTGTCCGTACCCGTCAGGGCCAGGAATATGAAGGCGCGACGCTGATTAGCTGTTCTGGCCTGATGGCGGACCGACTGGTAAAAATGCTCGGCGTTGAACCTGGCTTTATCATCTGTCCGTTCCGGGGCGAATATTTCCGCCTGGCGCCAGAACATAATCAGATAGTTAACCATTTGATCTACCCCATCCCCGACCCGGCGATGCCGTTTCTCGGCGTTCATCTGACCCGGATGATTGACGGCAGCGTCACCGTCGGCCCCAACGCGGTACTGGCATTTAAACGTGAAGGCTATCGTAAACGTGACTTCTCGCTCAGCGATACGCTGGAGATCCTCGGCTCTTCTGGTATTCGCCGCGTGCTGCAAAACAACCTGCGCTCAGGGCTTGGCGAAATGAAGAATTCGCTGTGCAAAAGCGGTTATCTGCGGCTGGTACAAAAGTACTGCCCGAGCCTGACGCTTAAGGATCTGCAACCGTGGCCTGCGGGCGTACGGGCACAGGCGGTGTCACCTGATGGCAAGCTTATCGACGATTTTCTGTTTGTCACCACGCCACGCTCAATTCACACCTGTAACGCCCCTTCTCCGGCAGCAACGTCGGCAATCCCTATCGGCGCACATATTGTCAGCAAAGTTCATGCGCTGCTGGAGAACCAGAGTAACCCCGGACGCACGCTGCGTGCGGCACGTAGCGTGGAGACATTACACGCCGCATTTACCCGTTAAACCGATTAAGACAGGAAGCAATCATGCAACTTAACGATCCAACCTTATTTCGCCAGCAGGCACTGATCGACGGCAACTGGCGTGACGCCAACAGCGGCGAGACCATCGCGGTGACCAATCCCGCCAACGGTCAGCAATTGGGTAGCGTACCTAAAATGGGGGCAGATGAAACCCGCGAAGCGATTAACGCCGCTAACCGCGCCCTGCCGGCCTGGCGTGCGCTGACCGCCAAAGAGCGAGCCAATATCCTGCGCCGCTGGTTCAACCTGATGATTGAGCATCAGGACGATCTCGCCCGCCTGATGACCCTGGAACAGGGTAAGCCGCTGGCGGAGGCCAAAGGCGAAATCACCTATGCCGCCTCATTTATTGAGTGGTTTGCCGAAGAGGGCAAACGCATCTATGGCGATACGATCCCTGGCCATCAGGCCGATAAGCGTCTGATCGTCATTAAGCAGCCGATCGGCGTTACCGCCGCGATTACGCCGTGGAACTTCCCCTCAGCGATGATCACCCGTAAAGCCGGTCCGGCGCTGGCAGCAGGCTGTACGATGGTGCTTAAACCCGCCAGCCAGACCCCTTACTCCGCACTGGCACTGGCAGAACTGGCTAATCGCGCCGGGATCCCGGCAGGCGTTTTCAGCGTAGTGACCGGTTCTGCAAGCGAGGTTGGTAACGAGCTGACCGGCAACCCGCTGGTGCGCAAGCTGTCATTTACCGGCTCGACCGAAATCGGCCGTCAGTTAATGCAGCAGTGCGCCAAAGACATCAAAAAGGTATCGCTGGAGCTGGGCGGCAATGCGCCGTTTATCGTCTTTGACGATGCCGATCTCGATAAAGCCGTGGAAGGTGCGCTGGCATCGAAGTTCCGTAACGCCGGGCAAACCTGCGTCTGCGCCAATCGCCTGTACGTGCAGGACGGCGTGTATGAGCGTTTTGCCGAAAAACTCCAGCAGGCAGTGAGCAAGCTGCATCTCGGCGATGGTCTGCAACCTGACGTCACCACCGGGCCGCTGATCGACGAGAAAGCGGTTGCCAAAGTGCAGGAACACATCGCCGACGCTCTGGATAAAGGCGCACGCATTATCGCGGGCGGAAAACCTCATGCGCTCGGCGGTAACTTCTTCCAGCCCACCATTCTGGTAGATGTGCCTGATAACGCGAAGGTCGCCAAAGAAGAAACCTTCGGCCCGCTGGCTCCGCTGTTTCGTTTTAAAGACGAAGCTGACGTCATCGCTCAGGCCAACGACACCGAGTTTGGTCTGGCCGCCTATTTCTACGCCCGTGATTTAAGCCGCGTTTTCCGCGTTGGCGAAGCGCTGGAGTACGGCATCGTCGGGATTAACACCGGCATTATCTCCAACGAAGTCGCCCCGTTTGGGGGGATAAAAGCCTCCGGTCTTGGCCGTGAAGGATCGAAATACGGCATCGAAGACTACTTAGAAATCAAATATATGTGCATCGGCCTTTAATAAAACAAATACTGGAGAACACCTGATGAGCACCAACAAAGAACTTATGCAACGTCGCAGCAACGCCGTTCCCCGTGGCGTAGGACAGATCCACCCTATTTTTGCCGAGCGGGCAGAAAACTGTCGGGTCTGGGACGTTGAAGGCCGGGAATTCCTCGACTTTGCTGGCGGTATTGCGGTGCTGAACACCGGTCACCTGCATCCGCAGATCGTCTCTGCGGTAGAAGCGCAGTTGAAAAAGCTGTCCCATACCTGTTTCCAGGTGCTGGCCTATGAGCCGTACCTGGAGCTGTGTGAAATCATGAATAAGAAAGTGCCGGGTGATTTCGCCAAGAAAACCCTGCTGGTGACCACCGGTTCTGAAGCGGTAGAAAACGCGGTGAAAATCGCCCGCGCCGCCACCAAGCGTACGGGGACTATCGCCTTTAGCGGCGCTTACCACGGTCGTACCCACTACACCCTGTCACTGACCGGGAAAGTCAATCCGTACTCCGCCGGAATGGGGCTGATGCCGGGCCACGTGTATCGCGCGCTTTATCCTTGCCCTCTGCACGGCATCAGTGAAGATGATG
Organism: Citrobacter sp. Cpo012; assembly: GCF_030333015.1. Lineage (NCBI taxonomy): Bacteria > Pseudomonadati > Pseudomonadota > Gammaproteobacteria > Enterobacterales > Enterobacteriaceae > Citrobacter > Citrobacter sp. Cpo012. Next base: position 27,944 of record NZ_JAOWGR010000032.1, on the reverse strand, counting down.
CTATCGCCAGCATTCACCGCATTTTCAAAAACGATGCCGCGCCAGAAGACGTCGCCGCCATCGTGATTGAACCCGTTCAGGGCGAAGGTGGCTTTTACGCAGCCTCTCCTTCCTTTATGCAACGGCTGCGCGCCATTTGTGACGAACACGGGATCATGCTGATTGCCGATGAAGTACAGAGCGGTGCGGGCCGTACCGGTACGCTGTTTGCCATGGAGCAGATGGGCGTTGCGCCCGATCTCACCACCTTCGCCAAATCCATCGCCGGCGGCTTCCCGCTGGCGGGCGTGACCGGACGCGCCGAAGTCATGGACGCAATCCCACCGGGCGGTCTTGGCGGTACCTATGCCGGTAACCCAATTGCCTGCGCCGCCGCGCTGGCGGTACTGAACATTTTCGAGCAGGAAAATCTGTTGCAAAAAGCCAACGAGCTGGGACAAACCCTGCGCGAAGGCCTGCTGGCTATCGCGGAAACCCATCGCGAGATTGGCGACGTACGCGGGCTGGGCGCGATGATTGCTATCGAACTGTTCGAGAACGGCGACCACACGAAACCAGACGCCAAACTGACTGCGGAAGTGGTGGCGCGTGCACGCGAGAAAGGACTGATCCTGCTCTCCTGCGGACCTTACTACAACGTGCTGCGCATTCTTGTCCCGCTGACCATTGAAGATGCTCAAATCCGCCAGGGGCTGGACATTATCGCCCAGTGTTTTGCCGAGGCAAAGCAGGGTTAAACCCCCGAGTAAAAACGGGAAATTGTAGGCCGGATAAAGCGCAAGCGCTGCCATCCGGCAATGTTGTGATGCCCGGTGGCGCTACGCTTACCGGGCCTACGGGTAAGGTGCAGGAAGCGACGTCAATAACAATAACGAGGTTTAAAGATGGGGCAAGTGTCACAATCACATGATTTAGGGGGCGGGCTGAAATCACGCCACGTCACCATGCTGTCTATTGCCGGGGTAATCGGCGCAAGTCTGTTCGTCGGTTCAAGTGTGGCGATTGCAGAAGCCGGTCCCGCAGTATTATTAGCCTATCTGTTCGCCGGATTGCTGGTGGTGATGATTATGCGCATGCTGGCCGAAATGGCCGTTGCCACCCCGGATACCGGTTCTTTTTCCACTTACGCCGATAAGGCCATTGGCCCGTGGGCGGGTTACACCATCGGCTGGTTGTACTGGTGGTTCTGGGTGTTAGTTATCCCTCTGGAAGCGAATATTGCCGCCATCATTCTGCACTCCTGGGTACCGGGCATTCCTATCTGGCTGTTTTCTCTGGTTATCACGCTGGCGTTAACTGGCAGTAACTTGCTGAGCGTTAAAAATTACGGTGAATTCGAGTTCTGGCTGGCGCTGTGCAAAGTGATTGCCATTCTGGCGTTTATTACCCTCGGTGCGGCGGCGATTAGCGGTTTCTACCCTTATGCCGAGGTTAGCGGAGTTTCACGCCTGTGGGATCAGGGCGGCTTTATGCCCAACGGTTTTGGCGCCGTGATCAGCGCGATGTTGATCACCATGTTCTCCTTTATGGGCGCAGAGATAGTTACCATCGCCGCCGCCGAATCCGATACCCCGGATAAACATATCGTTCGCGCCACCAACTCGGTTATCTGGCGTATCTCTATCTTCTATCTGTGCTCTATTTTTGTGGTGGTGGCGCTGATCCCGTGGAACATGCCGGGCCTGAAAGAAGTCGGTTCTTACCGCTCGGTGCTGGAGCTACTGCATATCCCGCACGCGAAATTGATCATGGACTGCGTCATTTTGCTGTCGGTGACCAGCTGTCTTAACTCCGCGCTGTATACGTCATCGCGTATGCTCTACTCCCTGAGCCGCCGTGGCGATGCCCCCGCCTTTATGGGTAAAACGAACCGCAGCAAAACACCTTATGTGGCGGTATTACTGTCGACAGGTGCTGCGTTCCTCACCGTCATCGTCAACTATTACGCCCCGGCCAAGGTGTTTAAATTCCTGATCGACAGCTCCGGTGCCATCGCGCTGCTGGTGTATCTGGTCATTGCCGTTTCTCAACTGCGGATGCGCAAAATCCTGCTGGCGCGAGGCGGTGAAATTAAACTGAAAATGTGGCTCTATCCGTGGCTTACCTGGCTGGTCATCGCGTTTATTATCTTTGTGCTGGTGGTCATGCTGTTTCGCCCGGCCCAACAGCTGGAAGTTATCTCTACCGGGTTGTTAGCCATAGGAATTATTTGCACCGTGCCCATTATGTCACGCTGGAAAAAACTGCTATCGTGGCAAAAAGCACCATTGCAAAATACGCATTAAACCTGTTCCCGGCGCAGGCCGGGAAATCCTTTCAGGAGTATGACCATGACCGCCATTCCCCAACCGACGGCCATTGATGGATACCGCTGGCTGAAGAACGACATCATCCGCGGTGTGTATCAGCCTGATGAAAAACTGCGTATGAGTCTGCTAACCTCCCGCTATGAGCTAGGCGTGGGACCGCTGCGCGAAGCGCTTTCGCAGTTAGTTGCCGAGCGGTTAGTGACAGTGGTTAATCAGAAAGGGTATCGTGTCGCCCCGATGTCAGAGCAGGAGTTGCTCGATATTTTCGATGCCCGCGCCAATATGGAAGCCATGCTGGTCGCGCTGGCCATTGAACGCGGCGACGACGCCTGGGAAGCTGAAATTCTGGCGCGCGCGCATATGCTCAGTAAGCTTGAAGCCATTGACGCCAGCGAACAGATGCTCGACGAGTGGGATCAGCGCCATCAGGCATTTCACTCGGCGATTGTCGCTGGCTGTGGTTCACAATATCTGCTGCAAATGCGCGAACGGCTGTTCTCTCTGGCGGCGCGCTACCGGTTTATCTGGCTACGTAAAACGGTGCTGTCGGTTGAAATGCTGGAAGACAAACACGATCAGCACAAGACGCTGACCGAAGCGATTCTGGCACGTGATGCCACGTGCGCCAGCGAATTAATGCGCCAGCACTTGCTGACGCCGATTCCGATTATTCAACAGGCTATGTCCGGTAAATTACTGACGCAATAAGCCTGAATAACATTACTGTTCCGGAATACGTAAAACCTGCCCAGGATAGATTTTATCCGGGCTTTTCAGCATTGGTTTATTCGCTTCAAATATCTGGTTATACAGGTTGGCATTACCGTAAACCTGTTTGGCAATAGCGCTCAGGGTATCCCCTGATTTCACGGTATAAAACTGGCTTTCGCTCGCGGGTGCAGAAGTTTTAACCTGATCATCTACGCTGGCGATACCAGAGATATTACCAATCGCGATCAGAATTTTTTCTTTTGCTTCCTGACTTAATCCATCACCAGAAACAGTGGCTTTGCCTTCGTTAATTTGCACGTCCACTTTATCCGCATCAGGGATGCCGGTTTTGTTCAGGTGTTCCTGCACTTTTTTTGCCAGATCGGCTGTGTCATGGTTTCCAGTGACCGCATCCCACAGTTTTTCACCTGCATCTTTTACGAAATTGAAGAGTCCCATATCCACCTCGGTAATTAACAATCAACACCCAAAAGTGTAGCAGAGGAGAAAGGGACACAAAGAAAACGGCGCCGAAGCGCCGTAGTAGAAAGGAATTAATTACGCGTCTGTATCCAGAAGGCGTGGATCAAACCTGGGATGTAGCCCAGCAGCGTCAGAACGATATTGAGGATAAATGCCCAGCCGAACCCCTTCCCCAGCAGCACGCCAAGCGGGGGCAGAATAATAGTAAAAACGATTCTCCAGAAACCCATGCACACTCCCTACAAGCAAAAATTAATCATTGTTTAAAAAGAGATTTTATCTCTAAGAGTAGCCATTCTACCCAACTCTGCCAGTATTCCGCGGCTGTTTTACCCTCCTTTACGCTCTTTACGCTGGCGTACGTTGGTTACTTATTTTAGAATACGCTTAATTTAGATAATGCTTAAATACATATGACTGAACTTGAACAACTCCAGGCCAGCGCTGAACAGGCTGCCGCCCTGCTAAAAGCGATGAGTAACCCGAAACGGTTGCTGATTTTGTGCATGCTCTGTGGTTCACCCGGTACCAGCGCGGGTGAGTTAGCCCGTGTTACCGGCCTTAGTCCTTCCGCCACATCCCAGCATCTGGCGCGTATGCGTGAAGAAGGTCTGATAGAAAGCCAGCGCGATGCCCAGCGCATCCTCTACTCCATTAAAAATGCGGCCGTGAATTCGCTGATCGCCACATTAAAAACACTGTATTGCCCATAAGGAGCCATCATGACTATTGGGACGATTTCCCCACGCGAGGCGCAGACACTGGTCGCGCAGGGTGCAAAACTGATTGATATCCGCGATGCTGACGAGTATCTGCACGAGCATATTCCTGAGGCACATCTGGCGCCATTACCCGCGCTTGAGCAGGGATCGCTGCCAGCGAATTTACGCGCCGAGCAGGTGATTTTTCACTGCCAGTCAGGTAAACGTACACAAAATGCGGCAACAAAACTGAGCGCCATCGCCGCACCCGCGCAGGTCTGGTTGCTGGAAGGTGGAATTGACGGCTGGAAAGCCGCAGGGTTGCCGGTGGCGAAAGACAGTTCACAACCGTTACCGCTGATGCGTCAGGTGCAGATAGCCGCAGGCAGCCTTGCCCTACTCGGCGTTATTCTGGGCTATAGCGTTAGCAGCGCCTTCTTCTTGCTGAGCGGTTTTGTGGGCGCCGGGCTGATACTCGCTGGCGTAACCGGCTTTTGCGGTATGGCGCGATTACTGGACATCATGCCCTGGAACCGACGTACTCATTAAGCGGTAATCATTGAAACAGCACTGTACCCGCCGGTTGACGTGATCTATGGTGAGTTCTGCGATAAATGATAAATAAAGGAGCGCAACAATATGTTTAAACCTGGCGATCTGGTTCAACCGCGTATGGGCGGTCCAAAACTGAAGGTTGTTGAAGTCAATGACGATCAAATTGTGGCGGTACAAGCCAGTAATGAAAGCGGTGATAAATTCACGCTGAAAGCAGCTGATGTCACGCGATATACCGAAGAGGGTGATTTCGGCGTTTGCTGAAAATAAGCGGTGAGGATCTCCTCACCGCCTTCGCAATTAGATCAAAAAGTCATCAAGAGATTTACCGGCAGCCAGCGCCTGGGCAATTGGCTTCGGTGTGCGACCTTGTCCGGTCCATGTTTTCGTTTCACCATTGAGATCGATAAAACGATATTTCGCCGGGCGCGGTTGGCGTTTTTTAACTGAACGTGCCGTCGCAGGTGTTATGCTCAGCAGCTCCTCCGGGCTGATCCCGTCTGCCTGCATCTGCGCCAGCAAGGCATTAATTTTTGCCTGCTGTTCTGCACGTTGGCGCTGTAGCTGTTCTTCTTCATCGCGCCGTTCTTTGGTCACTACCCTGAATTTTTCAAGCATATCTTCCAGTACATCAACGGAAAATTCACGAGCCATTGCACGCAGCGAGCGGATATTATTTAAGTTTTTTAACATTGAGCTCATATTAACAAAACCTCTTTAACGTAAAACATAAAAATGGTATTACGCTAAATATTGTATGCAACCAATTATTATATTTCCAGTCTAATTTATTCGTTTATCATTAAACAAATAGCCAACTCTGATATTTATAGCATCCATTCTGCTATCGCCCAGACAATATATTCTATTACCCTGATTGCAGCTTTGAATATACCTGCAAGGTATCTCAGCGCGTCACTTAAGAAACAAGCCACAGCATCTCGTGGAACCAACGAGTATACATATTGCACATCAGTCAACATTCAGAAAAGGAGCGCAAAAATTTCAGAAAAACAAGCAACAATAACTCTTTGATCTAAAAAGACTTTAATTAACACAGCAACGAAAACACCAAAACGAACAAAAAACAAACCATTACAGAGCATTTTATCGACAAAAAGACAATAAATAAAAATTTTCAGCTAGTTGCTAGTTATTATCCAGGCATATATCCTATTAAAACGCGAAAGCAGCAAGACAAATCACTGGCAGTTAAGGTATTCAAAACCTTTTTTCCCCTTTTTACAAGGAGCATTAACATGTTCTCTCCGCAGTCACGCTTGCGTCATGCAGTAGCAGACACGTTCGCGATGGTTGTTTATTGTTCTGTCGTGAACATGTTGATCGAAATATTCCTTTCTGGAATGAGCTTCGAACAGTCGCTGTATTCCAGATTAGTCGCTATCCCTGTCAACATACTGATCGCGTGGCCATACGGCATGTATCGTGATTTGTTCATGCGCGCGGCCCGTAAAGCCACGCAGGCAGGATGGGCAAAAAATCTGGCGGATGTGCTGGCTTATGTCACCTTCCAGTCGCCGGTGTATGTGATTATTCTACTGACGGTTGGCGCAGACTGGCATCAGATTACGGCTGCAGTAAGTTCGAACATCGTGGTGTCAATGCTGATGGGCGCTGTCTATGGCTACTTTCTTGATTATTGCCGCCGCTTGTTTAAGGTCAGCAGCTATCATCAGGCTAAAGCCTGACACGCTTCTTCGCGACTGGCACTGCCAGTCGCGTTATTAGTTAGAATTAACGTCGCCAAACAGCCCGCTCAGATAACGTTCAAGCGCAATACGCGAGCTAAAGCCGTGCGGAATACCATAATGCTCATGAGTCTCTCCGGCTAAATACAGCGGGAATTGCTGGTAATGATCGCAAGTTTTAATATCCGTTGCCGGTTCCGCCAGCGAAGAGCTACGCTCTTTCAACGTGGGATGGATAATTAATGCGGTACGCCCCATGCGAGCTTCACGATTAACATACACATAATTTTCGCCACGCCGATAGCCGTACGTTTTCTGCGTCACTACATCAACGGTAAAGCCCACTTTTTCAAGTACGCGCGCCACCTCATCAGGTCGTAAATACATATTATTTTCCTCGTTATCTTTTACTGCGGGCTTACCTTACCTGATTCAGCATTAGCAACGCTTTCAGAAAAGTCCATAAACGAGTGAACACGATGAGACGAATATCTTAAGTAACGTACAGATTTATGTCAGCGCCAACCGCAGTTGGTAGGCCGCCTGTTGCGCCATTTCCGCCGAGCTGATATTGGTAAATGACAGCAATATTCCCCCCTTTCCTTCTGACGTTATTCGCCAGCGGGTTAGCGCCTGAACCGCTAACCCGGCCTGATTCGCTTTGCGCACCAGCGCAGTATCATCTCCGTCTACACTCATCACCAGTTGAATCCCACCTTCCTGAGGAATGACGCTAAATCCTTGTTCGGTCAGGGCGTTTTCCATCCATTGTCGTCGTTCGGCATAATGCTGTCGCATACGTTTTAAGTGTCGCCAGAAGTGGCCGTCTCGCATGAAATCCGCCAGCGTTTGCTGCCATAGAACCGGGACGCTACAGGCCGTTAGCGCCGCTTGCTGGCGAAAGCGTTCAACCTGGGTCAGAGGCACCACCAGCCATGCCGTACGCAAAGCCGGAAACATCGATTTGCTGAACGTTCCGGCATAAATCACCCGCTGAGGCGCATCCAGACTTTTTAGCGGCGGCAACGGCTTACCGTGGTAACGAAATTCACTGTCATAGTCATCTTCGATTATCCACGCCTGCGCGCGAGTCGCCCACTCCAGCAACTGGTGGCGACGGTCCAAAGACAGTGCTACCCCCAGAGGGCTTTGATGTGCGGGAGTGAGCAGTACAAAACGCGCCTGCGGGTAGTCGCGGATCCCGGCGCTGACATCCAGACCATCGGCATCCACCGCTACCGGCATCAATTCAATGCGTTCTTGAGCCACCACGGGCAGGATCAGCGGAAAACCGGGATCTTCGACCCACATTCCCTCACCGGGATGCGCCAGAGCGCGCAGGATTAACGTCATTGATGCCGCATAGCCTGAAGTGATAAAAATCTGCTCTGGCTGGCATTCAATGCTGCGTGAAACGCGCAGATAATCAACAATTGCCTGGCGTAACACCCGTTCACCACATACATCGCCCACCACCAGATCAAAACGCGTTTGGGTGCGTAAACGCCGTCCCATCACCCGTGCCCAGACTTCACGCGGAAATAGATCGAGTGCGGGTAATCCCATCTGAAATAGTTGCGGTCTGGGATTTTCTCCGGCGAAGATGGCAGGCGATGCAGGCGCCCTTTCTGGTCGCAGTTGCTCACTGACAAACGTTCCTGCCTGTCCACGCCGCGCGAGCCAGCCCTGCGCCACCAGCTCTGCATAGGCATTTTCCACCGTCGAGCGTGATACTCCCAGCTCCTGGGCCCAGGTCCTGCTGGAGGGCAATCTGGTACCGGGCTTGAGTTCACCTTTCTCAATTGCGTTTTTTAACTGACGGGCGATTTGCTGATAACGTGGCATTTATGGTCTGCTTTTTTGGCAACAATATGGCTCTCTGTTGCAGTCCATTATAGTGCTACATTGCGGGTCATCCAAACGAGGAGAAATACCATGACAATGTTACGCCAGCCCTATTACGAACTCAGTCCTGAAATCTATAACGCTCTGGTTCAGGCAAGCCAAGCGCTGGAAAACTGCGCGCTGGAACCTACGTTGACGGAACTGATTTACCTGCGGGTCTCGCAAATCAATGGCTGCGCCTTTTGTCTGGAAATGCACAGTAAAGCACTGCGCAAATCCGGTGTTGCGCAGGCCAAACTGGACGCACTGGCAGGCTGGCGGGTGAGTCACCACTTCAGCGAGCAGGAACGTGCGGCGCTGGCGTGGGCCGAATCGGTCACCCAGATTGCCACTACTCACGCCGAAGATGACGTTTATCTGCCGCTGCTAGACCATTTCAGCGCGAAAGAAATTAGCGACCTGACATTTGCCATTAGTCTGATGAACTGCTTTAACCGTCTGGCGGTGGGGATGCGCATGTGATTTTGCGCTGCCGGATGGCGGCATAAATGCCTTATCCGGCCAAGGAAGTACTTTCCTGTAGGCCGGATTAGACGCGACACGTCGCCATCCGGCAACCTGCGATGGTACATACCACTTGCCCCGCCACGCTCATCACCTTGCTCATTATCAATCTAAAATTCCCATATCTTGTATGGTTGAATCTTTTTAAAACTACATCTAGTATCTTTCCTATCAGGACACACACAACCCGACGCCCTCTATCGCGCCGATCCTTTATTTTTAAATGGAAATACGAATCATGAGCATTATTATTTACACTCGCAATAACTGTGTTCAGTGCCACGCCACCAAACGGGCAATGGAAAGCCGTGGTTTTGACTTTGAGATGGTAAACGTCGATTTACAACCCGATTTGGCTGATAGCCTGCGCGATCAAGGGTTTCGCCAGCTACCGGTCGTGGTCGCGGGTGAAACCAGTTGGTCAGGGTTTCGTCCGGACATGATCAACCGTCTGCATCCGGAACACCGTGTGGCCAGCGCATGAGTCAGCTCGTCTACTTCTCCAGCAGCTCCGAAAATACGCACCGCTTTATGCAGCGTCTGGGGCTGCCAGCCATCCGCATTCCGCTTAACGAACGCGAGCGGATCCGGGTAGACGAACCTTACATATTAATCGTGCCGTCCTACGGCGGCGGCGGCACTGCTGGCGCGGTCCCAAGACAGGTGGTCCGCTTTTTAAACGATACGCACAACCGGGCGTTAATCCGTGGGGTGATCGCCTCCGGCAATCGTAATTTCGGTGACGCCTACGGTCGCGCGGGTGATGTCATCTCACAAAAATGCGGCGTGCCGTGGCTCTATCGCTTTGAGCTGATGGGCACCCAAAGCGATATCGACAACGTTCGAAAAGGAGTGAGCGAATTTTGGCAACGACAACCGCAGAACGTGTAATGCAGCCAACGCTGGATTATCACGCCCTGAACGCCATGCTGAATCTGTACGATAAAGCCGGGCGCATTCAGTTCGACAAAGACCATCAGGCGGTGGAGGCCTTCTTTGCCACCCACGTCCGCCCAAACTCGGTGGCGTTTGCCAGCCAGCAGGAGCGCCTGGAAACGTTGGTGGATGAAGGCTATTACGATGCCAGCGTGTTAGCCCGCTACGATCGCGCGTTCGTGCTGAAGCTATTCGATCACGCCCACGCCAGCGGATTCCGTTTCCAGACGTTCCTCGGCGCATGGAAGTTCTACACCAGCTATACGCTGAAAACGTTCGACGGTAAGCGCTATCTCGAAGACTTTGAGGATCGGGTCACAATGGTGGCGCTCACGCTGGCGCAGGGCGATGAAACGCTCGCGATGCAGCTGACCGATGAAATGCTCTCCGGGCGCTTTCAGCCCGCCACACCAACCTTTTTAAACTGCGGCAAACAGCAACGCGGTGAGCTGGTCTCCTGCTTCCTGTTGCGTATTGAAGACAACATGGAGTCTATTGGTCGGGCGGTCAACTCCGCACTTCAGCTCTCCAAACGCGGCGGCGGCGTGGCATTTTTGCTCTCCAACCTGCGCGAGGCAGGAGCGCCCATAAAGCGCATTGAGAACCAGTCATCTGGGGTGATCCCAGTAATGAAAATGCTGGAAGATGCGTTTTCTTATGCGAATCAACTCGGGGCACGTCAGGGTGCGGGGGCAGTGTATCTGCACGCACACCATCCGGATATTTTACGTTTTCTCGATACCAAGCGCGAAAACGCCGACGAGAAAATCCGCATCAAAACGCTCTCGCTTGGCGTGGTGATCCCGGATGTTACCTTTCAACTGGCGAAAGAAAATGCCCGAATGGCGCTGTTCTCACCGTATGACGTGGAACGGATTTACGGCAAACCTTTCGGTGATATCGCCGTGAGTGAGCGGTATGACGAACTGGTTGCCGACGAACGTGTGCGCAAAAAATTCATTAACGCCCGCGATTTCTTCCAGCGGCTGGCAGAGATCCAGTTTGAGTCTGGCTATCCTTACATCATGTTTGAAGATACGGTGAATCGCGCCAATCCGATTGCCGGTCGGATCAATATGAGCAACCTGTGCTCGGAGATTTTGCAGGTTAACAGTGCCTCCACCTACGATGAAAATCTCAATTACGCGCAGACCGGGCACGATATTTCCTGCAATCTCGGCTCGTTAAACATTGCCCATACCATGGATTCACCCGACTTTGGTCGTACCGTGGAAACGGCGATTCGTAGCTTAACCGCCGTTTCGGACATGAGCCATATCCGCAGCGTGCCCTCGATTGAGGCCGGAAACAGCGCGTCGCACGCGATTGGTCTTGGGCAGATGAATCTGCACGGGTATCTGGCGCGGGAAGGGATCGCCTACGGTTCGCCGGAAGGGCTGGATTTCACCAATCTCTATTTCTATACCATCACCTGGCATGCGCTGAATACGTCAATGAAGATCGCCCGCGAGCGCGGTCAAACCTTTGCCGGATTCAAACAGTCGCGCTACGCCAGCGGCGAGTATTTTAACCAGTATCTGCAGGGCGACTGGCAACCAAAAACCGCCAAGGTTCGCACGCTGTTTGCCGCCAGCGGCATTACGCTGCCGACGCGCGAGATGTGGTCACAGCTGCGTGAAGATGTGATGCGCTACGGCATTTATAACCAGAATTTACAGGCGGTTCCACCCACCGGTTCTATCTCTTACATCAATCATGCCACGTCAAGCATTCACCCGATCGTGTCGAAAGTGGAGATTCGCAAAGAGGGCAAAACCGGGCGCGTTTACTACCCTGCCCCGTTTATGACCAATGAGAATTTGGCCTTGTATCAGGATGCCTATGAGATCGGCCCACAAAAAATCATTGATACCTATGCTGAAGCAACGCGCCATGTCGATCAGGGGCTTTCACTGACGCTCTTTTTCCCCGATACCGCCACCACGCGCGATATCAATAAAGCGCAGATTTACGCCTGGCGTAAGGGCATCAAATCCCTGTACTACATCCGACTACGCCAGCTGGCGCTGGAAGGCACCGAAATCGAAGGCTGCGTGTCATGCGCGCTGTAAGGAGGAGAAAATGACATTATCCCGCGTGAGCGCCATCAACTGGAACAAGATTGAGGATGATAAAGATCTTGAGGTATGGAACCGTCTGACCAGTAACTTCTGGCTCCCGGAAAAGGTCCCGCTCTCCAATGACATTCCGGCCTGGCAAACGTTGAACGCCGCCGAACAGCAGTTAACAATCCGCGTTTTTACCGGGCTGAAGCTGCTCGACACCATTCAGAATGTTGCCGGAGCGCCAGCGTTAATGGCTGATTCGTTAACGCCGCATGAAGAGGCGGTGCTGTCGAATATCAGCTTTATGGAGGCGGTGCACGCCCGTTCATACAGCTCAATATTCTCTACCCTTTGCCAGACCAAAGACGTGGATGCTGCCTACGCCTGGAGTGAGGAAAATACCCCACTCCAGCGCAAAGCGCAGATCGTTTTGACACATTACGCCAGCGACGAACCGTTGAAGAAAAAAATAGCCAGCGTGTTTCTGGAATCCTTCCTCTTCTATTCTGGCTTCTGGTTGCCAATGTATTTTTCCAGCCGCGGCAAATTGACCAATACCGCCGATCTCATTCGTCTGATCATTCGTGATGAAGCGGTTCATGGGTATTACATTGGTTATAAATATCAAAAAGGTCTGGAGCATATTTCCGAATCCGCACGCGAGGAGTTAAAGAATTTTGCCTTTGACCTACTGATGGAATTGTATGATAACGAAGCGCGTTATACGGAAGAGTTGTATGCAGAAACCGGCTGGGTGGATGACGTCAAAGCCTTCCTTTGTTACAACGCCAATAAGGCATTAATGAATTTGGGATATGAGGCGCTATTTCCGCCTGAAATGGCGGAGGTTAACCCGGCAATCCTTGCCGCGCTGTCGCCCAACGCTGATGAAAACCACGATTTCTTCTCGGGTTCCGGTTCATCTTATGTGATGGGAAAAGCGGTCGAAACAGAAGATGACGACTGGAATTTCTAGCGCTCATTTTCACGGGAAATACCGTACATTTTTCGCGGAAATATTTTAACAGGATCACACTTTTGTCGTGCAAATATAATTGTGTGATCTACACTCAATATCAGCCGCATTATTCGCCTGCATTCCAGCAATTCAGGCGATTTTTCATTGCCATTTACAAAAAATATTAACCCGTTCACATTCGCGCTCAGCCCTTATATCACGGGAAGTCCCGCCACTTGGCCTTTGGCAATATTCATGCCACAACCAAATTCAGGGTTGTCTCAGATTCTCAGTATGTTAGGGTAGAAAAAGGTCACTATTTCCATCAGGTAATATATCGATATAAACAAATAACAGGAATCATTCTATTGCATGGCAATTAAATTAGAAGTTAAAAATCTCTATAAGATATTTGGAGAGCATCCCCAGAGAGCCTTCAAATATATTGAAAAAGGACTTTCAAAAGAGCAGATTCTGGATAAAACGGGGCTATCGCTTGGCGTTAAGAACGCCAGTCTGGCCATTGAAGAAGGCGAGATATTTGTCATCATGGGATTATCCGGTTCGGGTAAATCCACAATGGTACGCCTTCTCAATCGCCTGATTGAACCCACCCGCGGACAGGTATTGATTGACGGCGTAGACATCGCCCGGATATCCGATGCTGAGCTTCGCGAGGTGCGCAGAAAAAAGATTGCGATGGTGTTCCAGTCCTTTGCCCTGATGCCGCACATGACGGTTCTCGACAATACGGCATTCGGCATGGAATTAGCCGGCGTAGGTGCGGATGAACGTCGTGAAAAAGCGTTAGATGCGCTGCGCCAGGTTGGTCTGGAGAATTATGCTCACGGTTACCCGGATGAACTTTCCGGGGGGATGCGCCAGCGTGTGGGCCTCGCCCGCGCATTAGCCATTAACCCTGACATCTTATTAATGGATGAAGCCTTCTCAGCTCTCGATCCGTTAATTCGTACCGAGATGCAGGATGAGCTGGTAAAACTACAGGCGAAGCATCAACGTACCGTGGTCTTTATATCGCATGACCTCGACGAAGCCATGCGCATTGGCGACAGAATTGCCATTATGCAAAACGGTGAAGTGGTCCAGGTCGGCACGCCAGATGAAATCCTGAATAATCCGGCCAATGATTATGTACGCACCTTCTTCCGTGGCGTCGATATTAGCCAGGTCTTTAGCGCGAAAGATATTTCACGCCGTAGTCCCGAAGGTTTGATTCGTAAAAACCCCGGGGTGGGTCCACGTTCTGCGCTGCAATTATTGCAGGACAAAGATCGTGAATATGGTTACGTGATCGAACGCGGCAATAAATTCGTTGGCGTTGTCTCTATCGACTCATTAAAAACAGCGTTAAGTCAGGCGCAAGGTATTGAAGCGGCATTGATCGATGAGCCGTTAGCCGTAGATGCACAAACCCCTCTCAGCGAGTTGCTTTCTCATGTCGGTCAGGCCCCGTGCGCGGTGCCGGTTGTAGATGAGGAACAGCAGTATGTGGGCGTCATTTCAAAACGCATGCTGTTACAGGCTTTAGATCGTGAGGGGGTAAACAATGGCTGATCAAACTAATCCGTGGGACACCACACCAGCGGCCGACAGTGCCGCACAAAATGCTGATGCCTGGAGTACGCCATCAGGCGCACCCACTGACGGTGGTGGTGCGGACTGGCTGACCAGCGCACCCGCGCCGGCACCAGAGCATTTCAATATTATGGATCCGTTCCATAAAACGCTGATCCCGCTTGACAGTTGGGTCACAGAGGGGATCGACTGGGTCGTTACCCATTTCCGTCCGGTCTTCCAGGGCATTCGTGTCCCGGTGGATTACATTCTCAACGGCTTTCAACAGCTGCTGTTGGGTATGCCAGCGCCCGTGGCGATTATCCTGTTCGCGCTGATTGCCTGGCAGATTTCCGGCGTGGGGATGGGCGTTGCGACGCTGATTTCCTTGATTGCTATCGGTGCCATCGGCGCGTGGTCGCAGGCCATGATAACCCTGGCGCTGGTGTTGACCGCGCTGCTGTTCTGCGTGGTGATCGGTCTGCCGATGGGGATCTGGTTGGCGCGCAGTCCACGAGCAGCAAAAATTGTTCGCCCGCTGCTGGACGCCATGCAAACCACGCCCGCGTTTGTCTATCTGGTGCCGATTGTCATGCTGTTTGGTATTGGTAACGTCCCGGGCGTAGTGGTGACGATTATCTTCGCCCTGCCGCCAATCGTGCGTCTGACTATTCTGGGGATTAACCAGGTGCCAGCCGATCTGATTGAAGCCTCGCGCTCGTTTGGCGCCAGCCCGCGTCAGATGCTGTTTAAAGTGCAGCTCCCGCTGGCAATGCCCACCATTATGGCTGGGGTTAACCAAACGCTGATGCTGGCACTCTCAATGGTCGTCATCGCGTCGATGATTGCCGTCGGCGGACTGGGTCAGATGGTTCTGCGCGGAATCGGTCGTCTGGATATGGGGCTTGCCACCGTCGGCGGGGTTGGGATTGTGATCCTCGCTATCATTCTCGACCGCCTGACGCAGGCCGTCGGTCGCGACTCGCGTAGTCGTGGCAACCGTCGCTGGTACACCACCGGTCCCGTTGGGCTTATCACTCGCCCTTTCACGAAGTAATACACCCGTTGCCCGGTGGCGCATTGCTTACCGGGCCTACAATTCATTAACTTACACAAAATCATTCAAGTTGCATCGCGGCGGCAAACGAATGTATCCCCAGGAGCGTACAAGTAGTACGTGACTGGGGTGCATGAGTGCAGCCAACAAAGAGGCAGCTTGAAGGATGAAGTGTAATAAGGAACAACGATGCGACAGAAAGTAATTATTGCCACAGCGTTTGCCACCCTTGTCTCCACCAGCACTTTCGCTGCCGACCTGCCGGGCAAAGGCATCACCGTACAGCCAATCCAGAGCACTATCTCTGAAGAATCCTTCCAGACGCAGTTAGTCGCCCGTGCGCTGGAGAAACTGGGTTACACCGTTAACAAAACCAGCGAAGTTGACTACAACGTCGGCTATACCTCCATTGCCTCTGGCGATGCAACTTTTACCGCCGTGAACTGGCAGCCGCTGCATGATGATATGTACGCCGCTGCGGGCGGAGACAAAAAGTTTTATCGCGAGGGGGTATTCGTTACGGGTGCCGCACAGGGTTATCTGATCGACAAGAAAACCGCTGAGCAATATAAAATCACCAATATCGCCCAGTTAAAAGATCCGAAGATCGCCAAAATCTTTGACACCAACGGTGACGGAAAAGCCGATATGATGGGCTGTTCACCGGGCTGGGGCTGTGAAGCAGTAATCAACCACCAGAACAAAGCTTTCGATCTGGAAAAAACCGTCGAGGTCAGCCACGGTAACTATGCGGCGATGATGGCCGACACCATTACCCGCTTCAAAGAAGGTAAACCCATTCTTTACTACACCTGGACACCGTACTGGGTGAGCGACGTAATGAAACCTGGTAAAGATGTGGTCTGGCTGCAGGTGCCGTTCTCTTCCCTGCCAGGCGAGCAGAAAGATATTGATACCAAACTGCCAAACGGCGCCAACTACGGCTTCCCGGTGAACACTATGCATATTGTCGCCAATAAAGCCTGGGCGGAGAAAAACCCGGCTGCGGCGAAACTGTTTGCCATCATGAAGCTGCCGCTGGCGGATATCAACGCGCAGAACGCAATGATGCACGACGGGAAAGCGTCTGAAGCCGACGTACAGGGTCACGTTGACGGCTGGATCAAAGCCCACCAGCAACAGTTTGACGGCTGGGTGAACGAAGCGCTGGCCGCGCAGAAATAACCCACTCGCAGGCCTGATGAGTGTAGCGCCATCAGGCCTGTAACCGCATAAATGCCGGATGGTGGCGCGATGCACCTAATCCGGCCTATCCTCCTTCCCCCAATCGCACAATCCATCACTCAACAAATCAGCAACATTTAATCACTTCCGTTATGATTGTTTTCTGCAACCCATTACTCAGTTGAAAACAATGACGAAAACTACTCAGGGACTTAGCCCTTCGCTGATCCTGTTAATGTCTATTGCCACCGGCCTCGCCGTCGCCAGTAACTATTATGCGCAGCCGCTGCTCGACACCATCGCGCGCAACTTTTCGCTATCTGCCAGTACTGCAGGGTTTATCGTCACTGCGGCCCAGCTCGGCTACGCCGCCGGCCTGCTGTTCTTAGTGCCGCTCGGCGATATGTTTGAACGTCGGATGCTGATTGTCTCCATGACGTTGCTCGCGGCTGGCGGCATGCTGATCACCGCCAGCAGCCAGTCGCTGGGTATGCTGATTCTCGGCACCGCTCTGACCGGGTTGTTCTCGGTAGTGGCACAGATTTTGGTTCCGCTGGCGGCAACGCTTGCCACACCGGACAAGCGCGGGAAGGTTGTCGGCACGATTATGAGCGGCCTGCTGCTGGGTATTCTGCTGGCGCGCACCGTGGCGGGATTACTGGCGAATCTTGGCGGCTGGCGCACCGTATTTTGGGTCGCATCAGTATTAATGGCGCTGATGGCGGTTGCGCTGTGGCGCGGCCTGCCGAAAATGAAATCCGATACTCATCTTAACTATCCTCAGCTGTTAGGCTCGGTATTCAGCCTGTTTATTCACGATAAATTGCTGCGTACCCGCGCGATGCTGGGCTGCCTGACTTTTGCCAATTTCAGTATCCTGTGGACCTCGATGGCGTTTTTGCTCGCCGCGCCGCCGTTTAACTATTCGGAAGGAATGATTGGTCTGTTCGGTCTGGCGGGTGCCGCAGGGGCGTTAGGCGCACGTCCTGCAGGCGGTTTTGCCGATAAAGGTAAATCCCACCTGACCACAACCATAGGACTGCTATTACTGCTGCTCTCCTGGCTTGCTATTTGGCTTGGGCACGCTTCAGTCCCCATGCTGATTATCGGTATTCTGGTGTTGGACCTCACCGTTCAGGGAGTACACATCACCAACCAGACGGTTATCTATCGCATTCATCCGGATGCGCGTAATCGCCTGACCGCCGGATACATGACCAGCTATTTTATTGGCGGAGCGGCAGGTTCGCTGATTTCAGCCTCCGCCTGGCAGCATGCTGGTTGGGCTGGCGTTTGTCTGGCGGGTACGACCGTTGCCGTACTCAACCTGGTGGTCTGGTGGCGAGGTTTTCACCGTCAGGAAGCCGTAAATTAAGCGTATAGTGCATGTTTACCGCTGATTGGGCTCCACAGGGTGTTAAGGAGCCCATCAGTCTGCTAAGGTTATAACTCATTGAGCCAAGTTATATTAATTTCGGTAATGAAACCTATAACCCTATGGAAAGCCCTGTACCCCAGTCTGAATCCTGTTCGGCAACGTTAACGGAAGGATTCAAAGACAGCCTACCAATAGTCATCAGCTATATTCCGGTCGCTTTTGCATTTGGTCTCAATGCCACTCGCCTTGGCTTTACGCCGGTTGAAAGCGTCTTTTTCTCCTGCATTATCTATGCGGGAGCCAGCCAGTTTGTCATTACCACCATGCTCGCTGCGGGCAGTTCGCTGTGGGTCGCCGCCCTTACCGTCATGGCCATGGATGTCCGCCATGTTTTGTACGGCCCTTCCCTGCGCAGCCGAATAGCCCAGCGACTGAGTAAACCCAAAAGTGCACTCTGGGCTTTTGGCCTTACCGATGAAGTCTTTGCCGCCGCAACGGCAAAACTGGTCCGGGATAATCGGCGCTGGAGTGAAAACTGGATGATCGGCATCGCACTGTGCTCCTGGGCCTCCTGGGTGTTTGGTACGGTGATCGGCGCGTTTTCCGGCAGTGGTTTACTCAAGGATTACCCGGCGGTTGAAGCGGCACTGGGATTCATGCTCCCGGCGCTGTTTATGAGCTTCCTGCTCGCGTCATTCCAACGTAAACAAGCGCTCTGCGTGACTGCCTCCCTGGCCGGGGCGCTGGCTGGCGTCATGCTGTTTTCCATACCTGCCGCTATCCTTGCAGGTATTGTCTGCGGATGCCTGACGGCGCTCATCCAGTCATTTTGGCAGGGAGGTCCTGATGAGCTATGAGGTTCTGCTACTTGGCCTGTTGGTCGGCTGCGTTAATTACTGTTTTCGCTATTTGCCACTCCGTCTTGGGGTAGGCAATGTTCGCCCGACGAAGCGCGGCGCGACGGGCATACTACTCGACACTATTGGCATTGCATCTATTTGCGCCCTGCTGGTGGTGTCTACCGCACCAGAAGTTATGCACGACGCTCGTCGGTTCGTGCCTACGCTGGTGGGGTTTGTCATACTGGGCGCAAGCTTCTATAAGACCCGCAGCATCATCATTCCAACGTTACTGAGTGCTCTGGGCTATGGATTAGCCTGGAAAATGCTTGTTGGCTTATAGATAAAAACAATCATTTTAAAGAAATAATACATTTACTTTATTTGTCACTGTCGTTACTATATCGGCTGAAATTAATGAGGTTATACCCAAATGGATAGTTCGTTTACGCCCATTGAACAAATGCTAAAATTTCGCGCCAGCCGCTACGAAGAGTTCCCTTATCAGGAAGTGCTTCTGACTCGCCTCTGTATGCACATGCAGGGTAAGTTGCTGGAAAACCGCAATAAGATGCTGAAAGCTCAAGGGATTAACGAGACATTGTTTATGGCGTTGATTACGCTGGAGTCTCAGGAAAACCACAGTATTCAGCCTTCTGAACTGAGTTGCGCGCTTGGCTCGTCACGCACTAACGCTACCCGCATTGCGGATGAGTTAGAAAAACGTGGCTGGATCGAACGTCGTGAAAGCGATAACGATCGCCGCTGTCTGCATCTGCAATTGACCGAGAAAGGCCATGCTTTTTTGCAAGAGGTGTTACCGCCTCAGCATAACTGCCTGCATCAGCTCTGGTCGTCTCTTAGCACCACCGAAAAAGATCAGCTTGAGCAAATTACCCGTAAACTTCTGACCCGTCTTGATCAGATGGAGCAGGATGGCGCGGTGTTAGAAGCGCTGCGCTAACGCGCTGACTCGCTCAGAAATCCAGATTTATAAATGAAAAAACCGACAGGCCAGCACGCATACTGCTGGCCTGTCTGATAAACAGGTCGGCTCAGCCGATGTGAAAAAAATAAGATCGTGGAGAACAACATGAGCGCAAATGCGGAGACTCAAACCCCGCAGCAACCGGTCAAGAAGAATGGCAAACGTAAAAGTATGCTACTCCTTCTGACCTTGCTCTTTATTATCATTGCCGTGGCATATGGGATTTATTGGTTTTTAGTACTTCGTCATGTCGAAGAGACAGACGATGCGTACGTGGCAGGGAACCAGGTTCAAATCATGGCTCAGGTATCAGGCAGCGTGACGAAAGTCTGGGCTGATAACACTGACTTTGTAAAACAAGGCGATGTGCTGGTCACCCTCGACCAGACAGACGCAAAGCAGGCATTTGAAAAAGCCAAAACTGCGCTGGCTTCCAGCGTGCGTCAGACGCACCAGTTGATGATCAACAGCAAGCAGTTACAGGCAAGTATTGAAGTGCAGAAAACCGCACTGGCGCAGGCACAAAGCGACTTTAATCGCCGAGTTCCGCTGGGTAATGCCAACCTGATTGGCCGCGAAGAGCTGCAACACGCTCGTGATGCCGTCGCCAGCGCTCAGGCCCAGCTTGATGTCGCGATCCAACAATATAATGCTAACCAGGCGATGATTCTGGGTAGCAAGCTGGAAGATCAGCCCGCTGTGCAACAGGCTGCCACCGAAGTGCGCAATGCCTGGCTGGCGCTGGAACGTACCAGAATTGTCAGCCCAATGACCGGTTATGTATCCCGTCGCGCCGTACAGCCTGGTGCACAAATTAGCCCAACCACGCCGCTGATGGCGGTTGTTCCGGCCACTAACCTGTGGGTAGATGCCAACTTCAAAGAAACACAGCTCGCACACATGCGTATCGGCCAACCGGCGACCGTTATCAGCGATATTTACGGCGATGACGTAAAATATACCGGTAAAGTTGTCGGTCTCGATATGGGTACGGGCAGCGCCTTCTCCCTGCTGCCGGCGCAAAACGCAACCGGCAACTGGATCAAAGTCGTCCAGCGTCTGCCGGTACGTATCGAACTGGATGCGCAGCAACTGGCACAGCATCCATTACGTATTGGTTTGTCTACGCTGGTTACGGTAGATACCTCAAATCGTGACGGACAAATTCTGGCAAGCCAGGTTCGTACCACGCCGGTATCAGAAAGTAATGCACGTGAAATCAACCTTGCTCCGGTCAATAAGATGATCGAAGAGATCGTGCGGGCCAACGCGGGCTAATTCAAAGGTGCGTGTGATGCAACAGCAAAAACCGCTGGAAGGCGCGCAGCTCGTCATTATGACGATCGCGCTGTCCCTGGCGACATTCATGCAGGTGCTGGACTCCACCATTGCTAACGTGGCGATCCCCACTATCGCCGGGAACCTCGGCTCTTCACTGAGCCAGGGAACCTGGGTGATCACCTCATTCGGGGTGGCGAACGCTATCTCTATTCCGATCACCGGCTGGCTGGCAAAACGCTTTGGCGAAGTAAGACTCTTTATGTGGTCAACTATCGCCTTCGTCATTGCGTCATGGGCATGCGGGATGTCCACCAGCCTGAACATGCTGATTTTCTTCCGCGTAATTCAGGGTATTGTCGCCGGTCCATTAATTCCGCTGTCACAGAGCCTGTTGCTGAATAACTATCCACCCGCCAAGCGTTCCATCGCCCTCGCGCTATGGTCGATGACGGTGATTGTTGCCCCGATATGTGGTCCTATTCTTGGGGGCTATATCAGCGACAACTATCACTGGGGCTGGATATTTTTTATCAACGTGCCTATCGGGGCTGTGGTGGTATTGATGACACTGCAAACCCTGCGCGGTCGGGAAACCAAAACCGAGCAGCGGCGCATTGACGCCATTGGTCTGGCACTGCTGGTCATCGGTATCGGCAGTTTGCAGATTATGCTCGACCGCGGCAAAGAGCTGGACTGGTTCGCCTCGCAGGAGATTATCATCCTGACGGTGGTCGCCGTTGTCGCTATCAGCTTCCTGATCGTCTGGGAGCTTACCGACGAGCACCCCATTGTCGATCTCTCGCTGTTTAAGTCGCGCAACTTTACCATCGGCTGTCTGTGTATCAGTCTGGCCTATATGCTCTACTTCGGCGCAATCGTACTGTTGCCGCAGCTGTTGCAGGAGGTATACGGCTATACGGCAACCTGGGCTGGTCTGGCGTCAGCGCCGGTTGGGGTGATTCCGGTGATCCTGTCTCCGATTATCGGCCGCTTCGCGCACAAGCTGGATATGCGTCGGCTGGTAACATTCAGTTTTATTATGTACGCCGTCTGTTTCTACTGGCGTGCGTGGACGTTCGAGCCGGGTATGGACTTTGGCGCATCGGCCTGGCCGCAGTTTATTCAGGGGTTCGCGGTAGCCTGCTTCTTTATGCCGTTAACCACCATTACGTTGTCCGGCTTACCGCCAGAGCGTCTGGCGGCGGCATCCAGCTTGTCGAACTTTACGCGAACGCTGGCAGGTTCCATTGGCACATCGATTACGACGACAATGTGGACAAACCGCGAGTCGCTGCACCATGCTCAGCTAACGGAATCTGTTAACCCCTACAACCCAAATGCACAGGCTATGTACGATAAGCTGCAAGATTTAGGGATGACGCACCAGCAGGCTTCAGGTTGGATAGCTCAGCAGATCACCAATCAGGGGCTGATTATTTCCGCTAACGAAATCTTCTGGATGTCGGCGGGGATCTTCCTGGTCCTGCTTGGCCTGGTGTGGTTCGCCAAACCGCCCTTCGGTGCGGGCGGCGGCGGCGGTGGCGCACACTAGCTATCTGATAAAAGGGATCTGCGGATCCCTTTTTTATTAGACCTACAATCAGAAGTAATATTTGAATCTCAGACGCCCGCCGTAACGCGCATCTTCGCTGTTATCACCATTATTCGGATTGGCCTCTACCCATGAAGCATAGGCACCGAGGTAGATGTTAAAGTTTTTCATATCCATCACATTGGGGAATAAATATGAGGCATGAATAGTGTGAATGTCATAATTGCCGGGATCGGTGATCCAGCAATCGTCCTCACAAACGGCATCGATATTGGTAGCATTGAAGGCTTCGATTTTGTTATGCGCATAGATATAACCCAGTTCAAATCGATGCCACAACGCATTCACCCCAGCGGTAAAATCTGTCTCATCGGTCGCATCCATATAGGCGGTATTCAGGTTAATCACTGCGCCATCTTCCGGGTCCGTTTTTTGACCATTCCAGGTCATGGTAAAACCATAGCCCGTACGATCTGACTGATCGATCCACGTCCCATTTTGGTAATAACCGTAGGCGTTGTTAACGACGTTACTTTCCATCGCTATCGCCGTTGAAAAACGCCCGTTTTGCCAGGCGATAACCGGACGGACGTAAACCACGTTTTTATCGTTGGTTAAATCCATTCCGTGGTACTGCTTCTCGGTATATAACGTACTGCCATTTTCCAGCAATGTGTTAACTTCGAAATACCAGTTGTCGATGGTTTTGCTCAGCAGGAAGTTACCCCCGCTGTCGCTACGTCCCCGTCCTTCTTTCATCATATAGATGTAGCCGTAACCGTCACTGTAGAGATCGTTCGCTGTATTCCCCGAATATTCAACAAACGTATCCTGATTCAGCGGGAACATATCGTAGGCTTCAAAACGACCAACCTTAATTTTCCAGTCATTCTCACGACCAAAGAAGAAAACGGCATCATCGAGGTTCATTTTTCCGGTCAGGTCCGCCAGAGGCTGTACCGAGAACCCTGCAAAATTACCGTTGTCCCGCCGCTGGTAGCCATCAAAGCCCAGCAACAGGCGTCCGTTAATATCCCAGCGTTCATTGGTTCCTGGTGCCCAATCTTTATTCGCTGACGTTCTCGTCGATGTCAGGCTACCGGAACGGCTTGCCGCATCCATATTAAATTCGACATCGCCATAGAACTTAATATCGCTGAAGCCAGATAATGTCAGCTTAGGCGGAGTTTCACCTGCTGCAATCGGCTCGGCAGACTGGACATTCACCGTCGGCGTAGCAGCGACCTGCTGCTGCTTCAGCGAGCGAATTTGTGCCTCGGCATCGGATGCCCGTTTTTCGGCATTAACAACACGTTGCTCTAGTTCAGCCAGACGCTGCTCAATAGTGATATTATTTGCTGCCCAAAGGTTATGAGAAAAGCAAGCACCGATCATCAGCGCCAAATATTTAGCCTTCATTTTCATCCCTAAAGTTTAATGTATACCAGATAAGATTTGATAAAAACCCTATCTACCGGCTATTAAAAGAGTCTTGTTATTACCCGGATATCTGGCGCATTCCATTATGTTTTTCTATTAATTATTTATGTTTTTTAGTTTATGTGATCAATACACTCTGGCATCGTTATTTATCCGCCTCTTTCTGCTTGCCAGATCACACTTTATTATTTAACAGGTCAGGCATCATTTAAATTAAAATGTATTCTCGCAGCAAATATAATAAACACACATTATATTAAGCAATAAAAAACCCCGGACATAAACCGGGGTTAATTTAAATACTGGAACAGCTAATCAATAAGACTAAATATGCAGTTCCTGCAGTTTCTCTTTAGGTAGCGCCAGCTCTTCATTGCTGTTCACGCGTACATCACGCTCCAGAATATGACGCGCGATATCCTGTGCTTCGCTAAGAGAGTGCATCTGATACGTACCGCACTGGTAAACGTTCAGCTCCGGGATCTGGTTCTGATCCTGTACTTTCAGCACGTCTGCCATTGCCGCTTTCCACGCGTCGGCTACGCGCTGTTCGTCCGGCGTACCAATCAGGCTCATGTAGAAGCCGGTACGGCATCCCATCGGAGAGATATCGATAATCTCAACGCCGTTACCGTTAAGGTGGTTACGCATAAAACCTGCAAACAGGTGTTCCAGCGTATGGATACCTTTCTCAGGCATCACTTCTTTGTTCGGAATGCAGAAACGCAGATCAAACACGGTGATTGCGTCGCCATGCGGGGTGTTCATCGTTTTTGCAACCCGGACCGCGGGAGCTTCCATCCGGGTGTGATCGACAGTAAAACTATCTAACAACGGCATTTAGCCACCTCCGATAAATTTTTTAAAAATAATCTGAACTCTTTGTTCCGGGGCGAGTCTGAGTATATGAAAGACGCGCATTTGTTATCATCATCCCTGTTTTCAGAGATGAAATTTTGGCCACTCCCGAGTGGCCTTTTTCTTTTGTATCAAGCGTGCTTTTCCAGCCACACGCTAAACGGCTCAGTATCAGCCGCTTCGATCTCCTGCTGACGACGCTTTGAAGCCTCGGTTTCAGCAATAAATTCAGCTTCCTGCACTATTTCTAACGGCTCTTCACGCAGCAGATTTCGGTAAGCCTCACCCAACGCTTTGCCCGTACCGCCAATGCCTTCATCAATCATAGACCGTAGGATCCGGGCAGAGAAAGTCAGTTCAGGATTGTCAAAACAGGCAACCAGTTCATCACAGACCTTCTGATACTCCTCTCCCCCATCGATGCTGTCCAGCGTTTGTGCCACGCGTTTCAGATCGCGGAACAAATCTTTCCCAACCTTCGGCAGCGGGAACTGGGCTGTTTCACAGCCAATACCTAACGTCAGCCCAGGCTTACGCCCTTCGAGAATCACGCGATTCCAGTTTTTACGCGTACACAGCAATTCATCGCTGCTCATTTCCGGGGCATCAGCCAGCGCACACCAGACCATAAACAGATCGAGGAAGCGCACCTGCTGCTCGTCCACGCCGATAGGCGAGAACGGGTTGATATCCAGCGAGCGTACTTCGATGTACTCGATACCGCCACGCAGAAGCGCATCTGATGGCGTTTCTCCACGACGAGTGACGCGTTTCGGGCGAATAGGCGCATACAGCTCATTTTCAATCTGCAGAACATTGCTGTTAATTTGCAGACGCTTACCGTCTTTCTCCAGACCGATCGCCGCGTACTCCTCGGAAGGCGTCTTAATCGCGCGCTTTAATCCTGCCACATACTCATGCAAATCGTTAAACGTAATTCCGAGATTGCTTTGCGACTTATTGGTATAGCCCAAATCACTCAGACGCAGCGACGTTGCGTACGGCAGGTAATACATCCCACAGTCGGTTTTTTCAAACGGCAGAGTTGTTGGTTTTCCTTGCAGGAATGAGGAACAAATGGCCGGGGAGGCACCAAACAAATACGGAATCACCCAACCAAAACGGTAGTAGTTGCGGATCAGACGGAAGTAGCCCGCGGAGATTTTCTCTTTAGCATCCTCACCTTCGGTTACACCGCATTTCGCCTGCCAGAAAGCCATAGGCAGCGAGAAGTTGTAGTGTACGCCCGAGATTGTCTGCATCAACGCGCCATAGCGGTTTTTGAGGCCTTCACGGTACAGCGTCTTCAGGCGACCGGTATTCGACGAACCATACTGCGCCAGTTCGATATCCTGACCTTCGGCAATATAGCAAGGCATGCTCAACGGCCACATACGCTCGTCGCCAAGATTTCTGGCGGTATAACGATGTAAGTCGCGCATGAACGTGAGCATTTTCTCAATGTCGTCACCGGGTGGAGTAATGAACTCCAGCAATGCTTCGGCAAAGTCAGTGGTTATCCACTTATGCGTTAGCGCTGAGCCTAACACCTCAGGATGGCCTGTCGTTGCTAATGACCCATCTGCATTAACACGCAGCGTTTCGCGCTCCAGACCACGTTGAATCCCCTTTAACGCCTGAGGATGGTTTTCCAGCCAGGCCAGCGCCTGTGATACGTCCGGGATCAAATTGACCTCCCGCCTGTCAAAATCGTTTTAATTAGCATAATGGTATTGGTTACCCTGAAGGCTATCCCACAACACAATTAGTGCCACCACATAATGCCTTGTGTCGTAACCGCTGCGACAACAACATAGCGCAGCGCCTTGCCAAGGCATAAGAAAAAGAGAACTGGGCCCCACGAGATGCGCATCCACCCGGCTAACAGGCACAGCAAATCCCCCACAACCGGCATCCAGCTTAATAATAGTGTGACAGCGCCATAGCGCCGCAGCCAGCCTGTGGCTTTTTCTTGCCAGCGCGATGTTTTACGCAATGGAAAGAAACGCCCAAGGATAACGTTAGTTAACCCTCCAAGGCTATTACCCATTGTTGCTGTTAAGACTAAGACCCAGGGATGACTGACCCCGGAAACCAACAAAGCAACCAGAACAACTTCAGAATTGCCGGGTAATAGCGTGGCACTGAGAAAACTGCTGGCAAACAGTGACAGGAGCGACAGTCCATCACTCACAATAACCGGACATCCACGGCATCCATTCCCGCGGCATGCGCCGCCTGTATTCCAAAATCGGCATCTTCAAACACGACGCAACGAGCCGGAACAACCCCCATACGTTCGGCACAAAGCAAAAACGTATCAGGAGCCGGTTTATGGTGTTGTACGTGATCGGCTGCGACTACAGCATCAAAATAGCGACGCAGACCAAGGTGAGCGAGCAGCGCTTCTGCAATTGCGCTTTCACTACCCGTACCTACCGACATAGGACGACGACCATGCCAGGCTTTCACAACATCAACCAACGGCAAAGGCTGGACGCTATCCAGCAGCATGCTTCTCACCTTGTCGGTTTTTTCACGTGCCAGTGCATGAGGATCAAGATCGGCATGGTTCAATTCAATTACCGACTGCGCAATACGCCACGTTGGGGAACCATTGAGAGCGACCATGGCATGTTCATCAAACCGTAGTCCATAATGCCCCAATACCTCATGCCACGCCTTACGATGCGTAGGCTCGGTATCCAGGATGGTACCATCCATATCAAAAATCAAACCCGCATAACGTTCGTACATCGTCTTCTCACAAGCCGAGTGACCAGACGTTATTTTATCGTAATTGATTGATTTTGTCGCTGACAGCGAATTGAGGGGTGTTCAGAGAGTATGTGGAAATGATTTAGAGGGAGGGACAAGATGGTGCATCCGGGAGGATTCGAACCTCCGACCGCTCGGTTCGTAGCCGAGTACTCTATCCAGCTGAGCTACGGATG
>NZ_JAOWGR010000031.1:0-8730 GCF_030333015.1 Citrobacter sp. Cpo012 | reverse complement strand
TTGTGCACAGAAAACCCCCAGCTAGGCTGGGGGTTCCGGAAAGCTTTCAGCTTTGGGCCAGTTATTAAAACCCCTTTTGATTTGTTAAAACACCTTGCGGTCTGGCAACTGCAAGGGTTAAACAAGAAATCAAAAGGGGGTCCCAATGGGGGACGAAAAGAGCTTAGCGCACACCCGATGGAACTGTAAATATCACATAGTTTTTGCGCCCAAATACCGAAGACAAGCATTCTACGGGGAGAAACGTAGGGCGATAGGCAGCATCTTAAGAAAGCTGTGTGAGTGGAAAAACGTGCGGATCCTGGAAGCGGAATGCTGTGCAGATCATATCCATATGCTTGTGGAAATCCCGCCCAAAATGAGCGTATCCGGTTTTATGGGTTATCTGAAAGGTAAAAGCAGTCTGATGTTGTATGAGCAGTTTGGTGATATGAAGTTTAAATACAGGA
The DNA here is from genome assembly GCF_030333015.1 of Citrobacter sp. Cpo012. NCBI lineage: Bacteria > Pseudomonadati > Pseudomonadota > Gammaproteobacteria > Enterobacterales > Enterobacteriaceae > Citrobacter > Citrobacter sp. Cpo012. The sequence continues at coordinate 8,281 of NZ_JAOWGR010000031.1, read as the reverse complement.
ACAGGGAGTTCTGGTGTCGTGGGTATTACGTAGATACGGTGGGTAAGAACACGGCAAGGATACAGGAATACATAAAGCACCAGCTTGCAGAGGATAAAATGGGCGAGCAGTTATCGATCCCTTATCCGGGTAGCCCGTTTACGGGCCGTAAGTAACGAAGTCTGATGCAAATGTCAGATCGTATGCGCCTGTTAGGGCGCGGCTGGTAACAGAGCCTTATAGGCGCATCAGAAAAACCTCCGGCTATGCCGGAGGATATTTATTTTATGCAAAAAAAATGCGGACTCAAGGTCCGCAAAAGTTCACGTTGGCTTTAGTTATTTCGAGTATGAGAGAAACTCTCAAACGGACAGTAGCTTCAAGGGTTAAAGGGGTACCGTTCCGTTTCTGTGGTGCATTATTAAACAGAAAGCTTGATAGGGATAATCGTTCGTTGCTATGCTACCTATCGCTACGAACTATCGTGGCGATGGAGGATGAATAATGAATATTCGTGATCTTGAATACCTGGTGGCACTAGCCGAACATCGTCACTTCCGACGAGCGGCAGACTCCTGTCACGTTAGCCAACCAACGCTGAGCGGGCAGATCCGCAAGCTGGAAGATGAGCTTGGCGTCATGTTGCTGGAGCGTACGAGTCGCAAGGTGCTGTTCACCCAGGCCGGTTTGCTGCTGGTGGATCAGGCGCGTACCGTGCTGCGCGAGGTCAAAGTGCTCAAGGAGATGGCAAGCCAACAAGGCGAGACAATGTCTGGCCCGCTGCATATTGGTTTGATCCCAACGGTGGGGCCATACCTGCTGCCGCATATTATTCCGATGTTGCACCAGACCTTCCCAAAACTGGAGATGTATCTCCATGAAGCGCAGACACATCAGCTGTTGGCGCAACTGGATAGCGGCAAGCTCGACTGCGTCATTCTGGCGCTGGTCAAAGAGAGTGAGGCATTCATCGAAGTTCCATTATTTGATGAGCCTATGATGCTGGCGATCTATGAAGATCATCCGTGGGCAAACCGTGACTGTGTACCGATGTCCGATCTGGCGGGTGAAAAACTGCTGATGCTGGAAGATGGCCACTGCCTGCGCGATCAGGCGATGGGTTTCTGCTTTGAAGCGGGTGCTGATGAAGATACCCATTTTCGGGCAACCAGTCTGGAAACGCTGCGTAACATGGTGGCGGCAGGCAGTGGTATTACCTTACTGCCTGCGCTGGCCGTTCCGCCGGAGCGTAAGCGTGATGGTGTCGTTTATCTGCCATGCATTAAACCCGAACCGCGTCGTACGATTGGTCTGGTGTACCGTCCTGGTTCGCCGCTGCGCAGCCGTTATGAACAGCTGGCAGAGGCCATCCGTGGATCAATGGATGGCCATTTCGACAGTGCGTTAAAACAGGCGGTTTAAGCCATTTAGCGCCGCTACCCGATAGGCTTCTGCCATGGTTGGGTAGTTAAAGGTGGTGTTAACGAAGTACTCGATAGTGTTACCACCACCTTTTTGCTCCATTATCGCTTGTCCGATGTGAATAATTTCGGCCGCGCGCTCCCCAAAGCAGTGGATCCCCAAAATCTCTTTGGTTTCGCGATGGAACAGGATCTTCAGCGTTCCGACACTCATACCCACGATTTGTGCACGTGCCAGATGTTTAAACTGGGCGCGGCCAACTTCGTAGGGAACTTTCATTGCCGTGAGCTGCTGTTCGGTTTTACCAACGGAGCTGATTTCCGGAATGGTATAAATCCCAGTTGGGATATCTTCGATCAGATGCGCGGTAGCCTCGCCTTTTACCAGTGCCTGGGCGGCAATGCGTCCCTGGTCGTAGGCCGCCGATGCCAGGCTCGGATAACCAATTACATCCCCTACGGCGTACACATGCGGCAGCGCCGTCTGGTACATACTATTCACTTTAAGCTGCCCGCGGCTGTCGGTTTTCAGACCAATGTTTTCCAGCGCCAGCGAATCGGTATTACCGGTACGGCCATTGGCGTACAGCAGGCAGTCGGCCTTCAGTTTCTTACCGGACTTCAGGTGCATGATGACGCCGTCATCGCAACCTTCAATCTTCTCATACTCTTCGTTGTGGCGAATGACCACACCGCTGTTCCAGAAGTGGTAAGAGAGCGAGTCGGACATCTCCTGATCGAGGAATGCCAGCAGACGATCGCGGGTGTTGATTAAATCAACTTTGACGTCCATTCCACGGAAAATCGACGCATATTCACAGCCAATGACCCCTGCGCCATAAATCAGCACATGACGGGGTTCGTGGTGCAGGCTCAGGATAGAGTCACTGTCGTAAACCCGGGGATGCGAAAAGTCGACATCAACAGGGCGATAAGGACGCGAACCGCAGGCAATAACAAACTTATCCGCAGTCAGCGTTTCCACCGTACCGTCGTGACATTCCAGGGCGATCGTGTGTTCATCAACAAAACGGGCATTTCCCTGCAAAATTTCGCAGTGGTTGCGCTCGTAAAATCCTTGCCGCATACGCGTTTGCTGATTAATAACGTTATCAGCGTGGTTGAGAATATCGGCGAAAGAAGAACGAAGGAGTCGGGAGTGGTCGCTGTACAGTGGGTTCTGATTGAATTCAATAATGCGGCTGACGGCGTGGCGGAGAGCTTTCGACGGGATGGTGCCCCAGTGGGTACAACCTCCGCCGACATTATGATAGCGCTCAATTACCGCGACGCGCGCTCCTTGCTTAACCAGACCCATTGCCGCGCCTTCGCCGCCGGGACCGGAACCTATTACTATTGCATCGTAATCGTAAGAATGTGACATGGTCAGGCTTACCTGTTCTTATACATAAAAGCAACAGAATAGTAACATCGTTGTTGAGATAACCCAATTATCGTTGTGCTTTTTTGCGAAGTCGAAGCACAAACTGCGCGTAAACAATCATTCACAAAGCCATGCCAACCGCCTAATCTCTGGTATAGTGCCAGCAAGGTATGTGGAAGGATTCAGACATCGTGATGGGCGTTAGAGCGCAACAAAAAGAGAAAACCCGGCGTTCGCTGGTAGAAGCCGCATTTAGTCAACTCAGCGCTGAGCGTAGTTTTGCCAGCCTCAGTTTACGCGAAGTCGCTCGTGAAGCGGGCATTGCGCCAACCTCGTTTTATCGCCATTTCCGCGATGTGGATGAACTCGGCCTGACGATGGTGGACGAGAGCGGTCTGATGCTGCGTCAGTTGATGCGCCAGGCGCGCCAGCGTATCGCGAAGGGCGGGAGTGTGATCCGCACCTCGGTCTCAACATTTATGGAGTTCATCGGCAACAATCCCAACGCCTTCCGTTTATTATTGCGCGAGCGTTCGGGGACATCCGCAGCGTTTCGTGCAGCGGTCGCTCGTGAAATTCAGCACTTCATCGCGGAACTTGCGGACTATCTGGAACTCGAAAACCATATGCCTCGTGCGTTTACTGAAGCGCAAGCCGAAGCTATGGTAACCATTGTGTTCAGCGCCGGGGCAGAAGCACTGGATGTTGGCGCTGAACAGCGCCGACAGCTGGAAGAGCGGCTGGTATTGCAACTACGCATGATCGCGAAAGGCGCATTTTATTGGTACCGCCGTGAACAAGAGAAGATGACGCACCACTCCGAGTAACGAGAAGGACAAGCAATGAAACAGTCAGGTCAAGATAAAGGTACGCTGCTGCTGGCGCTGGTTGCTGGCTTATCGATCAATGGTACATTTGCGGCGCTGTTTAGCTCCATTGTGCCATTCTCAGTATTCCCGATCATTTCGCTGGTGCTGACGGTGTATTGTCTGCATCAACGCTATCAGAACCGCACCATGCCTGTGGGATTGCCGGGCCTGGCTGCCGCCTGCTTTATCCTCGGCGTTCTGTTGTACAGCACCGTGGTACGCGCTGAATATCCGGATATCGGCTCTAACTTCTTCCCGGCGGTACTGTCTGTGATTCTGGTGTTCTGGATCGGCTTTAAAGTCCGTAACCGTAAACAGGAAATTGCGGAGTAACAGTTGTAGCGGTAGGCCGGATAAGGCAAAGCCGCTATCCGGCAATCTGAACAGGTAGTGCTTATCCAGCCTACGTTCTGTCTTACTTCTTGGTTAACAGTACGCCGCACTCCATATGGTGCGTATACGGGAACTGATCGAATAGCGCCAGACGTGAAACATTGTGCGTCTGGCTTAACGTTTCCAGGTTTTTACACAGCGTCTCCGGATTGCAGGAGATGTACAGAATGCGCGGATACGCCTGCACCATTTTCTCCGTTTCGCTGTCCAGACCGCTGCGCGGTGGGTCAACAAAGATAGTTTCACACTGGTAACTCTTCAGATCGATTCCCTGCAAACGGTTGAACTCGCGAACGCCGTTCATCGCCTGAGTAAACTCTTCGGCCGCCATGCGGATTATTTGTACGTTTTCAATCTGGTTAGCCGCAATGTTGTACTGTGCAGCAGCAACTGACGGCTTGGCGATTTCCGTTGCCAGTACGCGGTTGAAGTTTTGTGCCAGGGCTAACGAGAAATTGCCATTGCCGCAATACAGCTCCAGCAGATCGCCTTTTGAGCCCCTGGTGACATCAATCGCCCACTCCAGCATCTGAATATTCATGGCGGCGTTCGGCTGGGTGAAGCTGTTCTCAACCTGGCGATAGATAATCTCTTTACCCGCAACCGGCAAGCGTTCGTCAATGTAGTCCTGATCCAGCTCGATTTTGGTTTTGGTTGCCCGGCCAATCAGATGCACATTCAGGTTTTTCGCCCGCAGCGCATCCCGCAGCGCTTCAGCTTCCTGACGCCATTCATCATCCAGCTTTTTATGGTACAGCATCGATACCACCGCCTGATCGCTCAGGGTTGTGAGGTAATCAATCTGAAACAGTTTGTGACGCAGGACGTGGTTGTTGCGAACGCCTTCGATCATTGCCGTCATCAGCGTGTTGATAAGCTCACTGGCTGCCGGGAAGCTGTCGACACGGATACGGTTTTTAGTCTGGCTGTCGAACATGATGTGGTACAGATCATCACCGTCATGCCACAAACGGAATTCCGCGCGCATACGGTAGTGGCTGACCGGTGAGCGAAACACTTCCGGAGCCTGTGCATAAAATGGCGTCATTAAGCTCTGCAGACGCACCACTTTTTCAGCTAACTGTGCGTCGTACTGTTCTGTCGGAAGGTGTTCGGGGGTCATGATGCGTCCTGAAAAATAAAAGTACGCGGGGATTGTAGGGATTGCTCATCAGATGTCCAGTCATTGATGATTTCCGATATTGTGATACGCAGTCTGGACAGTGGGTTGTAACAAACTGTAGCATCCGTTTTCCGGTCCTGTGAGTTAAAAGGGAATCCAGTGTGAATCTGGAGCTGACGCGCAGCGGTAAGGAAGGTAGGGGATGAGCGCACCTGGTGCAGACACTGCGGCATGCCGTGGGAAGTTATCGTCTCTTTAAGTTGCCTCCAAGCCCGAAGACCTGCCGGCTAACGTCGCATCTGGCTTTCATCATCGCGTACTATCGGTGGGACCTGCGGCATCCTTCTTATATTGTGGATGCTTTACAATGATTAAAAAATCGTTGCTGTGCACGGCACTTTCCGTCACGGCATTTTCTGGTTGGGCACAGGATACTAGCCCAGATACTCTCGTCGTTACTGCCAACCGTTTTCAGCAGCCTGTTAATACTGTACTTGCCCCCACTGATGTGGTGACGCGTGAAGATATTCAGCGCTGGCAGTCAAAAGATCTCAATGATGTCATGCGCCGATTGCCGGGCGTAGATATTTCGCAAAGCGGCGGTATGGGGAAAAGCTCCTCGCTGTATGTTCGCGGTACTGAGTCCCGGCATGTGCTGGTATTGATTGATGGAGTGCCGATGGCGCGTGCGGGCATCGGTAATGCGATTGATATTGGTCAGATTCCGGTATCGTTGGTGCAACGTGTTGAATATATTCGCGGGCCGCGTTCAGCTGTGTACGGATCTGGTGCGATCGGTGGTGTGATGAACATCATTACGATGAGTAATGAAGAGAAATCACAGATCAACGCAGGTATGGGGACTGATGGTTATCAGACCTACGACGGCACGATAAATAAACGATTTGGTGACACGATGGTGACGGCGGCTGGCGCTTACCAGACGACCAAAGGTTTTAACATTCAACCTGATTCCCCTTACAGCGGCGACAGCGATCGCGATGGTTATCGCAACAAACTGTTCTGGGGCGGCTTGCAGCACAAGTTTAACGATAACTTCTCCGGTTTCTTCCGTGGTTACGGCTACACGGCGAATAGCGATTACGATCAGGGCTCTTATGGCTATGCTGGCGGTAATGACGAAGCTCAGAATTACACTCAGTCTTGGGATTCCGGCCTTCGTTACAGCTCAGGTATCTATTCCGCCCAACTGATTGCTAACTACCAGCATCTCAAAGATTACAACTATAGCAATCAACTCGGTCGTTATGCGGGGGATGCTACGCTGGATAATATGGAACAGCGCTATATTCAGTGGGGAAATAACGTTGAGGTTGGGCATGGAGCGATTAGCGGTGGTGTCGACTGGAAACAAGAAAAGCTGACTTCCAGTAGTACCACGAAATCGGACGCTTATAAACGTGATACGACCGGACTTTATCTAACTGGGCAACAACAAATTGATAGCGTCACGCTGGAAGCCTCAGGCCGTGAAGATCATGATGAACAATTCGGCTGGCATGGCACCTGGCAGACTGCTGCAGGCTGGGAGTTTGTTGATGGCTACCGTGCAACGCTCTCTTATGGCACAGGTTTCCTGGCTCCTTCACTTGGTCAGCAATACGGGGCTACGCGTTTTGCCTCTTCCTATGGGCCGGGTATTGCAGCCAACCCGAATTTGAAACCGGAAGAATCTAAACAGTGGGAAGCAGGGATTGATGGATTGACAGGGCCGCTTGATTGGCGTCTTTCGGCATATCATTATGAAATTCAAAACCTGATCGATTACAAGAATAACCAGTACGTCAACGTTAAATCAGCCACGATTAAAGGGCTGGAATGGACTGGGAATGTTACGACTGGCCCGGTAGATCATCACCTGACGCTACAGTATGTTGACCCGCGGGATGATGATACGAATAAGGTACTCTATCGCCGAGCAAAACAGCAGGTTAAGTATGAGTTAACTGGGCAGGTTCAGGACTTGGGGTGGAACGTTGCTTATCAATATATAGGTGAACGTTACGATAATGATTACGACAATAATCGTGATGTTAAATTGGGCGGCGTCAGCTTGTGGGATATCGGAGTGTCATATCCAATCACCTCACAGCTGACAGTTCGTGGTAAAATCGCCAACCTGTTCGATAAAGATTACGAGACAGTTTATGGCTACGCAACTGCAGGACGGGAATACACCTTGTCTGGCAGCTACACCTTCTGATCCCCGTCCCACCGTGCTGGTATTTGATTCCGGCGTCGGTGGGTTGTCGGTCTATGACGAGATCCGGCGCCTTCTGCCGGATCTCCACTATATCTACGCTTTCGACAACGTCGCCTTTCCTTATGGAGAGAAGAGCGAGGAGTTTATCGTCGAGCGTGTTGTTGAGATAGTGACTGCGGTCCAGCAGCGCTATCCCCTCTCTCTTGCGGTCATCGCGTGTAATACAGCAAGCACGGTGTCGCTCCCTGCGTTACGTGAGAAATTTGCTTTCCCGGTTGTGGGCGTGGTGCCTGCGATTAAACCGGCAGCGCGACTCACGGCGAACGGTGTTGTGGGGCTACTGGCTACACGTGCAACGGTGAAGCGCTCGTATACCCATGAGCTGATTGCGCGATTCGCTAACGAATGCCAAATTGCAATGTTGGGTTCTGCTGAGCTGGTGGAACTGGCGGAAGCGAAGCTGCACGGTGAAACAGTTTCTCTGGAAGAACTGCGGCGTATTCTGCGTCCATGGCTGCGGATGTCTGAACCACCTGACACAGTAGTGCTCGGTTGCACTCATTTCCCTCTATTACAGGAAGAGCTTTTACAGGTCCTGCCCGAGGGGACGAGACTGGTGGATTCTGGTGCCGCGATAGCACGCCGCACGGCCTGGTTGTTAGAGCATGAAGCACCAGATGCGAAATCAACCGATGAGAACGTCGCATTTTGTATGGCAATGACGACAGAAGCTGAACAATTATTGCCTGTGCTACAGCGCTATGGCTTTAAAACGCTCGAAAAACTGTCAGTTTAAGTGGTTTTGATGAAAAAATACGCACTCGGAAGATTATTTTAAATTTCCCCTTGTCAGCCTGAAATAACTCCCTATAATGCGCCTCCACTGAC
>NZ_JAOWGR010000030.1:0-313581 GCF_030333015.1 Citrobacter sp. Cpo012 | reverse complement strand
TTGTGCACAGAAAACCCCCAGCTAGGCTGGGGGTTCCGGAAAGCTTTCAGCTTTGGGCCAGTTATTAAAACCCCTTTTGATTTGTTAAAACACCTTGCGGTCTGGCAACTGCAAGGGTTAAACAAGAAATCAAAAGGGGGTCCCAATGGGGGACGAAAAGAGCTTAGCGCACACCCGATGGAACTGTAAATATCACATAGTTTTTGCGCCCAAATACCGAAGACAAGCATTCTACGGGGAGAAACGTAGGGCGATAGGCAGCATCTTAAGAAAGCTGTGTGAGTGGAAAAACGTGCGGATCCTGGAAGCGGAATGCTGTGCAGATCATATCCATATGCTTGTGGAAATCCCGCCCAAAATGAGCGTATCCGGTTTTATGGGTTATCTGAAAGGTAAAAGCAGTCTGATGTTGTATGAGCAGTTTGGTGATATGAAGTTTAAATACAGGAACAGGGAGTTCTGGTGTCGTGGGTATTACGTAGATACGGTGGGTAAGAACACGGCAAGGATACAGGAATACATAAAGCACCAGCTTGCAGAGGATAAAATGGGCGAGCAGTTATCGATCCCTTATCCGGGTAGCCCGTTTACGGGCCGTAAGTAACGAAGTCTGATGCAAATGTCAGATCGTATGCGCCTGTTAGGGCGCGGCTGGTAACAGAGCCTTATAGGCGCATCAGAAAAACCTCCGGCTATGCCGGAGGATATTTATTATGTTCAATGCTGACTTTCATCAGAGCGCTGGATCGCGAGATGAAAATGAATGTGTGAATAATATGTTTTATTTATAACAATAAATTAACTGAGAGGTTTTATCATGATTTCTGCGAGTGCCCTGAACTCAGAACTCATTAATAAAATCGCACAGGATTTTGCACAGGCCACCAGTCTGGCTGTTGTGGTTGTCAATATTCACGGTGATGAAATTTCTGAGCTTTTTAATTTCACTCCTTTTTGCCAGTTGATGCGCCAGCATCCTCAGCATAGTACGCGTTGTCGTATGAGCGACCGCTGTGGAGGGTTGGAAGCCTCTAAATCCGATCAACCCTGCATTTATCGCTGCCATGCCGGGCTTACCGATTTCTCAATTCCGCTGGTCATCGCGGGACACCTGGTAGGGTTCGTGCTTTGTGGACAAGTACGCTTAAGTAACGATGTAGGCCTCGTTGATATTCTGAACGTCGATGACCGCTGGCAAGCCGATCCCGAACTGGTCAACGAGTTCCGTAATGTACCTGAAATGGACTATTCTCGAGTCATTGCTTCAGCGGATTTACTCAAGCTCATCGTCGAAAATTGCCTTAAGAAACAACTTAATTTTGTTGTTATCAAAGATAACCCGCAGCAGTCAGAGCCGGTACGCGCTAACCGTAGTACCAACCCTCATGACAGTAAAATGAAAAAAGCCCTGCGCTATATTGATGCACATTTATCAGACGATCTGCGTCTGGAGGATGTTGCCTCTCATGTTTTCCTTAGCCCGTACTATTTCAGCAAATTGTTCAAAAAATATCAGGGTATTGGTTTTAACGCATGGGTAAACCAGCAAAGAATGGCCAGTGCCAAAGAGCTGCTTTGTCACAGTGACTGGAGTATAGCCAGCATTGCGCGTAATTTAGGCTTTTCGCAAACAAGTTATTTTTGCAAAGTTTTCCGCCAGACCTATCAGGTTACGCCGCAGGCATTTCGCCAGCAAATAAATGTCATTTCACGTGGTGAATCCGCTTAAATAGCAATATTTTGCTATTGCCGATTTTTGATATAGGGCGCTATGTTAGTCATTATAAAATGAAATGTGACAACAGCAGTCAATAAATTGTCATAGCGCAACAAAATAATGGTATTAGAGGGATAAACTGCACCAGTTTTTATTTTTGTGATGAGATACAGTGTCTGTGTGAATGACTTTCTTTATTCTTAGCTGATACTTTCATTCAAAAAGTGAACGTATGAATAAGTGGGTTAAGGCCAGAAAATTGGCTGAATGAACTCGGAAAGATATTAAATTGAATTATTGTCATGAGGTCGTGAATTTACCTCATAACAGAGAGCTTAATTAACCAGGCTCTTGAACTGACAGGTTTGCCACATTTGTGGTAGGGAAGGGGGTGAGAATCCCCCGCAGCCCCCGCTGCTGTGATGCTGACGACCCCGTATGGACCACTGATCGCAAGATTGGGAAGGACGGGTGAGGATGACGCTAAGCCAGAAGACCTGCCTGTCAGTGACTACCAACAACTTCGGTGGGAAGTGGGTGGTTCAGATGCATACAGTCGAGAGACTGGGTATCTCTACACCCCTACCACCCTGAACAGGATCAGGGTATGGCGGCCAATTTTCACGCATTTGTTCTTGCAGGTACCGGAAGCGGCTGTGGTAAAACCACGGTGACGCTGGGCTTGTTGAGCTTGTTGAAAAAACGCGGTTTGCGCGTCCAGCCTTGCAAAGTAGGTCCTGATTACCTTGATACCGGCTGGCATACAGCGGTATGCGGTACCGCTTCCCGCAATCTTGATAGCTTCATGCTTCCCGTCCCCACGCTGAACGCTCTATTCAACGAGCAGATGCAACATGCGGATATCGCCGTTATTGAAGGTGTTATGGGGCTGTATGACGGCTATGGTACCGACCCAAACTACTGCAGCACCGCCGCGATGGCTAAACAGTTAGGCTGTTCGGTCATCTTACTGGTTGATGGCAAAGCCGTTTCCACTTCAATCGCCGCCACGGTAATGGGTTTTCAGCATTTTGATTCCACCCTGAACATCGCCGGGGTTATTGTTAATCGGGTTAACAGCGAAACGCATTACCAGTTACTGAAAGTCGCAATCGAACGATACTGCGATGTACCCGTCTTGGGCTACGTACCCCGTATGGAGGGTGTTGCCCTTCCCGAACGTCATCTGGGTTTAGTAACCGCACGTGAGTCGGTTATCAATCAGCAACCGTGGCAGGCTTTTGCCGCGACGCTGGAGCAAACCCTTGATATCGACGCGCTTCTGACATTAAGCCAGTCAACCAATCTTCCTGCTGGCGAATGGCCCGCGCTTCCTGCCGCAGACGCCGGAGCAGGGCTAACGGTTGCCATTGCCGATGACGAAGCCTTCAACTTCTACTACCCGGATAACATTACGCTGCTGGAACGTACGGGACTAAATATTGTTCGTTTTAGCCCGTTGCACGACACCTGTTTACCGGACTGTCAGATGATCTGGTTAGGTGGCGGATATCCTGAGCTACACGCTGCGGCGCTGGCTCGCAATGTCTCGATGCTGAATCAACTGCGAGAGGCTCATCAACGTGGCGTCGCGATTTATGCAGAGTGCGGCGGGCTGATGTATCTCGGCAGTTCGCTTGAGGACAGCAACGGCGATATCTGGCCGATGGCGGATATCATTCCCGGCCACAGCAAAATGGGGAAACGTCTGACCCGATTTGGCTACTGCGAAGCGCAGGCCGCGCAGCAAACATTGTTAGCTGCAGAAGGCGAAGTGCTGCGCGGGCATGAATTCCACTATTCCGATTTTACCCCTGAAACGCCAGCGGTGATGAACTGTCGCAAAGTGCGCGATGGTAAAACGCTGCAAGCCTGGTCCGGCGGCTGGCAGGTCGGAAACACCTTTGCCAGCTATCTACACGTTCATTTTGCTCAACGTCCGCAGATGCTTAACCATTGGCTGGCAGCCGCGAGGAGTGCGCTATGACGATCCTTGCATGGTGTGTTGCCTGGCTGCTTGATTTTATCATCGGCGATCCGCAGAACTGGCCACATCCGGTGCGCTGGATTGGCAATCTGATTTCTGCCGTGCAGCGAGTTATTCGGCGTTATTGCCATAGCGACCGTGCGCTGCGCATCGGCGGCGCGGTGATGTGGGTTGTGGTGGTTGGTCTGACCTGGGCTGTGTCCTGGGGCGTGCTGGCACTGGCAGAATCTATTCATCCCTGGTTGGGGTGGGTGGTAGAGGTATGGATGATCTTTACCGTGCTGGCCGGACGCTGCCTGGCAAAGGCCGCGCAGGATGTCGAACGTCCGCTACGGGCCGGTGACCTTGCTGTGAGTCGGGAAAAATTGTCATGGATTGTGGGGCGTGATACCTCACAGCTGCAACCGCAGCAGATCAATCGCGCGGTGGTGGAAACCGTGGCTGAAAACACCGTAGACGGCATTATCGCGCCGTTGTTCTTTCTCCTCCTCGGCGGTGCGCCCCTGGCGATGGCCTACAAAGCGGTAAACACCCTTGACTCCATGGTGGGTTACAAACATGAAAAATACCGCGCTATTGGTATGGTCAGCGCGCGTCTGGACGATGTCGCGAACTTTATTCCTGCAAGACTGAGCTGGCTGCTGCTGGGCGTGGCGGCATTTTTATGCCGTAAAGACGGCTCGCGAGCTTTACAGATTGGCTGGCGCGATCGCTACAACCACAGCAGCCCAAACTGTGCGTGGTCAGAGGCATCTGTAGCCGGGGCATTAGGCATTCGGCTGGGTGGTCCTAATGACTACTTTGGCGAGCGCGTTGAGAAACCGTGGATCGGTGATGCTCAACGCGACATTTCGGTAGACGACATTTCCCATACGATTCGACTGATGTGGGTGGCATCGACGCTGGCACTGGCGCTGTTTATTGCGCTGCGGTGGCTGTGGGTCGGTGTAGCCTGAGGACAACATAATGCAATACATCCAGCAACCCCAGGCGATTGAAGCCAAAAGTTTCGACATTATTGGCGAGATCATCCGTGAAACCCGTCCGGACTATCAGTTTGCCAGTCCGTTACATGAAGCCATTATCAAGCGGGTTATTCACACGACGGCAGATTTCGACTGGCTGGACATTCTGTGGTTTTCCAGTGATGTGCTGGAGCAGTTTTGTGCGGCGCTTAGCCGTTCGAGCGTGATTTACACCGATACCACGATGGCGCTTTCCGGGATCAATAAAACGCTGCTGGCAAAATTCGGCGGTGAATGCCGCTGCTACATCAGCGACCCGCGGGTTGTGCGTACGGCAAAAGAGCAGGGTATTACCCGGTCCATGGCGGCAGTCGACATTGCGGTGAAGGAAGAGGGGGAAAAGCTGTTTGTCTTTGGCAACGCGCCGACTGCGCTGTTCCGCCTGCTTGAGCATGATGTTGCCGTCAGCGGTGTGGTGGGTGTACCGGTCGGGTTCGTTGGTGCTGAAGAGTCGAAAGATGCCCTGACCCAAAGCAATTTGCCCGCCATTGCAGCGTTAGGCCGCAAAGGGGGAAGCAATGTCGCCGCCGCTATCGTCAACGCCATGCTTTATCACATGCAGGGGGCGCGATGAGCGAGGCCTTCGATACACCGGTGTGGCACAACGGTAAAGCGCTGCGTAAAGGATATACCACGGGATCGTGCGCCACGGCGGCGGCAAAAGTTGCCGCGTTGATGGTATTGCGCCAACACCTCATCCATCAGGTTTCCATCGTGACGCCTTCCGGGGTGACGCTGTGCCTGAACGTGGAGTCACCGCATATCGAAGGGCAGCAGGCAATAGCGGCCATCCGCAAAGACGGTGGAGATGATGTGGACGCCACTCACGGCATGCTGATTTTTGCCCGCGTGACGTTAGACGATAGCGGCGTGATTGCCTTACAGGGCGGTGAAGGGGTCGGTACGGTAACCCGCAAAGGGATTGGCCTGCCGGTGGGCAGTTCGGCGATTAACCGTACACCTCGCCAGACCATTGAATCAGCTGTCCGCGAAGCGATTGGCCCAAATCGTGGGGCGCAGATTGAAATCTTCGCGCCAGAAGGCGAAGAACGGGCGCAAAAAACCTACAACTCTCGCCTTGGCATTCTTGGCGGCATTTCGATTATCGGCACCACGGGTATTGTCACGCCGATGTCAGAAGAGAGCTGGAAGCGTTCACTGTCGCTTGAGCTGGAAATTAAGCGGGCGGCAGGGCTGGAGCGTGTTGTACTGGTGCCGGGAAACCACGGCGAGCGTTTTGTGCGCGAGCAGATGGGTATCGACACCCAGGTTGTGGTCACCATGAGCAACTTTGTCGGTTACATGATTGAAGAAGCTGTACGTCTGGGGTTCCGGCAAATCGTACTGGTGGGGCACCCCGGCAAGCTCGTCAAAATCGCGGCGGGGATTTTCCATACCCATAGCCATATTGCCGATGCCCGCATGGAAACGCTGGTGGCTCACCTCGCGCTACTTGGCGCACCGCTGGAACTGCTGACGTTGGTCAGCGAGTGCGATACCACCGAAGCGGCGATGGAACATATCGACGCGTACGGTTTCCAGCATATTTATGACCATCTGGCTCAGCGCATTTGTATGCGTGTCCTGCAAACGCTGCGCTTTACCAAAAATCCCCCGACCTGCGATGCCATCATGTTTTCTTTTGATAATCAGGTTCTTGGCAGTAATCGTCCGGTCGCAGAGATTGCTGAGGAGATGCAATGTTAACCGTTGTAGGGATGGGCCCCGCCGGTTTGCATTTGATGACGCCTGCGGCACGAGAAGCGGTCGCGACGGCGGATGTTCTGGTCGGTGGAAAGCGGCATTTGCAGCAATTCCCGGATTTTGCCGGTGAACAGTTTGCTCTTGGCGCCAATATCCCGGAACTCCTGAGCTGGATTAGCGCGCACCAGGAGAAGCATGTTGTGGTACTGGCGTCTGGCGATCCCCTGTTTTACGGCATCGGGACGCGCATGGTGGCGCATTTTGGTATTGAGAATGTGCGGATTATTCCCGGCATTAGTGCGGTGCAGTACCTGTGCGCGCAGTCCGGTATTGATATGAACGATATGTGGCTGACCAGTAGCCATGGCCGCAGCGTCTGTTTTGATGAGCTGGCGCGACATAACAAGGTGGCGATGGTGACTGATGCGCTGTGTGGCCCGCGTGAAATCGCGCAGCAGCTCATTGCCCGAGGCAAGGGGCATCGCTGGATGGTGATTGGCGAAAACCTGGCGATGGAAAACGAACAGATCCATTTCCTGCCTGTGCGTGAAGTTAACGCTGACTATGACATGAATGCAGTGGTGATCCTTGATGAAAGATGAGCTGTTTCTGCGTGGAGAGAAAGTGCCGATGACCAAAGAAGCGGTACGCGCACTTGCCCTCTCAAAACTTGAATTACACCGCGCCAGTCACCTGATTGATATTGGTGCCGGAACCGGCAGCGTGTCGATAGAAGCCGCGTTGCAATATCCCGGATTACGTGTAACGGCCATCGAACGTAACCCGGCGGCGCTCAGGTTGCTGGATGAAAACCGCCAGCATTTTGCCTGCGCAAATATCGATATTTTTCCCGGCGTTGCTCCCATGACCATCGCTGAAAAAGCCGATGCCATTTTTATGGGCGGCAGCGGCGGCCATCTGACCGAACTAATTGACTGGTCGATGCGCCAATTGCATCCCGCAGGGCGTCTGGTAATGACGTTTATCCTCCAGGAAAACCTCAACACCGCGCTGGCACATCTGGATCATCTTGGCGTACAGGGAGTGGATTGCCTGCAGCTACAGGTTTCCTCGCTTACCACGCTTGGCAATGGTCACTATTTTAAACCGAATAACCCCGTATTTGTTATCGCCTGTCAGAAGGAAGGAAACCATGTCTGAGATTTTTGATCCCCGTAGCGTGTGGTTTGTTGGCGCAGGTCCTGGCGATCGCGAGCTGATTACCCTCAAAGGTTACCGGTTGCTGCAGCAGGCGCAGGTTGTTATCTACGCCGGATCGCTGATTAACACTGAATTGCTGGAGTATTGCCCTGCCGGTGCTGAATGTCACGACAGTGCCGAACTGCATCTGGAGCAGATCCTTGATCTGATGGAAGCCGGAGTGAAAGCGGGCAAGACCGTTGTGCGCCTGCAAACCGGCGATGTCTCGTTGTACGGTTCCGTACGCGAGCAGGGTGAGGAGCTGACCAAACGCGGGATTGACTGGCAGGTGGTCCCCGGCGTCAGCGCGTTCCTCGGCGCGGCGGCGGAGCTGGGCGTTGAGTATACCGTGCCCGAAGTTTCACAGAGCCTGATCATTACGCGCCTGGAAGGCCGCACCCCGGTACCAGAGCGTGAACAGCTGGAGTCTTTTGCCAGCCATCAGACATCAATGGCGATTTATCTTTCCGTCCAGCGTATTCATCGGGTGGCCGAGCGTCTTATTGAAGGCGGCTATCCGGCGACCACGCCCGTGGCGGTGATCTATAAAGCAACTTGGCCGGAAAGCCAGACCGTGCGCGGGACCCTGGCGGATATTGGCGACAAGGTTCGCGATGCGGGCATCCGTAAAACGGCCCTTATTCTGGTCGGTAATTTCCTGGGCTCGGAGTATCACTACTCCAAACTCTATGCGGCGGACTTTAGCCATGAATACCGTAAAGCCTGAGTCAATTGCGCTTTTTTGCCTGACTCCTGGCGGCGTTGTGCTGGCGAAACGTCTGGCAGCCATGCTGCCGGTTACCTGTTTTACCAGTGAAAAGCTGCTGGAGGAGGGGTTTATTCCCTTTGAAAACGGCTTTGCGAATACCGCCCGCGAAGCGTTTACGAATTACTCGGCGCTGATTTTTATCGGTGCGACCGGTATTGCGGTGCGCGTACTGGCCCCGCTGGTCAACGACAAGTTTTGCGATCCGGCGGTGGTGGTCATTGATGAACGTGCCCAGCATGTCATCAGCCTGCTCTCCGGTCACGCGGGCGGTGCCAATGCGTTGGCGCGTTATCTGGCGGGCATGTTGGGCGCTGACCCGGTTATCACTACCGCGACGGATGTGAACGATATGGCGGCACTGGATACGCTGGCATTTCAACTGAATGCCCGGATGAGTGATTTCCGTTCGGCGGTGAAGATCGTGAACCAGATGCTGGTCAGCAATAAGCGGGTTGGTTTGTGGTGGGATGACGAACTGACGCAGGATGTCAGCCATTGCGACCGGCGCGGATTTATCACGGTTACCGATCTCAACCAGCTCCCTGAACTGGATGCGTTGGTGTGCATCACCTTACGCACCAATTTACCTGACCTGCCTGTTCCGCACTGGAAGTTGGTGCCACAGCGCGTTGTAGCCGGAATCGGCTGTCGCCGTGATACGCCGTTCCCTCTGCTGGCCGCGCTGCTTGCCCGGCAGCTCGAAGCCCAACAGCTCGATCCGTTGGCGCTAAAAGCGATTGGCAGCATCACGCTGAAAAAAGATGAACAGGGACTTATCCAACTGGCTTCGTGCTGCCGCGTTCCTTTCGAAACCTTTACCGCTGACGCGCTGCGTGAGCATGAGCACCGTTTTCCAGCCTCATCGTTTGTTCGCAAAACGGTGGGTACAGGAAGCGTTTCCGGTCCTGCAGCCTGGCTGTTGAGCCACGGAAAACTGTTAGGCGAGACCCTGCGAGAACAGGGCGTCACTATCACTTTGGGAGTTTCACACTGATGTTAAGCGTAATTGGAATTGGCCCTGGCTCGCAGGCAATGATGACCATGGAAGCCGTTGAAGCACTGCAGGCAGCGGAAATCATCGTTGGCTATAAAACCTACACCCATCTGGTAAAAGCGTTCACGGGTGACAAGCAGGTGATCAAAACCGGAATGTGCAAAGAGATTGAACGCTGCCAGGCAGCGATCGAACTGGCACAGGCGGGTCACAACGTGGCGCTGATCAGTAGCGGTGACGCGGGGATTTACGGTATGGCCGGGCTGGTGCTCGAACTGGTCAGCAAGCAAAAGCTGGATGTTGAGGTCAGGCTAATACCTGGCATGACCGCTAGTATTGCCGCGGCCTCTTTGCTGGGTGCGCCGCTGATGCACGACTTCTGCCACATCAGCTTAAGCGATCTGTTAACGCCATGGCCGGTTATCGAAAAACGCATCGTTGCTGCCGGTGAGGCAGACTTTGTTATCTGTTTCTACAACCCGCGCAGTCGGGGTCGCGAAGGTCATCTGGCGCGCGCATTTGAGCTGCTTTCCGCCAGCAAAAGCGCACAAACGCCGGTTGGTATTGTGAAGTCTGCCGGACGTAAAAAGCAGGAAAAATGGTTAACCACGCTCGGTGAAATGGATTTCGAACCGGTTGATATGACCAGCCTTGTGATCGTGGGTAACAAAACAACCTATGTTCAGGACGGCCTGATGATCACGCCACGAGGTTATGTGCTGTGAATTACGGTGATGTGCTGGTCATGGGCGGTACGAGCGATGCGCGCATGCTGTGCCAGCAACTGGATGCGGCAAACGTGGCCTACACCCTGTCAGTTGCAACCCCAACAGGGAAACAACTGGCGGGAGACATCAAAGGCCAGGTGCGCTGCGGGCGTCTGGAGCGCGAACAAATGATTGCCTGGCTACAGGAAAATCGGACGCGCTGGGTGATCGATGCCTCGCATCCGTACGCCGAGGTGGTGAGCCGCAACATCATGAGCGCCTGCGAAGCGGCGGGCGTACTGCTGAGCCGCTACCAGCGTCCTGAGCAGTTGAGTGGTTTAACTCACCCGCACCTGTATACCGTACAAAGCATTCAGCAAGCCTGTGAGTTGGCGCGACGCTTCGGCGATCGTGTGCTGCTGACGACCGGCAGTAAAGATCTGGCTATCTGGCGCGAAGGGTTGCCTGAAAAAACGCTGCTGGCGCGCGTTCTGCCTGTTCCTGAGGTCATTCAGCAATGCGCGGATCTGGGATTTGGCGTCGGTGAAATCTTCGCACTGTGCGGACCGTTTAGCGCCGAGTTCAACGCTGCGTTTTATCGCCAGTGCCAGGCTGATGTGGTGATCACCAAAGCATCTGGCGCTGAAGGTGGTTATCAGGAAAAGGTTCAACCCTGTCTGGATGCCGGAATCCCCTGCATCGTGATTACACGTCCGGCACCGTTGGTGACGGGAGAAGAGTTACTGGAAAGTCAGGCCGCCTTTGGGGCGCGTTTAACGCGCTGGCTGGCCACTGCTTAAGGAGTTTGAGATGAAAAAGGCGCTTCTGGTGGTCAGCTTTGGCACCAGCTATCACGACACCTGCGAGAAAAATATCGTGGCCTGTGAGCGCGATCTTGCAGCTAGCTGCCCTGACCGCGACCTGTTCCGGGCGTTTACCTCCGGGATGATAATCCGCAAGCTCAAGCAGCGCGACGGCATTGAAATCGACACGCCGCTGCAGGCGCTGCAAAAACTGGCGGAGCAGGGGTATCAGGATGTGGCTATTCAGTCGCTGCACATTATTAATGGTGACGAATACGAAAAAATTGTCCGCGAAGTGCAAAGTATGCGTCCGCTGTTTTCACGCCTGACGCTGGGTGTACCGCTGCTGAGCAGCCATGAAGATTACGCACAGTTGATGCTGGCGCTGCAACAGCAGATGCCGGCGCTTGGCGAAAGTGAAAAAGTGGTCTTTATGGGACACGGCGCCAGCCACCATGCTTTTGCCGCCTATGCCTGTCTCGACCATATGATGACAGCGCAGCGCTACCCGGCGCGGGTCGGCGCGGTGGAAAGCTACCCGGAAGTAGATGTGTTAATTGACAGTTTGTCTCAGGAAGGGGTGACGGCGGTGCATCTGATGCCGCTGATGTTAGTCGCTGGCGACCATGCCATCAACGATATGGCCTCCGACGAAGATGATTCCTGGAAAACGTTGTTCAATGCAGCAGGGATACCGGCTACGCCGTGGCTTAGTGGTCTGGGTGAGAACCCAGCGGTTCGCGCCATGTTCGTGGCACATTTACAGCAGGCGCTTAATGTGGCGCTGGAGGAAGCAGCATGAGCGGAAAACTGTATGCACTGAGCACCGGGCCAGGTGCTTCCGACTTGATTACCGTGCGTGCCGCACGCACGCTGGGCGAGCTGGATATTCTCTATGCGCCTGCCGGGCGTAAAGGCGGCGACAGTCTGGCATTGTCGATTGTACGTGAGTATATCGGTGAACAGACCGAAGTCCGCTGCTGCCATTTTCCTATGAGTGCCGATAGCGCTGAAAAAGAGGCCGTCTGGGATGAAGTTGCTGCCGCGCTGGTTCAGGAAGTCGAGGCCGGTAAGCAGGTGGGGTTTATCACTCTCGGCGATGCGATGCTGTTCAGCACCTGGGTCTTTTTACTTCAGCGTATTGGTTGTCCTGACTGGCTGGAAATCGTTCCTGGCGTCACGTCTTTCGCCGCGATTGCCGCGCGTTCCAAAACGCCGCTCGCTATGGAACAGCAGTCACTGGCGGTGGTCTCCTGTACCGCACCGGAAGCGGAAATCCAGCAGGCATTAAAACAGCATGACAGTCTGGTGTTGATGAAAGTGTACGGTCGTTTTGCGCGTATTAAAGCGCTGCTACAACAAGAGGGTTTGTTGGACTGTGCATTAATGATGTCTGAAGCCACGCTGCCGGGTGAACAGTGCTGGCGTCATCTCGATGAGGTGAGCGACGATCAGCCGCTGCCTTATTTCTCGACCATTCTGGTCAATAAACAGTGGGAGTATGCACAATGAAGCTTGAACAACAGCTAAAACAGCTGTCTTTCAGCGGGTTGGCTGCGGCGCTATTACTGATGATTGTTCCTGAACAAGCGTTCGCCATGCACATTATGGAAGGTTTCTTGCCGCCGATGTGGGCGCTGGCCTGGTGGCTGCTGTTTTTACCCTGCCTGTGGTACGGACTGGTACGTCTGCGCCAAATCGTGCAGGAGGATAACCACCAGAAGGTTTTGCTGGCCCTGTGTGGCGCTTTTATTTTTGTGCTGTCGGCGCTGAAAATTCCTTCCGTTACTGGAAGCTGCTCACATCCTACCGGTGTAGGCCTGGCGGTTATCCTGTTTGGACCGGGCGTGGTTGCCATCCTTGGGGCGATTGTCCTGCTGTTCCAGGCTCTACTGCTGGCACACGGTGGTTTAACGACGCTCGGCGCGAACGGCATGTCGATGGCGGTAATTGGCCCGGTAGTGGGTTACATGGTGTGGAAAATGGCCTGCCGCGCCGGATTGCGTCGTGATGTCTGCGTCTTCCTGTGTGCGATGCTGGCGGATCTCGTCACCTATTTTGTGACTTCTGTACAGTTGGGCGTTGCGTTCCCGGATCCCTCTGCTGGCGCTACCGGCTCAATCATTAAGTTCATGGGGATTTTCTGCCTGACGCAGATCCCAATTGCGATTGCGGAAGGGTTACTTACCGTGCTGATTTACGATCAGCTAACCAAACGCCAGTTGATAACCGCACAAGGGCATTAACGATGAAAAAGACGCTGATTATATTGGGCATGGTAGTGGCGCTGGTGATCCTGCCGTTCTTTATCAACCACGGTGGGGAGTACGGCGGTTCAGATGGTGAGGCGGAAAGCCAGATTCAGGCTATTGCCCCGCATTATGAGCCCTGGTTCCAACCGTTGTATGAACCCGCAAGCGGTGAAATTGAAAGTCTGCTGTTTACACTCCAGGGATCGCTGGGCGCAGCTGTGATTTTCTATATCCTGGGTTACACCAAGGGTAGGCAACGCCGTGATGACCGGGCTTGACAGGCTTAGCTATCAAAGCCGTTGGGTTCATGTCTCGCCGGTGCGGAAATTTCTGCTCTGGCTGGTGATGATGATTCTGGCGTTTACTCTGCCCCCATTGGGGCAGGGTATTGAGCTTTTACTTATTGCCGCGCTGAGCTGCTGGCTGCTGCGTATTTCCTTCTGGCGCTGGTGCCGTTGGATGGCATTACCGTTTGGTTTTCTCACGGTTGGCGTGGTGACCATTTTGTTTAGCATCAGCCGCGATCCACAGACGCTGTTGGCCAGCATACCTGTGGGAAGTTACTGGTTGGGGATCAGTGCACCAGGTCTGGTAACCGCCAATGAAACCTTCTGGCGCAGCCTTGCCGCGCTGGCGGCAACTTTCTGGCTGGTGCTGAATCTGCCGTTTCCGCAATTAATTATCTTACTCAAACGCGCGCACGTTCCTCGCCTGCTAACTGAGCAGATCCTGCTGACCTGGCGGTTTATTTTTATCCTGTTAGACGAGGCGCTGGCTATTCATCGCGCACAAACGCTGCGTTTTGGTTATCGTAGCTTGCCGTTGGGCTACCGCTCTCTGGCAATGCTGGTGGGATTGCTGTTTACCCGCGTGTTGATCCGCTACCAGCAAATGACCACCACACTGGATATCAAACTGTATCAGGGTGATTTTCACCTGTAAGGAAAAGTATGCTTGCCACCTCAGCGCTTTGGTTTCGCTATCAGGATGACCCGATCCTCAAAGGGCTAACGCTTGATTTTTCGACGCATGCCGTCACCGGACTGGTAGGCGCTAATGGCTGCGGGAAATCTACGCTGTTCATGAACCTGAGTGGTTTACTGCGCCCACAGCAAGGCGCGGTGATGTGGCAGGGCAAACCGCTGGATTACAGCAAGCGCGGCCTGCTGGCGCTGCGTCAACAGGTGGCAACGGTATTTCAGGATCCCGACCAGCAAATCTTTTATACCGATATCGACAGCGATATCGCCTTTAGCCTGCGCAATCTTGGGGTGGATGAAGCTGAAATCGCTCGGCGCGTGGAAGATGCGCTTACGCTGGTCGACGCCCAGCATTTTCGCCATCAGCCCATTCAGTGTTTAAGCCATGGGCAAAAAAAACGTGTAGCAATTGCCGGGGCGTTGGTGTTGCAGGCGCAGTATCTGCTGCTGGATGAACCTACTGCGGGCCTCGACCCGTCAGGCCGCACGCAGATGATTGAGATAATCAAACGCATCGTTGCGCAAGGAAACCACGTCGTAATTTCCAGCCATGATATCGATCTTATCTATGAAGTCAGCGATGCGGTGTACGTTTTACGCCGGGGCGAAGTGCTCACGCACGGTACGCCAGGCGACGTTTTCGCCCGTACGGATCTTATTGAACAAGCGGGATTAACTCAGCCCTGGCTGGTGAAGTTGCATACAGAGTTGGGCTTCCCGCTGTGTAAAACAGAGGCTGAATTTTTTAGCTGTATGCGAGAGAACGCACTGAAGGAGGCGTCATGACGCAGGCAATAATGTTGCAGGGAACGGCATCTGATGTGGGTAAAAGCGTATTGGTCGCCGGGCTGTGTCGTATTTTTTATCAGGATGGACTGCATACCGCGCCGTTCAAATCGCAGAACATGGCGCTGAACTCTGGCATTACGCCAGAGGGAAAAGAAATGGGCCGCGCGCAAATTTTTCAGGCCGAAGCCGCAGGCATTACGCCAGATGTGCGTATGAACCCGGTGCTGCTTAAACCGACCAGCGATCGAAAAGCGCAGGTAGTGCTGATGGGTAAAGTGGCAACCGATATGGACGCGGTGAGTTACCACGAGTACAAGCCACGTCTGCGGGAACAGATCCTGTCAGTTTATAACAGCCTGGCGCAGGAGTTCGATGTGCTGGTGCTGGAAGGAGCGGGGAGTCCGGCAGAGATTAACCTGCGCGATCGCGATATCGTCAATATGGGTATGGCCGAGATGGCGCAGTGCCCTGTCGTTTTGGTGGCGGATATCGATCGTGGCGGGGTGTTCGCCTCCATTTACGGCACGCTGGCGCTGCTGCACGATCACGAACGCGCACGGGTAAAAGGGGTGATCATCAACAAGTTTCGCGGTGATGTGACGCTGCTGCACTCCGGTATCGAGCAAATTGAAGCGCTGACCGGCGTTCCGGTACTGGGCGTGATGCCATGGCTGGATGTTGATCTGGAAGATGAAGATGGCGTTGCGCTGCAAAAGGGCAAGTATTTGCGCACTGACAAACGCGACATCGATATCGCCGTTGTTCAAATACCGCACATTTCTAACTTTACTGATTTCAATGCGCTTGCTGCGCAGCCGGATGTGCGCGTGCGCTATGTTCGCCAGCCTGAAGAGCTGGTGGGAGCCGATCTGGTGATTTTGCCGGGCAGCAAAAATACCCTTGGCGATCTGGTATGGCTGCGTGAAAGTGGGATGGCGCATGGCGTCGTGCAATTACATCGTAATAACGTACCGGTGGTTGGGATTTGTGGCGGCTATCAAATGCTCGGCGACACTATCATTGATGAAGTAGAGTCGGGCCTCGGTACGTTGCCGGGTCTGGGCTTACTCAATACAGTCACCCATTTTGCCCAGCACAAAACCACGACCCTGGTTGAGGGACAAATGTCTTCATCGCTGCCTGACTGGCTGGCGGGCACAGCGGGGTTATCCGTTCGCGGTTATGAAATTCATATGGGCGAAACAGCATTAACTGATGAATGCCGGTCGGTGATGACGCTGCACAAAGACGGCGGCAGCGTTGTTGACGGCGCGGTTACTCCGGATGGTCTGGCGTTCGGCACTTATCTTCACGGTCTTTTCGACAGCGATGATTTCACCCGTGCGTTGGTCAATGGCCTGCGAGAACGTAAAGGGTTAGCTCCGCTGGATTCCACCTTCCATTACGCGCAATATAAATCGCAGCAGTTTGATCTGCTGGCGGATGCGATGCGGCAACACATCGATATTGAAAAAATTTATACCATCATGCAGCAACACCGGGAGCCAGTATGATGATTCTGGTTACTGGTGGCGCGCGAAGCGGTAAGAGTCGGCATGCGGAAGCGCTGATCGCTGATTCCCCAAACGTTTTGTATATCGCGACTTCGCAGATTTTTGATGAGGAGATGGCTGAGCGAATTCAGCATCATCGCGATGGACGTCCTGCGCACTGGCGGACAGCCGAACGTTGGCAACATCTTGATGAACTGATCACGGACATGAACGATCCTCAGGAAGCTATTCTGCTGGAATGCATCACCACGATGGTGACCAACTTGCTGTTTGCGCTGGGCGGTGAAAGCGATCCGGACAGCTGGGATTACGCGGCGATGGAGCAGTCTATCGAAGGTGAAATCCGTTCGCTGATCGCAGCCTGTCAGCGCTGCCCGGCAAAGATCGTATTGGTCACTAACGAAGTGGGAATGGGGATTGTGCCGGAGAACCGTCTGGCGCGGCATTTTCGTGATATTGCAGGACGCGTGAACCAGCGACTGGCGGCGGCAGCTGATGAGGTCTGGCTGGTGGTATCAGGAATTGGAGTCAAAATTAAATGAGTAAGTTGTTCTGGGCAATGCTCTCTTTTATCAGTCGCTTGCCCGTTCCTGCTCGCTGGTCGCAAGGACTGGATTTCGAGCACTATTCCCGCGGTATTGTAATGTTTCCCCTGATTGGCGTCGTGTTGGGAGGGCTGACGGGGCTGGTCTTTATGGCGCTCCAGCCCTGGTGCGGTATTCCGTTGGCGGCCCTTTTTGCGGTGTTGACACTGGCATTGCTGACCGGGGGATTTCATCTGGATGGTCTGGCGGATACCTGTGACGGCATTTTTTCGGCGCGCCGACGCGAGCGGATGCTGGAAATCATGCGCGACAGTCGTCTGGGCACCCACGGTGGACTGGCGTTAATTTTCGTTTTACTGGCGAAGGTACTGGTGGTGAGTGAACTGGCTTTGCGTGGCACGCCGATGCTGGCCGCGCTGGCAGCGGCATGTGTCGCCGGGCGAGGAACGGCGGTGTTGCTGATGTATCGGCATCGCTATGCCCGCGAAGAAGGGCTGGGCAACGTTTTTATTGGCAAAGTCACCGGGCGTCAAACCTGCGTTACGTTGGGATTAGCGGCGATCCTTGCCGCCGTGCTACTTCCTGGCATGCGCGGCGTGGCAGCGCTGGTTGTCACAATAGTGGCGATTTTTATTCTTGGGCAGTTATTAAAACGCACGTTGGGTGGGCAAACCGGCGATACGCTGGGCGCTGCCATTGAACTTGGCGAGTTGATTTTCTTGCTGGCTCTGCTCTGAGTCAGCCCACATACTGGAACCCTTATGCAGACTTTAACCTCTTTACTCCGCACGATCCCATCACCCGACAGTGCCGCGATGCTGCGTGCACAGCAGCATATTGACGGCTTGCTTAAGCCGCCGGGAAGTTTAGGGCGACTCGAATCTCTCGCCGTACAATTGGCCGGGATGCCTGGCCTGAAGGGTGTGCCGCATGTGAATGGCAAAGCGATGCTGGTGATGTGCGCCGATCACGGCGTGTGGGATGAAGGGGTTGCCGTTTCGCCTAAAGTTGTTACGGCTATACAGGCTGCCAATATGACGCGTGGAACGACCGGTGTCTGCGTCCTGGCCGCTCAGGCTGGGGCGAAGGTTCATGTGATAGATGTTGGGATTGATGCTGAACCTATTCCCGGTGTGGTGAATATGCGTGTGGCACGCGGCTGCGGCAATATAGCCGAAGGCCCGGCAATGAGCCGTTCGCAGGCCGAGGAGCTGTTGCTGGAAGTCATCCGCTATACCCATGAACTGGCAAAAGACGGTGTAACGCTGTTTGGCGTCGGGGAGCTTGGTATGGCAAATACTACACCTGCGGCGGCCATTGTTAGCGTTCTGACCGGCAGTGATGCTGAGGAAGTCGTGGGTATTGGCGCTAACCTTCCTCTTTCTCGGGTGGGGAATAAGGTAGACGTTGTGCGCCGGGCAATTGCCGTCAATCAACCGGATCGCCATGACGGTGTCGATGTGCTGGCTAAGGTTGGCGGGTTTGATCTTGTCGGTATGGCGGGGGTGATGCTGGGGGCGGCCTCCTGTGGTCTGCCTGTGGTGCTGGACGGTTTTCTTTCGTATTCTGCTGCTCTGGCGGCCAGCCAGATTGCACCACAAATTAAACCCTACTTAATTCCGTCACACTTCTCCGCTGAGAAGGGCGCCCGCACCGCGCTGGCGCATCTTGAATTGGATCCTTATCTGAATATGGGGATGCGTTTAGGCGAAGGTAGCGGGGCCGCGTTGGCGATGCCGATTATTGAAGCTGCCTGTGCGATGTACAAAAATATGGGGCAGCTCGCCGCCAGTAACATCGTGCTTCCAGATGGTAAGGAAGCGTAGTTACCGCTCAACCTGAACCTCGCCTGATGGCGAGGTTTTTTTATGCGCAAATATGTCGTAAGCCACTAAAACAGATAATAAAAGCTATACTTTACGGATATCTGTTGCGACGAAGGAAAGGAAAAAGATGCGTCGTGTAAAACTGCTTTGTTCACTCATTATGCTGCTTGCGAGTCAGGGAGCGCAGGCGGTGAGTTATCCGCTGCCGCCAGAGGGGAGTCGCCTGGTGGGTAGCACTTTGACTATTACGGTTCCACAAGGAAACACCAAGCCGCTGGAGGCATTTGCCGCTCAGTACGGGCAGGGGTTGAGCAATATGCTTGAAGCCAATCCGGGCGTCGATGTTTTTCTGCCTAAATCGGGTTCAACGCTGGTTGTGCCACAGCAACTGATACTTCCGGATACAGTGCGTGAGGGGATTGTCATCAACGTCGCCGAGATGCGGCTTTACTATTATCCTGCTGGCAGCAATACGGTTGAGGTTTTACCCATTGGCATTGGTCAGGCGGGTAGAGAAACGCCGCGTAACTGGGTGACAGCGGTAGAACGTAAGCAGGAAGCACCAAGCTGGACGCCGACGCCAAATACCCGACGTGAATACGCCGCTCGCGGGGAAAGCTTGCCGGCATTTGTTCCTGCCGGACCAGAAAATCCGATGGGCCTGTATGCAATTTATATTGGCAGGCTTTATGCCATTCACGGGACAAATGCCAATTTCGGTATTGGTCTGCGGGTAAGTCAGGGGTGCATCCGTTTGCGGAATGACGACATCAAGTACCTGTTTGATACGGTGCCTGTAGGGACGCGTGTACAATTAATTGACCGACCGGTGAAATACAGCGAAGAGCCGGACGGTAGTCGCTGGGTGGAAGTACATGAGCCGCTGTCACGAAACCGTTCGGAATACGAGTCTGACAGAAAGGTGCCTTTGCCAGTCACTCCCGCTTTGCGCACCTTTATCAGCGGGAATGACGTGGATGTGAGCCGCGGGAGCCAGGCGTTGGAAAGACGTTCCGGTATGCCGGTGAACATCAGCCTGGTACAGAAGCATTATTAATTTTCAGGGCGACCCTGTTTACCTTCAGGTCGGATGGGTCGCTTTTTTAATTTGATACTGCCCCATTTTTACCACGCCAATATGGTCAGCCATTAGCTGGGCTTCGTGTTCACTGTGGGTAACCAACAGCGCCGTTTGCCCGGCGGCGCGCAAAATATCCCGTACCTCGTTGCCAAGACGCTCACGCGTGCGCTTATCCAGGCTGGAGAAGGGTTCATCGAGCAACAGGATTTCCGGATGTGGCGCCAACGCGCGCGCAAGGGCGATACGCTGTTGTTGCCCGCCGGAAAGCTCATGCGGATAGCGGTTGGCATGGCTGTGTAACTCCACCATTTTCAACAACTCAGTCACTCTGGCCTGTTGTTCCTCACGCGGCATGCTACGCAATCCAAAGGCCACATTTTGCTGCGCGGTCAGATGGGGGAATAACGCATATTCCTGGAAGACCATGCCGACATGACGTTTTTCCGGTGGCAGATGAACGCCGGGACCGGCAACACGTCGCTGTGACACATAGATCTCTCCGTTTTGCAGGCGTTCAAATCCGGCAACTGCGCGTAGCACCGTGGTTTTTCCGCAGCCTGAAGCGCCCAGCAGACAGGCAATTTCACCTTTACGTACTGACATTGAAAATCCGCTCAGTACCGATTGCTGGCTGTTGCCATAAGCAACGTGTACATCCTGGAGTCGTAATGCAATTTCTGACATTGTTGCTCTCTTAACCACGGCGAGTCATTTGGTGACGCACTAACAAAATAACCGGTAGCGTGCCAGCTAAAACAATCATTAGCGCGGCGATAGCACCTTCTTCATAGGTTCCACGGGCGGCTTCCGCATACAGCAACGTTGCCAGCGTTTCAAAATTGACCGGGCGCAAAAGCAACGTTGTTGGCAGCTCTTTCATGGCATCAGCAAAAACCAGCAGGGCACTGCTGACTAACGCCGGGCGCAGCAGGGGAAAATGGACTCGTGCAAACGTCCCCGCACCATTCTCACCCAACAGACGAGACGCCTGTTCCAGTGAAGGTGGAATGCGGCCCAGACCAGAATCCAGCGCGCCAATGGCAATCGCCTGGAATCGCATGGCACAACAAATTACCAGCAGGATCCCGGCGGACATCAGCGGCAGGCCGCGAACATCCAGTAAATCTGCCAGCCAGCGGTCGACAGCCATGGCGGGGGTTAAAAAGCCAATCGCCAGAATTGTGCCGGGAACCGCATAGCCTAAAGAGGCCAGACGCATCACGCCGCGACGAAATCCCGGCATGGCGTTGTCTGCGGCGCTATGACGCGCGCTCCAGGCCACCAGCATACTGACGCAAACCACCACTAGCGTAGTTCCCGCTGCCAGCGATAGCGTATTTTGCAATGCTGACAGTAACGAAGAGGAAAGGGGGTTCTCATCACCTATACGTTTGGCGCTTTCCCACATTAAAAACAGTACCGGAGCCAGAAAACCCAGCACAACCGGCAGTGAAATAACGCCACCGAGCAGCCAACCACGCCAGCCATGCACGCGCGTTGGTTGAATTTCCCGCAGGCTGCGGCTGCTGAATCCTTGTTTTCTGCGACCATAAAATTCCAGCGTCAGAATAAGGAATATAAACATCAGCATCATGCAGGCAATTTGTGCCGCGGCAGATAAATCAGACCGCGAGATCCATGTGGTGTACACGGTAACGGTTAACGTCTGTACACCGAGGAACTCCGATGCGCCAATATCGTTGAGCGTTTCCAGCAGTGCCAGACTGATCCCAACGGCCAACGCCGGACGAGCCATGGGCAAAGCAACACGAAAGAAGGTTCCGGTTGCGCTGCATCCCAGCGTGCGTGCGGCTTCCAGTAAATGAGCCGGTTGGCTAATAAACATGGTGCGGGTTGTCAGATACACGTATGGGTACAGCACTAATCCGAGCAGGATGATTGCGCCGGAAAGTGAGCGTAAATCTGGCAGCCGGAACTGTCTTGGGCTGTCAAAACCCAATAAAAAACGGATAAAGGTTTGCAGAGGGCCAATCGGATGCAGCAGATCGAGCCACGCAAAGGCCACAATGTAGGTCGGCATCGCCAGCGGCAACAGTAACGCCCAGCTAAGAATTTTACGTCCAGGAAAATCCCATGCCGTTACCGCCCATGCGCTGCCTACGCCAATCACGCCGGCCATCACCGCGACACCGGCTAATAACAGCACGGTATTTTTTAGTGCGGCAGGCAGTACATACGTCAGGAGATTATCCCAGTGAGATAAATCGGCCTGGGTAGCCTGCCAAATCAGCGCAATGATCGGTGTCAGAACGCCAAGCGCTACGCACAGCGCGCCAAGATGTAGCGGCGTTAATAATGACTGCGGCCCGGAAACCAGGCCGCGTAACGTCGGAAACTGCAGAGGTTTATTGATCGAATCCAACTTTATCTACCAGCAGACTAGCTTGTTTACGATATTTAACGATTTCGGTTAACGGCGTTTTATCGACGTCGATTTCACCAATAGTTGCACTGATAACCGGATCAAGCGTCACGCCTTTCAGTACCGGGTATTCGAAGTTCGCTTTCGCATACTGCTGCTGGGCAGGTGCGGAAACCAGATATTCCATCAGCTTAACGGCATCGGCTTTATTTGGTGCATAGCGGGCTACAGCTGCGCCACTGATGTTGACGTGTGTACCGCCATTTTCAAAGGTGGGTTTAACGACTTTAATCGCATCGCCCCATTGACGTGCATCACTGCCTTCTTTGGCGTTTTTCATATGGCCGACGTAATAGGAGTTGGCGAGACCAATATCGCAAATGCCGCCGAGAATATCGCGAGCTACATCGCGGTCGCCACCGGTAGCTTTACGCGCAAGGTTAGCTTTCACACCGCGCAGCCATTCTTCGGTCTTTGCTTCACCGTGATGAGCAATCATTGCGGCGATCAGCGCTGTGTTATACGGGTGTTGTCCGGAACGAATACAAACTTTACCTTTGTACTCAGGGCTGGCGAGTTGTTCGTAATGCCAGTTATCGATTGGCAGTGACTTCTCGGCATACAGCACGCGGGCACGCATCGACAGCGCAAACCACTGATTATCTGCGCCGCGCAGATTAGCCGGAATAGCGGTTTTCAGTGCTTCTGACTCTACTGGCTGAGTTACACCCGCTTCCACTAAATCAATGAGGTTACCGGCATCAACGGTCATCAGCAGGTCAGCAGGTGAATTTTTACCTTCAGCTTTAACGCGCTCAAGCATACCGTCCTTGATATAGACCGTACTGACTTTGATGCCGCTGGTTTTGGTCCAGCTATCAAGCAAAGGCTGGATCAGACCCGGTTCACGGGTGGTATAGAGCGTTAACGTTTCCTGAGCGAAAGCCGGTAGGCTAACAGAGAAGACCAGGGCAGAGGCAAGTGTGATACGGCGCAGTCCGGCGCGAGGCAGAGAATTCATCGTTTATATCCCAGAGTAATTGGAACGTACAGTGAACCGAGCGGGGGGCTCGTTCCTTTGGCTCGCGTACAATAAATGATAATCACTAGCACTTACAATAATTGCAAAGTTTAAACGATTTACATTTACATAACTTTAATCAACGTTGTGATGCGGCATGTAACAGCGGTGCAGAGCAGGCAGGGGGCTTATGAGAGGGGATTTTATAGCGACCTGAAAAGCAAAAAGCCTGCTTAGTTTCCTAAGCAGGCTTCTTAAATATGGCTCCTCTGACTGGACTCGAACCAGTGACATACGGATTAACAGTCCGCCGTTCTACCGACTGAACTACAGAGGAATCGTGTGAACGAGGCGCATATTACTGACCTCATCATGAGGTGTCAACAGTAAAATTAGCGCGTCATTTCAATTGGTTAATTAATCTTCAAATTCAGCGTTAATGCACATTTGGTGAGCGACAATGGCCACCTTAGCGGGTATCGCGTAACCGCTCCATGGGGTTCTGGCGGTAAAACTGAATGAAACGTTGCCATAATGCCGGAAAACGTGGTGCAAATAATTCAGGGGCACTGAAGAAATACTCCGATAGAACGGCAAAGCATTCGGCAGGATCGGTCGCTGCGTAGGCATCTATACTGCACGCGGTTTCACCGACCAGATCAATTTCATCCTGAATGTTATTCATTGCGGCATGCAGGTCGTGCTCCCAACTGGCAATATCTCGTAGAGGGATCGCCGGAATACCACTGGCACGGTCGCCATTACGCATATCAAGCTTATGCGCCACTTCATGGATGATCAGATTAAAGCCGGAGGCATCAAAAGAATCCTGAATGTCGAGCCAGTTGAGGATTATCGGACCTTGCTGCCAGCTTTGTCCGGACTGTACAACACGTTGATTATGTACCAGCCCAATATCGTCTTCCCATTCATCGTCCACGACAAACGGGGCGGGGTAGATGAGAACTTCATGAAACCCGTCGAGCCACTCAATCCCCAATTCCAGAATAGGCAAACAGAAAAGCAGCGCAATGCGCGCACTTTTTAGTGGATCCAGCTCAAACCCCTGAAGCGCTACCAATCTTTTTTGCTGTAAAAAGCGCTCGGCCAGGGCAATAAGCCTGGCTTGTTCTTGCTCGGTGAGATTCACCAGAAGAGGAATAGCCAGGGCGTCGTCCCACGGCCAGTCGTCACTCCGGGTTGTTTCTTGCTCTTTCCAGGGCCACTTAATCATCGTTTTGCTCGCAAACTCGTCACTTGAACGAAATTGACGGAACGGGGTCTGTTAAAATGCCAAATTACCTGGCATCATGGCAACCGCCAAAACGGAGAGATGCCAGAGCGGCTGAATGGACCGGTCTCGAAAACCGGAGTAGGGGCAACTCTACCGGGGGTTCAAATCCCCCTCTCTCCGCCACTATTCAAGCACTTGCACGCCTCGCTTTCAACGACAGTTCTCATGGATGTTTTTTTCTTTGAGTATCCTCACAAGTTTATCGTTGTAATGCCCGCGTGGTAAAAAAATACGTTTCGTATAAATAAAAAGCCCGCTTCATATGAAGCGGGCTTGCTTATTTTTGCGTCAATTAGAACTGGTAGACTAAACCAACGGCAACGATGTCGTCAGTTGCGATACCATTGCTTTCATAGAAGCTGTCGTCTTCATCCAGCAGGTTGATTTTATAATCGACATAGGTGGACATGTTTTTGTTGAAGTAGTAAGTCACACCCACATCAACATATTTGACCAGGTCTTTGTCGGTATAGCGTGGGGTGCCGTTGCTATGGTGATCCCAGCCCCCTAAGTCGACGCCTTTAGACTGCAGGTAAGCGATGGAAGGGCGCAGACCGAAGTCGAACTGATACTGCGCAACAACTTCAAAGTTCTGTGTTTTATTAGCGATCCCGCCTTTAGCAACATCTTTGCCTGTAGCATCTTGATAAGTTCCGCTACCGTATGCTGTCATGTTACGGGTTTCTGCATACATAGCAGCCAGGTAAACGTTGTTAGCGTCATACTTAGCGCCAATAGTCCAGGCATCTGCTGTTTCGCCGCCTGCGTATTTATTCTCATAGCTACGATCGTCACGACCAGCAGCAACCTGATTGTTAGAACGGTCAGAACTGGAATAAGCAGCACCAAGGCTTAAACCAAAGTCGAAGTCATAGGAGGTTGACAGACCGAAACCGTCGCCGTTTTCTTTAGACAGTTTACGGTTCTCACCGTTACCAGTACCTTCGCCTGCTCCTGCACTTTCATTATTACCCTGGTATTGCAGTGCGAAGTTCAGACCATCAACTTGACCGAAGAAACCTTTATTACGGTAGGTGGCAACACCGTTGGTACGACCGGTCATATACACGTCGGTCTGGGTGTAGGAGTCACCGCCAAATTCCGGCAGCATATCGGTCCAGGCTTCTACGTCGTAGACCACGCCGTAGTTACGACCGTAGTCGAAGGTACCGTTCTCACCAAAGCCTAAACCGGCAAAGGCCAGACGAGTCCAGGAATTTGCGCCTTCACCTTCGGTACCGTTAGCCTGGATGTTGTATTCCCACTGACCGTAACCGGTCAGCATCTCGTTGATCTGGGTTTCGCCTTTAAAACCCAGACGCGCATAGGTCTGATCGCCATCGCTGTCAGCATCGTCAGAGAAATAACGCAGACCATCGACTTTACCGTACAGATCCAGTTTATTGCCGTTCTTATTATAGATTTCAGCCGCATTTGCTGCGCCTGCAGCTAATAAAGCAGGGAGAAGCAGTGCCAATACTTTTCTTTTCATTATGTATTCCCTTTGCATGATAATTAAAATGAATATGTAGTACTATCCGAGTGACTACATTTGGATACTATCTATGAAGTTCATTTAATTTAAAATATAACATGTAACAAATATATTTAAAATATTTCAAAATGTTTATTTTGCATCTTTATATAATTATACGTGTATGTTAATTACATTGGCATTCGCCATATGAATTGTTTTTAATCATTGGGTTATATGTGTTTATCTATTTATTTGTTATGTGTATTTTATTTGTTTTAGATGTTTGTTTTTAATATTCATATAAATTATTTTTCGATATTGGCGTGGTGGGATTTATAAATTCATGTGGATTTTATTTTTAGTGCAATAATAAAAGATGATTATGTAATGGGGCGGGCAGTGGTCTGCAATGAAAATTATTGCTAAGGTGATTTTCTTTCTACAAAGGGAGATAGCATGAAACTGCACGACTGGCAGTCGCGATTTGAAGCCTGGTTAGCTGATAACCATTCTGGACAAGATGCTGCACATGACATCTTTCACTTTCGACGAGTGTGGATAACGGCGCAAAAGCTGAGTACAGATGCAACCGTAGACTGGCTGGTGGTGTTGACCGCGTGCTACTTCCACGATCTCGTCAGTCTGCCAAAGAACCATCCTGAGCGTCATTGTTCGTCGGTACTGGCAGCCAAGGAAACACGTCGTGTTTTGATGCGCGATTTTCCGGATTTTCCACAACAGCGGTTATCGGCAGTGTGTCATGCCATTGAGGCGCACAGTTTTAGCGCCAAAATCGCGCCAGAAACCCTTGAAGCGAAAATCGTGCAGGATGCAGACCGGCTTGAGGCGCTGGGTGCAATTGGTTTAGCGCGCGTATTTGCCGTTTCAGGGGCGTTGGGGGTTGCGCTGTTTGATGCGGAAGATCCGTTTGCCCGAAAGCGTAGCCTAGACGATAAACAGTACGCGCTCGATCACTTCCAGACCAAGTTATTGACGTTGCCGTTGACGATGCAAACCGAACGAGGGAGGCATTTGGCACAACATAATGCGGATTTTTTACTGACGTATATGGCGAAGCTGAGTGCGGAGTTAAAAGGAGAATACGAAATGCTGGATCTTGACGCGATTCAACCCTTTAAAGCGCGCTAGTCGTCAATACGGCTGAAACGTCAACCGTGCTAATTTATGTTAATCTGTCGGTTATCCATTTCTGCCGGTTAAATGTATGCAGGATAATTTTTCAGTAGCAGGCTCCATGAACCCGATGACAGATGAAAACGAGACCGACGTGCAGGTGATGTTGGCTAAGTTGCTTGAAATATATGACGTGAAAACGCTGGTTGCTCATCTGAATGGCGTTGGCGAGAACCGCTGGAGCCCGGCCATTTTTAAACGAGTGGTTGCTAATGAAACATGGCATCGCCTCAGCGACCGCGAGCTCATTCATCTGAATACTTTGTTGCCGAAACCACCTGCGCATCATCCGCATTATGCCTTTCGCTTTATCGATCTTTTTGCTGGCATTGGCGGTATTCGTCGCGGCTTTGAAGCGATTGGCGGGCAGTGCGTGTTTACCAGTGAGTGGAACAAGCATGCGGTGCGCACCTATAAAGCGAACAACTACTGCGATCCGCTCCAGCACAACTTTAATGAAGATATTCGTGATATCACACTCAGCCATCACGATGGGGTGAGTGACCAGCAGGCGGCAGAACATATTCGCCAGCATGTTCCTGAACATGACGTGCTGTTAGCCGGATTCCCTTGTCAGCCATTTTCTCTGGCTGGTGTATCAAAGAAAAATGCGTTAGGGCGGGCACATGGTTTCGCCTGTGATACGCAAGGCACGCTATTTTTTGACGTGGTGCGCATTATCGATGCGCGTCGGCCCGCCATATTTGTGCTCGAAAACGTCAAAAACCTGAAGAGTCACGATCAGGGCAAAACGTTTCGCATCATTATGCAAACGCTGGACGAGCTGGGTTATGACGTAGCGGATGCGGCGGATAACGGCCCGGACGATCCGAAAATTATCGATGGGCAACATTTTTTGCCTCAGCATCGCGAACGTATCGTGCTTGTCGGCTTCCGACGCGATCTGAATTTGAAATCAGACTTCACGCTGCGGGATATTGTCACGCGTTATCCGCCGCGGCGTACCACGCTGGCGGAACTGCTTGAGCCGACCGTCGATGCGAAATATGTACTGACGCCGGTGCTGTGGAAATACCTCTATCGCTATGCGAAAAAGCATCAGGCGCGGGGCAATGGATTTGGCTATGGCATGGTGTATCCCGGTAACCCTGATTGCGTAACGCGCACGTTATCTGCGCGTTATTATAAGGATGGAGCGGAGATCCTGATTGACCGTGGTTGGGATATGGCGCTGGGTGAAAAAGATTTTGACGATCCGCAGAATCAGCGCCACCGCCCACGCAGACTTACGCCCAGAGAGTGCGCGCGTCTGATGGGGTTTGAATCTCCGCAGGGCTATCAGTTCAGGATCCCTGTGTCGGATACCCAGGCTTATCGCCAGTTTGGTAATTCGGTGGTCGTTCCGGCATTTGCGGCGGTGGCCAGGCTGCTGGAGCCGAAAATCAGGCAGGCAGTTGCTATTCGCGAGAAAGAGAACCAGCGTGGCAGACGTTCACGATAAAGCAACACGCAGTAAAAATATGCGGGCGATAGCTACCCGCGATACCGCAATTGAAAAACGCCTTGCCAGCGTGCTGAAAGAGCAGGGGGTAACGTTTCGCGTGCAGGATGCGACGTTACCCGGTCGCCCCGATTTTGTGGTGGATGATTATCATTGTGTGATTTTTACTCACGGCTGTTTCTGGCACCACCACGATTGCTATTTGTTTAAAGTCCCCGCGACACGAACGGAATTCTGGCTGGAAAAAATAGGCAAAAATGTCCAACGCGATGCACGGGATTGTGAAAAGTTGCAGGTTCTGGGCTGGCGCGTACTGATTGTCTGGGAGTGTGCCCTGCGTGGTCGCGAAAAGCTGGACGATGAAGCGTTATCTGAACGTGTCATCGAGTGGATCTGCGGCGGTGGCGACACCGCGCAGATCGACACACGCGGTATTCATTTACTGTAACGTTTTTTCCGACGGGGTAGCAACGGCATCCGCTTTAACAGGGAACAGGTATTTCCCCAACGTTACCAGCACCACAGCAAACACGATCACGCCGAGCGCCAGCCATTCGATAGGGGCCAGTCTTTCACCCCCCAGACCGGTACCTAACAGCACGGCAACAACTGGATTGACGTAGGCATAGCTGGTGGCTAGCGCCGGGCTGACATTGCGGATCAGGAACATATACGCATTAATGGCAATAATGGAACCAAACAGGGCCAGGTAAGCCACCGCCATAAAGCCTGAAAATGTTGGCATGGTGGTCAGTTTTTCCCCGGAGAGTAGCGATGCGCACATCAGCACAATACCGGCGGCTAACATTTCAATGGCTCCGGCCATCATGCCAACGGGTAGCGTAATGCGTGAACCGTACACCGAGCCAAACGCCCAGCTTATTGAACCGATCAGGATTAAAATAGCGCCCCACGGATTGCCACTTAAATTGCCTCCGCTGTTCAGCATGATGATCCCTGCTAGCCCAATCGCTATCCCCAACCATTCCAGCTTGCGCGTTTTGATGCCAAAAAAGTGGCTAAAACACAGCGTAAATAACGGGACGGTGGCGACCACCACGGCGGCAATACCGGAAGGGACATTTTGGTGTTCTGCGACGGTGACCAGCCCATTACCTACAGCCAGCAGCAGGATACCAATTAACGCGGCGTTCAGGATTAGGCGTAAAGGGGGCAGCTTGTGCCCGCGAATAAGTAAGAAACTTGTTAGTAAAATTCCCGCGGAGAGAAAACGTACGGCTGCCATCATTAACGGCGGCCAGCTTTCAACGCCAATGCGAATAACGAAGTACGTGGAACCCCAAATGATGTACAGCGCGAATAGCGCACTGAAAAGCGGTAACAATTGCCTGAAACGCATAATCCCTCACGGTGGAAATAAAAAGGTGCAACATAGTAAACGTCAAAACTATCTTACTGGCGAGATTTATAATTACGTGTTGATGTTAAAAACTTGTTGACCAGAAAGGTCAGTTTCAGCATGGCGTGTTTTACTTCATACTTATGACTGCAAAAAAATAATATTGAGGGTGAAAATTTTGGCAGGAAGTAGCTTACTGACCTTACTCGATGATATCGCCACGCTGCTGGATGATATCTCAGTGATGGGAAAACTGGCCGCGAAAAAAACCGCGGGCGTGCTGGGGGATGATCTGTCGCTTAATGCACAGCAGGTGTCGGGCGTGCGGGCGAACCGCGAACTCCCGGTGGTCTGGAGTGTAGCGAAAGGATCGTTTGTTAACAAAGTTATTCTGGTGCCGTTGGCGCTATTGATAAGCGCATTTATTCCCTGGGCGATCACCCCCTTATTAATGGTAGGTGGGGCGTTTCTCTGTTTTGAAGGGGTGGAAAAGGTTCTGCATACCCTGGAGGCGCGGAAGCACAAAGAAAGCCCGGAAGAGCGTCAGCAGCGTCTGGCTGCTCTGGCCCCACAGGATCCACTCACCTTTGAGAAAGATAAAATCAAAGGGGCAATACGTACCGACTTCATTTTGTCTGCCGAGATTGTCGCAATTACGCTGGGTATTGTAGCGGACGCACCCTTGCTGAATCAGGTGTTGGTGCTATCAGGTATCGCGTTAGTGGTGACCGTGGGCGTGTATGGCCTGGTCGGGATTATCGTTAAGCTTGACGACATTGGGTACTGGTTGGCAGAAAAGCGTAGCCTGCTTGCCCAGTCGTTGGGCAAAGGGTTACTGGTGGTTGCCCCCTGGCTTATGAAAACACTTTCTGTGGTCGGCACACTGGCGATGTTTTTAGTGGGAGGCGGCATTGTGGTACACGGAATATCGCCGCTGCATCATGCGATTGAACATTTTGCTCAGCAGCAAAGTACATTGATTTCGCTAATGCTTCCGACCCTGCTTAACCTGGTGCTCGGCTTTATCATCGGTGGGATTGTCGTTCTGCTGGTAAAAGCTGTCGCCAGAGTGCGCGGAATTTCGCACTAATTGTTACAGGACTGATTACGCAAAACGCCTTCTTGTCATCTAAGGTGTAAAGGTTTCTCTTGATACAGGAGGCAGGTATGGTCTTTTCTGTCAGTGAGGAAGTCACCTCCAAAGAGGGTGGCCCACGTATGATCGTTACCGGGTATGCCAGCGGAATGGTGGAATGTCGCTGGTACGACGGCTTTGGCGTTAAACGGGAAGCATTCCGTGAAGATGAACTGGTGGTGCCTGGCGAGCGAAGACAGCTCTCCCAGGATGCCTGAATATTTGGCTCGACCGTAACCTGGTGATCTCTCACCCATTAGTTATATTTATCATTCCGGTGAGAATTATTTACTTGTCAGGCAAAAAAATTGCAGATAAGGTTTGGTTCACATCAGATTTTCTGGTGTAACGAATTTACAAGTGCTTCTTGCATAAGCAAGCTTGATCCCGACCCGGTAAGGGCCGGGATTTTTTTCGCCCTCAGTCAGCGATTGATCTCCGACACGCTAAAGTCATGGATATCAAGCTCGAACGCATCGGCCAGTTCATGCCATGTATGGTAATCACGCCCGTCAACGCTGACGCGCTCCGGGTCATCCTGGCTGCGATGAATTTCACTCTCGCAGATTTCGTTGATTGCCTTTAGCAGCGCGTCGACATCGACGCTGACTTCACGTTTGGCCGTATCGCTGTACTCTTTCGCGGTTTTCATCCTCATACCTCTCAACCGTTAAGGATACCGGGGGAGCGTACCCAAACATCAGATACGCACAACTTAAGTATAGACCGTCGATAAAACCCGCAATCGCGCGTGTACAGCGCTGCCAGAAAAAGGAATTTGTTCTACACTGGCACAAAGCCACAGGAGGAAAACTATGAAGGTGAATGATCGGGTCACAGTCAAAACGGACGGCGGTCCTCGTCGACCGGGCGTGGTACTGGCAATCGAAGAGTTTAGTGAAGGCACCATGTACCTGGTTTCGCTGGAAGACTACCCGCTCGGTATCTGGTTCTTTAATGAATCAGGTCATCAGGATGGTATCTTTGTGGAAAAAGTGGAGTGAGATGAGTTTCGCTGTTTGATTCTGACTGGTGGAGTCGCCACCAGTCAGAACGTCTTAGCGCATATTCACAAAGATACCATTGGTGACGTTATCCGTAAGCCTTACAACGTGATAGATAACTTGCTTATTATGCGTTTTAATCTTTCGTTTTATATTCCCCTTATGGGATGACACCGTCTTGGCTTTGATATTCATTTGATCTGATATCTGTATTGTTCCCTGACCCTCCATCCACATACGCAGCATGCTGGATTCGGTTCGACTTAATGATAATGTCGGCAGATTCACATCAATAGCAATATCTACTTCCTTTTTCAGAATATCGCCAAGTAGTTTATCCAGTGAGTCAGGTTTAATCGATTTAGAACTAATCAATAAATTTTTTCTGACGAGTAGATATTCATCAAAATGCACGTTGGCAATTGCCATAAACACAATAAATAATGTGCTGGGATGCTGATTAATGATTTGCTTTATTTGCTGGCTATTTGCAGGATCGTGGATAAAGCAGTCCTCATTAATAAACACCACAGCGGGTTGTTGAGAGACACAGGCGAGACTGAGTTCATCAACGTTGGAAATGTTGTTGATTTCCCTTTTTTTCACTCCCCGACTTACCAGATATCCGGTTAACCCTAGTCGGGTGTAACTGCATAAATCCATAATAATCGTTGACATGGCATACCCTCACTCAATGCGTAACGATAATTCCCCTTACCTGATTATTTCATCACAACTAAACGGAATAATAACGACCCAAGATGACGCTTTCGCTGTTTTTCAGGCGAATTTACTATCCCGTAAAGTTGCGTATAATTTGCCAGGAAACATCTTAAAGTAAAGTGAATGTTGCGTTATGTGAGTGAGGCAAAAACAAATAAGCCGCGACAGAGATATCCTGGTGGATGTTGTCACTTTTTAAATTTAGGACAATCCTTAGTAAAACAGGATAAAAAATAAGGGTTATTATTTTCCAGGCATTTCGCTGACGATATCGGCCAGTAAATTAAAAATCTCACTGAATAATCGTTCGCAGAATGGCGCAATTAATGGCATTAGCGCCGCCATTAGTGAAATACCTACGGTCAGAGTGAGAGGAAAGCCGATGACGAAAACCGACAGCTGTGGTGCCATGCGATTTAACAAACCAAGTGCGAGGTTCAGCGTGAGCAGCAGCGTCATTACCGGCAGGGCCAGCATTAGCCCGTTGAGGAAAATCAGGCTGCCCGCCCGTGCCAGCGCGAGAAATGCATTGCTGTTCACCGGATTGCCGCCGATGGGCAGAGTATGAAAAGTATCTACCAGCAGCGAAATCAGCCATAAATGGCCGTTAAAGGTGAGGAACAGCAGCATGGCGAGCATGTCGATCAGTCGTGCCAGAACCGGCATATTCAGACGGCTACCGGGATCGAAGAACGTCGCGAAGGAAAGGCCCATTTGCAGGCCAATTAATTCCCCGGCGGTACGTACTGCGGCAAACGCAAACTGCATGGTGAAGCCTAATGCGATACCGATCAGGATTTGTTGCATTGCCTGCCAAAGCGCGCCAACAGAAAAGATGGGGACGTCAACGGCGGGAATCGATGGGGCGATAACGACGGTAATCATCAACCCCAGCCCCAGCTTTACCCGTTTGGGGATGGCTCGTTCACTGAGGATGGGGGCCGTTGAGATGAGCGCCAGTATGCGCAGCAAAGGCCAGAAGTATAAATTCAGCCAGTGGAGCCACTCAATGCTGGACACCTGCAACATAACGTTGTCTACCCGATGATATAGGGGATATTGCTGAACAGCGTACGCACGTAGTCGAGCAGCAGGTTAAGCATCCACGGGCCAGCAACGATAATGGCAATAAACACCGCGACAATTTTGGGGATGAAGGACAGCGTCATTTCGTTAATCTGGGTCGCCGCCTGCAGAATACTGATGATAAGACCCGTGATGAGAGCGACCAACAGCAAAGGCGCGGCAAGGGCCAGGGCGACTTTCATCGCCTCTGTGCCCATCATCATGACCGATTCAGGAGTCATTTCGCGCCTCTAACTGTAAAAGCTTTGTGCCAGCGAGCCGACAAGTAGCTGCCAACCGTCTACCAACACAAACAGCATCAGCTTGAACGGCAACGCGATTGTGGCGGGCGGGACCATCATCATCCCGAGCGCCATCAACACGCTGGCGATCACCAGGTCGATAATCAGAAACGGAATAAAAATGGTAAAGCCTATCTGGAATGCTGTTTTCAGCTCACTGGTTACATAAGCGGGCAGCAAAATCCGCATCGGCACGGCTTCTGGTCCCTGTAACGGACCGCTGTTTGCTAAGCGCGCGAAGAGTGCCAGATCGGCTTCACGGGTCTGGCGCAACATAAACTCACGCAGCGGCTGGGCGCCTTTCTCCATGGCTTCCTGCATGGAGATCTTCTCTTCGCTGAACGGTTGGTATGCGTCAACGTAGATTTTATCGATCACCGGCGACATGATGAAAAAGGTCAAAAAGAGCGCCAGGCCCAGGAGCACCTGGTTAGGTGGTGCTGAGGGGGTACCCAGCGCATTTCGCAGTAGACCAAAAACGATGATGATGCGGGTGAAGCTGGTCATCATCAGCAAAATTGCAGGCAGGAACGTCAGCGAGGTGATGAACACCAGCGTCTGCACGGGTAACGTCCAGTTTTGTCCGCCGCCCGGCAAAGGCTGACTGACCAGACCCGGGAGTTGGGCGAGGGCAACGGGGCTGAAAAGCCACAAGCCTGCCAGCGTAAGGGATAACAAACGGCGCATCAGGATCTCCCAGGACGCTTCAGCAAACTCTTCATCATGGCCTGGAAATCCGCAGGGGAGGCCGTTTTTTCTTCTGCATCGGCAGGTGCCGGGGGCAGGGTGTGCAGGACGTTAATCTGCGAGGCTGTGACGCCTAGTACCAGACGGGCATCTTCGACCTCGACAATCACCACGCGCTCACGTGGACCCAGTGAGGTGCTGGCCGTAACTTTTAGCCCGCGCGTACCGGCACTTTTAGGGGCAAACCCCAGACGTTTAATGACCCAGGCCGCCGCCAGGATCAAGACGATGATCCCGAGCAGCGCGCCGCTTACCTGCACCAGCGGTGAGCCGGGAACGGCGGCGGGTTGAGAAACGGTAGCCTGGGTATTCATGATTAACGGCTCAGACGGCGCATACGTTCAGACGGGGTGATAATGTCAGTGATACGCACACCGTATTTGTCCGCAACTACGACGACTTCGCCCTGGGCAATCAGATAACCGTTGATCAGAATATCCAGCGGTTCGCCTGCCAGACCATCCAGTGCGACAACCGAACCCTGCGTCAGACGCAGCAGCTCTTTGATGGTCATGCGGGTACGGCCCAGTTCGACGGTCAGCTTGACCGGAATGTCCATGATCAGGTCGATGTCCTGCAAAGCACCGCTGACGTCGCCGCCACCTAACTGCTGGAATACCGCATCGGCCGCACTTTTGGTGGGCGTGGTTTTTTGCTCGTTTAACGCGTCAGCCCACAGATCGTCCAATGCGCCAGTGTTCTCATCGGACGGATTATTCATATCACTCATTTGGGCTGTTCCTCATTCAGCGAATTCAAAATCGGGTTTATCAGATGTTCTACGCGTAACGCATACTGACCGTTTACGGTGCCATACTGGCTGGTCAGCACAGGCACGCCGTCCACATGAGCAATAATGCGGTCGGGTTTTTCAATCGGCAGTACATCGCCGGGTTTCAGTTTTAAAATCTGGGATAGCCGCAGCGGAATGTCGGCAAAGTTTGCCACCAGCTCCAGCTCAGAATGCTGAACCTGACGCACCAGATTATTGCGCCAGTTCTGATCTTCATTACGTGAGTTTTCCAGCGGCGGATTCACCAGCAGCTCACGCAACGGTTCAATCATGCTGAATGGCAGACAGATGTTAAATTCACCTGTCAGGTTGCCAATTTCAACGTGGAACGGGGTGTTCACCACAATGTCGTTCGGAGAGGTAGTGATATTGGTAAATTTCACCTGCATTTCCGAACGGACGTATTCCACTTCCAGCGGGTTGATGGCCTTCCACGCGTCGCTGTAGCTTTCCAGCGCCAGCTTAAGCATGCGGTTGATAACGCGCTGTTCCGTGTGCGTAAATTCGCGACCTTCGACTTTCGTCGGGAAACGACCGTCACCGCCAAACAGGTTGTCTACGGCGATAAATACCAGACTCGGTGAGAACACCACCAGACCCGTACCGCGCAGCGGCTTCAGGTGGATTAA
Source organism: Citrobacter sp. Cpo012 (assembly GCF_030333015.1). Taxonomy (NCBI): domain Bacteria; kingdom Pseudomonadati; phylum Pseudomonadota; class Gammaproteobacteria; order Enterobacterales; family Enterobacteriaceae; genus Citrobacter; species Citrobacter sp. Cpo012. The sequence goes on along the minus strand of NZ_JAOWGR010000030.1, from coordinate 277,099 downwards.
GTTCAGGTTGGTCGGAACCGGTAAGTTGCGCGCAAATTCATGGTATGGCTGGATACGGATCGCACCCACGGTAATATCCGGGCTACGGCGCAACAGGTTAAATAACCCCATACGGAACTGGCGCGCAAAGCGTTCGTTAATGATCTCCAACGCCTGTAAACGCTCACGTACCACGCGACGCTGAGTGTTGGGATCATAAGGACGAATATCGCTTTCTTTTGCGATACCTGAAATGGGTTCGTCTTTGGTTTCGCTATCGCCGTTGAGCAATGCGTCGATTTCAGCCTGAGAAAGAATACTGTCGCCCATGTCTTTACCGCAGAATAAAAGCTGTATAAAGAACGTCGGTGACAACCTGTTTCGGCTGCCCAACAACGAGCGGAGTCGCCAGCGTCTCTTTGATGGCGGTAATCAGCTGTTGCTTACCTTCCTCGGTGGCGAGTGTGGCTGCATTCTGACGAGAGAACAGCAGCAGCAAGCGGCTGCGCACTTCCGGCAGATATTCGTTAAGACGTGAACGTGTCGCCTCATCTTTCATGCGCAGCGTGATACCGATATACAGCACACGGTCTGCATCACCCAGATTGACGGTAAAGGTATCCAGCGCAAAGAACACCGGGGCTGGCGGTGGAGGCGGTTCCGCTTTGACGCTGGCGGACGGCTGCTGCTGCATGCGCCAGTAGCTATAACCCGCAGTTGCGCAGGCGGCGAGGGTAATTAATACCAGCAGAGGGATCCAAATAGCGCGTTTACTTTTTTTGTTAATCGCGGAGTCAGTCATCAGATACGGGCTTCCTGTTTCGGTACAGCTTATGGGCTGATTATCCCGTGTCCTGTCCACGACAAAGCGTGGAAAAGACGCGGATAATCATGCTACCTCTGGCGTTAGGCGAAGATGTCTACTGCGCCATCGCCGCGGGCAGCGGCTTGCAGCGAGGCTGGGGTTGCCAGTATTGCGTCATCTTCAGCGGCAAAAATGTCTTGTCCTTGAGCGCGACCAGCCTGCTGTTGCTGCCCGGAAGACTGCTGTTGTCCGGCGAAGCTTTCACTGCTGATGTTGCTTTGCCCCAGTTGAATGCCGCTTTCAGCCAACTGCGTACGCAGCATCGGTAATGCGGCTTCCAGTGCGGCGCGCACGTGACTGTGCGGTGATACCATTTGCAATTGTGCGAGGTTGTCGTCCAGCTTGAGGGAAATATGTACCTGACCCAGGTCCTGCGGATGCAGACGCAGCTCTGCGCTTTGCTGGCCCTGGCGCGTAAACAATGTGACGTGCTGGCTCAGCGATTGCTGCCATTCATGGCTACCTAACGGAGCGCTTAACACTGGCGCTGCCGTCGGTAACGGTTGTGCGTGTGTTTGTGGACCACTTAGCGGGGCCGCAGTCATGCCAATGCTAGTCGGTGACGGGGTGCTGTCGATTTCAGCTCTGGCGTTCGCCGCCGCCGTCAGCGGGGTTAGTGCTGTATTGTTTGCCTGATTAGCACCACCGCCAGCAAGTGTGACATCCGCTTTGCCTTTTTTGGCATCACCCGGCAGCAATTCGTCTGCATTATCAGTCGTCGCGCCGTGTACCGCGCCACGTGACAACACCGAAAGCGTGGCATCAACCGGGGCTGGTGCGCTGTCGACGGCAGGCGTAGCCAGCGGTTGTCCTGGCAGCATGGCGAACAATGCGCTCAGATTGGCGAGATCGTCATCACTCAGCGTAGTATTTTTTTCGTCCTGCTGAGCGACTTTGCCCAGCGTCGTCAGGGCATTAGCTTTCAGTGAAGGTGTGAGAGCAGACAACAGTTGCTGAGCGTCTGTCATGTCGGCAAGAGAAGACTCGGTTTGTAGCTCCTGTTGCGCCAACAGATCGGTTAATTTGACCGACTGTGCGGCATCGCCATTTTTTTGCAGTAATCCTTTCTGCAGCTTACTGCTGGCCGCCTGTAAGTCGGCAAGCGACAGCGGAGCGTCTTTACCCTGCGCGTCGCCCGCACCTAATGCGCCAGCCAGCAGCGCTAAAAAATCCTCGGGTGAATCTACCGCTTTGCCTGACTGAAGACCTGCGGCTACGTCTGTGTCGGTGGTAATCAGTTGGGGTAAAGTAATCATTCGGGTTTCCTCATAGCTGCGCGCTGAGCAAATTCATCCATTTTTTTCTGATCCAGACGGTTTTCGGCCAGTAACGCCGCCGAGGTTTGTCTGTCCTGCAACGTCTGCCACGCCTGTAATCGCTGTTTTTTGTCGCGCCAACTGTTCAAAGCCATGTCCACTTTTTGCGTCCACTGATTGAGCTGTTGGCGGTGTTGCTCAATCGCTTTTTCCAGCGTCTGAATAAATTGCTGGTAGTTAATCCAGCGATTGCTGGTAATACCCTGGCCCATATAGGTATTCAGATTGTTGCGATACTCATGCTGATAATCGATCAGCATTTTTAACTGTTCTTCTGCCTGCTGACAGCCACGACGCATCTCTCCTAATAAGACAGCGGCGTCATCTACCTCTTTTTCAGCCAGGTCTTTCAGTGTTGCTAACGCACCATGTTGTGCCATGACCTATGCTCTCCTGCTTAATCACACACCAGGGAAAATCAGTTCTAAAGCTTGTAGAGAATCTTCCCAGTCAGCCCGTTCAAAGATGCCTTGCTGTAAAAACGCTTCCAGCTGTGGCCATAAGGCGATGGCTTTATCCAGCATTGGATCGCTGCCTTTGGCATACGCCCCCACGCTAACCAGATCGCGGTTACGCTGGAAGCTGGACAGCAACTGTTTAAAGTTGCGCACCCGTGCGTAATGTTTTTCACTAATGAGCGCGGTCATGGCGCGGCTGATCGAGGCTTCAATATCGATGGCCGGATAGTGACCCGCCTCGGCCAGATGACGTGACAGCACAATGTGGCCGTCCAGAATTGCGCGCGCGGAATCGGCAATCGGGTCCTGCTGGTCGTCACCCTCGGTCAGTACCGTATAAAACGCGGTGACTGAACCGCCGCCGTGAATACCGTTCCCGGCACGTTCAACCAGCGCCGGTAATTTGGCGAATACTGACGGCGGATAACCTTTAGTCGCCGGCGGCTCGCCGATCGCCAGGGCTATCTCACGTTGCGCCATCGCATAGCGGGTGAGGGAATCCATAATCAGCAATACGTGCTGTCCGCGATCGCGGAAATCTTCGGCGATGCGCGTGGCGTAGGCCGCGCCTTGCATACGTAACAGCGGCGAGACGTCCGCCGGAGCGGCAATCACTACCGAGCGTGCGCGACCGTCAGCGCCGAGAATATTTTCAATAAAATCTTTAACTTCGCGGCCACGCTCGCCAATCAGGCCCACGACGATGACGTCGGCCTGGGTATAACGCGCCATCATGCCGAGCAGGACGCTTTTACCGACGCCGGAACCTGCGAAAAGCCCCATACGCTGGCCGCGACCTACGGTTAACAACGCGTTGATGGGGCGTACACCGGTATCCAGGACGTGTTCAATTGCGGTACGTTGCAGCGGGTTAAACGGCGGTGTAATCAGCGCGCCGGTTTCGGTGGTATCCGGGGCGGGCAGTCCGTCGAGCGGTTTGCCGCTGCCGTCCAGCACACGCCCCAGCAGAGCAGGGCCAAGCGGTAATTGCTTCCCGCTTTGCAGACCTTCTCCGGCAATGTTCTTCGCGTACACGCGCGCCCCGGGCAGAACGCCTTCGACCTCTTCGAGCGGCATCAGAAACAGACGTTGACCGTTAAAACCCACGACTTCACTTTCGACTTCCTGGGTTTCGTTGCCGTCCTGGCGTTCAATGACGCAGGTGGCACCCAGCGGCAGCTGTAACCCCGTGGCTTCCAGCACCAGCCCGGTTGCGCGGGTCAGGCGACCGTAACGACGCACTGCAGGCAGCAGCGACATTTTCTCTTCGAAGTTGTCCAGCGTATTGAGCCAGCGAGTCAGGCGAGTGGTCATTACACAACTCCCGGCGCTGCCAGACGGCAGAGTTCTTGCCAGCGCGTGGCGACGCTGGCATCCAGATCGCCTTCGTCGGCTGAAACTTTACATCCGCCGTGATGCAGCGTGGGATCGCCGCGCAGCCGCCAGCCGTGCAGGCTGAGAGTGGCACCGAGCATCTCCTCAACACGCTGGAGATCGTCCGGATGTACGCGCAACTGTGGCTTACCGCTAAACAGCGGTTCCTGTTGCAATAACTGTTGGATCTGCTTAATCAGCGCAGCGTTATCCACGATAGGCGTCTGACCAATCACCTGACGCGCAGCTTCCAGCGCCATTTGCATCAGGCGCGAGGCAATGACGCTGTCCAGTGCGTCCAGCGTATTCTGAAACTCGCTCACCAGTTGCTGCATACGGGCATGAATCGGCGCATGCTGCGCACGCGCCTGGTTCTGGCCTTGCTCCAGCCCCTGGCTCAGACCTTCCTGATAGCCTTGTTCATGACCCTTTTGTCGACCTTCCGCCAGCCCCGCGTTATACCCTTGCTCATGGGCCTGCATTTGCAGCTGTGCGAGCTGTTGTTCAAGCTGTTGCTCTGCGGAAAGCTCGGGTTCTTCCGTCTCTTCGGACAGCGGCGTTTCGCTGTGGTCGGCCAGCACGAACTCTGCCATCGGTGGGGCGAGATCGTCCGGAGTCCAGACTTTCCACGGCAGTTCGTTAGACATAGGTATCCTCGCCGCTGCCGATCACCATCTCGCCGGTTTCCGCCAGACGACGCACAATAAGCAGAATCGCTTTCTGTTCGTTTTCCACCTGCGACAAGCGCACCGGACCGCGGTTGGCAAGGTCGTCGCGCAGAATATCGGCAGCACGTTGCGACATGTTGCGCAGGAACTTCTCGCGTAGCGGCTGTTCGGCACCTTTCAGCGCAATCAGCAGCGATTCGGAATCCACTTCCTGCAGCAGGCGCTGGATACTGCGATCGTCGACGTCCACCAGGTTTTCGAACAGGAACATCTCGTCGATAATTTTCTGCGCCAGTTCGCCGTCGAATTCGCGCACGGCGGTGATAACCGCTTCTTCCTGCTGGGTTTTCATCAGGTTGATAATTTCTGCCGCCGTTCTCACGCCGCCCATTTTGCTGCGCTTGAGGTTCTGGCCATCGAGCAGACCGTTCAGTACCTCGGTCAGTTCTGCCAGCGCGGCAGGCTGTACGCCGCCGAAGGTGGCGATACGCAGCATCACGTCGTGACGTAAACGCTCGTCGAACAGCGCCAGAATATCGGCGGCCTGGCCCCGTTTGAGGTGCACCAGAATGGTGGCGATAATTTGCGGATGCTCGTCGCGGATAAGGTCGGCGGCGCTTTGCGGCTCCATAAAGTTGAGCGTTTCAATGCCGCTGGTGGTATCGCGGGTTTCCAGAATATCTTCCAGCAGGCTGGAGGCGCGTTCCTCGCCCAGCGCTTTCACCAGCACCGAGCGCAGATATTCGTTGGCATTGATATTCAGCGCGGCAAACTGTTCTGCTTCTTGCTCAAATTCGGCCAGCACTTCAGTCAACTGTTTGTTGGAGATCTGGCGTACGTTCGCCATCGCTGTACTCAGCGCCTGAACTTCGCGCGTGGAAAGGTGTTTAAACACCTCTGCCGCGCGATCTTCGCCAATGGTCATCAGCAGGATGACGCTTTTATCGGTACCGGTAAGGGCATTACTCATGATCGTTACTCATCCACTGGCGAATGACCAGCGCCACGACGCGCGGATCGTTATCTGACATTTCACGAATACGCTGGCTCATCACTTCTGCACCCAGACGCTGATTCGTACGACGCTGCTGGGTCTGTTCGTCTTTGCTGAGGCGAACTTCTACCGCTTCTTCGGTTTCCTGACGAATACGCGTTTGTTCTTGTACCGCTTTTGCTTCTTCGCTGCGGCGAACCAACTGCGGGCGAACAGCTTTGCGCCACAGAATCCAGGCAACTAGCAGAACCAGTAACCAACGGCCTGCGGTCATCAACTGATCAATAAAGAACGGCTGTTTCCAGAACGGCAGCTCGCCAATGGAATCGTCGGTCGCCGTGAACGGAGAGTTCACCACGTTCAGGGTATCGCCACGTTTGTCGGAGAAGCCCATCGCTTCGCGGGTCAGATCCTCAATCTGTTTCATCTGATCGGCGGTTAGCGGCAGCGGTTTGCCGTCCGGCAACGTTTTATAGTTGACCACCACTGCAACCGAGAGACGCTGCACATCCCCGACGTTCATTTTGGTGTGGCGAATGGTACGGTCGACTTCATAGTTGCTGGTTTCATTGCGCTGCGTACTGCGTGGACCGGCATTATTGCTGTTATTTGCCGTCTGCGTGGTTTGCGCATTTTGCTGATTAGCCGGAGGGTTGGCGATTGGCGCGGTATTTGCCGGTGCTGGCTGATTAGACAATGCGCCCGGTACGCCGCCTGGCGCTCCGCTTCCGACCTGCTCGCTGACGTTTAACTGGCGTGAACGCAGCACGGCCTGGGAATCATCACCGTTTGGACGGTACTGTTCTTCGGTTTGCTCTTTATTAGCAAAATCCAGCTGCGCGGTGACCTGCGCATGTACGTTACCGTTGCCGACAATCGGCGACAGGATCGATTCGATACGACGTTGAACGCGGCCTTCGACATCGCTGGCGTATTTCAACTGCGCATCGTTAAGATCGCGGCTGCTGGTGTTCGACTGAGTTAACAGATGACCTGCCTGGTCGACCAGCGTAACGTTGCCCGGCGGTAACCCTGCGACAGCGCTGGAAACCAGATGCGTGACCGCACTGATTTGACCTTCATCCAGTGCGCGACCCGGTTCAAGGTTAACGGTCACGGAGGCTGAAGGCGCTTTTTGCTCACGCACAAACAGCGACGGTTTCGGCATTGCCAGATGCACGCGGGCGCGTTTTACCGGTCCCAGCGTTTCAATGGTACGGGCTAATTCACCTTCCAGCGCACGCTGGTAGTTGACCTGCTCGCTAAACTGGCTGATACCAAACTTTTCCTGATCCAGCAGTTCAAAACCAACGGCGCCGCCTTTCGGCAGGCCTTGCTGCGCCAGACGTAAACGTAGTTCGTGGACTTTATCGGCAGGAACTTCTATAGCACCGCTTCCCTCTGTAAAACGATAGGGAACGTTCATCTGCGTCAGTTGGGTGACAATCGCGCCACCATCCTGATCGGAAAGATTGCTGAACAGCGTGCGATAGTCAGGCGCTTTGGCCCACAGGACCATCGCCACGATGATAGCGACGGCAGCGGCTCCCGCCACAATCAACGGAATTCTGGGATTCGCGCGCAGGCGGTTTAACCACTCGAGAGGTTTAAGCTGGGTTGCAGTCGATGCTGTCGCACTCATCTCGCACCTCGTGGCTTATCGTGGACGGCGTTTTTTGCAAAGTGGAACAAGACTCACTCCCGGGTCAGCAAACTCGAAAAATTGACGGTCTCATTATTTGCGGTTTCGAATTTTTCTATGCGTTAAAAACCGTGGTTTTTTATCGTTATTTAACGCCTTTATCTTATTGACTAACTGGTAATCTCAGCTACGTAAAAAATCATCCAGGGGATCAGAATGTCGGCAATACAGGGGATTGAAGGGGTCATCAGCCAGTTACAGGCCACGGCGATGTCAGCAAAAATGCAGGATATGCAGCCACAACCGACCGTGAGTTTTGCCGGACAACTGCATGCGGCGTTAGACAGAATCAGCGATGTGCAAACCGCGTCCCGTACGCAGGCGGAGAAATTTACCCTGGGTGAGCCGGGTATTGCGTTAAATGATGTGATGACCGATATGCAAAAGGCGTCGGTATCGATGCAGATGGGTATTCAGGTGCGTAATAAACTGGTGTCGGCGTATCAGGAAGTCATGTCGATGCAAGTGTAGGGGCAACATGCAGAGAATGTTTGCCGGATAAGCGCAGTGCCATCCGGCAACCAGTTACTTCTGAATCAAATAGCGGATCGTTGGACCATCCTGCTGAATATCCAGCACCGTATAGCCGTGATTACGCGCATCCAGTGGAATATTGTTGATTGACTGCGGGCAATCGCTCACCACTTCCAGAATTTCACCTTTCTTCAATTGCGGCATCGCTTCCAGCGTGGCTACAGCCGGGTATGGACACGGTTCGCCGACCATATCGAGGCGATAATCAGGCACGATATTTTTCATACAGACTCCTTGGCAGGCGTCAGCCCTGCGCGACGGAAGAAACGTTTTTCCCAGCCGATAATGAGCATCAGCGTGGCAAACAACAGCAGATAGGTCACCAGCAGACCGCCGAGCGGACCGAAGGTGTTGAGCAGATTCACTTTGTCCCAGTTGGTGGCAAGCGCGGGAGCAAAATCATCCCAGTAGTAGGCCAGAATGGTCGAGCCAATAACGTTGCCCAGACCAACCCACCAGTAATGCACCTGGCCTTCAACGGCGCGATACATCCAGCCGGTTTCACATCCGCCCGCTAAAACGATGCCAAAGCCGAACAGCAAGCCGCCGATCACCGCATTTGGACCCGCCCACATGATTTTAGGCTCGACGCCCAGTTGCACGTAGCTAAAGATACCGATGGCGCTGACCGCCATCCCGAAGATGATCGCTTTTGCCATATGGGTGCGACCGGAAATCCACAGGTCGCGGAAGGCTGAAGTGAAGCAGATTTGCGCCCGTTCAATCAGCAGTCCGAACCCGACGCCGAACAGCATCGCCAGACCGAGCTTGGGTTTATCCATCGCGGTGAGTAGCGCCCAGCCGATCATGCCGATAAACACCAGCATGCCCAGGCGGAAACGGCGACGGGCCTGATCCGGCTTTTGCGTTAACGGCGAAGCGGCGGAGACTTTCTGCATTTTGACCGGAATACGGAACATTGGCAGCAGGGTAAAGCGTGCACCAAACCAGGAGCCAATAGCCGTGGCCAGCGCAAAAAACCAGGCGTGTAGCGAGAACTGCGGAATGCCGGTGAAGAATGCGGCCAGGTTACAGCCCATTGCCAGCCGTGCGCCGAATCCGGCGATTGCCCCGCCGACTATCGCCTGCATAATGCGCACTCGACTGCGCGGCATGCGTAACTTGACGTTGTTGGCCCACAGTGCGGCAGCAAAACAGCCGCCGAACATACCGAGGATCATCATGCCGTCGATGCGGGTCAGGGGCGAGCCTTCGAGATGGATCAGCTTGTAGTATCCCCACTCTTCGGCGTGCACACCAAACAGTTGCAGGATTTGACCACCCCAGCGGGTGAATTCACCGGTAACGGCCCAGAAGGTTCCCGTAATGCCGAAATAGTAAGTAGAGAGAATACCCGCTGCGATGACCGCAGGGGCGGGGGCCCAAAATTTAATCAACCAGGCCTGTTTGAAGTGTTGCCATGACATGCGTTGTGCCTCTGAACTCAGAAGGTATGTAACAAGAAGTGTGGATACTACACCGTTCAGAATTTTTGACTATGAGTAATAAGAGGTAACACCGTCTGGATCAATCTTTCTCAACGCTGCCGAAAGGCTGGCGACATCAGGCCTTTAATGCCACAATCCCATTTTCTTCGCATGCAGGATGAATGATGAAAAAATTAGCAATCGTTGGTGTATTTCTGGCGCTTACCGGATGCGCCGAAGTAGAAAATTATAACGACGTGGTGAAAACGCCAGCGCCAGCCGGTCTGGAAGGATACTGGCAGTCAAAAGGTCCACAACGCAGTCTGGTCAGCCCGGAAGCCATTGCCAGCCTGGTGATAACGAAAGAGGGCGATACGCTGGATTGTCGCCAATGGCAGCGGGTGATCGCGCTGCCGGGGAAACTGACGATGCTCTCTGGCGATCTCACCAACGTGACGGTGAAACGCGAGCTGTACGAGATCGAGCGCGAAGGCAATACGCTGGAATATGACGGTATGACGCTGCAGCGGGTGGATCGCCCGACGCAGGAATGTGCTGACGCGTTAAAGAAAACGCCGCTGGCAACACCGCTGCCATAAGCCGTACGCCCCGGTAACCATCGGTCACCGGGGTTGAGCTTTACAACACGTCTTCAATCACCCACACGCTGACGCTCCCGCCGTTACAGAAAAACGTCGCTTCGCCGTTTTCATCGGTGACCACGCTTTCTTCACGATTTCCCAGATAGTCGCGCCAGGTTTTATTGCCATAATTGGCGCCGAGATTGATGGTCTTTTCTCCGTCATCGCCGTTAGACAGCACCACCACACAGCCGGGATCCTCATCCGTGCCGCTGCGGCTAAAAGCGATACAGTTAGGGTGATCGAAAAAGAGCGTCTGTACCCCGTGCGCGAAGCGCTGGCGCGCGAGGATCAGTTCATCAAGTTGTTCAATGATCGGCATGTCGATAGGATAGGTTTCGCCATCGCCGCCGGTGTCTTCGTAATGCGCTCCGTAGAGGTCAGGGTAAAACACCGACGGTACGCCGTTTTCGCGTAACAGGATCAGCGCATAGGCCAGCGGCTTAAACCACGGCTCGACGGGAGCTTCGAGTGCCTGCAATGGCTGTGTGTCGTGATTGGCCACCAGCGTGACGGCATGAAAAGGATCGGCCTCCACCAGAGTGTCGGTGAAAATCTGGCTCATGTCGTAATCGCGGCCCTGACGGGAGGCCTCGTGGAATTTCATCTGCAAAGGGGCGTCGAACAGCATGGTTTTCCCCTCCACCTGATTAATGTAGGTTTGCAGCTTATCGACTTCATGGGACCAGTATTCCGCCACAATAAACAGCGGCTTGGGTGCAACCTCCTGCACGTGCTCAATCCACTCTTTGTAAAACCATGCCGGAATATGTTTCACCGCATCTAAACGAAAACCGTCACACTGGGTTTGCTCCATTACCCAACGCGCCCAGTATTTGAGCTCTTCTGTCACCGCGTGATTGCGAAAATCAATGTTTTCGCCCATCAGATAATCAAAATTACCCAACTCATCGTCCACCTGATCGTTCCAGCCTTCTCCGGTGTAATCGTTAACGATTTTAAAAATCCCGTCTTCGGTTGGGTTCTCGATATGGTCAATGCCGCTGAAGCATTTAAAGTCCCAAATGAATTGCGAATACTGGCCAGCGCGGGCAGGGAAGGTATAGCGCGTCCAGCCTTCGCACTCGACAATCTCATCATCTATTTGCGTGCGATCTTCGGCGTTAACGCGCTGGACGCGGATCTTTTCATTCTCATCAGCGCCCATTTTGTGGTTAACCACCACGTCCAGCAGTACGGCAATATCATTGTGTTTCAGTGCGTCAATCGCCGCCAGCAGTTGGTTTTTATCACCGTACTTGGTGGCGACGGTTCCCTTTTGGTCGAATTCGCCCAAGTCAAACAGATCGTAGGAGTCGTAGCCAACGGAATAGCCGCCGGACGCGCCTTTATAAGCGGGAGGCAGCCATACCATATTGATGCCGATATCATTCAGACCGCCTGCGCGTTCGGCAAGCTCGGGCCAGAGTTGACCGCCATCAGGGTAATACCAGTGGAAGTACTGCAATAACGTGGGATTTTTCATCTTCCGTGCTCCAGAAGTCGTTTGGCCGACCTCTGGAGTATGGAAGATAATTCAGACGAGACGGGAAATTATTGTGGCGAGGTGGGGGCGTCGGGTACCAGCAGCATGCCGGAAAGACGACCATAGGCGTTATTCAGCGTCTTTTGGCGTGTCGACTGGCCAATGAGGTTACTGAGCTCATCCAGGCGCTGCTGCAACAACGTTTTGAGTAATTGTTCGTTATCCAGCGTTTGCTTAATATACCCGGCAACCAAGTCCTGAATACTTCGCGTAATGCCCGGTGGAGTTTGCTCTTCCATGACCACTTCAATACTTTGCAGATAGGTAACTTCCTGTTCCAGTAAAAGGTCCCATTCACCGCGCTGCGCCAGTTCCAGCAGCGAGTGACTGAGTAGCGCGATGCGCTGCCAACGGTTGATAAACTCCACGGCTGAGGTCATTAACGAGACTCCTGGGACGACGCTTTCGGTGAGATCTGTTTCCAGGCATCTGCAATGTTGCCGAGTAACCCTTCGACTTCTTCAATGGCCTGACAATCATTACGCAAGTTAGCTTGCAGTAAACGGCGGATCATATAGTCATACAGCGAGGACAGGTTGGTGGCGATTTCACCGCCAGTTTCCTGATCCAGGCCTGCTTTCAGACCATTGTCGATAATGTTAATGGCTTTGCTTAAGGCCTCACCTTTGGCGACGATATCACCCTGTTGCATAAACAGGCGAGCGCGCACGAGGGCGCTATTCGCGCCGTCAAACAACATTTCAATCAGCTGATGTGGGCTGGCGCTCATCACGGCGCTTTCCACGCTGACCTGTGCATAGGCTTTGGTACCGCTCGCGGTATACATGCTTACCTCGTGTTATCAGGATTTATTCATCGCTGTAAATTGTTGGCCCAGATAGGTACTGGTGTTATTCAGCTTGCTCATCATGCTATCAAGCTGGGTAAACTGCGCCGTATAGCGCGCAACCATGTCATCAATGCTGGCGCTAACTGACAGATACTGTTTGGTCAGTTTTTTCAGCGTGGCGTTAATGCTGTCTTGCGCATTGTCGATAATGCCGTCATCAGCGAGATAGCTTTTTACTTCAGCCGCAATTTTGGTGGTGATGCCGGTTTCTTTGCCGTCGCCTGCCAGCAGTTCGCGAACTGAGGCGGTGTTTTCGTCCAGCGCTTTTTTCAGTTTGGTATCATCGATGGTCATCTTGCCGGTTTTGCCATCCTGCTTGATGCCAATTTCATTCAGCGTCTTAAAGGCACCTTCGCTACCAGAGTTGGCAAACTGCGCGCGAATACCGGTCTGAATGGTACGCACCACGCTATCCCCGACCAGCGCGCCGTTGTCTTTGTCCTGACCTTCCGCACCTGCGTCTACGGCTTTATATTTGGTCAGCGTATTAAAGGTATCGATCAGTGAGTTATAGGCATCCACCCAGCCTTTAATCGCTTCCGTAGCTTTCTCATTGCTTTTCGTGACGGTGACACGCGCGTCGGTGACTTTTTTGGTCAGTTCCAGCGTCACGCCCTGCGGGGCATCGGTGACTTTGTTACTCTGACGTTCAATATCGATACCGTTCATCGTGAGCTTGGAGTTTTGGGCCTGAACCAACTCGGTCATTTTTCCGGTGCCGGTTGTACTGTCGTAGGCCAGCATATCGTTCAGCTTGCTGTCGCCGTCAACAGAGATGGTCATTTTGCTGTCCATACCTTCTGCTGCGGTCAGCACCAGTTTGAACTCACCATCTTTCACCTTCACTATACTGGCGGAGATTCCGCTATCGGTATCGTTAATCGCCTTACTGATATCGTCCAGCGTGGTTTTGTCTTGCGACAGTTTAATCTCCAGCGGCTCTTTACGACCCGGCTGATCAATCTTAATTGTACGGGTGGCAGAACCATCACCCAGCGCCTCTTTGTTTGAAGCAACTGATTTGGTGCTCAGAGACTGCGCCTGGGCCAGCTGCGTGACGCTGATGGTATAAATACCCGGTGCCGCGCCGGCTTCGGTGGTCACTTTCAGGTCTTCAGTACTGCTGGTCACATTACTGCTTCTAAACAGTTCCGGTTTATTTAACGCGGTATTGGCCGTCTGGAATTTTTCCAGCGCACTCTTCAGCGTACCGTAAGCCGTCAGACGGGCGGTATTGTCGGTCTGTTGCTGAGTAATTGGATTTAAACGTTTTTTCTCAGCGATAGTCAGGTTGTTTAGCAACGTGTCCAGTGGTAAGCCTGAGCCTACGCCTAATGATGTAAATGAAGCCATGCCCGATTCCTTGTGATTGCAAACAATTGTTAAGCGGGTTATCGGCAATCTGCGCGCAAAGTTTAATGATAGTTTTGTCAAAATAATGCGCGGAATAGTGGTGCATATAGAGGGTATTTCACGGACTAAGAAAAAAGAGAGCGGAAAGTAAAAATTTTCTAAAGTTCGAATTTAAGGTGCCGATACATGGGTTACGGTCAGAAACCGTGGGCAACAGCCCAATAACATCGAGTTGTAATTGATAAGGAAAAGATCATGGCACAAGTCATCAATACAAACAGCCTGTCGCTGTTGACCCAAAACAACCTGAACAAATCTCAGTCCGCTCTGGGCTCCGCTATCGAGCGTCTGTCCTCTGGTCTGCGTATCAACAGCGCGAAAGACGATGCTGCTGGTCAGGCGATTGCAAACCGTTTCACCGCTAACATCAAAGGTCTGACTCAGGCTTCCCGTAACGCTAACGACGGTATCTCTGTTGCGCAGACTACTGAAGGCGCACTGTCTGAAATCAACAACAACCTGCAGCGCGTTCGTGAACTGTCCGTACAGGCAGCAAACGGCTCCAACTCTGATTCCGATTTGACTTCTATTCAGGACGAAATTAATCAACGCCTGGCAGAAATCAACCGTGTTTCCGAGCAAACCGACTTCAACGGTAAAAAAGTTCTGAATCAGGACGGTCAACTGACTATTCAGGTTGGGGCAAAAGATGGTGAAACAATCACCATTGACCTGAAAAAAATTAACAGCGATACGTTGAAGCTTGATGACTTGGACGTTACAAAGATCGCAACAACCCTGAGCAAAGGTGCTAAGGTTAATACTGACGTTGCAGTAGCTGCCGGTGTAATGCAAAGTTCGGGTGCTGCAGTAACATGGGGGGGCACACCTGAATTATACAAAGACCCAGCGGATGGCAAATCATATATTAAAGATGGTACAAAATTCTATTCCGCCAGTGTAGATAACAAAGCAGGTACTATTACATATGATCCAACCGAGTTAGCTGGTGCAGACTTGACTAAAGCACAAGCAGCAGCAGGTATTCCAGCTAATAAAGTTGATAACATTCAAAAAGAAGTAGCATTTACTGGTGCAGGATTAGGTGCTGGTGAAAGCGTTATCACATATAAAGACACTGCCACAAATAAAATGGCTTATGCTATAAAACAGGCAGATAATACCTACGAAAAAGTGACATTTAGTGCCGCAGGTGCAGCTGTAAAAGGTACTGGTGGCGTGAGCCCAGATATCAGCCTTGATCCGCTGAAGAAAATTGATGCTGCGCTGTCTGATGTAGACAAGTTCCGTAGCTCCTTGGGTGCGATTCAGAACCGTTTTGAATCTGCAATTACCAACCTGGGCAATACCGTGAACAACCTGTCTTCTGCTCGTAGCCGTATCGAAGATTCCGACTACGCGACCGAAGTGTCTAACATGTCTCGTGCTCAGATCCTGCAACAGGCGGGTACTTCTGTTCTGGCGCAGGCTAACCAGACTACGCAGAACGTTCTGTCTCTGCTGCGTTAATTTACGCTCATTGCGCAAACCCCGCTCCGGCGGGGTTTTTTACATTTAGCTTTACCCGTAACCCCCAAATAACCCCCCATTTCACCCACTATTCACCCGATTAAAACCCCTGCAGAAACGGATAATCATGCCGATAACTCATTTAACGCAGGGCTGTTTATCGTGAATTCACTGTATACCGCTGAAGGTGTAATGGATAAACACTCGCTGTGGCAGCGTTATGTACCGTTGGTGCGTCACGAAGCATTGCGCCTTCAGGTGCGTTTGCCGGCGAGCGTAGAACTGGATGACCTGCTACAAGCGGGCGGCATCGGGTTATTGAATGCCGTTGACCGATATGACGCTTTGCAAGGAACGGCATTTACCACTTACGCAGTGCAGCGTATTCGTGGAGCAATGCTGGACGAACTACGTAGCCGGGATTGGGTGCCGCGTAGCGTTCGGCGCAATGCTCGCGAAGTGGCACAGGCGATGGGACAACTGGAGCAGGAATTAGGGCGCAACGCGACGGAAACCGAAGTGGCGGCGCGTCTGGCTATTCCTGTGCAAGAGTATCGTCAGATGTTGCTCGATACCAATAACAGCCAACTCTTCTCTTATGACGAGTGGCGGGAAGAGCATGGCGATAGTATCGAGCTGGTGACGGAAGAACATCAGCAGGAAAACCCGTTACAACAGCTTCTTGAGGGTAACCTCCGCCAGCGCGTGATGGACGCGATCGAGGCGTTGCCGGAGCGCGAAAAGCTGGTGTTAACGCTGTACTACCAGGAAGAGCTGAATCTGAAAGAGATTGGCGCGGTACTGGAAGTCGGGGAATCACGGGTCAGCCAGTTGCACAGTCAGGCCATCAAACGTCTACGCACCAAACTGGGTAAGCTATAGGGGTACATCATTACCCCTGAACAATGCCGCATTACGAATTGACTACCAGGAGTTCTCATGACGGTGCAGCAATCAAAAAGACGGCCTCTAAGCCGCTACCTCAAAGATTTCAAACACAGCCAGACGCATTGCGCCCATTGCTTTAAGTTGCTCGACCGGATCACGCTGGTTCGTCGTGGGCAAATTGTGAATAAAATCGCCATCGCCCGACTGGACACTTTGTTGGATGAAGCCGAGTGGGAGCAGGAGAAAAAAGAGTGGGTGGCACTGTGTCGTTTTTGTGGTGATTTGCATTGCAAAGAGCAGAGCGACTTTTTCGACATTATTGGTTTTAAGCAGTTTTTATTTGAGCAGACCGAAATGAGTCACGGCACGGTACGTGAATACGTTGTCCGCCTGCGTCGCCTCGGGAATCACCTGACCGAACAAAATATCTCTCATGACCTGCTGCAGGAAGGGTTCCTCGACGAAAACCTTGCCCCGTGGCTGCCGGAAACCAGCACCAACAATTACCGCATCGCCTTGCGTAAGTATGAGCAGTTCAAAGCCCATACCCATATGGGACATATGCAGAAATCCTCCTGGACAGCCAGTTCTGATATATATTAAAAACGAATAAGGTGTAACAGAGTCGTGTTTGTGGAACACAGTAAACGCTTTACACTGTAGTCATAAATGATAGTCACTAATGACAATATTCGGGGTAACTATGAAATTAGCACTTCTGGGACGTCAGGCTCTGATGGGTGTAATGGCTGTTGCACTTGTCGCTGGAATGAGCGTAAAGACTTATGCAGATGAAGGTCTGTTAAATAAAGTTAAAGAGCGCGGCACGCTGCTGGTGGGCCTGGAAGGGACCTATCCCCCGTTTAGTTTTCAGGGCGATGACGGCAAGCTGACCGGTTTCGAAGTGGAGTTTGCTGAGGAACTGGCCAAGCACCTTGGGGTGAAAGCTAACCTGAAGCCGACCAAGTGGGACGGTATGCTGGCCTCTCTTGATTCCAAGCGCATTGACGTGGTCATCAACCAGGTGACCATCTCTGACGAACGTAAGAAAAAATACGATTTCTCTACCCCGTATACGGTTTCTGGTATTCAGGCGCTGGTGAAGAAAGGTAATGAAGGCGTTATTAAGACCGCTGCCGATCTGAAAGGTAAAAAAGTCGGCGTTGGTCTGGGCACCAACTATGAAGAGTGGCTGCGCCAGAACGTGCAGGGCGTGGATATTCGTACCTATGATGATGACCCGACCAAATACCAGGATCTGCGTGTAGGCCGTATCGACGCCATTTTGGTTGACCGTCTGGCAGCGCTGGATCTGGTCAAGAAAACCAAGGATACGCTGGCTGTGACCGGTGAAGCATTCTCCCGCCAGGAGTCCGGCGTGGCGCTGCGCAAAGGCAATGAAGATCTGCTGAAAGCGGTTGATGCGGCCATTGCTGAAATGCAGAAAGACGGTACGCTGAAAGCTCTGTCTGAAAAATGGTTTGGAGCGGATGTGACGAAATAATCGGCATCCGATGAAAAAAGGCGCCTTTAACAGCGCCTTTTTTTATTTCATTGCGCCTGAGCGTGCATAATAAAAAGAACATCACAACAACGAATACCGGAGGCTGTATGCCGCTGCATAACTTAACGCGCTTTCCACGTCTGGAATTTATTGGCGCGCCAACGCCGCTCGAATATCTTCCACGTTTCTCCGACCACCTCGGGCGCGATATTTTCATCAAACGCGATGACGTCACGCCGATGGCCTTGGGCGGCAATAAGCTGCGTAAGCTGGAATTCCTGGCCGCAGACGCACTGCGTGAAGGTGCAGATACGCTGATAACCGCGGGTGCCATCCAGTCTAACCACGTTCGTCAGACGGCGGCGGTAGCGGCTAAGCTTGGTCTGCACTGCGTGGCGCTGTTGGAAAATCCGATTGGCACTACTGCGGAAAACTATCTCACCAATGGCAACCGTCTGCTGCTGGACCTGTTTAATACGCAAATCGAAATGTGCGATGCGCTGACCGACCCGAATGCGCAGCTTCAGGAACTGGCGACGCGCATTGAAGCGCAGGGGTTCCGCCCGTATGTGATCCCCGTTGGTGGTTCTAACGCCCTGGGCGCATTGGGGTATGTGGAAAGCGCGCTGGAAATTGCCCAGCAGTGTGAAGGGGCCGTTGCGCTTTCTTCCGTTGTGGTGGCATCGGGCAGCGCGGGAACGCACGCCGGGCTGGCCGTGGGCCTGGAACAACTGATGCCAGACGTCGAACTTATCGGCGTGACCGTCTCGCGCAGCGTCGCCGATCAAAAGCCCAAAGTAGTAACGTTGCAGCAGGACATTGCCCGCGAACTGGAACTGACGGCCTCGGCGGATATCCTGTTATGGGACGATTATTTTGCGCCGGGCTACGGTACGCCAAACGAAGAGGGCATGGAGGCGGTAAAACTGCTGGCGCGACTGGAAGGCATTTTGTTGGATCCGGTGTATACCGGTAAGGCGATGGCGGGTTTGATTGACGGTATCAGCCAGAAACGCTTCAAAGACGAAGGGCCAATCCTCTTTATTCATACCGGTGGGGCACCTGCACTGTTTGCCTACCATCCTCACGTGTAACAACCAGGTCGAAAAACGCTAATGCATGAAAGTATCCAACTGGTAATTGATTCTCTGCCGTATCTGCTCAAAGGCGCGGTTTTTACGCTGCAACTGAGTATCGGCGGGATGTTTTTTGGCCTCGTGCTGGGGTTTATCCTGGCGTTGATGCGTTTGTCGCCGCTGTTGCCTGTGCGCTGGCTGGCGCGTTTTTATATCTCTATTTTTCGCGGAACACCGCTAATTGCCCAGCTGTTCATGATCTATTACGGTCTGCCGCAGTTTGGTATTGAGCTTGATCCCATCCCGGCGGCGATGATTGGCTTGTCGCTGAATACGGCGGCCTACGCTGCGGAAACTCTGCGTGCGGCAATCTCTTCCATCGATAAAGGGCAGTGGGAGGCAGGTGCCAGTATTGGTATGACGCGCTGGCAGACCATGCGCCGGGCAATCCTGCCGCAGGCTGCGCGCGTTGCGTTGCCGCCGCTGAGCAACAGCTTTATCAGTCTGGTGAAAGATACCTCTTTGGCCGCCACTATTCAGGTACCGGAACTGTTCCGTCAGGCGCAGCTGATTACCTCGCGTACGCTGGAAGTCTTTACGATGTATCTGGCGGCCTCGTTGATTTACTGGGTGATGGCGACGGTACTTTCTGCACTGCAAAACTATTTTGAAGAACAACTGAATCGCCAGGAGAGAGAGCCGAAATGAGTGCTATCGAAGTCAGAAACCTGGTCAAAAAATTTCATGGGCAAACGGTGCTGCATGGGATCGATCTTGACGTCAAACCTGGTGAAGTAGTAGCGATTATTGGGCCGAGCGGATCGGGCAAAACCACGCTGCTGCGTAGCATTAATTTGTTGGAGCAACCGGAGGCGGGCACTATTAAAGTGGGTGAGATTACCATTGATACCGCGCGTTCGTTGACTCAGCAGAAAGGGCTGATTCGTCAGTTACGTCAGCACGTCGGTTTTGTGTTTCAGAACTTTAATTTGTTTCCGCATCGGACGGTGCTGGAAAACATTATTGAAGGGCCGGTGATAGTCAAAGGTGAACCAAAAGCTGAAGCGACAGCTCGTGCGCGTGAATTGCTGGCGAAAGTCGGGCTAGCAGGTAAAGAAACCAGCTATCCGCGGCGTTTATCGGGCGGACAGCAGCAGCGCGTAGCGATTGCCCGAGCGCTGGCGATGCGACCTGAGGTTATTCTTTTTGATGAACCGACCTCCGCGCTCGATCCGGAGCTGGTTGGCGAGGTACTTAATGCCATCCGCCAGTTGGCGCAGGAAAAACGCACCATGGTAATTGTGACGCATGAAATGAGCTTTGCTCGCGATGTTGCCGATAGAGCAATATTTATGGATCAAGGACGGATAGTGGAGCAGGGACCCGCAAAATCCTTATTCACGCATCCGCAGCAGCCGCGTACCCGCCAGTTTCTTGAGAAGTTTTTGATGCAATAAATAGTGCATATAGCACTCGTCGGAATTGTTTCTGGCGAGTGCTGTTCGCATAACTATTTATAATTATTGCTTTATTATTAACGCTTGAATCTGTTACTTCCTTCCACTGCTGAGTAATACTCAAGTAATTCTTCATTTGTCCGATAATTTGCATATATAAAATACATTTATGTGTTAGCTTGTTTCATATGTTTGGATGATTATCAATCTCAGGGGCATTACCACTTAGTATGCAGGATCATGATTTCTTCACCTGGCGACGGAGCATGCTGTTACGCTTTCAGGAAATGGCGACGGCAGAGGATGTCTATACGGAATTACAACAACAGACGCAGCACTTAGAGTTCGATTTTTACGCGCTCTGTGTTCGTCATCCGGTACCTTTTACCCGACCTAAAACGTCTCTTCATACGACCTATCCCAAAGCATGGGTGGCGCATTATCAGTCCGAAAATTATTTCGCCATTGATCCGGTGCTGAAACCTGAAAACTTCAGTCAGGGGCATTTACCCTGGAACGATACTCTGTTTCGCGATGCGCAACCTTTGTGGGACGCCGCACGCAATCACGGTTTACGCAAAGGGATGACGCAATGCTTAATGTTGCCTAATCGGGCGTTGGGTTTTTTATCGGTATCGCGTGCAAGTATCCGTAACAGTCGCCTTGCGAGCGATGAAGTGGAGCTCAGGATGCAGCTTCTGGTGCGGGAAAGCCTGTCTGTACTGACGCGGCTGGAAGATGACATGGTTATGGCGCCAGAAATGCGCTTTAGCAAGCGGGAAAAGGAAATATTGAAATGGACGGCGGAGGGGAAGACCTCTTCAGAGATAGCCATCATTCTGTCTATTTCTGAAAATACTGTAAACTTCCACCAGAAGAATATGCAAAAGAAATTCAATGCACCAAACAAAACGCAGATAGCCTGTTATGCCGCGGCAACCGGGCTTATCTGAGTAAATTATCGTTCTGAGTGTCAGACGCAAAACCGGCTGAGAGCATTGCTATCAGCCGGTTTCTTTTTACTGGCGGTAAGCTTGTTTAATTTGCTTAACCGTGTTGGAAAATACCGCCGCCTGTGATTGATCTTCAATCAGCGCGAGCTGTTTTTCCATTTTAAGAATCACGCGGCCTGCATCGGCTTGACCCATTGCCTGCAGCATCAGCGTTAACATGGCTTTCAGGCAGGTGACTTCATTGGCCAGTTCCTGGTTATTCTCAGCAGTGGAAAAGTCAGGCGTACTCATTTATTTTCCTCGTTATGTTTCAATGAAAAAGTGCGATGTCAAATCTTAAGGCGGCGGAGTATACCATAAGCGAGGCTAAAAATATCTGTGGTTGTTTTTTGCGCGGACCAATGTTGTGGACATTAAAATAAACAACATGTTGCAGTGCATATATTTTCTCCACATGTTGTTTATTTCGAGTATTTTCCTCGTTAATTATTGTTACAACTTTGACTGCCTATTTTGCATTCAGCGGGGGAATATGAATTTTTTGTCACTATTCTGAAACAGCTATGCAGATATAACCGTGGCAGAAGGCTGTCAGGACTGAAAGTTTCCACTCGTCGTACAATCTAATTTCCAAAAACGAGAGCAAAATCGAAAGTCGGACGTTTTTTACATTTCAAAGTTGAGATAAAACCCGTTAACATAGGGCCGATTAACTATCGGTAGCGTTATCCCTATTCTGGAGATATTCCTTTGATCAACGTTTTTCTTGTTGATGACCACGAACTGGTGCGCGCAGGGATACGACGCATTCTGGAAGATATAAAAGGCATAAAAGTTGTCGGCGAAGCGTGCTGCGGTGAAGATGCGGTAAAATGGTGCCGCTCAAATTCCGTTGACGTTGTACTGATGGATATGAATATGCCCGGTATTGGCGGTCTGGAAGCAACCCGCAAAATTGCGCGTTCCACGGCAGACATTAAAGTGATCATGCTGACGGTACACACCGAAAACCCATTACCTGCAAAAGTTATGCAGGCAGGGGCCGCAGGGTATCTCAGCAAAGGCGCCGCCCCCCAGGAAGTAGTGAGTGCCATTCGTTCGGTTTTTTCCGGGCAGCGTTATATTGCCTCCGATATCGCTCAGCAAATGGCGCTCAGCCAGATTGAGCCTGAGAAAACGGAAACCCCGTTTGCCAGTTTGTCTGAACGCGAGTTGCAGATTATGCTGATGATCACCAAAGGTCAGAAGGTCAATGAGATCTCAGAACAGCTGAATCTTAGTCCTAAAACGGTGAACAGCTATCGCTATCGAATGTTCAGTAAATTAAACATTCACGGCGATGTAGAGCTGACTCACCTGGCAATTCGCCATGGCCTGTGTAATGCGGAGACATTAACAAGCCAGTGACCGAGTTTGATGCCAAAGCGTTCCTGAAAACCGTGACCAGTCAGCCCGGCGTCTATCGTATGTATGATACCGCCGGGACGGTTATCTATGTCGGGAAAGCGAAAGACCTGAAAAAAAGGCTTTCCAGCTACTTCCGTAGTAATCTTGCGTCACGCAAGACCGAAGCGCTGGTCGCGCAAATCCAGCAGATTGATGTCACGGTAACGCACACTGAAACCGAAGCGTTATTGCTTGAGCACAACTACATCAAGCTGTATCAGCCGCGCTATAACGTATTGCTGCGCGATGATAAATCCTACCCTTTTATATTCCTTAGCGGCGATACCCACCCGCGCCTGGCGATGCATCGCGGGGCAAAGCATGCCAAAGGCGAGTACTTTGGACCGTTCCCTAACGGTTATGCGGTGCGTGAAACGCTGGCGCTGTTGCAGAAAATATTCCCTATCCGCCAGTGCGAAAACAGCGTTTATCGCAACCGTTCTCGGCCTTGTCTGCAATATCAGATTGGCCGCTGTCTCGGTCCGTGTGTCGCGGGTCTGGTGAGTGAGGAAGAGTATGCTCAGCAGGTCGAGTATGTTCGTCTGTTCCTGTCCGGAAAAGACGATCAGGTATTAACGCAGCTGATCGCCCGCATGGAAAAGGCCAGCCAAAATCTCGAATTTGAAGAGGCTGCGCGCATTCGTGACCAAATCCAGGCCGTACGCCGCGTGACAGAAAAACAGTTTGTCTCTAATACCGGAGACGATCTGGACGTCATTGGCGTGGCGTTTGACGCCGGTATGGCCTGTGTGCACGTTCTGTTTATTCGCCAGGGTAAAGTGCTGGGCAGCCGCAGCTATTTCCCGAAAGTACCCGGTGGCACGGAACTCGGCGAGGTCGTCGAAACCTTTGTCGGGCAGTTTTATCTGCAGGGGAGCCAGATGCGTACCTTACCCGGGGAGATCCTGCTCGATTTTAATCTTAGCGATAAAACCCTGCTGGCAGACTCTCTGTCTGAACTGGCCGGACGGAAGATTAACGTGCAGACGAAACCGCGAGGAGATCGCGCACGTTATCTCAAGCTGGCGCGGACCAACGCGGCAGTGGCACTCACCACGAAACTTTCTCAGCAGTCGACGATTACGCAACGTCTGACGGCGCTGGCATCGGTGTTGAAGTTACCTGCGGTGAAGCGTATGGAATGCTTCGACATCAGCCATACGATGGGTGAACAGACGGTAGCTTCCTGCGTGGTCTTTGATGCCAATGGCCCGCTGCGCGCAGAATATCGCCGTTACAACATTACCGGCATTACGCCGGGAGATGATTATGCGGCGATGAATCAGGTCTTGCGTCGGCGTTACGGTAAGGCGATTGAAGAAAGTAAGATTCCGGACGTCATATTGATCGACGGCGGTAAGGGTCAGTTAGGGCAGGCGAAAGCCGTTTTTGCTGAGCTGGATGTTCCCTGGGACAAACAGCACCCACTCTTGCTGGGGGTGGCAAAAGGGGCCGATCGTAAAGCCGGTCTGGAAACGTTGTTCTTTGAGCCGGAAGGTGAGGGCTTCAGTCTGCCGCCGGATTCGCCTGCATTGCACGTTATCCAGCATATCCGCGATGAATCTCACGATCATGCGATTAGCGGGCATCGTAAAAAGCGGGCGAAAGTGAAAAGCACCAGCACGCTTGAGACCATCGAAGGTGTCGGGCCAAAGCGTCGCCAGATGTTGTTGAAATATATGGGAGGTTTGCAAGGTCTTCGTAACGCAAGTATCGAAGAAATTGCAAAAGTGCCGGGTATTTCGCAAGCTCTGGCAGAAAAGATCTTCTACTCGTTGAAACATTAGGCCCTCTGTAGCAACATAGGGGTAATTTCACTGACAACAGATAGTTATCCGTCATATGCAATTTAATATCCCTACGTTGCTCACGCTGTTTCGCGTCATCCTGATCCCATTCTTTGTATTGGCTTTTTACCTGCCATTCACCTGGGCTCCCTTTGTTTGTGCGCTGATCTTCTGTATCGCAGCGGTCACTGACTGGTTTGACGGTTTTCTGGCACGCCGCTGGAACCAAAGCACGCGTTTTGGCGCCTTCCTCGACCCGGTCGCTGATAAAGTGCTGGTGGCAATCGCGATGGTCCTGGTGACAGAGCATTACCACAGCTGGTGGGTGACGCTTCCTGCCGCAACAATGATTGCGCGTGAAATTATCATCTCTGCACTGCGTGAATGGATGGCCGAACTGGGTAAACGCAGCAGCGTAGCCGTATCCTGGATCGGTAAAGTGAAAACCACTTCGCAAATGGCTGCACTGGCCTGGCTGCTGTGGCGTCCAAATATCTGGGTAGAGTATGCTGGGATCGCACTTTTCTTCGTCGCCGCGATACTGACTTTGTGGTCAATGTTCCAGTATTTGAGCGCTGCACGTGGAGATTTGCTTGATCAGTGATCGTTTCGACGCAAATTTCAGCAAACGATCGTCAGTGGTGAAAAATATCGTTGACTCATTGCGTCAGGTAAGTAGAATGCAACGCATCGAACGGCAGCACTGATTGCCAGACGATAACAAAATCAAGTGATTAACAAAATTACTTGGTGATGCGGGAATAGCTCAGTTGGTAGAGCACGACCTTGCCAAGGTCGGGGTCGCGAGTTCGAGTCTCGTTTCCCGCTCCAAATTTAAGACATCGGCAATAGCGGATGTCGGCTGTAAAGCCAGAAGATTTCGGCGCGTTAGCAAAGCGGTTATGTAGCGGATTGCAAATCCGTCTAGTCCGGTTCGACTCCGGAACGCGCCTCCAATTTCTTCCCGAGCCCGGATGGTGGAATCGGTAGACACAAGGGATTTAAAATCCCTCGGCGTTCGCGCTGTGTGGGTTCAAGTCCCACTCCGGGTACCATGGGAAAGAACAGAATAATCAAAGCAATAAGCAGTGTCGTGAAACCACCTACGGGTGGTTTTTTTGTGCCTGTTTTTTACAAGCATAGATACTTTGCGTCAAGCAGCCTGCCAGAAACGTAAACTGCCCTCTATATACTCACTATTGCTAATCAATCTATCGCCGAATCGGCGCGTTAAACATAAAGCCCCCTCGGGCAGGGTTGTTGATAAACCCATCGCGGGCGGGATTATAGTTGTGGTCCTGGAAACCATTCATCAGTATGGGATCGCCAAAGCCATCCTGTATCGCCAGCTGTCTGTGGATTCGGTTTCGTGCCCTGAACGTGAAAGCGAAATCATCCGTCCCGCCAATGATGATCACGCCATTACCAGCTCGAAGTGCCTCGCTCAACTCTTGCTCTCTAACAGCCTGGTTTTGTAACGCGCTGGCTGTGGCAGACGATGACGCCAGCAGCAGTAATATGAGAACGGCGCATGAAAATACCGATGGCAGTTTCATGATTAATACCTATAAAAAGCATGGCTATTAAAGTATAGCTTTATGTTGTCATCTTAACCGAAAAGAAAACCAATAATCTAAACCTGCTATCCATACTGTGTTTAAAAGACCGGAAGAGTAGTGCCGCGCAGTTAAGAACTATAATAAAAACAGCCAACAGGTGATTACTTCTGTTTGCAGACAGTGCTGATTCAGGGGGCTGCTATGAACATTTCATCTTTTCCGATAGTCATGTTCGCAGCATTGCTTACCTTTAGTGGTGCAGCATATTCGGTGGAAAAAGGGGATATCTTTTCGCAGAATGCCAGGGCTACGGATCCCATCGTGTTTTCTCAACAGTCATTTAATAACCTGATGTCTTATCAGGTTATGATGCGCTCCTCGTCGCCATCCGATGAAAGCAAAATTATTCGCTATAGCTTTCAAAAGCCTGGGTATGTGCGGATGGATTTTACCCAACCGCATTCAGGTGCGGTGCTTATCTTTAATCCTGTCAGCGATAAAGTGACGTTATGGCCATTTGGTGTGGGTTCGTTGCCCATTTTGCACCTGTCACCTACTAATTCATTGATCCAGGATGAGCGTGGTCATCGTGTGGATCGCTCTGATATCGGCGTGTTGTTGGGCAATATTCGTCATCTGCAACGCGAAGGGACAACAACCACTGTTGGTAAGGAAAACCTTGCAGGACGGGCGACAATGCACGTATCTGTGGTTGGGCCAGGAACAATGGCGGTTGATGGAGTACATCGTTATGACATCTGGCTGGATAATTATCATGGACTCCCTGCCAAAGTGATCAGCTATGCGCCAGATGGGCAGCGATTAGAAACCGTGCTTCTGGATGCTATGGTCATTAACATCCATTTTCCCGCCAATTTCTTCTCGCCTTGAGGGAGTCTGTATTATGGCTAACTATCAGTTTTCCACCGTCTGGCGGGTTGAGGCTTCAATTCAGGAAGTATGGGATGTTTTTTCTCATCCCGATCAGTGGCCGGAATGGTGGGAAAGTCTGGAACGCATTGTTGAGATTAAAAAAGGTGATATACAGGGAATTGGGGCGCTACATCGTTATACCTGGAAAGGAGCGCTTCCTTATCGCTTAACCTTTGACATCAACGTGTTGAATATTCTGCCTTGCTCACTGCTTGAGGGGCAAGCCAGCGGGGCGGTTGAAGGGCGAGGAGTGTGGTCTTTTTCTGCCAATGGTGCAGAAACTATCGTCAGATATGACTGGAATGTGCGTACCACGATCCGCTGGATGAATTATCTTGCCCCACTGGCGGCACCTGTTTTTCGCTGGAATCACGATATGGTTATGCGCGAAGGGGCCAGAGGGTTAGCCCGTAAGCTGGCAACGAATGTTTATATATTCTGAACTCGCTCTCACGGCTGTACTTTTTGCCTGCCTATGGCTTACTATCTGTCGCGCAGTTTCTTATTTCATTCACAGTTAACAGGTCTGTTATTGATGAATAACCTCCATCGGCTCACCTTTTTATGTCAGCGTCTGTCTGCTGTGATGATCGCATACGGTTTTTGCCTTTTTAGCCGTAGCCCAACTCTTACAACATGGACAGACAGCAATGCAACGTCGACAATTTCTCAAAAATAGCGTTCTCCTTTCCGCCGCCGGTTTAGTCGGTCCTGCGGTTATTAGCCAGACGGTTCACGCCGCTGAGCCATCCGTTGCACCAGTCGCGCGTCGGCGCTTTGTGTTATCCCAGACGTATAAACT
Source organism: Citrobacter sp. Cpo012 (assembly GCF_030333015.1). NCBI lineage: Bacteria > Pseudomonadati > Pseudomonadota > Gammaproteobacteria > Enterobacterales > Enterobacteriaceae > Citrobacter > Citrobacter sp. Cpo012. Next base: position 249,457 of record NZ_JAOWGR010000030.1, on the reverse strand, counting down.
TAACCCTCCTAAGGGATCGAGCGGCGTGGTAAAACTGTGGATCCCGCTTCCGGTAGATACCGCGTTTCAACAAATGACGGCGCTTGCCTTTAGCGGAAACTACAAGCATGCGTACGTTACCACTAATAATACTTATGGCGCGAAAACGCTGTTCGCCACCTGGCCTGACTCGCAGGGCGAACTGTTGATTAACGTTGATATCGACATTGAAACCGCCGACTGGGAGCCGCTGAAGCAGGACGCGCTGAAAACCTGGCAAGCGCCGGAGCAGATTATTTATCCGCTGGATGTAAAACCGTACCTGCTGCCGACGACACATACCCCAGTTGATGGGCTGGTTCTGGAAACCGCACGTAAAATTACCGGTAATGAGCAGGATCCGCTGAAAAAAGCACGCCTGATTTACGAGTGGGTGAGTAGCCATATGGAGCGCGATAACGACGTTATCGGCTGCGGCACGGGGGATGTGGCGGAGATCTTAAAAAGCGGTAAGCTCAAAGGAAAATGCACCGACATGAGCTCCGTTTTTGTTGCTCTGGCACGGGCCAGCGGTATTCCGGCACGCGAACTGTTTGGCATCCGTCTGGGCAAAGCCAATAAACTCGAACGTTACTCGAAAAGCGCTTTTGGCAAAGCAGACAGTGCAGGCGTCGCCGATGTGAGCGGCGGACAACATTGCCGCGCCGAATTCTATCTGGCCGGTTACGGCTGGTTACCGTGCGATCCTGCTGATGTGACCAAAATGCGTCTGGCAGAGAAAAAATCGCATCAGGACGCCGATGTCCAGGCGGTAAACACTTACCTGTTTGGTAACTGGGAAATGAACTGGGTTGGATTTAACTACGGGCGTGATTTCGAGCTGTATCCAGCAACGGAGCAGGGAGCCATGAACAACTTTGGCTATCCTTACGCTGAAGTCGATGGTGACCCGATCAATTTCTATGATCCTAAAGCGTTCTCGTACAGCTATGTCGCCACAGAACAACGCTAAAGGGGCGGGACTCACCCTGTTGACGGCCGCTGCGGCTGCTGTCACCGCGGGCTTATGCTGCGTTGGACCGCTGCTCTATCTGTTGTTTGGTATTTCGGCGGCGAGCTTTGCTGTTTTCACCCAGTTTGAGTTTTTGCGAATTCCCCTGATGCTGGTGTCATTGGGCTTATTACTGCGCGTTTTCTGGCGGCTCTATTTTTCCAAACGACTGTGGTGCTCCGGGTGGTTAACGCTGAAGCAAGCGCGCATTCTCTACTGGTGCGCGCTGGCGTTGATTTTTCCGGTGCTATTTTATCCAACGCTCGTTGCCTGGTTTTATGAGGTATTTGAATGAAAATCTTCACATTAGTTGCATGCTTGTTGCTGCCGCTGTGGGCTCAGGCGGCTAACCAAAAAGTGGTGCTGGATATACAAAATATGACCTGCTCGCTGTGCGTTATTTCGGTCAATCAGGCGCTACGTGAAACCGACGGTGTGATTAAAGCCAAATCCTCCCTAAAAACCCGACAAGCAGAAGCGATTGTACCGGAAGGTTTCCCAACCGATACTTTACTTAACGCGGTGGCGAAAACGGGCTATACCGCAACGCTCAACCGTATTGAACAACAGTAAACCACCTGCGGGTGGTTTTATTGTTTTTTCCCGGTATGATGCCCGGCGGCTTAGTGTTCTCTTTTGTGCGTTAACTTCCGGAATTCCCCTCGTTTCCTGTTAACCTGAACAGGCGGCAGCTGTATGCCGCATATGCCCATTTGTATCTGTTATCCCTCCAGCCATGTAGGATGATCACAGGCAAGATTTTTTGACTAAGGAAAAGCGTTATGAAAACGGGACCATTAAACGAGAGCGAACTGGAATGGCTGGATGATGTACTGACTAAGTACAATACAGACAAGGCTATTCTGGATGTGTCAGAACTGGATGGTTTGCTGACGGCGGTGTTGAGTTCACCGTATGAAATTGAACCAGAGCAGTGGCTGGTCGCAATTTGGGGCGGCGCGCAGTATGTCCCTCGCTGGTCCTCCGAAAAAGAAATGACGCGTTTCATGAACCTGGCGTTTCAACATATGGCGGATACGGCCGATCGTCTGGATGAATATCCTGAGCAGTTTGAGCCGCTGTTTGGTTTGCGTGAAATTGACGAGCATGAACTGACCATCGTTGAAGAGTGGTGCTTTGGTTATATGCGCGGTGTCGCACTGTCAGACTGGTCCGCGTTACCGGACACGTTAAAACCAGCACTTGAAGCTATTGCGCTGCACGGTACGGAAGAGAACTTTGCGGTGGTTGAGAAACTAACGCCGGAAGCGTTTGAAGAGAGCGTGGATGCCATCCGCCTGGCTGCGCTGGACCTGCATGCTTACTGGATGGCGCATCCTCAGGAAACGCCGGTCAAAGTACCGGTGAAAGTGGATGCCAAAGTAGGGCGCAATGACCCTTGTCCGTGTGGCAGCGGCAAGAAATATAAGCAGTGCTGTTTGCATTAACAGAAAGGGGCGAAAGCCCCTTTGTTTTAACCCACTTCTGGTAGTAATCCTGCTGCAATAGAAAACTGTACTGCTATCACCACAATGCCGCACAAAAATACCAGCGCCAGCGCCGGAGCACCGCCTGCTACGCGGTAGTTGGCCTGCGGATTATGTTTTCTGCTCTGCCAGGCCAGCATCGAGGGAATGAGCAGCGCCAGCACCGCCAGGGCAACGCCCGCATATCCTAATGCCATGACAAAACCACGCGGATAGAACAGCGCGAATGCCAGCGGTGGCAGGAAGGTCACCGCGCCGGTTTGCATTCTTCCCGCTACGGTATTGCGGCGCTGGAAGAGGTCGGCCAGGTAGTCAAATAATCCCAATGCAACGCCGAGGAAAGAGGTTGCCAGTGCGAGGTTAGCAAACAGATGCACCGCCAGTTCGACGTGCGGCGAAGCCACGACTTCACGCAATGCCTGCAATAAGCCGTTTAAGCCTGCGTGATTGGCTAAAAGCCCCATGAATGTTGTCGAGTTAATGCTACCAAGCGTCGCCAGTTGCCAGAAGATATAGGCGACCAGAGGAATAGCGCTACCCGTAATAAACACCCAACGCAGTTTACGGATGTTACCGTTCATATAGCTGACGATACTGGGAACACTGCCGTGAAAACCGAACGAGGTGAAGATGACCGGGATTGCGGAGAGCGCCAACCCCTGTTGCAGCGGCAGCGTAAGCAGGTTCACTTTATGAATATGCGGCATTAACAGAGCCAGCATCACCACCAGGAAGATTATCTTGGCACTGAATAGCAGACGGTTGAACAGATCGACCAGCGAGGTCCCAACACAAACCACGCCACCGGCAACAAAGGTGAACAGCAGTACGCCTGTTGTCGGGGAAATATTTGTTCCGGTCCAGTCGCTGATGCTGGAGGCCAGCAGTTCACCTGCACCACTGATGTACGCCGCCGTCAGGGCATACATTAAAAACATCATGCTAAAGCCCGTTACCCATTGTCCGTAACGACCAAGATAACGTTTTGCCAGCGTACCCAGCCCGGTGTCTGCCGGGACATGTTGATACACTTCAAGCAGCAACAGAGCGGTGTAGCACATCAACGCCCAAAGACTGACTAACAATACCAGCGTGACGCTAAACCCCACGCCTGCCGCAGCCAGCGGCATTGCCAACATACCGGCACCAATCGTGGTTCCCGCCACGATAAAAATACTACCCAGGGTTCTGTTTTTCACGCTTTCCTCTGTCCCAGAGATAATCAATGGTTATATCTGCGGCGCAGATTAAGGCAAAACACTATTTTCGTCAAATCACCGTTACAATGACTGTACATTAATGTTTACGATGTTTTGACCATTAAGATGTATAACAAATGACATTTATCTGCTGATAAACCTGCGTTAGCGCAAAGCGACGATGTGCGGTTCACATTAGGCTACGGACTTTATTAAGGAGGTAATATGGAATCTATTCACGGTCACGAAGTGCTTAACATGATGATTGAATCTGGTGAGCAGTATTCAAATGCCAGCCTTGAAGCGGCGATTACGGCACGTTTCGGCGAGCAGGCGCGTTTTCACACTTGTTCTGCGGCGGATATGACGGCAGGCGAGTTGGTGGCGTTTTTAGCGGCGAAGGGAAAGTTTATTGCAAAAGAAGACGGCTTCTCTACGCACGAAAGCAAGATCTGCCGTCACTGATTTCAAGGGGTAATGATGGCGGGTTGCCTTCATTACCCTAAAATATTAATTCTGTGTATCAAGCGTAGCCAGTTCTTTGTCGATGAAATAAAGACCTTCGCCGCTTTTTCCTGCCAGCGACAGCTTATCAATAACAGATTTAAATAATTTCTCTTCTTCATGCTGCTCGGCAACATACCATTGCAGGAAATTAAAGGTTGGATAATCCTGGTGGGTCATTGCCGCGTGTGCCAGCTCATTAATTTTCTGGGTGATTAGCTGCTCGTGTTCGTAAGTAACACGGAACAGTTCATCCAGAGAAGCATATTCAGCAAAGGGTGAAGAAACGGTATTAATACGCGGCAAGCTGCCGGTATCGGTCAGGTAGTCGAACAGACGCTGCATGTGCGTCATCTCTTCCTGGGCGTGACGGCGCAAAAACGCGGCAGCACCTTCGAAGCTGTGATAGCTGCACCACGCGCTCATCTGTTGGTAGAGCAGAGATGAATATAATTCAAGATTCATTTGCTCATTCAGTTGGTCGATCATTTCTGTTTTCAGCATGGTTCTGCTCCACAAACGTTATTATATATTGACGTGGCGCCACTATAATTTGTTATTTAATTATTTGCAAAAGGTAAAATAATAAATTTATTTATTAAAAATGCGAATGGGAATAAAACGCATTAACGATATTAAACGGAGGGTATAAATAATAAAGTGGTAAAAGACCAGCAAAAATGAGCTGGTCGGAAATATTAATAATTGAAAGAAGGTGATTGGGGCACCGCGACACCATGACACTGCCAGGCGAGTGTAATTTTGGTATTTAAGCACAGAGAGCCTGCATACACGCTACAGGTTGACACCGGCTGGCCAAACGCTTCTGCGCTGGCATAGCCCAGGCGCTGACACTCTTTGGTGGCTGTCCCCTGGGTAACGTAGTCATCGGTACGTGCTGTTTGTAACATGGCCTGATTATAAGTCAGGCGAACCACACCAGTGATGGCGCTGGCTTCGCTGACCTGTGCCTGTTTTGTAATTGTGCATCCTGTCAGCATGAGCGGCAAAAGCGCTAGGATAAAGGTCTTCATGAGATCGCTCTGAAAGTTCGAAGATACACTATCATGGCATACAGAGACCCTCATCAATGGCTTGAATAGCCCGAAGATCACCTGCGATTAATCACAACGAGGTCATTTGTTTGAGGTAATTCTGAACTGTTCAGACAGGAATGTGAGCGCAACTTTGTTTTTTAAAACTAAATTTCATTAAATTTGAAAGTGTGATTGCAAAATAGTAATGTGGCTGAGTGTTATGACTTTCAGCGGGCTACCGCAGCGCATTCAGGAGAGTACAGAATGAAAATTGCATTGATGATGGAAAACAGCCAGGCAAGCAAAAACGCCATCATCCATAATGAGCTTAAAGCCGTTGCGGATGAGAAAGGTTTTCCGGTCTATAACGTTGGGATGAGCGACGAAAATGATCATCATCTGACCTACATCCATTTAGGCATTATGGCCAGCATCCTGCTTAATTCCAAAGCTGTAGACTTTGTTGTTACAGGTTGCGGTACGGGCCAGGGGGCAATGATGTCACTGAATATCCATCCGGGTGTGGTGTGTGGTTATTGCCTTGATCCTGCAGATGCGTTCTTGTTCTCTCAAATTAACAACGGCAACGCGCTTTCTCTGGCATTCGCCAAAGGTTTTGGCTGGGGTGCAGAGCTGAATGTGCGCTATATGTTTGAAAAAGCGTTCACCGGGCGTAACGGTGAAGGCTACCCACCGGAGCGTAAAGAGCCGCAGGTGCGTAACGCCGGTATTCTGAATCAGGTGAAAGCGGCTGTGGTAAAAGAAAATTATCTGGACACGCTGCGCGCGATCGATCCTGAACTGGTGAAAACCGCTGTATCAGGCCCGCGCTTCCAGCAGTGCTTCTTTGAAAACTGCCAGGACAAAGCAATCGAAGCGTTTGTACGCGAGGTGATTGGCTAAATCCTGTTGGCCCGGCGGCGTTCACCCTCCGGGCTACCTGTTCCTGTTCGATACTGCGCTTCCTGCATCACGGGTGAGCCGTAGCGTATCCACCATACCTACCAGACAAATAATGGCAATAGCGACAAAGGCCAGCCGGAAACTGATCCCCGGAATATTGCCCAATGCCAGCTTTTCACTGACCACATCGCCAATGCGGATGCCAATAGCGGCTAAAGAAATGCCCAATCCCACTGCTAATTGTGTCGCCGTACTGAACAGCGTATTAGCGTAGCTCATTTGTGCCGCGGGGACGTCCGCGAAGGCAAGCGTGCTGACGCCGGTAAACTGAATTGAGCGGAACACACCGCCCAGATACAACACCAGCAAAATAACCCACACGGGGGTCTGCGGCGTAATTAATGCACAGGCCAGCAACGCCAGAACATTAAGTGCACCGTTAATCAACAGCAGCTTCTTAAAGCCCAGCCAGCGTATCAACGGGGTGGTGGCAGGTTTAATCGTCAGATTGCCGACAAATACCGCCAGCACCAGTGAACCCGCGTGAAAAGCGTTCATGCCAAAACCTACCTGAAACATTAACGGCAGCAGAAACGGCACGGCGCTGATAGAGGCACGAAACAGCGATCCGCCATACATGGTGACGCGAAAAGTAGGGACGTTCATGGCATCAAGGCGAATCATTGGCCAGGCGGTGCGACGAAAATGATGCAGGGCAAACAGAAAGGTCAATGTTCCTAGCACCAAAAGTCCGGCGGTCAGCCAGCCCTGAGGCTGTTGGGTTCCCAGTAACTCCATGGCATACACCAGGCTCACCATCGCAACAGAGGTTGCGATAAATCCTGTTATATCAAATGGGCGGCGCTCGTCGTCATGAATATCCGGGATAAAACGTAGCGCCAGCGCAATCGCCAGTATTCCGAGCGGTACATTAATGAAGAAGATCCAGCGCCAGTTGGCATAGCTGGTAATGAATCCGCCAAGGGGAGGGCCAATGATGGGCGCGACTAAAGCGGGCCAGGTCAGGGTCGCAATAGCGGTGATCAACTGATGTTTAGGCGTGGTTCGTAATACCGCGAGTCGGCCAACCGGAACCATTAGCGCACCACCTACACCCTGTAAGATTCGCATGGCGACAAAGCTCTCAAGGCTTTCGGACAAACCGCATAAAACCGAGGCGAGAGTAAATATCGCCAGTGCAAGGGTAAACACCTTTCTGGCGCCGAAGCGATCCGCAATCCAGCCGCTGGCGGGGATCAGTACCGCGAGGGTGATCAGATAGGCGCTGATACCTATGTTCAGGTCAACTGCCTGCACGCCAAAACTTTTCGCCATGTCGGGCAGTGCGGTGGCAATCACCGTGCCGTCAATAAACTCCATAAAGAAAGCCCCGGCAACAAGTAATGCAGCCGGGGATAGACCGCGTTTGTTCTCAACCGCTAAATGTTCACTCATGTTGTGCTTGCCATCTCAAAAGAAACTGACTGGAACTATTTTTATTTTCAGCGCATTCGGAAGGTATGCGCGGCTATCGTTTCGTTCGTTGAATGGGTACTATGACGACCTTTCTATAAGGAGCTCACTATGTCCCAAACACTGAATGCCGATCAGGAACTGCTCTCGGACGTTGTTGCCTGTCAGCTGGTTATCAAGCAGATTCTGGATGTTCTTGATGTTATTGCCCCAGTTGAAGTTCGGGAGAAAATGTCCAGCCAGCTGAAAAGCATCGACTTTTCCAGCCATCCTGCAGGTGCCGATCCGGTCACTATGCGCGCAATACAAAAAGCGGTTGCCTTGATCGAGTTGAAATTCACGCCGCAGAATGAATCTCACTAAAATAAACCGTTGTTTCAGGTTTTAGAAAGGTTTTTTTGCGCCTCGCAGAATGAGAGGCGTGGGCGTAGAGAAAATTAAGCACCAGCCGGATAAGGTGCGTCGCATCGTTATCCGGCATTAACACGATGAAAATTGAAGATTAGTGATGTTGATAGTTCACGACGTTCAGCAGGTGCTTATCGGTTTGCGCCATGCACAGTCCCGCACGTTTAGCGCTGCGGACTTCATCAAGAATCGTCTGTAACAGCACGCCATCCTGCTGCTGCTCTTTTTCCAGATCGTGAAGAAAATCAATGGTTGTTGCATCATTCAAGGCTTCTGCTTCATTGGTTAAGCGTGATAGCTTGCTGTAACGCTGTTGGTATTCATCCAGCGTTTTCTGAAACAGTTCTTCAAGGGAAGTTAGTTCATCACCTGGAACATCGATAGCCTTGACGATAGGGTTAGCCCCGGCACTTTTCATAAAATTAAACATACGCATCATTTGAGTCACGTTACCTTGCGCCTGGGTGCGTAGAAAGGTTGCGGTGCCAGTCAGGCTGTGTTCGTAGCACCATTCACTGAGATGCAGGTAAAGATTCGATGCGTAGAACTCGAGGTTCATTTGTGTGTTGAGTTTATGAACAATTCCAACTGCAGCCATATCAATATCCTTATTTCCAGAAAGGGGGATGTACGTTACTAACGTCAGTGCAACGGGCTGCCGCTACACGTCACCTCTACGTACAATTAAAACTGTTAGCAGAATAAATCCGTTCCGCCGGTCCTTTAGTGATCACGAATTATATTCGCTCCCGATCGAGATTCAGCATAACTCCAGTCCCGACATAAGAAAATCCTTAAATCTGCGTATTTATGATTTTTTACATATTGTCATAGCAATATTAGTGATTTTTCCGCTTGTGTATATAAATGCTGTGAATATAACAGATTGATATTTATAGCATTAAAGTGAAATATTGATAATGAAATGATGTTTCATATCACGAAATGGAATTTCACAATCAGGTATTGTCTGTCGCCAGATGATTATCTGGTCTTCGGATGAAGAAATTTCACCATTGACCCGCGTCGGTGAACGCTATCTGCTGGCTAATTTTTTTTGCGCCAGATCAGTTTTGTGGAAATTAATAAAGTTAAGCGCCTGAATGATTCGACATTTATTGTTTGGTGTATTTGGAAAAATCGAGGAGTGTGTATGAAAAAGGTTGCCGTGCTACTGGCACCTGGTTTTGAAGAGGCGGAAGCCATTGTTACCATTGATATTCTGCGTCGCCTGCAGATCGAAGTTGAAACACTGGCCTGCGCCGAGTCCCGTGCGGTGGTGAGCTACCATGACGTGCCGATGGTGACGGACAGCACGCTGGCTGCGCGTCAGACGGATCTTTATGATGCCGTTGTGTTACCCGGCGGGCCGCAGGGCAGCGTTAACCTTGCCGCCAGTGAGGCTGTCATCCAGTTTATCGCTCGCCATGACGAGGCTGGAAAACTCATTTGCCCGGTGTGTTCTGCGGCGGCGCGCGTGCTGGGCGGCAACGGCCTGCTGAAGGGGCGTCGCTATGTGTGTTCGGGAGATCTGTGGCAAAACGTCGCGGATGGGGAATATATTGATGCGCCGGTTGTTGAAGATGGCAACCTTATTAGCGGCAAAGGATTAGGGCATATTTTCGATTTTGCATTGACGCTTTCAGCGCGTCTATTGGGAGATGACATTCCGGTTCGCGATCACGCTGACCACATTTATTACAGATGGTAATCATTGTGCTCCCGAATGCTTCGGTATTCGGGAACAAGGATTCGTTGGCTGATGTTATGGACTAATCTGCTACCCCTCTTTTTTCCCGTCGACAAAACCGCGTTTTTTTATGTCATTTCCCGCTGAATTTATGTACGCAATTACTGTAATTCTGTGGTGTGATGCCGCTCTCTTATGGAGAATCAATTTCCCGCTAAAAATACTCTCAGCACTGGCATTGATCTTATCAATAAAAGGTAATGCCTTGTTTTACGTCCGAATTACAAAAAATCGTCTGATTTTACCCTACATAAAAGAACGTTAAAGCTGGAGTTAACCATGCACAAATTCACTAAAGCGCTGGCTGCCATCGGTCTGGCGGCCATTATGTCACAATCCGCTATCGCTGAATCCATGAAGCTCGGTTTCCTGGTCAAACAGCCGGAAGAACCGTGGTTCCAGACTGAATGGAAATTTGCCGATAAAGCCGGTAAAGACCTTGGTTTTGAGGTGATTAAAATTGCCGTTCCGGATGGTGAGAAAACCCTTAACGCCATCGACAGCCTGGCTGCAAGTGGAGCAAAAGGGTTTGTGATTTGTACGCCAGATCCAAAACTGGGGCCAGCCATTATGGCTAAGGCACGTGGCTACGATATGAAAGTCATTGCCGTCGACGACCAGTTTGCCAACGCCAAAGGTAAGCCGATGGATACCGTGCCGCTGGTGATGATGGCGGCAACCAAAATTGGTGAACGCCAGGGCCAGGAGCTGTACAAAGAGATGCAAAAACGCGGTTGGGATGTGAAATCCACCGCCGTAATGGCCATTACCGCCAACGAACTGGATACCGCACGTCGTCGTACTTCTGGTTCAATGGAAGCGCTTAAAGCCGCAGGCTTCCCGGAAAAACAGATTTACCAGGTCCCAACAAAATCGAATGACATCCCCGGCGCATTTGACGCCGCCAACTCCATGCTGGTTCAGCATCCTGAAGTCAAAAACTGGCTGATTGTCGGCATGAACGACAACACCGTGCTGGGTGGCGTACGTGCGACCGAGGGGCAGGGCTTCAAAGCACCAAACGTGATTGGTATCGGAATCAACGGTGTTGACGCGGTGAGCGAACTGTCCAAAGGCGAAGCGACCGGGTTCTACGGTTCACTGCTGCCAAGCCCGGACGTGCACGGCTACAAATCCAGTGAAATGCTCTACAACTGGGTAACGAAAGGTGCAGAGCCACCGGCATTCACTGAAGTGACAGATGTGGTGCTGATTACCCGCGATAACTTCAAAGAAGAGCTGGCGAAGAAAGGCTTAGGCGGTAAGTAACAGAAGTGCTGCGATGTTGTAGGCCGGATTAGGCGAAGCCGCCTTCCGGCGCAATGCCCGGTGGCGCTGTGCTTACCGGGCCTACGTCCGGCGGTTTTCCTGGCCGGTAAAATCCTGACTCACGGAGACGTTATGCAACAGTCTACCCCGTATCTCTCATTTCGCGGCATTGGCAAAACGTTCCCGGGCGTTAAGGCGCTGACGGATATCAGTTTCGACTGCTATGCCGGACAGGTGCATGCGCTGATGGGCGAAAATGGCGCCGGGAAATCAACACTCTTAAAAATTCTCAGCGGTAACTATGCGCCAACAACGGGATCTCTGACGATCCGCGGACAGGAAGTTTCGTTCGCGGATACCACTGCCGCACTCAACGCCGGTGTCGCCATTATTTATCAGGAACTGCATCTCGTCCCGGAAATGACCGTTGCCGAGAATATTTACTTAGGGCAGTTACCGCACAAAGGCGGGATTGTGAACCGCTCGCTGCTGAACTATGAAGCAGGAATCCAGCTGAAGCATCTGGGGATGGATATCGATCCCGATACCCCACTGAAATACCTCTCCATTGGCCAGTGGCAGATGGTGGAGATTGCAAAAGCGCTGGCGCGAAACGCCAAAATTATCGCCTTTGATGAACCAACCAGCTCCCTGTCGGCTCGCGAGATTGAGAATCTGTTTCGCGTCATCCGTGAGCTGCGCAACGAAGGACGCATCATTCTGTACGTTTCACACCGTATGGAGGAGATTTTTGCTCTCAGCGATGCCATCACCGTGTTTAAAGATGGTCATTACGTCAAAACGTTCACGGACATGCAGCAGGTCGATCACGATGCGCTGGTGCAGGCGATGGTCGGGCGCGACCTCGGGGATATCTATGGCTGGAAATCCAGACCGTATGGCACAGAGCGTCTGCGGCTGCATGAAGTCAAAGCTCCAGGCGTGCGTACGCCAATCAGCTTATCCGTGCGAAGCGGTGAAATTGTCGGGTTGTTTGGCCTGGTGGGGGCCGGACGTAGCGAATTAATGAAAGGGCTGTTCGGCGGTACGCGTATCACTGCGGGCCAGGTATTTATTGATGAACAGCCTATCGATATCCGTAAACCAAGCCATGCCATTGAAGCGGGGATGATGCTGTGCCCGGAGGATCGCAAAGCTGAAGGGATCATTCCGGTCCATTCAGTGCGCAACAACATCAACATTAGTGCACGGCGTAAGCATGTTCTGGGGGGATGCGTGATCAACAACGGCTGGGAAGAGACCAATGCCGATCACCATATTCGTTCACTCAACATCAAAACGCCGGGTGCAGAGCAACTGATCATGAACCTCTCCGGCGGTAATCAACAGAAGGCTATTCTCGGTCGTTGGTTATCGGAAGAGATGAAAGTGATTTTGTTGGATGAGCCTACACGCGGCATTGATGTGGGCGCCAAACATGAAATTTACAACGTGATTTATGCCCTCGCAGCGCGCGGTGTGGCCGTATTGTTTGCTTCCAGTGACCTGCCAGAAGTACTCGGTGTTGCCGACCGTATTGTGGTGATGAGAGAAGGTGAAATTGCCGGTGAGTTACTTCATGAACAGGCGGATGAGCGCCAGGCGTTGAGCCTTGCTATGCCTAAAGTCAGCCAGGCTGTAGCCTGAATAAGGAGAGTATGATGTCTTCCGTTTCTACATCGGGTTCTGGCGCAGCGAAGTCGGCGCTAAATCTGGGCCGCATTTGGGATCAATACGGCATGCTGGTGGTGTTCGCCGTGCTGTTCCTGGTTTGTTCCCTCTTTGTGCCAAACTTTGCGACTTTCATCAACATGAAGGGGTTAGGGCTGGCGGTATCGATGTCGGGTATGGTTGCCTGCGGGATGCTGTTTTGCCTGGCATCCGGTGATTTCGACCTGTCTGTCGCATCTGTGATTGCCTGTGCTGGTGTTACCACTGCCGTAGTCATTAACATGACCGAAAGTCTGTGGATTGGTGTGGCTGCCGGACTGCTGCTCGGTATTCTGTGTGGCCTGGTCAATGGGTTCGTGATTGCGCGGTTAAAAATTAACGCCCTGATCACTACTCTTGCGACAATGCAGATTGTACGTGGTCTGGCCTATATTATCTCCGACGGTAAGGCAGTCGGGATTGAAGACGAGCGTTTCTTCACACTCGGCTATGCTAACTGGTTTGGTCTGCCGGCGCCTATTTGGATCACGGTCGTTTGTTTCATTGTCTTTGGCTTACTGCTGAACAAAACCACGTTTGGGCGTAATACGCTGGCCATTGGGGGCAATGAAGAGGCGGCGCGCCTGGCTGGGGTTCCGGTTGTTCGTACCAAGATTATTATCTTTATTCTTTCCGGTCTGGTATCCGCCATTGCCGGGATTATCCTCGCATCGCGTATGACCAGCGGCCAGCCAATGACCTCAATCGGTTATGAGTTGATCGTGATTTCAGCCTGCGTGTTAGGGGGCGTTTCGCTTAAAGGCGGCATCGGAAAAATCTCATATGTGGTGGCCGGGGTGTTGATCCTGGGGACGGTTGAGAATGCGATGAACCTGCTGAATATCTCTCCGTTCGCGCAGTATGTGGTACGTGGCCTCATCCTGCTGGCGGCGGTGATCTTCGACCGTTACAAGCAAAAAGCGAAGCGTACCGTTTGATGATTTAAACCCCAACTTTTTAGTCTAGCTTCTGCCCGTCGCCAGCCGCTACCCGGCTGGCGATTGTTTTTTCAAATGGCGAGCATGGTCACACTGTCTATACTTATATCCGTCATACATCATCTATATGCCGCGATCCGCGTGGCGTTCTGACCATGATGAGGAGGATAACCGGGTGACAGCATCACTGACTTTACCCCCTGAACAATCTGCAAACTGTGCATACTTTTTTGATCTCGATGGGACACTTGCTGAGATTAAACCTTTTCCCGACCAGGTCGTTGTCCCGAAGACAATCCTGCAATGTCTACATCGGTTAGCGACGCAGAATGCGGATGCGCTGGCATTGATTTCAGGGCGCTCAATGGTTGAGCTTGACGCACTCACTACTCCGTTTCGTTTTCCGCTTGCCGGAGTGCATGGGGCAGAACGCCGTGACATCAATGGTCAAACGCACATAGTAAACCTGCCTGAAGTTATCGAACGTGAAGCCGGGGCGTTATTACACGCAGCGTTGGTGACGTTACCGGGGACAACACTTGAAACCAAAGGCATGGCCTTCGCGTTGCATTATCGCCAGGCACCCGAACACGAAGCGGCGCTGGTTACGCTGGCTGAACGCATCACGCGCAGATGGCCGCAGCTTGCTCTGCAGCACGGAAAATGTGTCGTGGAAATAAAGCCTAAGGGCAGTAATAAAGGCGACGCGATAGCTGCATTTATGCAGGAAGCGCCTTTTGCTGGCCGGATCCCTGTGTTTTTCGGTGATGATCTGACAGATGAAACAGGGTTTGCTGTAGTTAACCGCGCTGGCGGTATTTCTGTAAAGGTAGGGAGCGGGCCGACGCAGGCAACATGGCGTCTGGATGGTGTCAGGGATGTCTGGCACTGGCTGGAGAAAAATAACTCTTCGCAGCAAGAACCGAAAGCAACGAATAACAGAAGAGGTGGCTATGAGTCGTTTAGTCGTAGTATCTAATCGTATCGCCTCACCAGATGACAAAGGGAGCGCGGGTGGGCTCGCGGTCGGTGTACTGGGCGCGTTAAAAGCTGCTGGTGGTTTATGGTTTGGCTGGAGTGGTGATACAGGTAATGAGGATAAACCTTTAAAAAAGGTCACCCGTGGCAATATCACCTGGGCCTCGTTTAATTTGAGTGAGCAAGATTACGAAGAGTATTACTGCCAGTTTTCAAATGCGGTTTTATGGCCCGCGTTTCACTATCGATTGGATTTAGTTCAGTTTCAGCGCTCTGCCTGGGAAGGTTACCAACGGGTTAATGCCTTACTGGTAGATAAACTTCTGCCGTTGCTTGGCGATGACGACATTATTTGGGTTCATGATTACCATCTGTTGCCGTTTGCCTGCGAGCTGCGTAAGCGCGGCGTGCGCAATCGCATCGGTTTTTTCCTGCATATTCCTTTTCCGACGCCGGAAATTTTTAATGCGCTCCCTCCACATCTGGCGCTGCTTGAGCAAATGTGTGATTTTGATTTGCTTGGTTTCCAGACCGAAAACGATCGTCAGGCTTTTCTGGACTGTCTCGCAGCCCAGACTCGGGTGTCCACGCATAAAGATAAGCAGCACCTGGCATGGGGAAAAGCGTTTCGCACTCAGGTTTATCCCATCGGTATTGAACCGGATGAGATTGCTCGACAGGCGTCCGGTCCGCTGCCACCAAAATTGGCACAGCTAAAAGCGGAGCTTAAAAATGTGCAGAATATTTTCTCCGTGGAGCGTCTGGATTACTCCAAAGGCTTGCCGGAGCGCTTTCAGGCCTATGAGGCCTTACTGGAACATTATCCGCAGCACCACGGTAAAATTCGCTATACGCAGATAGCACCGACCTCGCGTGAAGAGGTGCAGGCCTATCAGGATATTCGCCACCAACTGGAAACAGAGGCTGGGCGAATCAACGGCAAATATGGGCAACTGGGCTGGACGCCGCTTTACTATCTGAACCAGTATTTTGATCGTAAATTGCTGATGAAGATCTTCCGCTACTCTGATGTAGGGTTGGTGACCCCGTTGCGCGATGGTATGAACCTGGTGGCGAAAGAGTTTGTGGCCGCACAGGATCCTGCTAACCCTGGCGTGCTGGTTTTATCGCAATTTGCCGGGGCGGCGAACGAGCTAACCTCCGCGCTTATTGTTAATCCTTATGACCGGGATGAAGTGGCAGGCGCATTAAACCAGGCGCTGACGATGCCACTTACCGAACGTATCTCGCGCCACGCTGAAATGCTTGAGACTATCGTTAAAAACGATATCGACAACTGGCAGGCGACGTTCATTTGCGATCTTAAAACGGTCACGCCGCGTCGGAGTCAATGCCAACTGCCAGACAATATCTCTTCCTGTTCTAAACTCGCATGAAGTCGTGGCACTGTGGATTAATCTCCAGCTAGCGGAACCAGAAGAACGTCCACCTGGCTGGTATGAATCACGCTTTTCGCTGAACAGGATGCGCGAGAAAAAAAACTGTGGTTATGGTTGCCGTAAATGACCAGATCAACGGCGTGTTTGCGGCATACATCCAGGATATGTTCATTCAGAGCCCCATAGGTAATAAAGGTATGTTCAATGGGGTATTCTGCTTCTTTGCTAAGTTTGTCGATAAAATCCTGAGTCTCTTCTTGCATCACTTCACGCAGGTCTTCCAGCATGGGGGCAGCAAACTGGTTATACAGTTCGGGGTCTGAGACCAGTGTAATCAGGCTAATTCGGGCGTTGACAGGGCGAGCGATAGAAACCGCCTTGTCTAACAACTGCTGACTTTCAGGGGTGGCGGCAACAGCAACAAGAATGTGCGAATAGCTCATAACCCGCTCCTTTTTTTCAAGAATTATGAGATGGCTTTTCAGCTTTACTCAGCTTACCCCATACTGCAACGTTTCCCGCCTCGATAGTGTGAATGTCATCATGATTATTCATTAATTATTCTTATAAATAGAATAATCGATTCATATTAGTTGCAGATATGTTCAGGTTACTTAAGTGAAACCCACCGCTAATGAAAACAATGTGTTAATAAAAATTAAACATATATTAACATTTGCAAGGTCGTCACATCGCGGTATTAATTAATCACTCTAAATATTTAACTTATTGTTTCTAAAGAATTTAATTAAAAAAGTTTTTTGAGTTAAATATGTGATCCAGCTCGCTATTTCACGGCGTGATATTAACGGATGTGAACAAAATACTATTCGCTTTTATTGCAAGAATATTCGTACATCAGGAATTGAAATAGATGATGGCGGATTAAAAAATAAGCAAAGTAAAAGCTACGCTGATGGATTTATGTTAAGTGTTTGGCTGGTTTATGTGATCTTGATCACATATTCTTTAAATTCGCAGCATACCTCCGTTGTATGTGTAACTGACGGCGGGTAGAGTTGCGTCGAATTAGGAAAAATCTTAGACATTTGTAAGAATTGATGTGAGCTTGTAAGGGACGCTGCCTTCTTAAAAGGGAATGTTTAGACAACGCGTAAGTGTCGTCACGCTGCTATGTATTTGACCTTTTGCTTTTTTTTACCGGGCCTTCCCGGCGACATCACGGGGTGCGGTTTTACCGCATGAAAACAATGTTGGTTATTATGGATGCAAATAATGCATACATCCGAGTTGCTGAAACACATCTATGACATCAATTTGTCATATTTATTGCTTGCACAGCGTTTGATCGTTCAGGACAAAGCATCTGCGATGTTTCGCCTTGGTATCAGCGAGGAAATGGCGGACACGTTGGCAACATTAACACTTCCTCAAATGGTCAAACTGGCCGAAACAAACCAACTGGTATGTCATTTCCGTTTCGACGATCACCAGACTGTTACTCGCCTGACGCAAGACTCCCGCGTTGACGATCTTCAGCAAATTCATACTGGTATCATGCTTTCAACACGCCTGTTAAGCGACATCGATGATGCAGCACGTAAGAAAAGGGCTTGATGATGAGCGAAAAAAGCATTGTTCAGGAAGCGCGTGATATCCAGTTAGCAATGGAATTAATCACATTGGGCGCCCGTTTGCAAATGCTGGAAAGCGAAACGCAATTAAGCCGTGGTCGATTAATCAAGCTGTACAAAGAATTACGCGGTAGTCCTCCGCCAAAAGGGATGCTCCCGTTTTCCACCGACTGGTTTATGACGTGGGAACAAAATATTCATGCGTCGATGTTTTGCAATGCATGGCAATTCCTGCTCAAAACGGGTCTCTGTAGCGGCGTGGATGCCGTGATCAAGGCGTATCGGTTATATCTTGAGCAGTGTCCGCAGCCTGAAGAAGGGCCATTGTTGGCGTTAACCCGCGCGTGGACGCTGGTGCGATTTGTCGACAGCGGATTGCTGGAGTTGTCCCAATGCAATTGCTGCGGTGGGAATTTTATCACCCACGCACACCAACCCGCAGGCAGCTTTGCCTGTAGTTTATGCCAACCGCCATCACGGGCCGTAAAAAGACGTAAACTTTCCCAGAATGCTGCCGATATTATTCCACAACTGCTGGATGAACAGATCGAACAGGCTGTTTAACTGATATGGTGTGGATGAACACTCCAGCAGCGGTAAGCGATTACCGCTGCTTTTTTTTGTCCTGACCTTACGTTAATTGCCCGACTGCGCATCCTGTCATAGTCAATTGCGAAAGGATGATGTCGTGCTTATCTTATTAGGTTACCTGGTTGTTATTGGTACAGTTTTCGGCGGTTACATGATGACCGGCGGACACCTTGGGGCACTCTATCAACCGGCTGAGCTGGTGATTATCGGTGGTGCGGGTATTGGGGCATTCATCGTCGGCAATAACGGGAAAGCCATCAAAGGGACGATGAAAGCGATCCCGTTGCTTTTCCGTCGTTCGAAATACACCAAAGCGATGTATATGGATCTGCTGGCGCTCTTGTATCGCCTGATGGCCAAGTCACGTCAACAGGGCATGTTCTCGCTTGAGCGCGACATCGAAAACCCAAAAGAAAGTGAAATCTTCGCCAGCTATCCGCGCATTCTTGCGGATGCTGTAATGCTTGATTTTATTGTCGATTATCTGCGCCTGATCATCAGCGGCAACATGAATACGTTTGAAATTGAAGCGCTGATGGACGAAGAAATTGAGACTCATGAGAGTGAGGCTGAAGTCCCGGCGAATAGTCTGGCGATGGTCGGCGACTCACTACCGGCATTCGGGATCGTCGCGGCCGTTATGGGTGTTGTGCATGCGCTGGCTTCTGCCGATCGCCCGGCAGCAGAGCTGGGTGCGTTGATTGCGCATGCGATGGTGGGAACATTCCTCGGTATTTTGCTGGCCTATGGATTTATTTCTCCGCTTGCCAGCGTTCTGCGCCAGAAAAGCGCTGAAACAACCAAAATGATGCAGTGCGTGAAGATAACGCTGCTCTCCAATCTGAATGGTTACGCGCCGCCGATTGCCGTTGAATTTGGTCGTAAGACACTGTACTCCAGCGAACGTCCTTCGTTTATCGAACTGGAAGAACATGTTCGTGCGGTGAGAAATCCAACTGCGCAACAGACGACCGAGGACGCATGAAAAATCAGGCCCATCCCATTATCGTTGTAAAGCGACGCAAACATAAGAATCACGGTGGTGGGGCGCATGGCTCGTGGAAAATCGCCTACGCCGATTTTATGACCGCGATGATGGCCTTCTTTCTGGTGATGTGGCTCATTTCTATTTCCAGCCCTAAAGAATTGATCCAGATTGCCGAATATTTCCGTACACCGCTGGCCACCGCAGTGACCGGGGGAAATCGTATTTCGAATAGCCAAAGCCCGATTCCAGGCGGCGGGGATGATTACACCCAGCAGCAGGGCGAGGTGAACAAGCAGCCGAATATTGATGACCTGAGAAAACGTATGGAACAGAGCCGCTTGAGCAAACTTCGCGGCGATCTCGATCAACTGATTGAATCCGATCCCAAACTGCGAGCGCTGCGTCCGCATTTAAAGATTGATTTGGTTCAGGAAGGGCTGCGGATACAGATTATCGACAGTCAGAATCGCCCGATGTTTAAGACCGGTAGCGCTGAAGTTGAGCCGTACATGCGCGATATCCTGCGCGCGATTGCTCCAGTGCTCAACGGGATCCCTAACCGGATCAGCCTTTCCGGTCACACGGATGATTACCCTTACGCGAATGGTGAGAAAGGGTACAGCAACTGGGAATTGTCTGCCGATCGCGCAAATGCATCGCGTCGCGAGCTGGTTAGCGGCGGTCTGGATGATGGAAAAGTATTACGTGTGGTAGGTATGGCCGCCACGATGCGTCTGAGCGATCGCGGTCCTGAAGACGCTATCAACCGCCGTATTAGCCTGCTGGTTCTCAATAAGCAGGCAGAAGAGGCCATTTTGCATGAAAACGCTGAAAGCCAGAATGAGCCGGTAAGTGTCTTACAACGGCCAGCGGAACTCCCGCCGGTAAGCGTTCCCACATCGCCACCAGCCAATCCGAGGTGATAGCGTGAGCATGGATATTAGCGATTTTTATCAGACATTTTTTGATGAAGCTGACGAACTGTTGGCTGATATGGAGCAACACCTGCTTGATTTGGTTCCTGAAGCCCCGGATTCCGAACAGCTGAATGCCATTTTTCGTGCAGCGCACTCGATTAAAGGCGGGGCGGGCACCTTCGGCTTTACCATTTTGCAGGAAACGACCCATCTGATGGAAAACCTGCTGGATGAAGCGCGGCGTGGCGAGATGCAGCTCAATGCCGACATTATCAACCTGTTTTTGGAAACGAAAGATATTATGCAGGAACAGCTCGACGCCTATAAAAGCTCAGTGGAGCCTGATGCCGACAGTTTTGAGTACATCTGCCAGGCGTTACGGCAGTTAGCGCTCGAAGCGAAAGGTGAAACCGCACCGGCAGTTGTTAACTCAGCAAAACTTAGCGTTGTTGACAGTGCCGCGATGCAGGAAGAGGCGGTTGCAAAGCCTGAACCCGCCAGTGAAGAGAGCAAAAAACGCATTACTCTCTCGCGTCTGAAAGCCAGCGAAGTGGATTTACTGGAAGAGGAACTGGGGAATCTGGCGACCTTAACCGATGTGGTAAAAGGAAGCGACACGTTATCAGCAACGCTTGATGGCAACCTGGCAGAAGATGACATCATCGCGGTGCTTTGCTTTGTCATTGAAGCTGACCAAATTGAATTCGAAACCGTCAGCGCAGCGCCTGTGGCAGTTGAAGCTGAAGAGGTGGCAGTTGTCACTGAACCGCAGCCGGTTGCTGTGGCACCTGCGGTGAAAGCTACCGCCAGTGAAGCACCACATAGCCGCGCGGAACGTGAAAAACCCGCCCGCGCCAGCGAGTCGACCAGTATCCGCGTAGCGGTTGAAAAGGTTGATCAGCTTATTAACCTGGTCGGTGAGTTGGTGATCACCCAGTCGATGCTGGCCCAGCGCTCTAACGAACTGGATCCTGTCAATCATGGCGATCTCATCACCAGTATGGGTCAGTTACAACGTAACGCCCGCGATTTGCAAGAGTCGGTGATGTCGATTCGTATGATGCCAATGGAGTACGTGTTCAGCCGTTTCCCTCGTCTGGTGCGCGATCTGGCCGGTAAGCTGGGTAAACAGGTCGAGCTGACGCAGGTAGGTAGCTCAACCGAACTCGATAAGAGCCTGATTGAACGCATCATCGATCCGTTGACGCACCTGGTGCGTAACAGCCTCGACCATGGTATCGAACTGCCGGAAAAACGCCTTGAATCCGGCAAAAGCCCAATCGGCAATCTGACGCTTTCCGCGGAGCATCAGGGCGGGAATATTTGTATTGAAGTGACCGATGATGGCGCTGGCCTGAACCGCGAACGTATCCTGGCTAAAGCTGTCTCTCAGGGCATGCCGATCCACGAAAACATGAGTGATGACGAAGTGGGTATGTTGATCTTCGCTCCAGGCTTTTCGACCGCCGAACAGGTGACGGATGTTTCCGGACGCGGCGTGGGTATGGATGTGGTGAAGCGAAATATCCAGGAGATGGGCGGCCATGTTGAGATCCAGTCTAAACAGGGACAGGGGACCACTATTCGCATTCTGCTGCCGCTGACGCTGGCGATCCTCGACGGGATGTCCGTGCGTGTGGCCGATGAGGTCTTCATTCTGCCACTGAATGCCGTTATGGAATCGCTGCAACCGCGCGAAGAAGATCTCCATCCGCTGGCCGGAGGAGAGCGCGTTCTGGAAGTGCGTGGCGAATATTTACCACTGGTTGAGTTGTGGAAAGTCTTTGAGGTTGAAGGCGCTAAAACTGAAGCGACTCAGGGCATAGTGGTCATTTTACAAAGTGCAGGGCGTCGCTATGCGCTGCTGGTGGATCAGTTAATTGGTCAACACCAGGTGGTGGTCAAAAACCTGGAAAGCAACTACCGCAAAGTGCCAGGTATTTCTGCTGCAACGATCCTCGGCGACGGCAGCGTCGCGCTGATTGTCGATGTCTCTGCATTGCAGGGGTTAAACCGCGAACAACGTGTGGCGATCACAGCCGCCTGATTGAGTGAGAAGGGAATAATATGACCGGTATGAGTAATGTAACTAAACTGGCCGGCGAACCGTCAGGTCAGGAATTCCTCGTGTTTACGCTGGGGGATGAAGAGTACGGTATCGATATCCTGAAAGTGCAGGAAATCCGTGGTTATGATCAGGTGACGCGTATCGCTAACACGCCTGCGTTTATCAAAGGCGTCACAAACCTGCGTGGTGTGATTGTGCCTATCGTCGACCTGCGCGTGAAATTTAGCCAGAGCGATGTGGATTACAACGAAAACACAGTGGTGATTGTGCTGAATCTGGGTCAGCGGGTGGTTGGAATTGTGGTAGATGGCGTCTCGGATGTGCTGTCGCTGACAACGGATCAAATCCGTCCGGCACCGGAGTTTGCGGTCACGCTGTCGACGGAATATTTGACGGGATTGGGTGCGCTGGGTGACCGGATGCTGATTCTGGTCAACATTGAGAAGCTGCTGAACAGCGAAGAAATGGCGCTGCTGGATATTGCCGCTTCCCACGTCGCATAATCGCCATAACTCATCCGGCCTACAATGATTGCTGTTGCAGGCCGGATTAGCGTAGCGCATCCGGCAGATTTCCCTCTTACGCTTCCCGCTCAACCAGCTCCGGTTCTTCTTCCAGTAAACCTTCATCCTGCGCCAGCATCGCCGTTGCAATCCCGTTACCTAATACGTTGATTGCTGAACGTCCCATATCCAGGAAGTGGTCAATTCCCATCAGTAACAGGATCCCGGCGACCGGAATGTTAAAGCTCGGGATGGTTGCAGCCAGCACTACCAGTGCTGAACGCGGCACACCGGCAATCCCTTTGGACGCCAGCATCAGCGTCAGCATCAGGACGGTGATTTCTGCGAAGGAGAGGTGGATGTTATAGGCCTGCGCGATAAACATGGAGGCAAATGAACAATAGACCATGGAACCGACCAGGTTAAACGAATAACCGATAGGCAGCACGAATGACACGATGTTGGGTGAGCAGCCAAATTTAGTTAATTGCTCCAGCGTTTTCGGATAAGCGGCCTCAGAGCTGCTGGTGGTGAATGCGACCAGAACCGGGTCTTTCAGCATGCTTACCAGGCGAAATACCTCTTTTTTCAGCATCACATAACCCACAGCCAGCAGAACCAGGCAGGTCAGCAAAATCGCTACATAGTAGCCGCCGATAAACGACGCATAGTTAAGCAGGATCCCCAGACCCTGGGTGGAGATGACGGAAGAGATGGCGGCAAAAATAGCCAGCGGCGCAACGTACATCACGTAGCCGGTCACTTTCAGCATAATGTGGGAAACCACATCCAGCGCGGCAACCAGTGGAGCGTTAAATTTCTCTCCGAGCGATGCGCCACCAATACCGAAGAACATTGAGAACACCACAATTTGCAGGATCTCATTGTTAGCCATCGCTTCGGCGATGCTGGTTGGAATGGTATGCGTCAGAAAACCTTTCAGGCTCATGCCGCCTACGGCCAGGCCGGTGTCGGTGGCTTCCAGCGGGATCGCCAGGTTCAGCCCGCTGCCGGGTTGCTCAAGGGAAACCACAAACAGACCGACCAGGATAGACAATATAGAAGAGCTGATAAACCAGATCATCGCTTTGCCGCCCACGCGACCGATGGTGGACGTTTCTCCCAGGCGCATAATACCAACGGTCAGGGTGCTGAATACTAAAGGTGCGATCACCATTTTAATCAGGCGTATAAAGATGTCGGTAAGAAGCGTAATGTTATCGGCCCAGGCGGTCACAACGCCGGGGGAGGCATAAGAGTGGATCACCGCACCCGACAGGATCCCCGCCAGCATGAAGATCACGATAAACAACGTGAGTTTGTTTGCATTTGCCACTAAAAAGCCCTCAGTAAGGATTTAACATTTATTGATCGGTTACTCATTTTTTATACTTATTAAGTGGTAACGAGGTATTCATCATATAAATTGGATTAAAGCGTAAGCGGATACAACTTTTTTTAATTTTTTATCCATTTTGTTGTGGTATTTACGATGCGTATGTGTGATCTCAATCACATAAAAATGCGTATTTCGGCCATTCTGACCGTGCTCACCGATGAAAATAAATGTTATTTACATGATAATTATGGTGTTTTTATGTGAATGATTTGTGGTTGCTGCACACCCGTTTTATCTTCCCCTCGCCAGGCTTCACATCCCTTCAGGATTTCCTTTTCGCAAACGTAAAGTTATCTCAGCGAGTGCCGATAACGTTGATAACTCGTTTTCAGGAAGGTGCCTTATGTTTAACCGTATCCGCGTTGTCACAATGCTGATGATGGTGCTGGGGGTTTTCGCACTGCTACAGCTTGTTTCCGGTGGTCTGTTGTTTTCTTCATTGCAGCAGAATCAGCAAAGTTTTGTTATTTCTAACGATCTTCGACAGCAGCAAAGTGAACTCACCTCAACATGGGATCTGATGCTGCAGACACGAATCAATTTAAGCCGTTCTTCTGCGCGCATGATGATGGATGCATCTAACCAGCAAAGCAGCGCCAAAAACGATCTGCTGAAGAATGCGAAAGCATCGCTGGCGCAGGCTGAAACGCATTACGCAAAATTTAAAAACATCACACCGTTGCCGGAAATGGCAGAAGCCAGCGGCAACGTTGAGGAAAAATATCAGCAGTACCATGCGGCCCTGGCAGAACTGGTTCAGTTTCTGGAAAGCGGCAATATGGACGCCTACTTCGCGCAGCCTACGCAGGGAATGCAAAACGCGCTCGGCGAGGCGCTGGGCAAGTACGCCAGCGTTAGCGAAAAGCTTTACGTCCAGGCATTTGATCAAAGCGCGCGGGATTACCATTTCGCCCAATGGCAGCTCGGCGTGCTGGCCGTGGTGCTGGTGCTGATTCTGGTGGTGGTCTGGTATGGCATCCGTCATACCCTGCTTAATCCTCTGTCCCGTGTCATTGCCCATATCCGGGAAATCGCCAGCGGTAACCTGACCGCAACTCTCGCCGTTAGTGGCCGTAACGAAATCGGCGAGTTGGCCAGTACGGTTGATCATATGCAGCGCTCGCTGACGGAAACCGTCACTCTGGTGCGTGAAGGCTCTGACGCGATTTATTCCGGTACCAGTGAAATTGCCAGCGGAAACACTGACCTTTCATCTCGTACGGAACAGCAGGCGTCTGCACTTGAAGAGACCGCAGCCAGCATGGAACAGCTGACCGCAACTGTGAAGCAAAACGCGGACAACGCGCGTCAGGCCTCGCAACTGGCAAAAAGCGCGTCCGATACCGCGCAGCATGGCGGCAAAGTGGTTGATAGCGTGGTGAACACCATGCACGAAATCGCCGATAGCTCGAAGAAAATCGCCGACATCATCAGCGTCATCGATGGCATTGCCTTTCAGACCAACATTCTCGCACTGAACGCGGCAGTTGAAGCAGCACGTGCCGGTGAGCAAGGCCGCGGCTTTGCTGTGGTAGCGGGTGAAGTGCGTAATCTGGCAAGTCGCAGTGCGCAGGCGGCGAAAGAGATCAAAGCATTGATTGAAGATTCCGTTTCCCGGGTTGATACCGGTTCCGTACTGGTAGAAAGCGCCGGCGAAACAATGAACGATATCGTCAATGCCGTGACGCGGGTGACCGACATTATGGGCGAGATTGCCTCGGCATCTGATGAGCAAAGCCGGGGGATTGATCAGGTTGCGCTCGCGGTCTCTGAAATGGATCGCGTTACGCAGCAGAACGCCTCTTTGGTACAGGAGTCAGCTGCCGCAGCGGCCGCTCTTGAAGAACAGGCCAGTCGCTTAACGCAGTCGGTATCGACTTTCCGTCTTGCGTCACGTCCGGCCTCGACAAAACCACGCGATACACGATTACCAACAGCCCCGAGCGCATCCTATCCGCGCCAGAGCATTGAACAAGATACGAATTGGGAAACATTTTGACTGATAGTTAAACCGCGGCCAGTGCCGCCCAATGGGAGCGTTGATGTTTAATCGTATTCGAATTTCGACCACGCTGTTTTTGATTTTAATCCTCTGCGGTGTTTTGCAGATTGGCAGTAATGGCTTGTCCTTCTGGGCATTTCGGGACGGTTTTCAGAACCTGAATCAGGTCGAACGGAGTAATCAGCAACGCGCTGCGCTGGCCCAAACCCGCGCTGTGTTATTACAGGCCAGTACGGCCCTTAATAAGGCAGGGACGCTGACCGCCCTGAGCTATCCGCCAGAGGACATCAAAACGCTGATGACCCTCGCGCGCGACAGCCTGGCGCAGTCTGAATTGATGTTTAAACGCTTTATGGCGACGTCGGATTCGACGGAACAAGGCAAGGCGCTGTTAGGCGCAACTGAGGAAAATTTCAACCAGTGGCATAGCGCTCTCGCGCATCAGGCCACCTGGCTTGAAAACAATCAGTTGTCAGATTTTCTGACCGCGCCGGTGCAGGCGGCTCAGGATGCTTTTGATGCGAATGTGAATGCGTGGCAGAGCAACATCGACAGCGTGTTACAAACGGCAGGCGATCAGAGCCAGCGAAATTACCATATGTCGGGGGTGATTTTCGCCACCATGGTGGTACTGGCGGCACTGCTCACCAGCGGTGCGCTGTTCTGGTCGCGCAAGATGATCGTTCAGCCGCTGGCGATTATTGGCAGCCATTTCGACAGTATTGCCGCGGGGAACCTGGCACGACCGGTAGCGGTTTATGGTCGCAATGAGATCTCGGCCATTTTTGCCAGCCTGCAGAAGATGCAAAAGGCGTTACGCGAAACGGTCAGTGACGTTCGTCAGGGCAGCTCAGCCATGCATAGCGGTATTTCAGAAATTGCGATGGGCAATAACGATTTATCTTCGCGAACCGAACAGCAAGCGGCCGCTCTGGCGCAAACGGCGGCCAGCATGGAGCAACTGACCGCCACCGTCGGCCAGAACGCTGATAACGCACGCCAGGCGTCAGGAATCGCCAAAAGTGCGGCAGACACAGCGCATAAAGGTGGCGAGCAGACGTCCCGGGTCGCCAGCACTATGCATGAGATTTCTGCCAGCTCGCAGAAAATCGGCGACATCATCGGCGTGATTGACAGCATTGCCTTCCAGACCAATATTCTGGCGTTGAATGCCGCGGTAGAGGCCGCCAGGGCGGGGGAGCAAGGGCGTGGTTTTGCCGTCGTCGCTGGTGAGGTGCGCAATCTGGCAAGCCGTAGCGCACAGGCGGCGAAAGAAATTAAGGGACTGATTGAGGAATCTGTCACCCGGGTGCATCAGGGCTCGCAGCTGGTGGATATGGCGTCGCGCACTATGACGGAAATAGTCAGTTCGGTGACCCGGGTTAACGACATCATGGGCGAGATTGCCTCGGCATCCGATGAACAGCGCAGAGGCATTGAGCAGGTGGCGCAGGCCGTCAGCCAGATGGACTCCGTGACGCAGCAAAACGCCGGTCTGGTGGAAGAAGCCGCATCCGCCGCCGGACAACTTGCCACGCAGGCCGATCATCTTTCTGCTTGTGTCGCATTTTTTAAACTTGAAGAGCAAACCGTAGCAAAACAAGAGTTGGCGCAGCCTCAGGTTGCGCCCGTTGTATCCTGAATGTGATTGAGAAGGCGCTATGACATCATCTCTGCCCTCCGGGCAAACGTCATTATTGTTACAGATGACACAGCGCCTCGCGCTGTCTGACGCGCATTTTCGTCGGATATGTCAATTAATCTACCAGCGTGCGGGGATCGTACTGGCCGACCATAAGCGGGACATGGTTTATAACCGCCTGGTTCGTCGTCTGCGTACCCTGGGGCTGGATGACTTTGGTCGCTATCTCAGCATGCTGGAAGCTAACCAGAACAGTGCTGAGTGGCAGGCTTTTATTAACTCCCTGACTACCAACCTGACCGCGTTTTTTCGCGAAGGGCATCATTTTCCGGTGCTGTCAGATCACGCTCGTCGGCGCAGCGGTGAATACCGCGTCTGGAGCGCGGCGGCGTCAACCGGAGAAGAACCCTACAGCATTGCGATTACGCTTGCCGATACCTTAGGTATGGCACCGGGCCGCTGGCGCGTTTTTGCCAGCGACATTGATACCGAAGTGCTGGAAAAGGCCAGAAACGGCATTTACCGCCTCGATGAGCTAAAGACGCTGTCACCCCAGCAGTTGCAGCGTTATTTCATGCGCGGCACCGGGCCGCATGAAGGACTGGTACGCGTAAGGCAGGAACTGGCAGGTCATGTTGAATTTTCCAGCGTGAACTTACTGGATAAGCAGTACAACGTGCCCGGACCGTTCGACGCCATATTTTGTCGTAACGTGATGATCTATTTCGATAAAACGACACAACAGGACATTTTGCACCGTTTTGTTCCACTTCTTAAACCTGACGGGCTGCTCTTTGCAGGTCATTCAGAAAACTTTAGCAACCTTGTGCGCGAGTTTAGCCTGCGTGGACAGACCGTGTATGCGCATGCGCCAGGTAAGGATAAAGCATGAGTAAAATCAGGGTGTTGTCGGTAGATGATTCTGCATTGATGCGTCAAATCATGACCGAAATTATTAACAGTCACAGTGATATGGAAATGGTGGCGACGGCGCCGGATCCGTTGGTCGCCCGGGATTTAATCAAAAAATACAATCCCGACGTCCTGACGCTGGACGTGGAAATGCCGCGCATGGACGGCCTCGACTTCCTGGATAAGTTGATGCGCCTGCGTCCAATGCCTGTGGTGATGGTTTCTTCACTGACCGGCAAAGGTTCAGAGGTCACGCTGCGGGCCTTGGAACTGGGGGCGATTGATTTTGTCACCAAACCGCAACTGGGGATCCGCGAAGGGATGCTGGCGTATAGCGAGATGATTGCTGAAAAGATCCGCACCGCATCGCGCGCAAAACTGGCGGCCCATAAGCCCATGGCGGCACCGACGACCTTGAAAGCAGGGCCGTTACTCAGTTCGGAAAAGCTGCTGGTGATTGGGGCATCAACCGGAGGAACAGAGGCAATTCGCCATGTACTCCAGCCATTGCCGCTTTCAAGCCCCGGTATTCTTATTACCCAGCATATGCCACCAGGGTTTACCCGTTCGTTCGCCGAACGTCTGAACAAACTGTGCCAGATAACCGTGAAAGAGGCAGAAGACGGAGAGCGCGTACTCCCGGGGCATGCGTATATCGCGCCGGGCGACAAGCATATGGAACTGGCACGCAGCGGCGCGAACTATCAAATCAAAATTCATGACGGTCCGCCGGTTAATCGGCATCGGCCCTCAGTGGATGTGCTGTTCCATTCGGTGGCGAAACATGCGGGGCGCAATGCCGTCGGGGTGATCCTGACCGGTATGGGCAACGATGGCGCAGCCGGAATGTTAGCGATGAATCAGGCGGGAGCCTGGACCATTGCGCAAAACGAAGCAAGTTGTGTGGTGTTCGGCATGCCGCGCGAGGCCATCAATATGGGTGGCGTAAGCGAAGTGGTCGATCTTAGCCAGGTGAGCCAGCAAATGCTGGTGAAAATTAGTGCCGGACAGGCAATACGTATTTGAATCAGGAGTTTATTTTTATGGCGGATAAAGAGCTTAAGTTTTTGGTTGTGGATGACTTTTCCACCATGCGTCGCATCGTGCGTAACCTGCTTAAAGAGCTGGGATTCAACAATGTTGAAGAAGCTGAAGACGGCGTGGATGCGCTGAACAAGCTGCAGGCTGGGGGATTCGGTTTTGTTATTTCTGACTGGAACATGCCGAACATGGATGGACTGGAACTGCTGAAAACCATCCGTGCTGATGGCGGGATGGCTTCTCTGCCGGTGCTGATGGTCACGGCAGAAGCGAAAAAAGAGAACATCATTGCGGCAGCACAGGCAGGTGCCAGTGGCTATGTCGTGAAACCGTTCACGGCGGCGACGCTGGAAGAAAAACTGAATAAAATCTTTGAGAAACTGGGCATGTGAGGGTGTGATGATGATGCAACCACAAATTAAACCTGCTGACGAACACTCTGCAGGGGACATCATCGCGCGCATCGGCAGTTTGACCCGAATGCTGCGCGACAGCCTGCGTGAACTGGGGCTGGATCAGGCCATTGCCGAAGCGGCAGAAGCGATTCCTGATGCCCGCGATCGTCTCGATTATGTTGTACAGATGACCGCGCAGGCGGCGGAGCGTGCGCTAAACAGCGTAGAAGCTTCGCAGCCGCATCAGGACGCGATGGAAAAAGGGGCCAAAGACCTGACTAAACGCTGGGATGAATGGTTCGAAAATCCGATCGAACTCTCCGACGCACGTGAACTGGTCACCGATACCCGTCAGTTCCTTGGTGATGTACCTGGACATACCAGCTTTACCAATGCCCAACTGCTGGACATCATGATGGCGCAGGATTTCCAGGATCTCACCGGACAGGTCATCAAGCGCATGATGGATGTTATCCAGGAGATTGAACGTCAGCTGCTGATGGTTCTGTTGGAAAACATTCCGGAACAGGGCGCTCGTCCAAAACGTGAAAACGAAAGCTTGCTTAACGGCCCGCAGGTTGACGCCTCGAAAGCCGGTGTAGTGGCAAGTCAGGATCAGGTTGACGACCTGCTGGATAGCCTCGGGTTCTGATGAGTATTTGCCGGATGTGAGGCGTGGGCCTCTCATCCGGCTTATGCGCAATTCTGCTTAAAGCCATAAATCCCGTCTTTTTTACCGCTTACTCTTCCCATTGCTGGATAGCTGTTCTGGCATCATTCTCGCCTATATCTCTATCTAGGGTCTGATGCGTGGCAGAAGAAAGCGACGACGACAAAACAGAAGCCCCCACACCCCACCGACTTGAAAAAGCGCGGGAAGAAGGGCAGATCCCCCGATCCAAAGAGCTAACCTCACTGCTTATTTTGCTGGTGGGTGTGTGCATTATCTGGATTGGTGGGGAGTCGCTTGCCCGTAGGCTGGCTGGCATGCTGTCGGCCGGATTACGTTTTGACCACAGTATGGTCAACGACCCGAATCTGATCCTCAGCCAAATCATCCTGCTGATTAAAGACGCGATGATTGCGCTGTTGCCGTTGATTACCGGCGTCGTTCTGGTGGCTTTAATTTCCCCGGTGATGCTTGGCGGCTTGATTTTCAGCGGTAAATCCCTGCAACCCAAATTCTCCAAGCTGAATCCGCTGCCGGGCATTAAGCGCATGTTTTCCGCGCAAACCGGCGCAGAACTGCTCAAAGCAATACTGAAGTCCACGTTGGTGGGAAGCGTGGCCGGATTTTATCTCTGGCATAACTGGCCGGCGATGATGCGTCTGATGGCGGAGTCACCGATTACGGCGATGGGCAATGCCTTGGATTTAGTCGGTATGTGTGCACTACTGGTGGTGCTTGGCGTTATTCCGATGGTGGGGTTCGACGTCTTTTTCCAGATCTATAGCCATGTGAAAAAACTGCGTATGTCGCGTCAGGATATCCGCGATGAATTTAAGCAAAGCGAAGGTGACCCGCACGTTAAGGGCAAAATTCGTCAAATGCAGCGCGCGGCCGCTCAGCGTCGCATGATGGCGGATGTGCCGAAAGCAGACGTTATTGTCACTAACCCTACGCACTACTCAGTGGCGTTGAAGTATGACGAGAACAAAATGAGTGCGCCGAAAGTTGTTGCGAAAGGGGCCGGGCTGGTTGCGCTGCGCATTCGTGAAATTGGCGCAGAGCACCGTGTCCCGACATTAGAAGCGCCGCCACTGGCGCGTGCGCTCTATCGCCATGCTGAGATTGGTCAGCAAATACCGGGTCAATTATATGCCGCCGTTGCTGAAGTACTGGCATGGGTATGGCAGCTAAAACGCTGGCGTCTGGCTGGCGGCAAGCGTCCACCACAACCTGAAAACCTTCCGGTGCCTGAAGCACTGGATTTCATGAACGAGAAGAATACTGATGGCTAATCTGGTCGCGATGCTGCGTCTGCCCAGCAACCTGAAATCCACGCAATGGCAAATACTTGCCGGACCGATCCTCATCCTGCTGATCCTGTCGATGATGGTGCTGCCGCTGCCGGCTTTCGTCCTCGATTTGCTGTTCACATTTAACATTGCGCTGTCGATCATGGTGCTGCTGGTGGCGATGTTCACCCAGCGTACACTTGAGTTTGCCGCATTCCCGACGATTTTGCTGTTTACCACATTATTACGTCTGGCGCTGAACGTCGCGTCTACCCGTATCATTTTGATGGAAGGACACACTGGCGCGGCGGCGGCGGGGAAGGTGGTTGAAGCCTTCGGCCACTTCCTGGTGGGCGGTAACTTTGCGATCGGCATCGTGGTCTTCGTGATTCTCGTCATCATTAACTTTATGGTCATCACCAAAGGTGCGGGGCGTATCGCCGAGGTTGGCGCGCGCTTCGTGCTGGATGGTATGCCCGGCAAGCAGATGGCGATTGATGCGGATTTGAATGCCGGTCTGATTGGCGAAGATGAAGCTAAAAAACGACGCTCGGAAGTGACCCAGGAAGCGGATTTTTACGGCTCAATGGACGGTGCGAGTAAATTCGTCCGTGGAGATGCCATCGCTGGTATTTTGATCATGGTAATCAACGTGGTCGGCGGTCTGTTAGTTGGGGTGTTGCAGCATGGTATGAGCATGGGCAGCGCTGCGGAAAGTTATACCCTGCTGACCATCGGTGACGGGCTGGTGGCACAAATTCCTGCGCTGGTTATCTCTACCGCGGCGGGTGTTATCGTGACCCGCGTGAGTACCGACCAGGACGTAGGCGAACAGATGGTGACCCAACTGTTCAGCAACCCCAGCGTCATGTTGCTCAGTGCGGCGGTACTTGGACTTTTGGGTCTGGTTCCGGGCATGCCGAACCTGGTGTTTCTGATGTTTACTGCCGCATTGTTGGCTCTGGCATGGTGGATGCGCGGTCGTGAGCAAAAAGCGCCAGATGAACCGCAGCCGGTGAAAATGCCGGAAAACAACTCCGTGGTGGAAGCCACATGGAACGACGTGCAGTTGGAAGATTCGCTGGGCATGGAGGTAGGTTACCGCCTGATCCCAATGGTGGACTTTCAACAGGATGGCGAGTTGCTGGGGCGAATTCGCAGTATTCGTAAGAAATTTGCCCAGGATATGGGCTTCCTGCCGCCGGTGGTACACATTCGAGACAATATGGATCTGCAGCCAGCCCGCTATCGAATTTTGATGAAAGGGGTAGAAATTGGCAGCGGTGACGCCTATCCGGGACGCTGGCTGGCCATTAACCCGGGTACTGCCGCCGGGTCGCTGCCGGGTGAGAAAACGGTCGATCCGGCGTTCGGACTGGACGCTATCTGGATTGAAAGCGCATTGAAGGAACAGGCGCAGATTCAGGGCTTTACGGTGGTTGAAGCCAGTACAGTTGTCGCTACGCATCTAAACCACCTGATTGGGCAGTTCGCCGCTGAGCTGTTTGGCCGTCAGGAAGCGCAGCAGTTACTGGATCGAGTGTCGCAGGAGATGCCAAAGCTGACGGAAGATCTGGTGCCGGGCGTTGTGACGCTCACCACGCTGCATAAAGTGCTGCAGAACTTGCTGGATGAGAAAGTACCGATTCGCGATATGCGCACCATTCTTGAAACGCTGGCGGAACATGCGCCGTTGCAAAACGATCCGCATGAGCTTACCGCGGTCGTCCGTGTTGCGTTAGGACGTGCCATCACTCAGCAGTGGTTCCCGGGTAATGAAGAGGTTCAGGTTATCGGTCTTGATACTCCGCTCGAGCGTTTGCTGCTGCAAGCGCTGCAGGGGGGCGGCGGTCTGGAGCCTGGGCTTGCAGACCGACTGCTGGCCCAGACTCAGGAAGCGCTGTCCCGGCAGGAAATGTTGGGCGCGCCGCCGGTCTTGCTGGTTAATCACGCGTTACGTCCGTTACTGGCGCGGTTTTTACGCCGCAGCATCCCGCAGTTGGTGGTGTTATCGAATATGGAGCTTTCCGATAACCGCCATATCCGCATGACGGCGACCATTGGAGGTAAATAATGCGTAATTTATTGTGGTTGTTGTTTTTTCCTCTGGTGGCGCAGGCCGCCGGAGAAGGGGCCTGGCAGGCAAGTGGCATGGGGATCACCTTAAATCACCGTGGCCAGTCAGCCTCGTCTGATCCTTTGGTTCCCAGCCAGCCGGTCTCAGGCTTGATGACGCTGGTGGCCTGGCGCTATGAGCTGAATGGACCCACGCCCGCAGGTTTGCGGGTGCGTTTATGTTCTCAGTCCCGTTGTGTCGAGCTGGACGGGCAAAGTGGGACCACCAACGGGTTCAATAACGTTCCGGCCATTGAACCGATGCATTTTGTCTGGGAGGTCCCCGGCGGTGGTCGCCTGATCCCCGCGTTACGCATTCAGAGCAATCAGGTGATTGTGAACTACCGTTAACCCCCTCCGTCATTCAGACCAGCAGTTGAAACTGCTGGTTGTTTCAACATTGCAGCTTCTCATTCAATTAAATAGAAACGTCGTTTTATAAAATAAGTGACGTACGTTGCCGGACTCTTTGTATTCTTGCCATTTCACGAATCCTTCTGGCAGAAATAGAAAGGTTTCACTTTCTGTTAGCTTTTACTGTGACCCTATAAGGATGCCCATTGTCAAAGCGAGGATTGCGGGGCCTCCCAAATAAAGCTGCTGCGCCGTAACAGGGGCAGGTCACAGCATTGAATCCGACATTGACAGAGGTTTAGTAAATGATTGTTTACCCGGTTAAACATAGCCCGTTATTGCGCCAGCCAGAACATTTTATTGCCAGGGATGAATTAAAAACGCTGATCAAAAAGGTGACGCATAACCTGGTCAATATTCATGACGAAACCGGCGAGTTCTTGCTGCGTCTGGACGATGGACGCGTAATTGATACTAAAGGCTGGGCGGGATGGGAGTGGACACACGGCGTCGGCCTGTACGGGATGTATCAGTACTATCTGCAAACCGGCGATGAAACGATGCGCGATATCATCGATAGCTGGTTTGCCGATCGTTTTGCTGAAGGTGCGACCACCAAAAACGTGAACACCATGGCGCCATTTTTAACGTTGGCGTATCGCTATGAAGAGACGCGTAATCCAGCGTATCTGCCGTGGCTCGACAGCTGGGCTGAGTGGGCAATGCATGAGATGCCGCGTACCGAATTTGGTGGTATGCAACACATCACGCTGGCGGAAGAAAACCATCAACAGATGTGGGATGACACGCTGATGATGACGGTTTTACCGCTGGCGAAGATTGGCAAGCTACTCAATCGCCCGGACTACATCGAAGAGGCAACGTATCAGTTCCTGCTGCACGTGCAAAACCTGATGGATAAAGAAACGGGGCTGTGGTTCCACGGCTGGAGCTATGAAGGAAATCATAACTTTGCTAATGCCCGCTGGGCGCGTGGCAACAGTTGGTTAACTATCGTGATCCCGGACTTCCTCGAATTACTTGATTTACCGGAAAACAATGCTGTTCACCGCTATCTGGTACAGGTCCTGAACGCGCAAATCGCGGCGCTGGCGAAATGCCAGGATGAAAGTGGGTTGTGGCATACCTTGCTGGACGACCCGCAGTCGTATCTGGAAGCATCGGCAACTGCCGGATTTGCCTATGGGATCCTCAAAGCAGTACGTAAACGCTATGTTGGGCAAGAGTATGCGCCGGTAGCCGAAAAAGCCATTCGCGGCATTGTGCAGCATATTTCACCGGAAGGTGAACTGCTGCACACCTCGTTTGGTACCGGGATGGGACACAATCTTGATTTCTACCGCAACATCCCTCGGACCTCCATGCCTTACGGACAGGCGATGGCGATGCTGTGCCTTACCGAATACTTGCGAAAGTATTTTTGATATCGGTATTCGATGGCGATACCGCTATCGGTCCTGATTGTTCAGTCGTCACTGTTTGTACCGTATTGTCCTGCGGGGCAAACAGATGATCCATGATTTGACGCATAACCGGCGCGGCGGTGACACCATCGCTGCCGCCGTTTTCCAGAATTAACGCCACCGCGACCTTCGGGTTCTTATAGGGTGCAAATGCGGTATAGAACACGTGGTCGCGCAAGCGGACAGGGATCATCTTCGCATTGTAGGTCTGATTTTCTTTCAGGCTAAAGACCTGCGAGGTGCCGCTTTTTGCCGCAATGCCGTATGGAGCGGTGTGAAAGAACTTATAACCTGTACCATTTGGTTCATTCGCCATGCCGAACATCGCCTGACGCACCAGTCCCCAGTAGGGCGATGAGGCTGAGGCGATTTGTGACGGTGCTTCTGGAGCCTGATACGGCGTGATGGTTTTGCCGCTCTCTTCATCGAGCAGCAGGTGAGGGACGATAACCTTGCCGTTGTTAATCAGTGCGACCATGGCTTTTACCATCTGGATAGGTGTGGCAATCCAGTAGCCCTGACCGATGCCAACTGAAATAGTGTCCCCCTGATACCAGGCTTTTTTGTGCACTTTTTGCTTCCATTCGCGGCTCGGGAGCAGGCCGTTATACTCCTCATCAAGATCGATGCCGGTCGGTTTACCGTAACCAAACTGGCTGAGCATGCTGTTAATCCGGTCGATCCCCATCATATACGCCACCTGATAGAAGAACGTATCGGCAGACTCTTCTATCGCTTTGGTGACATCCAGCATACCGTGGCCCGTTTTTTTCCAGTCACGGTAATGTCGCTCGGTGCCGGGTAGCGTCCAGGTAGGGGCACCGAAGAAACTGGTCTGCGGCGTGATCACACCGTTCAGTAATGCCGACATCGCCATATACGGTTTGACCGTTGAAGCGGGAGGGTACAATCCCTGCGTGACGCGGTTGATTAATGGCAGGTCTTTATCCTGGAGTAGCTTGTTATAGTCCTGATAGCTGATGCCTTTGACAAACGGATTAGGGTCATAGCTGGGGTTTGAGACCATCGCCAGTACGGAACCGTCGTGTGGATCTTCAACCAAAACGGCGGCACGCTGGCCAGCCAACAGGCTCTCAATGTATTGCTGTAAATGTAAATCCAGCGTCAGATGGATATCTTTTCCGGCAACGGGCGGCACATCTTTGATCAGGCGTACGATGCGTCCGTGGTTATCTACTTCCACCTCCTGATAACCGGTTTTTCCATGCAGTTCGTTTTCGTAATAGCGCTCAATACCTTGCTTACCGATGTTGTGATCGGCGGCGTAGTTCTCCGCCAGACCCTTTTGATCCAGTGCTTTCAGGTCGTTGTCATTGATTTTTGAAACATAACCCAGGACATGCGCCAGCGCCGCGCCATAGGGATACTGGCGGTCTTCGTAACTATTGATGTTGACGCCGCTAAAATGAAACTGGTTTACCGAAAAACGGGCGATTTCGACATCGGTTAGCGCATTTTTTAGCACCACAGGACGATAGCGGCTGCTGGCTTTCAGCTCATGGCGAAACTGGTCTATGTCATCAGGTGTGAGGTCAACGATCGGCGTGAGCTGCTGGAGTAACGCATTCATATCGCTGATTTTATACGGCGTAACGGAAATATCGTACCAGGTAACGTTGCGCACCAGCGGGATGCCGTTGCGATCGTAAATCATGCCACGCGTTGGGGCGACGGGCAGCATTTTGATGTCGTTTGCATTCGACCGGGTGGTGTAATACTGGTGCTGACAGATTTGTAAGTTATACAGATTGTAAATCAGGATGCCAAAACAGATGACTACCAGGCCAAAGGCCACCAATACACGCCGCTGGAAGAGCTTTTCTTCCGCCTCAAAATCTCTGAATGTCATTGACCCGTACCCGATTAATTCGCCGCCTAATGATACGGAGGCTTAGACGGGATGACAGGCAAAAGATGTTCCATATCTCTAGGGAAATGTGTCATTCCTTGTGGGTTGTTACAATTGTAGATAAGTAATCATCTGTAAAGCCCATTACGAAGGATTGTAGTTGGAGATGATTTTTTCGTCTAAACCATATTTTCCTTAATTCTTAATAGGATTTAGCGGGTATGAACATAGGTTCTATCCGCCCTCCAGTCCAATCGGATCTTGGGTGATATACCGTCCCTGTCCCGGATTGTAGTACCGGTGACGGTTGTAGTGTAGTCCGGATTCGTCGTCATACTGCAGTCCCGGCAGACGGATGAGCTGCGTCAGATTGTGTGGATTATTCTCACGCAGCACATTACTCCAAGCATCATATTCTGCCGACCAGTCCACTTTCCCCTTCGCGTTGACCAACGCCAGCGATAGGCCCCGGTGGTCGCAGTGGTATAGATGAACTTTCCTATCCTGTAGGTACTCCTCCAGTTGTCCCGCTAGGTGCTAATACGGGGCATGTCCATTTAACTAAAATCATCCTCACGGAGGTGACTGTATTCGTACTGCTATACCCTAACGTCATTGGTTATTAACAGAAGCATTTCAATCCAAGAAAAACAATACAGAGTAATGAAATTTAAAATCCCTGGTACGAATAATCTCAGTATCAATCCACCAGTTTTATTTGTTAAAAAAAATAGTGCGTAATATAAAAAAATTAATAAGGGCGGATTTAGAAATAAGACAGTATCATTTTTTATAGTAAACGTTAAGTGAATAATTAAATCAGATATTACATCATTTTTTTGCGAGCGAAATGGATGGTAAAGTAGCAATGCAGCCTGAATTGATAATATAAAAATATCAACGATAAAAATTCTTACCAGAAAACGGCTCATTGTTTCGCACTTTCTATGTTGTTGTATTCATCCAGAACATCACTTACAAAGTCTTGACAGTTATTTACTATAAAACCATAGTTATCATTTTCATATTGTTTACTTCCTTTCGGAAATAATAAGTTATCTGGTTCATTTTTGACTATATCGACTGCTTTTTTCATTATTTCATCGTTATATTTTTCTTTGTTACAGGTATAATCATTAGTTTTAGGTTCACTAAATACCCCACTATCACCACCATAGCCGATATTAGTACCATCATCAAAGAATATGTGTGCATGGAAAATACCAAGGTCGAGACCTGTCATGCCATTTGTCCTGAAACCTCGCGAACCTTTAAGGGGTCTTGTACAAATTTGAGCCAAGCCTAGTGGATCTATAAATTGAATTGGATTAAAAGAATACTGATATAAATGCCACCCCCCCATCAGCCCTATCGGGTCCTGGGTGATATACCGCCCCAGTCCCGGATTGTAGTACCGGTGGCGGTTGTAGTGCAGTCCGGATTCGTCGTCATACTGCTGGCCCGGCAGGCGGATAAGCTGTTGCAGAT
Source organism: Citrobacter sp. Cpo012 (assembly GCF_030333015.1). Classification (NCBI taxonomy): domain Bacteria; kingdom Pseudomonadati; phylum Pseudomonadota; class Gammaproteobacteria; order Enterobacterales; family Enterobacteriaceae; genus Citrobacter; species Citrobacter sp. Cpo012. The sequence continues at coordinate 210,048 of NZ_JAOWGR010000030.1, read as the reverse complement.
TATGTGGATTATCCTCCCGCAGCACGTTGCCCCATTCGTCATACTCCGCGCGCCAGCTGATGGCACCGTCCTGGCGTATCAGCGCCAGCGGCAGGCCCCGGTGGTCGCAGTGGTACAGATGAAGCGTCCTTTCCGGGACCGGCAGCGGCTCCATCTGCGCCGCCATCTGTTCCGGCGTCAGGCCGCACCCGGCCAGCCACTGCCGGTTTTCATCGCTGATAACCCCGGCGCGCAGCTCTCCTTCCAGGCGGTCCAGCATCTGTACCAGCGCCGGCGGGAACACCACGCCAGCGCCATCCTCGCTGCCTTCCTGCCGGAGTTTCTCCGCCAGCGTCCGGTGACGGCGCAGGGCATCCAGCGCCTCCGTGGCGGTCTCCACCCGGATGAGCGGCGTGAAGCTGCCGGGTTCGTAAATCGTCTGGACGCGGGTCTGCGCCGTCTGCGTGGTGGTCAGCCGGTCGCCGTCCCAGCCGTACCAGGTGGTGTACGGCCTGTGCGACAGCGCCATCTGGTCATGGTCCGGATGTTCACGCTCCCGTTTCCACATCTGCTTTCCGATACGCCTGCCCAGCGGGTCGTAGAGGTACCGTCCTTCCGCCTGCTTTTTGCCGTACTGCGTGCGGAGGTAGCGCACCAGCCGGTGCTGGTTATCGTAGCTGTAGCGGTGCGTGCGTTCATCGTACATGCGGATGGCCCCGTCCGGGATACGGTCCGTCTTCTCCGTCAGCCTGCCGTAACGGTCATAGCGGTACAGGTACTGTGCATCCTCCGTGATGCGGTTATCCGCCCATACTTTTCTGCTGCTGTCCGGATAAAATTCCGGGTCCGGCAGACGATTGCCCGCCGGGTCGGTGGTGTAAGGGAGGCGGATATCCAGACCGTCCGCAGTCATGCGCACGCCGGTGAGCCTGCCGGTCTGGCTGTAGTCGTATTCCCGGGTCTGGCGCGGGGTGCTGATGCGGGTCAGATGCCCGGTCCCGTCATACCCGTAGTCGCGGTTCAGAAGCGGACTGTTCAGGTGCTGGCTCAGCAGCTGTCCGGCCGCGCTGTAGCCGGTGGTGAGCGTATATTCGCCGAAACGGCGCTGTGTCTCCCGGTGCAGGCGGTCGCGGGTGAGGTCGATAAGCGGGGTGTCGCCGAGTTTCATTCCAGCCAGATAACCGGAGCCGTAAGTCAGCCACTCCACGGCAGGCAGTTTGTCTGATGTCATGCGGTGCGCCAGGCCTGCGTCGCTGTAGTCGTGCCGGGTCTCATGCTGCCAGAGCGGTTCGTCCGTTTCCGGGTGATGCACCACCTGCCGCTCGCGGCTCATCCGGCCTTTCTCATCATAGCCGTAGTGCACGGCGACGCGGTGGCCTTCACTGAGGTGGCTGATTTCCGCCAGCCAGCCGCGTTCGTTGTACTGCCACTGTTCCGCTGGTTCGCCGTTCACCGTGCGATGCGTCAGGCGGTCAGATTCATCGTAATGCCACCGCGTGACCAGGCTTTCGTCCTCGCTGCGGACAAGCTGCCCGCCGGTGTTGTAGCCATAGCGCTGCGTACGGCCGTCAAAGCCGGTCTGCTGCGTCAGACGGTCGAGAAGGTCATACGTGAAGCTGGTGTGGCTGCCGTTCTCATTGGTCAGCTGTGTCACGCGTCCGGCGGCATCGTATGTTATCTGCCGCGTCAGGCCGCCTGCGGTGATACTGACCGGTCTGCCGCCCGCATCGTACTGTGTTTCCGTGCGGCTGCTGTCCGGGGCAATCACTGTCGTCAGGTCTCCGGCGTCACTGTATTCATAGCGGGTCTCGCGGCCTGCCGCATCTCTCTGGCTGACAAGCCGGCCCCGGGTATCGTAAGCGCGATACTGGCTGAGACCGTCTTCCTGATGAATGGCCGTGACCTGCCCGAAACGGTCATAGTCATAGCGGGTCTCATACCCGGAGCAGTCGGAGACGCTCAGCAACTGCCCGTGGCGACTCCATGTCATCTGCTTTTTGCTGCCGGTGGCATCTTCACTGGTGCAGGGGGATTCACTGTGCGGGTCAGCATAAACATAGCGGGTGGTGTTTCCCTGGCGGGAAGTCTGCGCCGTCAGGCGGCCATGCTCATCATATTCGCGCTTCTCCCGTAAGCCGTCCGGGTGGATGACGGAGGTCAGCTGACGCTCGCCATTGTAATAAAACACCGTCTTCCGGCCGTCAGGGGAGATAATTCCAGTGACGTTACCGGACGCGATACTGTACCGGTATTCGGTTTTCCGGCCTGCCGCATCTGTCTGTGCGGTGAGCCAGCCCACGGGGTTGTATTCACTGCAGGTCACGCTGCCGTCGGCGTATTCCTTTTTCACCACCCGCTTCAGGCCACCTTCACCGGCGGTGTGCAGCACTTCCCGGCGGTGCAGGCTGTCGGTGATGGTGACGGCGTTTTTCCCGTATTCATAGCGGTAGCTTAAGCCTGCCGGATTATGCTGCTCCACCACACGGCCCGCTGCATCATAGCGGTAGGTGGTCTGCGGGCGTCCGGCGTGCTGGTGTGCCACCATCCTGCCGGGGGTGTCCGCGGCATAGTCAAAGCGGCGAACCTGCACTCCGCCCCGGTCATACACCGTCGCCAGCTCCCCGCGCGGGGAATAGTCATAGCGCACCAGCGGGGACGCCGGCAGGTTGTCCGGATACAGCGGGTCGTGCGTCAGCCAGACGGCACCGAGGCGGACCCCGTCATCCTGGCCGTAGCGGGTGACGGGCAGTGTGTTCATCTGCTTCAGCACCAGCCGGAAGCGACGGCCTGCGCCGTCCGTCACACCGGTGATATGGCCGCTGAACGGCCCGGTGACATCACGGTGATATGAGAGTCTGCGCCCGAAACTGTCCACCAGCCCGGTCAGCACCCGGTACGGCGGCAGCGGGGCGGGGAGTACCTCATCCGGCTCCGGTACCCGTTCAGACCAGCCGATAATCCACCATGGTCCCTGCGGACTGTTTGTGGTCAGGTACTGATGCGGGCTCAGGCGGGTGTCTTCCGGCAGCGCCTGCCAGAGCAGGTGCAGGGGATGACTCTCGTGCAGTTTCGCCACGCCACCACGGGCGAGCCAGAAGCGTTCGCTGCGGCTGAAGGCCACTTCCCCGGGGAACAGGTGCTCAAATTGAACGCTGCGCCCGCCGTTGTCGTTGAGAATCAGTTCCTCATCACGTATCTGTAAGCGGATATCGAATGGTGCTTTCCAGCCGGGACCGAAGATGCCGGCCGGTGCCGGGGTTTGGGTCCGGTAACTGCTGTAGGCGCGGGTGAGAACAAACGGCAGCGGGCCGGGCAGGGTGAAATCAGTTTCACCGGGCAGGACCTTGGCGCCGAGTAGCGGGTTGACCGGGTTACCGGAGGTGATGCCGCCGGGACAGACAGAGCAGGCGATGCCGGTGGGGGTGCCAATCATCACGCCCATGGCACCCTGGACAATCGGGCCGCCGAACTTCGTCATGTCGCCCATCCGGGCTGCCGGTTTACCACCGCTCATCGCCAAATCCTTTTGTAAAACATCAGGATTTGTACCTTACACCTGTTTGAGAATGTGTTTCAGTGGTATCTGGGGAATAGGGAGAATATTCAGAAATCGTTTAGATCAGAAATTAAAAAGACCTGAGTCCTGATTACAGACTCAGGTCTTATTGTTAGCTAACTTACATACGTTCTACGGTTTCGATACCCAGTGTATCCAGACCCAGCTTCAGGGTTTTCGCCGTCAGCTGTGCCAGCTTCAGTCGGCTGTTACGAATCTCTTCGTTTTCAGCGCTGAGAATAGGGCAGTGCTCGTAGAAGCCGGAGAACAGACCAGCAACGTCGTACAAGTAAGCACACATCACGTGTGGTGTACCTTCACGCGCAACGACGGTCAACGTTTCTTCGAACTGCAACAGACGCGCCGCCAGTTGAGCCTCGCGATCTTCGCTGATAACGACCTGCGCATTTGCCAGCGCGCTTTCGTCGATATCTGCTTTACGGAACACGGACAGTACGCGGGTATAAGCGTACTGCATATATGGCGCGGTGTTACCTTCGAACGCCAGCATGTTGTCCCAGTCGAAGATGTAGTCGGTGGTACGGTTTTTGGACAGATCCGCATATTTCACTGCGCCGATACCGACCGCATTTGCCAGTTTTTCCAGTTCGTCGGCAGGCATGTCCGGGTTCTTCTCCGCGACCAGACGACGTGCGCGCTCCAGCGCTTCATCCAGCAGATCGGCCAGTTTAACTGTGCCGCCCGCGCGGGTTTTGAACGGTTTACCGTCTTTGCCCAGCATCATACCGAACATGTGGTGTTCCAGCGGCACTGAATCCGGCACATAACCGGCTTTACGTACGATGGTCCAGGCCTGCATTAAGTGCTGATGCTGGCGGGAGTCGATGTAATAAAGTACGCGATCGGCATGCAGGGTTTCGTAACGATACTTGGCGCAGGCGATGTCGGTTGTGGTGTAGAGATAGCCGCCATCTTTCTTCTGAATGATAACGCCCATCGGTTCGCCTTCCTTGTTCTTATACTCATCAAGGAATACGACGGTAGCGCCTTCGCTTTCAACAGCCAGACCTTTCGCCTTCAGATCGGCGACGATGCCAGGCAGCATCGGGTTGTACAGGCTCTCGCCCATGACGTCGTCACGGGTCAGGGTAACGTTGAGGCGATCGTAGGTTAACTGGTTCTGCGACATGGTAATGTCGACCAGTTTGCGCCACATCTCGCGGAAGTATTCGTCACCGCCTTGCAGTTTCACGACATAACTACGGGCGCGTTCAGCGAAGGCTTCATCTTCGTCGTAATGTTTTTTCGCATCACGGTAGAAACCTTCCAGGTCAGCCAGCGCCATCTCTCCGGCATTTTCCTGCTGCTGTTTTTCCAGCCATGCGATGAGCATACCGAACTGAGTACCCCAGTCGCCGACGTGGTTAGCGCGAATAACGTTGTGACCGAGGAACTCCAGCGTACGCACCGCCGCGTCACCGATGATGGTGGAACGCAGGTGACCAACGTGCATCTCTTTCGCTACGTTAGGCGCGGAGTAGTCAACCACGACGGTTTGTTTGGTCGGTTGAGTTACTCCCAGACGATCGGAAGCCAGCGCCTGCTGAACGTGCTGCGCCAGAAATGCCGGATCGAGAAAAATATTGATAAAGCCCGGGCCTGCAATTTCAACTTTGCTGGCAATCCCGTTGAGATCCAGATGAGTCAGCACCTGCTCAGCCAGTTGTCGCGGCGCCATACCCAGTTTTTTAGCGACAGCCATCATGCCGTTAGCTTGATAGTCGCCGAACTGTACTTTTGCTGACTGACGAACCTGCGGTTCGCAATCTGCAGGCGCGCCTGCAGCAATCATGGCCTGACTGACTTTTTCTGAGAGAAGAGCCTGAATATTCACCGGAATACCTTACATTTATGAAGCGGCCTAAAATTCACCGCACCAGTTTAAGAATTAAGGGCGGGAGTATACTGCAAATGCCCGTTGCCGTCAGCATTGTGTGTACCGCCAGTAGCCTGAAATATAAACAATGCAATGGCGTAAATTTATTCATGATGTGTTCGGAGAAAACAGCGGTTGGATGGCGCAGCGCAACAGAGTAAATTAGCGACTTTGAACATGGATATGAGCTTTTAATATGGCGAACTGGCAAACCGTTGCAGAACTACAGGATATTTCTGCAGATTTACCGCATTTCACGCAGGCATTAACGGAACTTTCTACCCGTCTTGGGCTGGATATCACAGGCCTGGAAGCCGATCACATTTCCTTGCGTTGCCATCAAAATACCACCGCAGAGCGCTGGCGTCGTGGGTTTGAACAGTGCGGTGAATTGTTGTCAGAAAACATCATTAACGGCAGACCTATTTGTCTTTTTAAACTGCATGAGCCGGTTTGTGTGCAACATTGGCAATTTTCCATCGTCGAACTGCCGTGGCCGGGCGAAAAACGCTACCCACATGAAGGCTGGGAACATATTGAAATTGTTCTGCCGGGAGAGGCGGAAACGCTGAATGCGCGAGCGCTGGCGCTGCTTTCCGATCACGGTCTGAGTCAACCGGGCATTTTTGTGAAAACCAGCTCGCCAAAAGGTGAGCGTGAGCGTTTACCGAATCCGACGCTGGCGGTTAGCGATGGTAGCGTGACGATAAAATTCCATCCGTGGTCGATTGAAACCATTGTGGCAAGCGAACGTCAGGAGTGAGCATGGCTATACTGGAAATCTGCTGTTACAGCATGGAGTGCGCGCGCACGGCGCAGCAAAACGGCGCGGATCGTATTGAACTATGCTCGGCACCCAAAGAAGGGGGCTTAACGCCGTCACTGGGCGTCTTGCGTTCCGTTCGCCAGCACATTTCGATTCCCGTCAATCCCATTATTCGCCCACGTGGAGGCGACTTTTGCTACACCGAAGGTGAATTTGCTGCAATGCTGGATGATATTGCGATGGTCAGGGAACTGGGATTCTCAGGGCTGGTGACCGGCATTTTAGATGTGGATGGCAATGTCGATATGCCGCGCATGGAGAAAATAATGATTGCCGCCGGTTCGCTGCAAGTCACTTTTCATCGGGCCTTTGATATGTGTGCTAACCCACTCAATGCGCTTAAAAAATTAGCTGATTTGGGCATTGCCAGAGTACTCACTTCAGGGCAAAAATCAGATGCGGCGCAAGGTTTAACAAAAATAATGGAACTTATTGCGCAGCCCGGTGCTCCAATCATTATGGCCGGAGCGGGGGTTCGCGCCTCGAATTTGTCCCTGTTCCTTGATGCTGGAGTGCAGGAAGTCCACAGTTCTGCCGGAGTATGGCTGGCTTCACCAATGCGTTATCGCAATTCGGGGTTGTCGATGTCTTCGGATGCGCAGGCGGATGAGTATTCGCGCTATGCGGTAGACGGGACGGCGGTTGCTGAAATGAAAGCAATCATTGCACACCATCAGGCCAGCTGATTTTACCGTTGCATCATGTCGCCCAATATGATGCTTGCTCGTACCAGGCCCCTGCAATTTCAACAGGGGCCTTTTTTTCTCCTTCATATTTCAAGCCGCGGCAGCGTTGGCCGCCTCGCGCACCCCGGTCACGTAGTTATCTACGCTCCCGGGGATTTGCTGCGTTGCCGCCTTGCTGCAACTTGAACTATTTTGGAGAAACGGTGCTATACGTAACGGTCATTCGGCAATCTATTACGGCTTACGCGCAATCAATACTGCACGTAATGGGGCGGGGTAGCCTTCCACCGTTTTGCTGTGGTCGTTCGGATCGAGGAAGTCGGCCAGCGACTCGGTTACCATCCACTCGGTGCGGCGTTGCTCTTCGGTGGTGGTGACGCAGACATCGGCGATGCGCACATCAACAAAACCGCATTTTTCCAGCCAGTTTTTTAAAGCCAACGCAGATGGAATAAAGTAGACGTTACGCATTTGCGCGTAGCGATCGCCCGGCACCAGTACGGTATTTTCATCACCTTCGACGACCAGCGTTTCCAGCACCAGCTCGCCATCTTTAACCAACTGATCCTTCAACTGCCACAGATGTTCCAGCGGCGATCGGCGGTGATAAAGCACGCCCATGGAGAACACAGTGTCAAAGGCGTTTAGCGCTGGAAGTTGCTCAATACCCAGCGGCAGTAGGTGAGCACGCTGGTCATTGCCCAGCAGTTTACGTACCGCCTCAAACTGGCACAGAAACAGTTGCGTAGGATCGATCCCAACCGCCAGATGCGCTCCAGCGCCAATCATGCGCCACATGTGATAACCACTGCCACAGCCGACATCAAGAATGGTACGACCGGTGAGATCAGACAAGTGCGGCAGAACGCGATCCCACTTCCAGTCGGAACGCCATTCGGTATCGATGTTGACGCCGTACAGCGAGTACGGTCCTTTACGCCATGGCATCAGGTTACGCATCAGGGTGTCGATACGTTTAAGCTGGCCTTCGCTGAGCGGTTCTTTACTTTCTGCGGTAACGCTGTGTAGTAAATCCAGACGATGCGGCGTCAGCTCGGGCAGAAACTCGACGGCGTTTGACCATTGTTTAAATAAACCATGCTGATCGCGCTGCCAGGCAGCGATTTGCGCCGGAAGCGTTTCCAGCCAATGGGACAGATGATTTTTGGCAATCAACTGATAAAAGTTACCAAAATCGATCATGCGCCAACCTCAGCTTTCAACGCCACCAGAGAGCCAAAATTGAAGCACTGGAACCACAATTCGCTGTGCTCAAAGCCAGCCTGATGCAGTCGCGCTTTGTGCGTTTCTACCGAGTCGGTCAGCATCACGTTTTCCAGCATGCTGCGTTTCTGACTAATTTCCAGTTCGCTGTAGCCATTGGCCCGTTTGAAGTCGTGGTGCATGTTGAACAGCAGCTCGCCAACGTTAGCGTCTTCGAAACTGAATTTTTCAGACAGCACCAGCGCGCCGCCGGGATTCAACCCTTGATAAATCTTATCCAACAATGCCTGGCGCTCAGGTGGCTCAAGGAATTGCAGGGTAAAATTCAGCACCACCATCGAGGCGTTTTCGATAGTAATGTTGCGAATATCGCCTTCGACAACCTCAACCGGGGTCGGTGCCTTATAGGCGTCAATATGACGACGGCAGCGCTCAACCATCGCCGGGGAGTTATCGACGGCAATAATTTTGCAATTCTCGTGATGAATATTGCGACGCACCGAGAGCGTCGCCGCGCCCAGAGAACAGCCCAGATCGTAGACCTGCGTGTTGGGTTGTACGAAACGTTCGGCCAACATGCCAATCATAGAAATGATATTGGAATAGCCAGGAACGGAACGCTGGATCATATCCGGGAAGACTTCAGCTACCCGTTCATCAAAGGTCCAGTCACCCAGACTGGCGATAGGCGCAGAAAAAAGCGTGTCGCGGTGAGACATAACGTAAAAATCCGGGAAAAATAAAGTGGCGTATTGTGCGCTAATGCAGGGAGAAAACCAACTCCCAGGGCATATACCAAAGATTCGCCAGCACCATTAGCAACAGCGAACACCAGGTTGCGCTCATGCCTGAACGGCGCCAGCGGAAAAGCCGGTGGTGGAATCCGTAATAATGCATCAGTCGTCCGGCAATCAACATCAGCCCGCAAATATGCACCATCCACGTCTCTGCGCCGTTCATTTCCATAAATAACAGCAGCACTAACGCGACGGGAATATATTCCACCGCATTACCGTGAATGCGGATAGCGCTTTGCAGTTCACTAAAACCTCCATCGCCATAGGCAACGCGATATTGCATGCGCAGGCGAACGACGTCAAAGGAGAACTTTATTAACAATAACGCACCCAATACGGCATAAAGCGCGCTTACCATACAAACTCCCTTTTAAAATGGCTGCTGGCACTGACTATGATAGGTGGCATTTTCAGAAAAGAGAAGATTGCTGTGGAATAGAGGGTGCTGATCCGATCTCTGGCAGGGCGCTGCGTAAATCTGCCCATAGCGTATCAACAAGCTCCGGGGCCTGCGCGATGTCCGGCGTATGCAAAAACAGATACGGCGTCGTGGTGCGTTGCCATAGCGACAGCTTGGTCAGCCAGACGGCAAAAAGCTCGCTGTTTTGTGCCATATTATCGCTACCGATAAAGCGTACCATCGGATGGTTTGCCGTCACTACCGCATGCACCGGAACCTTCGGTTTCTTGCGCTGGGCGTCACGTATTGCTTCAGTATGCGGGATTGCGGCATGCACCGGGCGGCTGTCCAGAATCACCCGGTTTACTCCACGCTCGTGTAAACCGCGATTAAATAGCTGCTCGGCTTCGCCTTTGGCAAAAAAGTCTGGATGGCGAACTTCCACACCGTAGGTAAAGGATTTCGGGAGCGTATCGAGAAACTGCCACAGGGCAGGCAGATCGCGTGGGCCAAAAGTCGCAGGTAATTGCAGCCAGTATTGTCCAATGCGCGATTCCAGCGGCGACATGCGCGTAAAAAATTCCTGTACCAGGTCATCACAATTACGCAGCGCAGCCTGATGCGAAATGGTCGCCGGAAATTTAAAACAAAATCGAAACGCATCGGTGGTCTGTGCCTGCCAGCGGGCAACAATATCGGATTTAGGCAGCGCATACAGCGTGGTATTGCCCTCCACGCAGTTAAAGTGGCGGGCATACTCTTCAAGGCTGGTGATCCCCAGACGCACCCATTTTGGATGCGACCACTGGGGTAAACCGATATAAATCATAGCGCTTGCAGAATCTCCTCCACGCTGCGAACGCGCGCAATGCGCGGGAAAATGTGGGTCATGCTGGCCTGGTGTTGCTCAGCACTGGCGGCGCTACAGGCATCCTCTGCAATGATAAGACTGAAACCCAGCTCCCACGCATTTCGCGCCGTCGACTCAACGCCAATGTTCGTCGAGATGCCGCACAGGACGATGGTATCAACACCCCGGCGACGCAGCTGCAATTCCAGATCGGTGCCATAGAAGGCTCCCCACTGGCGTTTAGTCACTTCGATATCGCTGGCGCATTTCCCCAAAGCAGCCGGGTAATGCCACCAGTTTTCAGGTAACGCTTTTGCCGGAGACTGAGCATCTACGGGTTGTTTCAGCGCTTCGGCGTAATCGTCAGACCAGCCGACGCGCACCATTACCACCGGGGAACCGTGGGCACGGAATTTTTCCGCCAACTGTGCGGCGCGGGTAACCACATCATGTGCCGTATGAGGGCCGCCAGCGAAAGGCAGGATCCCTTCCTGTAAATCAATTACGACAAGGGCGGTTGTTTTAGCGTTCAATTCCAGCATGGTCACTCCAGTAATAAAAGAATTCCGTTACACCTTAATCGCGAATCAGTGTGAAAGGGGCGACAATTTTTGTTATTTTTTGTGAGATTACGCAATGCCCGTCCAGGAAACAGGCGTACAGTCAGTACCGGACTGAGAGTCTATCCCAGTAGGCTCTTATCGTGCGGCAGAATTTCCAGTATAATAGCCGCCTTTTTTCATTCAGTTGTGACATTCAGCTAAAGCTGCGACTTCGTCATCTGCGAGACAGGTGACAATCCGCCTGCGGCAAAGTTAAGGGATATCTCATGCGTACAGAATATTGCGGACAGCTACGTCTGTCCCACGAGGGGCAGCAGGTGACTCTGTGTGGTTGGGTCAACCGTCGTCGTGATCTTGGTAGCCTGATCTTTATCGATATGCGCGACCGCGAAGGTATCGTGCAGGTATTTTTCGATCCGGACCGTGCGGACGCGTTAAAGCTGGCCTCCGAACTGCGTAATGAGTTCTGCATCCAGGTTACGGGCACCGTGCGTGCGCGTGACGCGAAAAACGTCAACGCCGATATGGCGACGGGCGAAATTGAAGTGCTGGCCTCCGATCTGACCATCATCAACCGTTCAGACTCGCTGCCGTTGGACTCTAACCACGTCAACACCGAAGAAGCGCGACTGAAGTATCGCTATTTAGATCTGCGTCGCCCTGAAATGGCGCAGCGCCTGAAAACGCGTGCCAAAATCACCAGTCTGGTGCGTCGTTTTATGGACGACCACGGCTTCCTCGACATCGAAACACCGATGCTGACCAAAGCGACGCCGGAAGGCGCGCGCGATTACCTGGTACCTTCTCGCGTACATAAAGGGAAATTCTACGCGCTGCCGCAATCACCTCAGTTGTTTAAACAGCTGCTGATGATGTCTGGCTTTGACCGCTACTATCAGATCGTTAAATGCTTCCGTGATGAAGACTTACGTGCTGACCGTCAGCCTGAATTTACCCAGATCGACGTTGAGACTTCCTTCATGACCGCACCGCAGGTGCGTGAAGTGATGGAAGCGCTGGTGCGTAATCTGTGGCTGGAAGTGAAAGGTGTCGATCTGGGTGATTTCCCGATCATGACCTTTGCCGAAGCTGAGCGTCGTTACGGTTCCGATAAACCAGACCTGCGTAACCCGATGGAGCTGGTTGACGTTGCCGATCTGGTGAAAGACGTTGAGTTCGCAGTGTTCTCTGGTCCGGCAAACGATGCGAAAGGCCGCGTAGCTGCTCTGCGTGTACCGGGCGGTGCTGCGCTGAGCCGTAAGCAGATCGACGATTACGGTAACTTTATCAAGATTTACGGCGCGAAAGGCCTGGCTTACATCAAAGTCACCGAACGTGCGAAAGGTCTGGAAGGTATTACCAGCCCAGTTGCTAAGTTCCTGAACGCAGAAATTGTGGAAGCGATTCTGGCACGTACCGGTGCACAAGACGGCGACATGATTTTCTTCGGTGCCGACAACAAGAAAGTGGTTGCCGACGCGATGGGCGCGCTGCGTCTGAAACTGGGTAAAGACCTGAACATCACCGACGAAGCCAAATGGGCGCCGCTGTGGGTTATCGACTTCCCAATGTTTGAAGACGATGGTGAAGGTGGCCTGACCGCAATGCACCACCCGTTCACCGCGCCGAAAGATATGACGGCCGCTGAGCTGAAAGCAGCACCGGAAGACGCGGTTGCTAACGCGTACGATATGGTCATCAACGGCTACGAAGTAGGCGGCGGTTCCGTGCGTATTCACAACGGCGACATGCAGCAAACCGTATTCGGTATTCTGGGCATTAATGAGCAAGAACAGCGTGAGAAATTCGGCTTCCTGCTGGATGCGCTAAAATATGGTACACCGCCGCATGCGGGCCTGGCGTTTGGTCTGGACCGTCTGACTATGCTGTTGACCGGTACTGACAACATTCGTGACGTTATTGCTTTCCCGAAAACTACGGCTGCAGCGTGTCTGATGACTGAAGCGCCAAGCTTTGCCAACGCAGCTGCGCTGGCGGAACTGAGCATTCAGGTTGTTAAGAAGGTCGAGAATAACTGATATGACATATAAACAGCCTGTCTCGGTGTTAGTCGTGATTTATGCAAAGGACACCGGGAGAGTGCTGATGTTACAGCGACGCGACGATCCTGATTTCTGGCAGTCGGTCACCGGCAGCCTTGAAGAAGGTGAAACCGCGTCGCAAGCCGCTATGCGCGAAGTAAAGGAAGAGGTCGCCATTGATGTTGCATCTGAGCAACTGACCTTAATTGACTGTCAGCGCACGGTGGAGTTTGAGATTTTTAGCCATTTACGTCATCGCTATGCACCGGGAATTGAACGTAATACTGAATCCTGGTTTTGCCTGGCACTTCCCTCAGAACGAGAGATCGTGTTCACCGAACATCTGACCTATCGTTGGGTTAATGCGGTTGAAGCCGCCCAATTAACCAAGTCGTGGAGTAACCGGCAGGCGATTGAAGAGTTTGTAATTAACGTCGCCTGAAAAGGCGCGCTTTTTGGAGATATTATTTATGGCAGGTCATAGTAAATGGGCCAACACCAGACACCGTAAAGCAGCGCAGGATGCTAAACGCGGTAAAATTTTCACCAAAATAATTCGTGAGCTGGTGACGGCGGCTAAACTGGGCGGCGGCGATCCGGATGCTAACCCGCGTCTGCGTGCAGCGGTTGATAAGGCGCTGGCTAACAACATGACCCGTGACACCCTGAACCGTGCAATTGCGCGCGGTGTGGGTGGTGATGAAGATTCCAACATGGAAACCATCATCTATGAAGGTTACGGTCCTGGCGGTACAGCCGTTATGATTGAATGTCTGTCTGACAACCGTAACCGTACCGTTGCGGAAGTGCGTCATGCGTTCACGAAAACGGGTGGTAACCTCGGTACCGACGGTTCCGTGGCTTATCTGTTCAGCAAAAAAGGCGTGATCTCCTTTGAACAGGGCGACGAAGACGCCATCATGGAAGCGGCGCTGGAAGCAGGTGCTGAAGACGTTGTGACCTTTGACGACGGCGCAATTGACGTTTACACCGCGTGGGAAGAGATGGGCAAAGTGCGTGACGCGCTGGAAGCGGCTGGTCTGAAAGCGGACGCAGCTGAAGTGTCTATGATCCCATCCACCAAAGCGGATATGGATGCAGAAACGGCGCCGAAGCTGATGCGTCTGATCGATATGCTGGAAGACTGCGACGACGTGCAGGAAGTTTACCACAACGGTGAAATCTCCGATGAGGTTGCTGCCACCTTAGAATGATGTGGTTAAGCCATAAAATAACAGGAGATGCGTGATGTCTATTATTCTCGGCATTGACCCGGGGTCTCGCATCACCGGTTATGGCGTTATTCGTCAGGTCGGCAGGCAGCTGACCTACCTCGGCAGCGGCTGCATTCGCACCAAAGTCGACGATCTCCCGTCACGTCTGAAGTTGATTTACGCGGGCGTGACGGAAATCATCACCCAGTTTCAGCCGGACTATTTTGCCATTGAGCAGGTTTTTATGGCGAAGAACGCCGACTCGGCGCTAAAGCTGGGACAGGCTCGCGGCGTGGCAATCGTTGCGGCGACCAATCAGGATCTACCGGTCTTTGAATACGCGGCCCGCCAGGTAAAACAGACCGTGGTGGGGATCGGTAGCGCGGAAAAAAGCCAGGTCCAGCATATGGTACGCACGCTGCTAAAACTCCCGGCGAATCCGCAAGCAGATGCCGCGGATGCACTAGCGATTGCCATTACCCACTGCCATGTCAGTCAGAACGCCATGCAAATGAGCGAGTCGAGGCTGAATTTGGCGCGAGGTCGGTTACGTTAGTGACAAATGAGGCTGGATATCTATCCAGCCTTTTTTTATGATAGCGCATTACCTTTTAGCCCTTAACGCAGGAGCGTCACGTGATAGGCAGACTCAGAGGCATCATTATTGAAAAACAACCCCCGTTGGTCCTTCTGGAAACGGGCGGGGTAGGCTATGAAGTGCATATGCCGATGACCTGTTTCTACGAGTTGCCGGAAGCCGGGCAAGAAGCGATTATTTTCACCCATTTTGTGGTGCGAGAAGATGCTCAGCTATTGTATGGCTTTAACAACAAGCAAGAGCGCACGCTGTTTAAAGAGTTAATCAAAACCAATGGCGTGGGGCCGAAGCTGGCGCTGGCGATCCTCTCCGGTATGTCTGCTCAGCAGTTCGTTAATGCCGTAGAGCGCGAAGAGCTGGGCGCGCTGGTGAAATTACCGGGTATTGGTAAGAAAACCGCAGAACGCCTGATTGTAGAAATGAAAGACCGCTTTAAAGGTTTGCATGGTGATCTCTTTACACCTGCAACGGATCTGGTCCTGACGTCTCCGGCAAGCCCGACAACGGACGACGCCGAGCAGGAAGCGGTTGCTGCGCTGGTGGCGTTGGGCTATAAACCACAGGAAGCCAGCCGCATGGTGAGCAAAATTGCCCGCCCTGATGCCAGCAGTGAAACCCTGATTCGTGAAGCGCTTCGCGCGGCATTGTGAGGTAACGGATGATTGAAGCAGATCGCCTGATTTCGGCTGTCAGCACTACCCCTGAAGATCTGGTGGATCGTGCGATTCGCCCAAAATTGCTGGAAGAGTATATTGGCCAGCCTCAGGTTCGTTCGCAAATGGAGATTTTTATCCAGGCGGCGAAGCTGCGCGGTGATGCTCTCGATCACCTGCTGATTTTCGGTCCTCCTGGTCTTGGTAAAACTACGCTTGCCAATATTGTCGCCAATGAAATGGGCGTTAATCTGCGCACCACGTCTGGTCCGGTACTGGAAAAAGCGGGTGATCTGGCGGCAATGCTTACCAACCTTGAACCCCACGATGTGCTGTTTATCGATGAAATTCATCGTCTGTCACCGGTGGTGGAAGAGGTGCTGTATCCGGCGATGGAAGATTATCAACTGGATATCATGATTGGTGAAGGGCCGGCTGCCCGTTCGATTAAGATCGATCTGCCGCCGTTCACGCTAATCGGGGCGACGACGCGCGCCGGGTCGTTAACGTCTCCGCTGCGTGACCGTTTTGGTATTGTGCAGCGCCTGGAGTTCTATCAGGTGGCAGACCTGCAGCACATTGTTGGGCGTAGCGCACGCTTTATGGGCCTGGAAATGAGCGATGAAGGCGCGCTGGAAGTGGCACGCCGCGCCCGCGGTACGCCGCGTATCGCCAACCGTTTATTACGCCGGGTACGCGATTTCGCTGAAGTGAAGCATGACGGCACGATTTCGGCTGATATTGCCGCCCAGGCGCTGGATATGCTCAATGTGGATGCGGAAGGATTCGATTATATGGACCGTAAGCTGCTGCTGGCGGTTATCGATAAATTCTTTGGCGGACCGGTAGGACTGGATAACCTGGCAGCGGCGATTGGGGAAGAGCGTGAAACCATTGAGGACGTGCTGGAGCCGTATCTGATTCAGCAAGGTTTTCTACAACGTACGCCGCGTGGACGTATGGCAACCGTGCGCGCCTGGAACCATTTTGGCATTACACCGCCACAGATGCCTTAATGCCTGATGTCGCGACGCTCATCAGGCCTGGGCGATTTTGTAGGCCCGGTAAGCGCAGCGCCACCGGGCAACGCATGCTTAGCTCGCTTGCTTTTTCATCATGCTGAAAATAAACAGCAGCGCGGCGCACAGCACCACGGAAGGACCTGCCGGGGTGTCATAGAAGGCCGAGAAGGTCAGCCCGCCTGTAACCGCTATCATTCCCACTCCAACGGCAACCCCTGCCATCTGCTCCGGCGTACGGGCAAAGCGACGGGCGGTCGCCGCAGGGATGATAAGCAGTGAGGTGATAATCAGCGCCCCGACAAACTTCATCGCCACGCCAATCGTTAACGCCGTAACCAGCATCAGCAGCAGCTTCACGCGTTGCAGCTTCACGCCATCGACAAATGCCAGATCCGGACTGATGGTCATCGACAGCAGGTTACGCCACTGCCAGAACAGAATCGCCAGAACAATAACCACGCCGATGGCGATGGAGATAAGATCTTCTGGCGTCACGGCGAGCAAATCACCAAACAGGTAAGCCATCAGATCCACACGGATGTTGGACATCAGGCTAACGACAACCAACCCCAATGACAGCGCACTGTGGGCCATAATGCCCAGTAAGGTATCGATCGCGAGGTGAGGGCGCTTCTCCAGCCATACCAGACCGCCAGCCAGCAACAAAGTGACGGCGATGACCGCATAGAAGGGGTTTACATCCAACAGCAGGCCGAAGGCGACGCCCAGCAGCGAAGCGTGAGCCAGCGTATCACCGAAGTAAGACATTCGACGCCAGACCACAAACGAGCCGAGTGGGCCAGCGGCACAGGCCAGCATGATCCCGGCTAACCAACCGGGTAATAACAATTCAATCATGAGTGACCATTTCCCCGGCGTAAGACGATACGACCCTGTAAATCGTGGCGGTGATTATGATTATGACGGTAAATTCCGAGTTGTTCGGCACCGCGTTGCCCGAACATTGAGATGAATTCCGGGTGCATGGAAACCACTTCCGGCGCGCCAGAACAACAAATATGATGGTTCAGACACAGTACTTCATCGGTTTTTGCCATCACCAGATGCAGGTCATGGGAAACCATCAGTACGGCGCAATCCAGTTCACGTCGCAACTGGTCGATAAGATCGTACAGTGCAACCTGCCCATTGACATCCACACCCTGGGTTGGCTCATCAAGTACCAGTAGCTGAGGTTTATTCAATAAAGCACGGGCCAACAGGACGCGTTGCGTTTCTCCGCCGGAGAGTTTTTGCATCGGCGCATTCATCAGATGTCCGGCCTGAACGCGTTTCAGTGCCGGGAGGATATCCTCTTTTTTGGTGCCGGGACGTAAACGCATAAACCGGCTTACCGTCAGCGGAAGCGTAGTATCGAGGTACAGTTTTTGCGGCACATAGCCGATCCGCAATTGACCATTACGCTTGATAACTCCCTCATCAGCCGCTACCAGGCCTAATACAACGCGCACCAGCGTAGATTTCCCGGCACCGTTTGGGCCGAGTAGCGTTAATATTTTACCGGGTCGAAGTTCAAGCGAAACGTCAGAGAGGACGCGGCGTTGACCATAAGAGACCGAGACATTTTCCAGTGAAACCAAAGTCGTCATATCAATTTTAGTCTTGCAGAAGTTATAGAATGTTATAATATCACATTTCTTACATTCATTACGATGATTGGTCGCATTATGTTACATAAAAATACGCTTCTTTTCGCAGCATTATCCGCTGCTCTTTGGGGTAGTGCAACACAGGCAGCAAATGCCGCTGTGGTGGCCTCGCTCAAGCCGCTGGGGTTTATTGCTTCAGCCATTGCAGACGGGGTAACAGACACTGAGGTTCTCCTGCCTGACGGGGCTTCCGAACACGATTACTCATTGCGTCCATCAGACGTAAAACGCTTACAGGGCGCGGACTTAGTCGTTTGGATCGGACCTGAGATGGAAGCGTTTATGGAAAAATCAGTCAAGAATATTCCTAACGCGAAACAGGTAACGATTGCGCAGCTCAATGACGTGAAACCGTTACTCATGAAAGGTGCGGATGACGACGACGACGATCATGGACACAATGATGCTGGCAGTGAAAAAAGTGACGAGCATCACCATCACGGCGATTACAACATGCATCTTTGGCTTTCCCCAGAGATAGCGCGGGCCTCAGCGGTTGCAATCCATGAAAAATTAGTGGAACTTATGCCGCAAAGTCGAGCCAAACTTGACGCCAACCTGAAGGATTTTGAGGCACAATTAGCCGCAACCGATAAGCAGGTAGGTAACGAGCTCGCACCGCTCAAGGGAAAAGGTTATTTCGTTTTTCATGACGCCTATGGCTACTACGAAAAACACTACGGACTAACACCGCTTGGTCACTTTACCGTGAACCCTGAGATTCAACCTGGTGCGCAGCGTTTACATGAAATAAGAACACAGTTGGTTGAGCAAAAAGCAACCTGCGTTTTTGCTGAGCCACAGTTCAGGCCAGCGGTCGTTGAAGCCGTCGCGAGAGGGACATCCGTTCGAATGGGAACGTTGGATCCGCTCGGAACGAATATCAAACTGGGTAAAACAAGCTATTCAGCGTTTTTGAACCAATTAGCCAACCAGTATGCGAGCTGCCTGAAAGGAGATTAATGAGGAAGTGAATACGTGCAACAGATAGCCCGCTCTGTCGCTCTGGCATTTAATAATCTGCCGCGACCCCATCGCGTTATGCTGGGGTCGCTTACCGTACTGACATTGGCCGTCGCCGTCTGGCGGCCTTATGTTTACCATCCCGATTCTGCACCCATCGTTAAAACTATCGAGCTGGAAAAAAGCGAGATTCGTTCACTGTTGCCTGAGGCCAGTGAACCTATCGATCAGGCCGCGCAGGAAGACGAAGCCATTCCGCAGGATGAACTGGATGACAAAACGTCTGGTGAAGCCGGCGTGCATGAGTATGTCGTCTCCACAGGCGATACGCTGAGCAGTATTCTGAATCAGTACGGCATCGATATGGGCGACATCAGTCAGCTCGCTGCTTCCGATAAAGAACTGCGCAATCTGAAAATTGGTCAGCAGTTATCCTGGACCTTAAGCGCGGAAGGTGACCTGCAGCGTCTGACCTGGGAAGTGTCCCGCCGTGAAACCCGCACTTACGATCGCACTGCGACAGGTTTCAAAATGAGCAGTGAAATGCAGCAGGGCGATTGGGTTAACAGCCGTATCAAAGGCACGGTGGGCGGAAGCTTCGTCGCCAGCGCCAAAGAGGCCGGACTGACCAGCTCTGAAATCAGCGCGGTGATTAAGGCCATGCAGTGGCAGATGGATTTCCGCAAACTGAAAAAAGGCGATGAGTTCTCAGTGCTGATGTCTCGCGAAATGCTGGACGGTAAGCGCGAGCAAAGCCAGTTGCTGGGCGTGCGTTTACGTTCTGAAGGCAAAGACTATTACGCCATCCGTGCTGAAGACGGTAAGTTCTATGACCGTAACGGTACCGGGCTGGCGAAAGGCTTCATGCGTTTCCCGACGGCGAAACAGTTCCGCATCTCCTCGAACTTTAACCCGCGTCGCCTGAATCCGGTGACTGGACGCGTAGCGCCGCACAAAGGTGTCGACTTTGCGATGCCGCAGGGGACGCCAGTACTGTCGGTAGGCGATGGTGAAGTGGTCGTAGCGAAGCGTAGCGGCGCTGCCGGATACTATGTTGCGGTTCGTCATGGTCGTACCTACACCACCCGTTATATGCACCTGCGTAAGCTGTTGGTGAAACCAGGTCAAAAAGTGAAACGTGGCGATCGTATCGCGCTGTCAGGTAACACCGGGCGTTCAACAGGTCCGCATCTGCACTACGAAGTGTGGATCAACCAGCAGGCCGTGAACCCTCTGACGGCGAAACTGCCGCGTACAGAAGGTCTGACCGGCTCGGATCGCACCGATTATCTGGCGCAGGTGAAAGAAGTTATGCCTCAGCTACGTTTTGATTAATTAGCACACTGATAAAGCCGGTACGCGATGCGTGCCGGCTTTTTTATTTTGTACGGCGCATCGTGCGCCGCTACACTATCAGCAGATCTACTTTTTGCCGCACCAGACACTGGAAGAGCATGGAAACGAAAAAAAAGAATATTGAGTATATCCCTGAGTTTGATAAATCATTTCGCTATCCGCGCTACTGGGGCGCCTGGCTGGGTGTAGCGGCGATAGCTGGGATTGCGTTAACGCCGGCGTCATTTCGCGATCCTATTCTGGCAAAGCTCGGACGGATGGTTGGACGCTTGGGAAAAAGCTCACGTCGCAGAGCGCTGATCAATTTATCCCTTTGTTTTCCTGAACGCAGCGAAGCTGAGCGCGAAGCCATTGTTGATGAGATGTTCGCGACCGCCCCTCAGGCGATGGTCATGATGGCGGAACTCGCCCTGCGAGGGCCGGAGAAAATTCAGAATCGGGTTGACTGGCAGGGCCTTGAAATCATCGAAGAGATGCGCCGCAACGATGAAAAAGTGATTTTTCTCGTTCCTCATGGCTGGGGCGTAGATATCCCGGCGATGCTGATGGCTTCCCAGGGACAGAAAATGGCAGCAATGTTCCACAATCAGGGAAACCCGGTATTTGATTACGTCTGGAACACGGTACGCCGTCGTTTCGGAGGTCGATTACATGCGCGTAATGATGGCATCAAACCGTTTATTCAGTCTGTACGTCAGGGATATTGGGGATATTACTTGCCGGATCAGGACCATGGGCCTGAGCACAGTGAGTTTGTCGATTTTTTTGCTACCTATAAAGCAACGTTACCGGCAATTGGTCGCTTGATGAAGGTTTGCCACGCGCGTGTAGTGCCGCTGTTTCCGGTGTATGACGGTAAAACTCACCGCCTGACGATTAAGGTCCGTCCTCCGATGGATGACATCCTGACAGCGGATGACCACACCATTGCCAGACGAATGAACGAAGAGGTGGAAATTTTTGTCACGCCTCATGTCGAACAATATACCTGGATACTGAAACTGCTTAAGACGCGTAAACCCGGCGAGATTGAGCCCTATAAGCGCAAAGATCTTTATCCGAAGAAATAAAAAAAAGCCTCTCAAACGAGAGGCTTTTTTACATCAAACGCTGGCGTTACTCGACGGTCAGGATACGCGTGGTGTTAGTTGAGCCAATAGTGCTCATCACATCGCCCTGTGTCACGATCACCAGATCGCCGGAAACCAGATAGCCTTTATCACGCAGCAGGTTCACTGCTTCATTGGCGGCAACGACGCCATCTGTTTCGCTGTCAAAGTGAACCGGGGTGACACCGCGATACAGAGAGGTCAGATTCAGCGTACGTTCATGACGAGACATCGCGAAAATTGGCAGACCGGAACTGATACGAGAAGTCATCAGCGCAGTACGACCGGACTCCGTCATAGCAATGATAGCAGTGACCCCTTTAAGGTGGTTAGCAGCGTACATCGCTGACATCGCAATCGCTTCTTCAACGTTATCAAACTGCACGTCCAGGCGGTGTTTAGAGACGTTGATGCTTGGGATCTTCTCTGCACCCAGGCAAACGCGCGCCATTGCCGCGACGGTTTCCGCCGGGTACTGACCTGCTGCTGTTTCGGCAGAGAGCATCACGGCATCGGTGCCGTCGAGGACGGCGTTAGCCACGTCCATCACTTCCGCACGAGTCGGCATTGGGTTGGTGATCATCGACTCCATCATCTGTGTGGCGGTGATGACCGCACGGTTCAGCTGACGCGCACGACGAATCAACGCTTTCTGAATACCTACCAGCTCAGGGTCACCGATTTCAACACCCAGGTCGCCACGGGCTACCATCACTACGTCAGAAGCGAGGATGATGTCATCCATCGCATTCTGGTCGCAGACGGCTTCTGCACGTTCTACCTTGGCGACAATTTTCGCATCGCAACCGGCGTCGCGCGCCAGACGGCGGGCATAGTTTAGATCTTCGCCGCAACGCGGGAAGGAGACAGCCAAATAGTCAACGCTGATTTGCGCTGCGGTAATGATGTCGGCTTTGTCTTTTTCGGTCAGGGCTTCAGCAGAGAGACCGCCGCCCAGTTTGTTGATGCCCTTGTTATTGGACAGCGGGCCACCGACAGTGACTTCGGTGAAGACTTTCATGCCCTGAACTTCCAGCACTTTAAGCTGTACGCGCCCGTCGTCGAGCAGCAGGATATCGCCAGGCACGACGTCTGCAGGAAGTCCCTTATAATCAATGCCGACTTTTTCTTTGTCGCCTTCGCCTTTACCGAGGTTGGCGTCTAACAGGAACTTGTCGCCAACATTAAGAAAAACTTTACCTTCTTTAAAGGTAGATACGCGGATTTTAGGTCCCTGCAGGTCACCCAAAATAGCTACATGACGTCCCAGTTTTGCGGCAATTTCACGGACCTTATCCGCCCGCAGTTTGTGATCTTCTGGAGAGCCGTGGGAAAAGTTCATACGTACGACGTTCGCACCCGCGGCGATAATCTTCTCAAGGTTGTTATCGCGGTCAGTTGCCGGGCCTAACGTGGTAACGATTTTGGTTCTGCGAAGCCTTCTGGACATGTAATACTCCGTTGACTGAAACAACTAGGTGTTGCGTGAACATTAATCCGGCCGTTCTCAAACATTAACGGTAAAATGAACGACCCGGATGATAAAAGGGTAGAACATTGTTATTGCTTTTAGCTGTCATCACTCTTGATGAGTAATTCTTTATCAAAACGCGATTCCT
The DNA here is from genome assembly GCF_030333015.1 of Citrobacter sp. Cpo012. NCBI lineage: Bacteria > Pseudomonadati > Pseudomonadota > Gammaproteobacteria > Enterobacterales > Enterobacteriaceae > Citrobacter > Citrobacter sp. Cpo012. The sequence goes on along the minus strand of NZ_JAOWGR010000030.1, from coordinate 187,024 downwards.
TGAGCGCTTCCTTGACACGCTTCAAGTTATCTCTAAATTTTGCCCCTCGGCGCAAAGTAAATCCTGTAGCCAGCACATCTATCACGGTCAGTTGAGCAAGTCGAGAGACCATGGGCATATAAATGTCAGTATCTTCCGGTACATCGAGGGTAATAGCCAGCGTGGCTTCACGCGCCAGTGGCGTGCCGGGAGAGGTGAGGGCGATAACCATAGCGTCGTTTTCCCTTGCTAACTGCGCCAGTTCAACCAGACTTTTGGTTCTTCCGGTATGAGAAATAAGCACAATGACGTCGTCGTCGCTACAATTCATACAACTCATCCGTTGCAGGACAATGTCGTCGGAATAGATTACCGGTACGTTAAAGCGGAAAAATTTGTTCATCGCGTCGTGTGCGACCGCGGCGGAAGAACCTAAACCAAAGAAGGCGATTTTCTTCGCCTGGGTTAACAAATCTACCGCCCGGTTTACCGCCGCGTTATCCAGCGACTGACGAACGTGGTCAAGGCTTGCCATCGCCGATTCGAAGATTTTCCCCGTATAAGATTCTACGCTGTCATCCTCATCCACATTGCGATTAACATAAGGGGTACCATTTGCCAGACTTTGTGCCAGATGCAGTTTAAAATCAGGGAAGCCGCGCGTATCCATGCTACGACAGAAACGGTTCACCGTCGGTTCGCTGACGTTGGCTTCTACAGCAAGCGTAGCGATGCTTGAGTGAATTGCCCGCTCGGGAGAGGCAAGAATAATGTCGGCGACTTTACGCTCTGACTTGCTCAAATGTTCCAGTTTTAACTGGATTTTTTCCAGCATATTCATGATGTAGGTAGACTCATGGGTCATGGGCAAAAACGATTTCAACGATAAGGAGAAATCGAGCGGTAACTCTGGTAGATAGTACCCCTGCTAGTGCAGCAACGGGGCAAAATGGACAAAATAGTTGTTGTTTTTTTTCATTACATGATCGGAGTCGGATTTTCATACTTCTTCATGGGTACGAAAAAGACGACTTTTTTATCCATTTTGATGGGTTATACGCCAATAAAGCGGCTGTTCGCGGTAACAGCACGGCTGGATAAGCGTTTACGGTTTCCGGATTCACGTAAAAGCAGTACAGTGCACTGTAATAAAATTACAACCAGTGTCTGGCAAAAGCACCAGGCACTTAATTGAGGAGAATGACATGGCGGTAACGCAAACAGCCCAGGCATGTGATCTGGTCATTTTCGGCGCGAAGGGCGACCTGGCGCGACGGAAATTGCTGCCTTCCCTGTATCAACTGGAAAAGGCCGGCCAGATTAACCCGGATACCCGCATCATTGGGGTTGGGCGTGCCGACTGGGACAAAGCAGCCTATACCAAGGTTGTGCGCGAAGCGCTCGAAACCTTCATGAAAGAAAAAATTGATGAAAGGTTGTGGGAAACCCTCAGCGGTCGTCTTGAGTTTTGTAACCTGGACGTCAACGACACCGCCGCGTTTAAGCGTCTGGGCAAAATGCTGGATCAAAAATCGCGTACCACCATCAACTATTTCGCAATGCCGCCAAGCACCTTTGGCGCGATCTGCAAAGGTCTGGGTGAAGCAAAGCTGAATGCTAAGCCTGCCCGCGTGGTGATGGAAAAACCGCTGGGCACGTCACTGGCAACATCCCGTGAAATCAACGATCAGGTTGGCGAGTATTTCGAAGAGTGCCAGGTTTACCGCATCGACCACTATCTCGGCAAAGAGACGGTACTGAACCTGTTGGCACTGCGTTTTGCCAACTCCCTGTTTGTGAATAACTGGGATAACCGCACTATCGACCACGTAGAAATTACCGTGGCGGAAGAAGTGGGCATTGAAGGGCGCTGGGGCTACTTTGACCAGGCCGGTCAAATGCGCGACATGATCCAGAACCACCTGCTGCAGATCCTGTGCATGATCGCGATGTCTCCGCCGTCCGATCTGAGCGCAGACAGCATCCGTGATGAAAAAGTGAAAGTACTGAAATCACTGCGTCGTATCGATCGTTCGAACGTACGTGAAAAGACAGTTCGTGGTCAGTACACCGCCGGTTTTGCCCAGGGCAAAAAAGTTCCGGGATACCTGGAAGAAGAAGGCGCGAACAAGAGCAGCAACACGGAAACGTTTGTGGCGATCCGTGTGGATATCGATAACTGGCGCTGGGCGGGCGTACCGTTCTACCTGCGTACCGGTAAGCGTTTACCGACCAAGTGCTCTGAAGTGGTGGTTTACTTCAAAACGCCTGAGCTGAATCTGTTCAGAGAGTCCTGGCAGGATCTACCGCAGAACAAGCTGACCATCCGTTTGCAGCCTGATGAAGGTGTCGATATCCAGGTACTGAACAAAGTGCCGGGTCTGGATCACAAGCATAATCTGCAAATTACCAAGCTTGATCTGAGCTATTCAGAAACCTTCAACCAGACGCACCTTGCCGACGCCTACGAGCGCCTGCTGCTTGAAACGATGCGCGGCATTCAGGCGCTGTTTGTGCGCCGTGATGAAGTTGAAGAAGCATGGAAGTGGGTCGACTCCATTACCGAAGCCTGGGCGATGGACAACGACGCGCCGAAGCCGTATCAGGCAGGCACCTGGGGACCGGTTGCTTCTGTGGCCATGATCACCCGTGATGGTCGTTCCTGGAACGAATTCGAGTAAAATATCATCTAGCCCATAGGTGTTATTTTACCGGTAACATGATCTAACACAGATTGTAGAATAATTTTTGCACTTTTAAGCTCCGCGTGGATTCACCCGCGGGGCTTTTTTTATTACACTGCCTGAAACGATTTTGCCCCTGAGCTACGGCTAACAAGCGATTCAGCTGCTTTTAACCCAACTGAAACACATTGTTGATCCAACGCTCTGACAGATAAATTTTAGGAGCCTCTATGAATCCGAATTTGTTACGCGTAACAAAACGTATTGTCGAACGTTCTCGCGACACGCGTTCCGCCTACCTTGCCCGTATTGAACAAGCGAAATCGACTACCGTTCATCGTTCACAGCTGGCGTGCGGTAACCTGGCGCATGGTTTTGCTGCCTGCCAGCCGGATGACAAGGCCTCGCTGAAAAGCATGCTGCGTAACAATATCGCGATCATTACCTCCTATAACGACATGCTTTCCGCGCATCAGCCGTACGAACATTATCCGGACATCATTCGTAAAGCGCTGCATGAAGCCAATGCGGTAGGCCAGGTCGCTGGCGGTGTTCCTGCGATGTGCGACGGTGTGACCCAGGGACAGGATGGGATGGAGCTTTCGTTGCTGAGTCGCGAAGTGATTGCGATGTCGGCTGCTGTCGGCCTCTCACACAATATGTTCGACGGCGCGTTATTCCTTGGCGTGTGCGACAAAATTGTCCCGGGTCTGGTGATGGCGGCACTGTCATTTGGTCATCTGCCTTCGATCTTTATTCCCTCCGGCCCGATGGCGAGCGGTCTGGCGAACAAAGAAAAAGTGCGTATCCGTCAGCTGTATGCTGAAGGCAAAGTCGATCGCATGGCGCTGCTTGAATCCGAAGCGGCGTCTTATCACGCACCGGGGACCTGTACGTTCTATGGCACGGCAAACACCAACCAGATGGTGGTGGAGTTTATGGGGATGCAACTGCCAGGGTCCTCATTCGTACACCCGGATGCCCCGCTGCGCGAAGCGTTGACCGCCGCGGCTGCTCGTCAGGTAACGCGTCTGACCGGCAACGGCAATGAATGGATGCCGATCGGTAAAATGATCGATGAAAAAGTAGTGGTGAACGGTATTGTCGCGCTGCTGGCGACCGGGGGGTCAACCAACCATACAATGCACCTGGTTGCGATGGCGCGCGCAGCCGGGATTCTGATTAACTGGGACGACTTCTCCGATCTGTCCGATATCGTGCCGTTGATGGCGCGTCTGTATCCGAATGGTCCGGCAGATATTAACCACTTCCAGGCAGCGGGTGGCGTGCCGGTGTTAATGCGCGAACTGCTGAACGCGGGTCTGCTGCATGAAGATGTGAACACCGTTGCCGGGTTTGGTTTATCGCGTTACACCATGGAACCCTGGCTCAACGATGGTGAGCTGGACTGGCGTGAAGGGGCGGCGAAGTCGCTGGACAGCAATGTGATTGCTACCATCGATCAGCCATTCTCCCACCACGGCGGTACCAAAGTACTGAGCGGTAACCTCGGACGTGCTGTGATGAAAACGTCGGCGGTTCCGGTAGAAAATCAGGTAATTGAAGCGCCCGCGGTTGTTTTTGAAAGTCAGCATGATGTGTTACCGGCCTTCGATGCGGGTCTGCTTGATCGGGATTGCGTGGTGGTTGTGCGCCATCAGGGACCAAAAGCGAACGGAATGCCAGAATTACATAAACTCATGCCGCCACTTGGTGTATTATTGGACCGTTGTTTCAAAATTGCGTTAGTTACAGATGGACGACTTTCAGGTGCTTCAGGTAAAGTGCCTTCAGCAATCCATGTAACCCCGGAAGCCTATGATGGCGGGTTGCTGGCAAAAGTACGCGATGGCGACATCATTCGTGTGAATGGACAGACAGGTGAATTGACGCTGCTGGTTGATGAAGAGGAACTTGCCTCTCGTCAGCCTCACATTCCTGACCTCAGCGCATCGCGCGTGGGTACAGGCCGTGAAATGTTCAGCGCGTTGCGTGAAAAGCTGTCCGGTGCGGAGCAGGGCGCAACCTGTATCACTTTTTAAGACTTATTTTGTAATCAGGCGAGAGAAAACTCTGATGAAAAACTGGAAGACAAGTGCAGAAGCAATCCTGACCACTGGCCCGGTTGTACCGGTTATTGTGGTTAATAAACTGGAACACGCGGTGCCGATGGCAAAAGCGCTGGTTGCAGGGGGCGTGCGCGTTCTGGAAGTGACCTTACGTACCGCATGTGCGATGGATGCCATTCGCGCGATCGCCAAAGAAGTTCCAGACGCTATCGTTGGCGCGGGTACCGTACTGAACCCACAACAGCTGGCTGAAGTGACCGAAGCCGGTGCGCAGTTTGCTATCAGCCCGGGCCTGACCGAGCCGCTGCTGAAGGCTGCAACCGAAGGCACTATTCCGCTGATCCCTGGTATCAGCACCGTTTCTGAACTGATGCTGGGTATGGACTACGGTTTGAAAGAATTCAAATTCTTCCCGGCGGAAGCGAACGGTGGTACTAAAGCACTGCAGGCGATTGCGGGTCCGTTCTCTCAGGTCCGTTTCTGCCCAACTGGTGGTATTTCCCCGGCTAACTACCGCGATTACCTGGCACTGAAAAGCGTGCTGTGCATCGGCGGCTCCTGGCTGGTTCCGGCAGATGCGCTGGAAGCGGGGGATTACGATCGCATTACTAAGCTGGCTCGTGAAGCAGTAGAAGGCGCGAAGCAGTAATCCGTTAATGCGTAAACCGTAGGTCGGATACGGCATCAATGCTTTATCCGGCCTACGGGTCTGGTTTTTATCCTGCGACTTTCACCTGTGCGGCTGCGTCTTTCGCGCGTATCACCGCATCTTCAATGCTCTGTGCTGTGGCCAGCACAACGCCCAGACGACGGCTCCCGTCGATTTCCGGCTTGCCAAAGAAACGCACTTGCATACCCGCACCTACAGCGGCTTGCACGTTATCAAACGTGATATTCTGGCTGGTAAGTTGCGGCAGAATAACGGCGGAAGCAGAAGGTCCATACTGGCGGATTTCGCCAACGGGCAGACCGAGAAATGCACGTACGTGCAGGGCAAACTCAGACAGATCCTGCGAAATTAAGGTCACCATACCCGTGTCGTGAGGGCGAGGGGAGACTTCGCTGAAAATCACCTCATCACCGCAGACAAACAGCTCCACGCCAAACAGTCCGTGACCGCCCAGCGCCAGTACCACCTTGCGGGCAATCTCCTGCGCGCGCGCCAGCGCCAGGTCACTCATCTGCTGCGGCTGCCAGGACTCGCGATAATCGCCATCTTCCTGGCGATGACCTACCGGCGCGCAGAAATGCACACCATCAACGGCGCTGACGGTTAGCAGGGTGATTTCAAAATCAAAATTCACTACGCCTTCGACGATAACGCGTCCGGCGCCTGCCCGGCCTCCCTGTTGAGCATAGTTCCACGCCTCGGTGAGCTGATCGGCTGAACGGATAAAGCTCTGCCCCTTCCCGGAGGAACTCATTACCGGCTTCACAATGCAGGGATAGCCGATTTCGGCAACGGCCTCACGAAATCGTGTTTCGGTGTCTGCAAAACGGAAAGATGATGTGGGTAAAGACAATTCTTCGGCTGCGAGGCGACGGATTCCTTCCCGGTTCATGGTCAGTTGGGTCGCTCGTGCGCAAGGCACAACGTGTTGACCTTCCTGTTCCAGTTTGATCAGCATATCCGTGGCAATCGCCTCTATTTCCGGCACGATGTAATGTGGTTTTTCACGTTCGACAAGCTGGCGTAATGCCTCGCCATCCAGCATGTTAATTACGTAGGAGCGATGGGCAACGTGCATGGCTGGCGCGTCGGGGTAACGATCCACGGCAATGACTTCCACACCCAGGCGTTGGCATTCAATCGCCACTTCTTTACCCAGTTCACCTGAACCTAATAACATCACTCGCGTTGCTGCGGGACGCAGCGCTGTGCCTAATAACGTCATAAATTAATCCCCTGTTTTATCTGGGCGCAGTATATACGAAAACGTTTGCGTCTGTCTTTATTACCAGGTTGATTTCGAGGCGTAAAAAGAATATACTGTACATAAATACAGGTAATTTGAGAGGCTGCAAAAATGGCGGTTGAAGTTAAATACGTAGTCATTCGGGAAGGTGAGGAAAAAATGTCGTTTACCAGCAAAAAGGAAGCCGATGCGTATGACAAAATGCTGGACACAGCGGATTTGCTCGACACATGGCTGGAACAATCGCCGGTAGCGCTCGAAGACGAGCAGCGTGAAGCACTTTCCCTGTGGCTGGCTGAGCAAAAGGATGTGCTGAGCGCCATTCTGAAAAATGGCAAACTGCCATCGCCGCAGGCGGTCGAAAACGACGCGCACACTGAGGATGATACTCAGGCTGCCTGAAACGACTTGCGCTCCTGACGTTTTGTACCATGCTTTTCCCTGAATCATTGTGCAATCCCTGACGTAATTTCACGTTGCCGCAGGCAACCTGAAGGATGAAGGGGAGATTAAGGAGAAAAGAATGTATAAAAAAAGAGCGTTATTGAGCCTGCTGTTATTGTCTGCCAGCGTATCGGTATTTGCGGCAAATATGGAAAGCAAGAATGTTCAGTTCCCCAAGTGCGAAGGGCTGGATGCTGACGGTATTGCGGCAAGCGTGAAACGTGACTATCAGCAAAATCGCATCGCGCGCTGGGCTGACGATCAAAAACTCGTCGGGCAAGCCGACCCTGTCGCCTGGGTCAACACGCCCGATATTACGGGCAAAGACGGGAAATGGTCAGTTCCCCTGACGGTTCGCGGTAAAAGCGCGGATATTCACTATCAGGTAAAAGTCGACTGCAAAGCCGGAACGGCGGAATATCAGCCGCAGTAACGCAGGTATTTGCACATCTTTTGATGACCTGAACACTTCCTGACATCCCCTCGGGTACGCTTTGATGATTATTCGTCTGTACTTGAGGGGCAAAATGGCTAATTGGCTGAATCAACTACAATCTCTTCTTGGGCAAAAAGGATCCCCCACGTCATCTTCTGGCGAGCAAGGGCTGAGTAAACTTCTGGTTCCAGGCGCGTTAGGCGGTCTGGCAGGATTACTGGTTGCCAACAAATCTTCACGTAAATTACTGAGTAAATACGGCACCAGCGCGCTTCTGGTGGGCGGCGGCGCGGTTGCCGGTACCGTGTTATGGAACAAATACAAAGATAAAGTTCGCGCTGCGCATCAGGATGAGCCGCAGTTCGGCGTACAAAGCTCACCGCTGGATGAGCGAACCGAGCGTCTGATCCTGGCGCTGGTTTTTGCGGCGAAAAGCGACGGTCATATTGATGCTAAAGAACGAGCGGCCATTGAGCAGCAGCTTCGTGAAGCGGGCGTGGAAGAGCAGGGCCGCGTTCTGATTGAACGAGCCATTGAACAACCGTTAGATCCCCAGCGCCTGGCGCAAGGGATCCGCAACGAAGAAGAAGCGCTAGAAATTTACTTTCTGAGCTGTGCGGCGATTGATATTGACCACTTTATGGAGCGTAGCTATCTCAATGCGCTGGGTGATGCGTTGAAGATCCCGCAGGATGTTCGTGAAGGCATTGAACAGGATCTCAAAGAACAAAAACAGGCTTTACCGGGTTAATTACTTACCGCTAAGGCGCATGTTTCGCTTGCATCATTGCTGTCTTTTGCCACCCTTATAGGATGTTTAAGCAAAAGAACAATGACATGCTACCAAAAGCTTCTCGTATTCCCCACGCCATGACGCAGCATGGCGATACTCGTGTTGATAATTATTACTGGCTGCGAGATGACACCCGCTCGCAGCCAGAAGTGCTGGATTATCTGCAACAAGAAAATGCTTATGGCCGCCAGGTTATGGCCTCGCAGCAGGCTTTGCAGGATCGCGTCCTGAAAGAGATTATCGACCGTATCCCGCCTCAGGATGCTTCCGCCCCCTATGTGAAGAATGGTTATCGCTACCGGCATATTTATGAACCGGGGTGCGAATATGCTATTTATCAGCGTCAGTCTGCTTTCAATGAAGAATGGGATGATTGGGATACTCTGTTGGATGGGAACCAGCGCGCGGCACACAGCGAGTTTTATACGCTGGGAGGACTGGCGATATCTCCGGATAACACCATCATGGCGCTGGCGGAAGATTATCTCTCTCGCCGGCAATATGGCGTGCGTTTTCGCAACCTGCAAAGCGGCAACTGGTATCCGGAAGTGCTGGAAAACGTCGAAGCGGATCTGGTCTGGGCGAATGATTCTCAGACTTTCTATTACGTGCGCAAGCACGAAACAACGTTATTGCCGTATCAGGTGTGGCGACATACGGTCGGCTCGCCATCGTCACTGGATGAGCTGGTGTATGAAGAAGCCGATGATATGTTTTATGTCAGCCTGCATAAAACCACCTCGCTACACTATGTGGTTATTCATATCGCCAGCGCGACCACCAGTGAGGTTTTACTGCTTGACGCAGAACTGGCGGATGCCGAACCGTTGGTCTTTTTAGCGCGACGCAAAGACCATGAATACAGTCTCGATCACTATCAACACAATTTTTATCTGCGCTCCAACCGTCAGGGGAAAAATTTTGGCCTGTATCGTACCCGCGTTCGTGATGAGCAAGCCTGGGAGACGCTGATCCCTGCGCGCGACAACGTGATGCTCGAGGGCTTTACGCTATTCACTGACTGGCTGGTGGTAGAAGAGCGTCAGCGGGGCTTAACCAGCCTACGACAGATTAATCGTAAAACGCGCGAAGTGGTCGGGATCGCCTTTGACGATCCGGCTTATGTGACCTGGCTTGCCTATAATCCAGAGCCGGAGACATCGCGTCTGCGCTATGGCTATTCCTCCATGACCACCCCGGACACGTTGTTTGAACTGGATATGGACACCGGGGAACGTCGTGTGCTTAAGCAGACGGAGGTCCCCGGATTTGATGCGGCGAATTACCGTAGCGAACACCTATGGATAACTGCGCGTGATGGCACCGAGGTTCCGGTTTCGCTGGTTTATCATCAAAAGTATTTTCTGAAAGGAAAAAATCCGTTACTGGTTTATGGCTATGGATCATATGGTGCCAGCATGGATGCCGATTTCAGCAGCAGCCGTTTGAGCTTACTGGATCGTGGCTTTGTTTATGCTATTGCCCATGTGCGTGGTGGTGGTGAATTAGGACAACAGTGGTACGAGGACGGTAAGTTTCTGCACAAGAAAAATACTTTTAATGATTACCTCGACGTCTGTGATGCGTTGCTAAAAATGGGCTATGGCGCGCCTGAGTTATGTTATGGCATGGGCGGAAGCGCCGGAGGCATGTTAATGGGCGTCGCCATTAATGAACGCCCGGAACGCTTCCATGGTGTTATTGCTCAGGTGCCGTTTGTCGATGTGGTAACCACAATGCTCGATGAATCAATTCCCCTGACGACCGGTGAGTTTGAAGAGTGGGGTAATCCGCAGGACGAAGAGTATTACACCTATATGAAAAGCTACAGCCCGTATGACAATGTAACCGCGCAGGCATACCCACATCTGCTGGTCACGACGGGATTACACGATTCCCAGGTGCAATACTGGGAACCAGCAAAATGGGTGGCAAAACTGCGTGAGCTGAAAACGGACGATCGTTTGCTGCTACTTTGCACGGATATGGATTCCGGACACGGCGGTAAATCCGGGCGTTTTAAATCTTACGAAGGCGTGGCCCTTGAGTACGCTTTTTTGATTGGACTGGCGCAGGGAACGCTGCCTGCTCAGGCGTGATCCAAATAGTGTTTTAGCGTTAATCGCAGTTCCGGGCTCATATTGTCAAGGTTATTAAATAACCAGCGCAGATAGCCCGGATCGCGTTCAGCTACTTCTGATACCGGTTTTCCGCGGTACTTACCAAAAGTGAAAGTAGTGAGTAACGCGGGACGGCCGGTAATATCGACCATTTGATCGGCTGTCCAGCCTGACGTCTGCATGATGTCGATCAGCAGTGCCGCAGTAATGTAGCAATCGTACAGGGCGCGGTGATGGTGGAGACCCGCTGGCGTCTGGACGCTCAGCTTGCGCGATTTATACAGCGCCATGTTGCTGTATTTGATCCCCGGCCACAACCGACGGGAGAGCTTCATGGTGCAAATCCATTCCCCGGGCATATCGGGCAATACGCGGCGGTCAAAGCTGGCATTGTGCGCAACGTACCATTCGCTGCCGTAATACTGCGGGATGACGTCTTCAATCCATGGCTTATCGGCCACCATTGCTTCAGTAATGCGATGGATAGCCATCGCCTGTGGGCTGATGGGGCGGTCGGGGCGTACCAGGTGGCTCATGGGGTTGACTATTTTTCCATCAACCACGTCGACAGAAGCAATTTCAACAATGCCTCCCTGTAGACCACAGGTTTCTGTATCTATTATGCGCAACATGCCATGCTCCTGACCCAAAACGACTAGCGTAATGGAATGATATCACCTTGCCAACCCCGTGGCGTGCGTTGGCCGGTTAACAGCAACGAACCGCTGTCTGCGCGAACAATCAATCGACCTCGTTCATCCCATAACGCACTGCTACCCCGCGCATTGGCCATTAATACCGCGATGGCAAATTTATGTGAGAAACTTTGTAGGCGAGATGTAGAGGAGAGCAGTTCCGGTTCACTGACTGACTGGCAGCTGGTGAATAGCGAATAAGCCGGGTCGATATCAATGCCTTCCGGTTGGCTATCTACAACGCTGATGGCATTTCGCTGTCTGGCAATACAAGCCCCGTGGCTCTGATGGAAGGTTAATGGCGAAGTCATCCAGGGAGAGAAAAGCGCAATGCCTTTCACGAACCGGTTGTTATGTTCTACCGGTAGTCCCGCAATTATCGTCATGCGATAAGTCGCGGCGGCATGTGCGAGAGGTTCTAACAGCGCTTCATCGGGTGGGGCAGGAAGCGCGTCATTCTCATCAACACAACCCAGCAATGAGAGGGAAGGGAAGACCAGCAATTCACATTGGCATTGAGCTGCCGCATGAATGAATTGCAGGTGATGCGCGACATGTTCGGTAACTGAGGTGTGAAGAGGTTCGTATTGTGCTGCTGCGATTTTCCAGTATGACATAATGATTTCCTTTTCATAGTGTCTACAACCATCCTTAATGTGTGGATTAAGAATATGCTTATACTGTAGCAGGCGTCATGTAAGGAATCGTAACGTAATATAAGTTTTATTTAACTTTAGGCTCGTATGGTAAACGTGAAAGCGAAACGGATGCCAGGCGGTGCGCAATGAGTCTTTCGCGGAACCAGTCGCGTAAATGCTCTGGCTGTTCGCGTTCAACAACTTCTGCAACAACGGGCATATTGTATCGCTCCTTAAATGCCACTCCAGCCGCAGCCAGATCGACATTGACCTTGTCCATTTCCGCTTGCTCAAGTTTGGCCAGATTGATGTTCATGGGCTTCTCCTTTTCTCTGTCTTTCGGCGCGCAAAGTTACTAAGAGTGTGCGTTAATGGCAAGACAGAAATGATGATTCTCGACTCGACCATTGTAGAAGGTTATTCTCTACAGGTTAGACATAACAAAAAGGAATAGTTGAAATGGCTTCATCTGCATCTATGCTTCGCAACGCGCTCATCGTACTCGCCAGCGTTCTGGCAACACCTGCGGCATTGGCGCATGCCCACCTCACAAAACAAAGTCCGGCGGCTAACGCTGAAGTGGCGGCATCTCCTCAGGCGTTGACGCTGAATTTTTCTGAAGGCGTAGAGCCGGGATTCAGCGGTGCAACGCTGACCGGTCCTAACAAAGAACAGATCAAAACGGGCAAGGCATCGCGCAGTGAGCAGGACAAAACGCAGCTGATTGTTCCGCTTGATCAAACGCTTGAAGCAGGAAAATATACGGTCGACTGGCACGTTGTCTCCGTGGATGGTCACAAGACGAAGGGGCAATATACCTTTAGCGTGAAATAACCAATGCTGGCATTTACCTGGGTTGCGCTACGGTTTATCCATTTTACCGCTTTGATGCTGGTGTTTGGCTGTGCGCTTTACGGCGCATGGCTGGCCCCCGTTTCGGTTCGTCGTTTAATGATGCGTCGTTTTTTACGTCTGCAACGGCATGCTGCGACGTGGAGCTTTATCAGCGCGACGCTGATGCTGGCGATTCAGGGTGGGTTAATGGGCTCAGGCTGGCGGGATGTTGTCTCTACTGATGTTTGGCTCGCCGTGTTGCAAACGCAATTTGGCGGCGTCTGGTTATGGCAGATTATCCTCGCGTTGGTCACGCTGGTGGTGAACATCATGGTGCCGCGTAGCATGCCGCGACTGCTGTTAATGCTGACAATTGCGCAGTTTATTTTGCTGGCTGGCGTCGGACATGCGACGCTGCACAGCGGTATCCCTGGCGCAATCCAGCAGGTTAACCACGCCTTACATTTGGTATGCGCTGCCGCCTGGTTCGGCGGTTTGCTGCCCGTACTTTACTGTATGCGAATGGCGCAAGGTCGCTGGCGGGAACAGGCCATCAGTACCATGATGCGCTTCTCACGCTATGGGCATCTTTTCGTTATCGGTGTTTTACTAACCGGTATTATGAATGCGCTGTTTATTGTCGGTTTTTCTGTTCCCTGGCACATGGCTTACGGGCGACTGCTTTTGTTAAAAGGTGCCCTGGTCATGTTAATGGTGGCGATTGCGCTGGTGAATCGGTATGTTCTGGTACCACGCATGCGGCAGGATAACCGCGGCATGACTCTCTATTTTATTTGGATGACCAAGCTGGAATGGGGCATAGGAGCCGTTGTGCTGGCGATTGTCAGCTTGTTTGCAACCCTTGAACCTTTCTGATTGATGGACTGGCGAAACGCATGAAAAAAATCATTATCTCTTTATTACTCCTGGCAAGTACCGGAACCGCGCTGGCTGCGCCGCAGGTCATTACCGTCAGCCGTTTTGAGGTTGGCAAAGATAAGTGGGCGTTTAATCGGGAAGAGGTGATGCTGACCTGCCGTCCAGGTAACGCGCTGTATGTCATCAATCCCAGTACGCTGGTGCAATACCCGTTGAATGATGTCGCCAGACAGCAGGTGGAGAGCGGAAAAGTCACGGCAAAGCCGATCGAGATTATCCAGATCGATGATCCTGCGAAACCGGGCGAAAAAATGAGCCTGGCACCGTTTGTAGAGCGTGCAGAAAAGCTCTGCTAATTGCCAGATGTAGCGCTCTGATTTCCAATAAAAAACCGCAAGGATCTCGCAGGAGAACTTGCGGTTTTCGCGTTTGGATGCGTAACAGACGTCCTTTTTTTCCGGCCACTTTAGTCGCGGACTGGAAAACCTGGCGCTGTCATCTATTCTTAAATGGCAGGGTAACTTAGCCTGCATTAATGCCAACTTTTAGCGCACGGCTCTCTCCCAAGAGCCATTTCCCTGGACCGAATACAGGAATCGTATTCGGTCTCTTTTTATGTGGCGAATGCGATGCCATCCAGGGCAAAACACGGCGTATCGCATGCTGCATTCTCCATAAACCATACCATACTCCTGCCCACGATCGTCCAGGCTTTTTTGCCATCATTGCTAAAATTATAACCAGGTACCCTTGTATTCTGGAGGCGACATGGGACGACCTGGCAATATCTATCAACGAATCGACGGTACGCAGTGGCGCCACGTTTGGGTGGTTGGGGATATCCACGGATGCTTCTCGATGCTGATGGCTAAACTTCGCCAGTACCGTTTTGATCCCTGGCAGGATTTGCTGGTTTCAGTGGGGGATGTTATCGACCGTGGACCAGACAGTTTGCGTTGTCTGAAACTACTGCGTAAACGCTGGATTGTCGCGGTCAGGGGGAACCATGAACAGATGGCGCTGGACGCGCTGGCGACGGGGGATCAATTCATGTGGTTTATGAATGGAGGCTCGTGGTTCGAGCAGGCGGAGCAACCGGCAGCGAAATTTGCTCTTGAAGCGTGTTGGCAGTTACCCTGGATTCTGGAGCTGCATTGTCAGAACGGTATACACGTTATTGCTCATGCCGATTACCCGGATGATGATTATCAGTGGCTAAAAGAGATCGATTTACAGCGCGTGCTGTGGGACCGCTCGAGACTGATGAACAGTGGTTGTGCGATTCACGGCGCGGATCACTTCTGGTTTGGTCACACGCCGTTGCGCCATCGGCTGGATCGCGAGAATCTACACTATATTGATACCGGTGCTGTATTCGGCGGCGAGTTAACGCTGGTACAACTGCAATAATCAAAAATCGCTGTATTCCTGGGCCGGATGCCAGAAACTGTCGATGTAGTCGTCCGCAGGTAAACATCCGCCGTTACGAATACGTTGATCGTCCATCGATATCAGGCACTGCTGCTCAGTTTTGTAGACATCAACCACGATATCTTCACAACCGCCATCCAGATAGCACACAAAAAGAACCAGCGTGAACATTCCATCCTCAAATGGTAAAGCCATACCTGTAGTGTAGAAGATGTTGATAGATGAGGGAAATTAACCAAGAAATAACCCGTCTGGCGACGGGTTCTTTTTGAATCAGGCAAGGCGCATGATCCAGGCATCTGACTTACGATCGTAGTGTTCGCGAAATAGTACTGAATGTTCTCCGTTCAACAGGGCCGGGACGCTGGTGTCGGCATCCCAGGCATCCAGTTGCATACATAAATCCGGATCGGATTTACACGGAATGGTTAACGTTCGGTCCCCCGGCGATTCGCCATGTAACTCGGCGTCGTCGATTTCAAAAGCGCCAATGCGCACACTGGTTTTCATCATCGTGCTCTCCGTTAATTTGCTGGTTGTGGTACGACCAGTTAGGCCGTCCATTTTTCAGCGTAGTCAACGTTAGCAAAAGCGCCAGTAAAAACGTGCGTTATCCCGTAAAGAGTTTGCCATCCCGGACAAGATCGCGCGGGTAACTATTCTTCAGTCGCGATCCAATGCGTTTTGCCAGACCGATCGGCTGATGCTGGAACGTAACCAGTACGTCATCAGTCGTCGGTGCGGTTTGCGGGTAAACATCTCTACCGCGATACCACTCTTCCGCTTCGGCAAGGGTCAGTTCGAATGCATGGCTGTGGTTCGGGTCGGCGAGGGCGATAACGGCCTCATGCTGCCAGCGATACCCTTTATTGTGGGTTTCGGCCAGTTTGATCCCAAGTCGAGAAAAGCGAACCTTGCCAATTAGAGGTTCAATTTCAGTTGGGAACAGCCAGATCTCTTTATCGCGCTGCCACAGGCGCAAATTATCTTCCCACTGCAGTCCACAAGCGCTCGCGGCTTGCGTGACTAGCGCAGACTCGCGCCCTTTAAGCGGGCTAAACGGGAAGTTACCGACTTTGTACTTCGGCGCAGGTAGTGCAGGGATTGCAGCTGTTTTGCGCAAACGCGCAACGAAGAAACCTTCGCAATCGTAAATCTGCGGGAATACATGCAGGAATCCTTCCGGCGTCAGGGCGCGTTCGGCCTGCGGAAATAAATCGCCCAGAGGTAAAAACTCGACGGCATCAGGGTAGGCCTCAATCAACCACTGCATGATATTTTCATTTTCGTCACGATTAAGCGTACAGGTCGAGTAAACCAATGTGCCACCGGGACGCAGGGCGTGGAAGGCGCTGTCGAGTAATTCGCGCTGGGTCGCGGCAATTTCCAGATTACTTTCTACAGACCAGTTTTTTAGCGCATCGGGGTCTTTCCGCACCACACCTTCACCGGAACACGGTGCGTCGAGCAATATGGCATCAAATGACTCCGGCAACGCAGCGCCAAATACGCGTCCGTCAAAATGGGTCAGGGCGACGTTGGCTATCCCGCAACGGCTGATATTGGCATGCAGGACTTTGACGCGACTGGCAGAAAACTCATTCGCCAGAATGGCGCCTCGATTATTCATTTTTGCGGCAATTTGCGTGGTTTTGGAGCCGGGGGCTGCCGCAACATCCATTACGCGTTCCGGGGTATTGCCTTCGGCGAACAGTGCTGCGACTGGCAGCATTGAACTGGCTTCCTGAATATAAAACAGGCCGCTTAAATGTTCTGCGGTGCTGCCGAGCGGCACTGACTCTTCATCATCGCGCTCGATCCAAAAGCCTTCAGTACACCAGGGAACCGGGGTGAGAGACCAGTTGTAAGGTGCTGTCAGCGCGAGGAAATCGGCAACGGAGATTTTCAGCGTATTGACGCGAATGCTGCGGCGCAACGGGCGCTGACAGGCAGCGAGAAATTCATCGAATGAGAGCGTGGAAGGCATTGCTTCACGCATTTGAGTCAGAAAGGCGTCGGGAAAATAAGCCACTTGGTACCACCGGCAAAAAAACAGGTGCGCAGTGTAGCATAAGTGCTCCGGCGCGAGTACGCCGGAGCAAGTGGAGAGGTTAACGTGGCAGGGCGGTTCCCCATTCACGCCACTCTTTAGGTTCACTTTCCAGCAACAGGAAGTGTTTACCTGCCTGCGCTTTCGGAGCCAACGGTGTACCCGGTGGAGTCGCGAAGGCGATGCCGCCGCGGATGAACTGATTGAAGGTACCGGTCTTCACGACACCGCCGGTCAGGCCGAAGTCGAGATTGTAGCCGGATGCCAGCCAGAACACGGAGTTGTTGCGTACCAGATGCTGATAGCGTTGGCTAATGCGCATGGCAACCATCACACGATCGGAAAGCGAGCCCAGCGTCAGCCCGGTGACGGTCCCCACTTCAATACCTCTGAACAAAACCGGGGTTCCGATATTCAGCGAACCTGCTTCTGGTGCTTCAACCACAATACTCAGACCATCGAGGTAACGAGAGTCGGTAATGGTGGCTTCCTGCAGCTCAAAATCACGGCGCGGATTACCGCGTCCTGGTTCAACGTTGATATACGGCTGCAGGATTGTATCCAGATGCTCCACGCCCGCTGCCGAAATTTGCGGGGTGATCACGGAGAAACGGGTACCGCTTCGCGCGAAGGTTTGTACGTATTCCGGGTACAGAACCGCTTTTGCCTGAACTTCGTTACGGGCGGTGATCAGCTCAAGCGTCTGGATCTGTCCGATATCGATTCCCAGGTAGCGAATCGGCATGCCTGCAGCGAGTTTACCGGCATCGAACGCATGCAGCGTTATCTGGCCGCCGACCGCACGCGCGGCGGTTTCCGAAGCATACAGAATACGCTTGTCGCCTTTACGTTGGCTGGCGCTGGCACCGCTTAAATTATCGAAGCTAATCGCCCCTTTAAGCGCGCGTGAAAGGGGAGATGCCTGTACGGTTAATCCGCTGCCGTTAAGCTGAACTTTTGCTCCGCCTTCGGCCCAGAACACGCTGTTGCTGGTCAACAGGTTGCGATATTCCGGTTTGATATGCAGATCGATATCAAACGCATCGGCGCGAGGACGAACGCTAATCACTTCACCGACCTCGAATTTGCGGTAAAGCACCACCGAGCCGGCCTGCACATCAGGCAGCGTTTCGGCGCTAAGGCTGACCGTAGTGGTTGGCAGATCGCTCAGACTGTTTTCAATCGCTTTCTCCAGGTTAGCGTAAAGCGGGTAGCTTTTTTTCATTTCACCTTTAGTACCGGGCAAAATACGAATGCCGCCGCTGAGCCACTCACTGGCGCTGGCGCCAAGGAACTCCACGCCATCAAGTCCGACTTTGACATCCACGCGGCTGTTCACCACGAACTTACTGTCACCCTGCACCTGGTCACGATGCTGTGGTTCAACAGCAACGGTAAATGAGACGCCTTTGCTGGAAAGCGTACGCTCAATCACCTGACCGACCTGTACGCCGTGAAGAATTAGCGGCTGGCCAGCATCAATACCGTAACTCTCCGGCGCGGTCAGTGTAAACGTCATGACGCCTGGGTCGTGTAACAACGACTTCTCAGCGGGAATAACGACGAACTGGTTACGCGGCTCGCCTTCGCCAGGTACCAGCTCGAAAGTTTTACCTGTTAGCAGCGAACTGAGATTCACATCGCTTAACGATAATTTAGGGCTGTGTAACTCAATTCGTGTGTTGTCACGCAGCAGCGTTACGACGCTGGGATCGACCGTCATTTCGCCGGTGACTTTACCGCCTGGGTTTAAATCCAGTTTTGTGAGCTGACCGACTTCTAATCCTTGATACATCAGCGATGTTGAGCCTGCTTTGAGTCCATCTCCGCTGGGTAAATCAAGCTTGACGATTACTCCACGCTGGCTGTGCGCGAGATCCTGATATAGACCAAACGTGTCGTCTGCCGCAGCAGGTTTTGAGTCTTCGGGTGAATCAAAAGCAATGGCACCGTTGACCAGCGCCGCCAGACTCTCCAGTTTTACCTTCGCACCGCTAAGGCTGACATCCGCATTTACACCGGAGACGTTCCAGAAGCGGCTGCCTTTTTTCACCAGATTGGTGAAGCGACGTTCAATCAATACATCGATGGTTACGCCCTGATGGTTCGGGTTGATGGTGTAGTCATAGACCCTGCCCACCGGAATCTTACGGAAATAAACCAGTGAACCGCTATTAAGCGATCCGAGATCAGGGGCGCGCAGATGCAACATTAAATCGCCATTATCCAGACGATACTTGGGCTGGGTGTCGAGGGCGACGAAATGATCCTCGGCCTCGCCAGTACCGGGCATCATGCCGATATAGTTGCCGCCAACCAACGCATCCAGACCAGAAACCCCAGCCAGCGACGCCTTCGGCGTGACCAGCCAGAACTGGGTATCTTTGCGCAGAGCATCTTTCATGCTCGATTTGATGCTGACGCGGACTTCAATTTTGCGTAGATCTTTGCTGAGGTTGATATCCTGCACCGTGCCCACTTCAACGCCCTGATAACGAACGGGAGTACGGCCTGGCACAATGCCGTCAGCAGACATAAAGTCGATGGTCACGGTATTGCCGCGATCTTCATAGCTTCCCCAGATAAGCCATCCTGCGATCATCAGCGCGATGAACGGCAGCAGCCAGAACGGGGAGATACGGCGTTTTGTTTTAATCTGCGCTTCAGTCTGCGAAGCGGGCGTTTCCTGACTCATGTGCATCCCAAAGTAAGCGGCTGTCCAGCCATTCCACAGCAAGAATAGTCAATATTACCGCTGCGCCGAAATAAAACGCAGCCGGTCCCATAGTAAAAGCAAGTATCTGATCGCGATTTATCAGCGACATGGTTAACGCGATAACAAAGAGATCGAGCATTGACCAGCGGCCAATCCAGGTCACCATACGCAGTAGTTTTATACGGGTGCGCAACCCTTGTTCACAATTAAAGTGGATGCTGAATAGCAACGTAAACATCACAATCACTTTGGTGAATGGCACTAATATACTGGCGATAAACACGATCGCCGCTACGCCGACATTACTGTTTGCCAAAGACATTATGCCTGACAGGATTGTGTCTTCCTGTCGGCCGCCGTTGACATAAATTATTGAGATGGGCAGTAGGTTAGCGGGCAAAAGCAGGACAATCGAGGCCAGCAGTGCCGCCCAACACTTTTGGATACTTTGATTTCTGCGCCAGCGCAACGGGATATGGCAGCGAGGGCAGCGACCGCGGGCATCCGGATAACCTGTAAAATGGCAGCCGAGGCAGACGCGGAGCTTTTCATCGGGCCGACGAGCCGGTCTTTGCGGGTAGAAACGGTCCCAAAGCTGCTCAACGTTAAGATGTGACAGCGTCAAAATACTGAGGATCACCAGCGCAATAAAAGCAAACAGCCCCACGCCAGGCTGCAAAAAAGCATAGTCCTGAACCTTGATTGATGCGACGCCGATACCCACCAGGTAAATATCGAGCATCACCCACTCTTTGAGCCTTTCCAGCATCAGCAGCACCGGGCGCAGGTTCATCCCGAGAATATTACCAAACCACAGATAAGCGATTGAGGTCACGAGAATTAGTGGCGCACCAGCGACGCAAAAAAGCACGAAGGAGGCGGTGAGGGGATCACCTTGTCGGGTCATTTGCCAGATGCCTTGCATCACATTGGCATCAATGCGCACACCTAATAAATAGATGTGCAGGAGTGGCTCTCCCCAGGCAAAGGGCATCAGCAGCAACATGGTGAAAGCCATTGCCGCCAGTCGCGTTAACGACCAGTCGCGTCCGTCACGAATTTTTGCCTGGCAGCGTGGGCAAAAGGCACTTTGGTGCGAACGCATTTTAGGCAAGCTAAATATCAGGTCACATTCAGGGCAGCGATGATAATGTGCACGAGGTAGTGCCTCACCGATGGACCTGATGGCTATTTTTTTAGTTGGCGTGATGCGTGGTGTCGTTAAGGCCATGTATCGCGAATCAAATTGTTGAAGTAATGTTATCTTAACTCATGACGGGAATGATCTTGAGCATTAACGCATTTAATGTTTATTTTAGTAGGCTGCAGTTTTAAGTAAGACAACTAAGTGATTATATAATGAACAAAATAGAGCTATACACGGATCTGAACCGTGATTTTCAGGCATTGATGGCAGGTGAAACCAGTTTTCTGGCAACGCTGGCAAATACCAGCGCATTGTTGTACGAGCGTCTTGCAGAAGTGAATTGGGCCGGTTTTTACCTGCTTGAGGACGATACGCTGGTGCTTGGTCCCTTCCAGGGCAAAATTGCCTGCGTGCGGATCCCGGTAGGGCGCGGTGTGTGCGGTACCGCAGTGGCGCAGAACCAGGTTCAGCGTATTGAGGACGTACATGCTTTTGATGGGCACATCGCCTGTGATGCCGCCAGCAACGCTGAAATCGTCCTGCCGATCGCTGTCGATAATCAGATAATCGGCGTGCTGGATATTGATAGCACGGCATTTGGCCGCTTTACTGAAGAAGATGAACAAGGTCTGCGTACGCTTGTGGCACAGCTTGAAACCGTGCTTGCAACGACGGATTACAAAAAATTCTTTGCGCGCGTCGCAGGATAATCAACGGATAACGTAGCAATTACTGATGACGTCATTATAATGTCGCCTGTTCATGCCTGCGCTTGTTGGCTACGTCCGTTGTAATCAGGAAATTTCATGGAAAATCAACCTAAGTTGAATAGCAGTAAAGAAGTCATCGCGTTTCTGGCCGAACGCTTCCCGCAGTGTTTTAGTGCGGAAGGCGAAGCGCGCCCACTGAAAATTGGCATTTTTCAGGATCTGGTAGAGCGTGTTGAGGGTGAAATGAACCTCAGCAAGACTCAGCTCCGTTCTGCCTTACGTCTCTATACTTCAAGCTGGCGCTATCTGTATGGCGTTAAATTGGGCGCAACGCGTGTTGATCTCGACGGCAACCCTTGTGGTGAGCTGGATGAACAACATGTTGAACATGCTCGCAAACAGCTGGAAGAAGCTAAAGCCCGTGTTCAGGCGCAACGCGCAGAGCAACAGGCGAAAAAACGCGAAGCGGCCGCTGCCGCCGGTGAAAAAGAAGACGCCCCGCGTCGCGAGCGTAAGCCGCGTCCTGCACCGCGTCGTAAAGAAGGTGCTGAGCGTAAACCTCGCGCTGAAAAACCAGCAGCAAAAGCACCGCGTGCTCCTCGCGAAGAACAGCATACCCCGGTATCTGATATTTCAGTACTGACGGTAGGGCAGTCTCTGAAGGTGAAAGCAGGAAATAATGCGATGGATGCCACCGTATTAGAAATCACCAAAGATGGCGTCCGTGTACAGCTGAATTCGGGTATGTCTTTGATTGTACGCGCAGAACACCTGGTGTTCTGAAACGGAGGCCAGGCCTGGCATGAACACTTTTTTTAGGCTTACTGCGTTAGCTGGTCTGCTTGCATTAGCAGGCCAGGCACTTGCTGTGGAAGACATCACGCGTGCCGATCAAATCCCCGTTTTAAAGGAAGAAACCCAGCATGCGACGGTAAGCGAACGTGTGACGTCGCGTTTTACGCGATCACACTATCGCCAGTTCGATCTGGATCAAGCGTTTTCGGCAAAAATTTTTGACCGCTATTTGAATTTGCTCGACTACAGCCACAACGTGCTGCTGGCGAGCGATATCGAACAGTATGCAAAAAAGAAAACGGTCCTCGGCGATGAACTGCGCACCGGCAAGCTGGATGTCTTTTACGATCTCTATAATCTGGCGCAAAAACGCCGATTTGAACGTTATCAGTACGCATTAAGCGTACTGGCACGTCCAATGGATTTCACCGGTAACGACACCTTTAACCTCGACCGAAGCAAAGCGCCGTGGCCGAAGAGCGAAGCAGAGCTTAATGCGCTGTGGGACGGCAAGGTTAAATTTGACGAACTCAGCCTGAAGCTGACCGGTAAAACCGATGCGGAAATCCGCGAAACGCTGACGCGCCGCTACAAATTTGCGATTCGCCGTCTGGCGCAGACCAACAGCGAAGATGTGTTCTCACTGGCGATGACAGCGTTCGCCCGTGAAATCGACCCGCATACTAACTATCTCTCTCCGCGCAATACCGAGCAGTTCAATACTGAAATGAGCTTGTCTTTGGAAGGTATTGGCGCGGTTCTGCAGATGGATGATGACTACACCGTCATTAACTCCATGGTGGCAGGTGGTCCGGCAGCCAAGAGCAAAGCGATCAGCGTTGGCGATCGTATTGTCGGCGTCGGGCAGACGGGCAAGGGCATGGTCGATGTGATTGGCTGGCGTCTGGATGATGTCGTAGCACTGATCAAAGGACCTAAAGGCAGCAAGGTGCGCCTTGAAATTCTGCCTGCCGGTAAAGGTACCAAGACGCGCACCGTGACGCTAACGCGTGAACGTATCCGTCTCGAAGACCGTGCCGTTAAAATGTCCGTGAAAACCGTTGGCAAAGAAAAAGTCGGCGTACTGGATATTCCTGGTTTCTATGTTGGCCTGACTGATGATGTCAAAGTCCAGTTGCAGAAACTGGAAAAACAGAACGTCAGCAGCATCATCATCGATCTGCGTACCAACGGCGGTGGAGCACTGACTGAAGCGGTTTCGCTTTCCGGTCTGTTCATTCCATCCGGCCCGGTGGTTCAGGTTCGTGACAATAACGGTAAAGTGCGTGAAGACAGCGATACCGACGGCGTTGTGTACTACAAAGGCCCGCTGGTGGTATTGGTCGATCGCTTCAGCGCCTCAGCATCAGAGATTTTCGCTGCGGCAATGCAGGATTATGGCCGAGCGCTGATCGTTGGTGAACCAACCTTCGGTAAAGGCACAGTTCAGCAGTATCGCTCCCTGAACCGTATTTACGATCAGATGCTGCGTCCGGAATGGCCAGCGCTGGGTTCTGTTCAGTACACGATCCAGAAATTCTACCGCGTAAACGGTGGCAGCACGCAGCGTAAGGGTGTTACGCCAGATATCATCATGCCGACAGGTAATGAAGAAACTGAAACCGGCGAGAAGTTTGAAGATAACGCGCTGCCGTGGGACAGCATTGATGCTGCGACCTACACCAAGTCAGATAATCTGACGCCGTTCGGACCTGAATTGCTGAAAGAGCACAATGCACGTATTGCGAACGATCCTGAGTTCCAGTACATCATGAAGGACATTGCGCGTTTCAATGCGATGAAGGATAAGCGCAACATCGCTTCTCTGAATTACGCTCAGCGTGAAAAAGAGAATAACGAAGATGACGCAATGCGTCTGGCGCGTATTAACGATCGATTCAAGCGAGAAGGCAAACCGTTGCTGAAGAAACTGGACGATCTGCCGAAGGATTACCAGGAGCCGGATCCGTATCTGGATGAAACGGTAAAAATCGCGCTCGACCTGGCGCATCTTGAAAAAGAAAAGCCAGCGGAACAGCCCGCAACCAGTCAATAACCTCGAACAGGCACAAGAAATTGTGCCTGTTTTTTTAACAAGTGCATGAAGACGTCAGTCTGATACGATAAAATGTAAAGTTGTGTCTTTCTGGTGACTTAGCACCTATGGATGCTTGAAAATAGTCATAAGACCCATACGATATGGGTAATCGCATAGTGCGTTTTGTTAAATTGAGGTTAAAAGAAAATTATGATGCGAATCGCGCTCTTCCTGCTGACGAACCTGGCTGTGATGGTCGTTTTCGGGCTGGTATTGAGCCTGACAGGGATTCAGTCAAGCAGCGTTCAAGGCTTGTTGATCATGGCACTGCTGTTTGGTTTTGGTGGTTCCTTCATTTCGCTGCTGATGTCCAAATGGATGGCGTTAAAGTCCGTTGGCGGGGAAGTGATCGAACAGCCTCGCAATGAAAGAGAACGCTGGCTGATGAATACAGTCGCGAATCAGGCCCGCCAGGCCGGGATCGCTATGCCGCAGGTTGCAATCTACCATGCGCCAGATATTAACGCGTTTGCTACCGGTGCGCGCCGGGATGCCTCGCTGGTGGCTGTAAGTACTGGCCTGTTGCAAAACATGAGTCCGGATGAAGCCGAAGCGGTTATCGCGCATGAGATCAGCCACATAGCTAATGGCGATATGGTTACCATGACGTTAATTCAGGGTGTGGTGAACACTTTCGTTATCTTTATCTCACGTATTCTGGCGCAGATTGCCGCTGGGTTTATGGGCGGCAACCGCGATGAGGGAGAGGGTAGCAACGGTAACCCGTTAATCTACTTTGCGGTAGCGACGGTACTGGAGCTGGTATTTGGTATTCTGGCGAGCATTATTACGATGTGGTTCTCACGTCATCGTGAATTCCATGCGGATGCAGGCTCAGCGAAACTGGTGGGTCGTGAAAAAATGATCGCCGCGCTACAGCGCCTGAAAACCAGCTATGAGCCGCAGGAAGCGACCAGCATGATGGCGTTCTGCATCAACGGTAAATCCAAATCGTTGAGTGAGCTGTTTATGACTCACCCGCCGTTGGACAAACGTATTGAAGCGCTGCGCAGCGGTGAATACCTGAAATAATTGGCAGCAGACTTAAAATAAAAAGCGCGTCGACAGACGCGCTTTTTTTATGCCTGAACTCGCGGTTGTGTGATACGTAAGCCACTCACGATTGCGGCTAGCGAAGCCAGAATACCCGCTGTTATCAGCGAAACGTGTGTTCCGCTGTCGCCAAACTGATTTAGCATCAGCGCAACCAGTGCGGCCCCGGTACTCTGGCCCAGTAAACGCGCCGTTCCAAGCATACCGCTCGCGCCTCCGCTACGATCACGCGGTGCGGAGGTGATGATGGTGTGATTATTCGGTGACTGGAACAAGCCAAAACCCGCACCGCACAAAATCATTGGCCAGATGATATTAAAATCAGAAGGTGATGCGGGCAGCAACACCAGAGAAAACAGCCCACACGCCATTACTGCCATGCCCAGCGCGCCCAGCAGACCCGCATGAACACGTTCAATCAAATATCCCGCCAGTGGGGCCATCACCATGGTTGCCAGCGGCCACGGCGTCAGCAGCAGGCCCGTTTCAACCTCGCTGCGCCCGAGAACCGTTTGCATGAAAAAGGGCAGGGAAACCATTGCCAGCATTTGCGCGCTGAATGAACAGATTGAGGTACAAATAGAGAGTGAAAACAGCGGAATGCGTAGCAGATCAACCGGTAATAACGGCACTGGCAATGCGAGTTGGCGGCGGATAAAGAAAAACCCTACCACAAGAAGACCCACAAGTTCAGCACCAATCAGTTTTAGCGACTGTCCCTGTGCAAATCCGCTGAGTGCCGTGATTAACAAACCGAATGTTAAGGCGTTCATCACTGCGCTGGGCAGATCGAAGCGCGGTTTATTGCCACGTGATGAATTGGGTGGCAAAAAACGCATAGCCAGTAGCAGGGCGATGATCCCCAGTGGAACGTTAATCAGGAATAGCCATTTCCACGAGGCAATAGAAAGAATAGCCGCCGCAATAGTCGGACCCGCTGCCGAGGATACAGCCACGATAAAGGAGTTAATACCCATTCCGCGGCCAAGCTGGCGCTGAGGATAAATGAGTCGGATCAATGCCGTATTAACGCTCATCAGCGCCGCGCCGCCAAACCCCTGAGCCACGCGCGCTAACGTCAGCATATGCAGCGAGTCTGATAATGCACAAAACAGCGACGCCAACAGAAACACGACCAGACCACACTTATAAATGCGTCGGTAGCCAAACATATCACCTAAAAAAGAGAGCGATAACAGCGAAACAACGATCGCAATTTGGTAGGCGTTCACAATCCAGATTGAGCTGGCGGGTGAGGCCTGAAGATCGGTGGCGATAGTGGGGAGGGCAACGTTCGCTATTGCGCCGTCGAGTACTGCCATAGAGATGCCAATAACAATGGTTAAAATTGCGCCATATCGCTGGGGCAATGGCAGACCATCGGTCTGAGTTTTTTCCATAGGAAGTCAATATTGTCGGAATTTATGATGAGAATAATAATTTTAGCATTGATATTCAGGCGTTAGGTCGCAGATTTGTAACTAAGTAAGCAAAGAGCGATTGCGAGGGCTGATACGTGAAATTATAATAAAAACCGGTTCTGATTTTTATAAAACACTCGAAAGGGGTGATAAATGGCAATCGCAGATCTGGATAAACAACCCGATTCTGTATCTTCCGTGCTGAAGGTTTTTGGCATCCTGCAGGCGCTGGGTGAAGAGCGCGAAATTGGTATTACCGAGTTGTCGCAACGCGTCATGATGTCGAAAAGCACCGTTTATCGCTTTTTGCAGACCATGAAAACGCTGGGCTATGTGGCACAAGAAGGGGAGTCTGAGAAATACTCACTGACCCTGAAACTATTCGAGCTGGGTGCTCGCGCGTTACAAAACGTCGATCTTATCCGTAGCGCTGATATTCAGATGCGCGAACTTTCGCGCCTGACCAAAGAGACAGTACACCTTGGCGCACTGGATGAAGACAGCATCGTCTACATTCATAAAATCGACTCCATGTACAATCTGCGCATGTATTCTCGCGTAGGTCGCCGTAATCCACTGTACAGCACGGCTATCGGTAAAGTTCTGCTGGCATGGCGTGACCGCGATGAAGTGAAGCAAATTCTGGATGGTATTGAGTACAAACGCAGTACCGACCGTACTATTACCAATACTGATGAATTGCTGGTACTGCTGGATAAAGTCCGTGAGCAGGGCTACGGTGAAGACAACGAAGAACAGGAAGAAGGTCTGCGCTGCATCGGTGTGCCGGTGTTTGACCGTTTCGGTGTGGTGATTGCAGGCTTGAGTATTTCATTCCCGACGCTGCGTTTCTCAGAGGAACGTTTGCACGAGTATGTGGCGATGTTGCATACGGCTGCGCGTAAAATTTCAGAACAAATGGGTTATAACGACTATCCGTTCTAATCTGGCGTAATAGCGTCAACTTAAAAACCCCAGGTATTTTTGTATCTGGGGTTTTTTATGAACAGTCATAACGTTAGTTGATGCAAATAACGTAGCGTATGTATTGTTGCTATATTAACCGTTATCAATAATGACCGTACTTTTTCTTAACAAGGGACAATCCGACAGGCCAATGATACCGCTGTTTGTGTGGACGTATTGTGCGGTGCTGGTTCCGCGGGCGGTCAGATATTGGCATTGCAAGCCCAGACCCGCTGCATTCTCCTTACTTCCAATCAAAATTCCGTAGCCGCTCAGTAATAAACCGATCCAAACCAGAGCTAACAACACAATAGCGCGGATTATCAGACGCATTACAACCTCTTATCTTTTCTCGTTATTATTAGATTAGCCTGTACATGGGATGAAACAAGTGAATCATTCCTAAAAAGATTGAATGCCGATACAGTTAACGCTGGGTTTAGGTAACGCATGATAATTTATAGACATAAGATGTAGATTCGAAGAGTGGAGCTGGAGTGAAAAAAATTCGCTGGGTAGTGCTGATAGTTGTCGTGCTGGTATGCATACTGATGTGGGCGCAAGTGTTCAACATCATGTGCGATCAGGATGTACAATTTTTCAGCGGTATTTGTGCCATCAATAAATTTATTCCCTGGTAAGCGCATTTTTGCCACAGTTGATTACCTTCTTGTGCGGCAGTGGTAAACTACGCTGTCTACATTGAGGTGGTGAAATGAACGAAGTTTTGAATTCTGGCGCGTTGAGTTTGGCGTCTTTGGCTGTATCGGTGGTGATTCTGGTTGTCGGGCTTGTACTGTGGTTTTTCGTCAATCGGGCAAGTTCGCGTACTAATGAGCAGATTGAGCTGCTTGAAGCATTGTTAGATCAGCAAAAAAGACAGAACGCATTGCTCCGTCGCCTTTGCGAAGCTAACGAACCTGAAAAAGCAGCAGAGCCTGCTGCGGTCACAGCGAAGGATGAAGATGATGACATCATCCGCCTGGTAGCTGAGCGGTAAAAACGGTATGACAGGGTGAGGATCTGTTGCTTTTGTTCTCAGATGTTTCATCCTGTCACCAACGTGCCAGATTATTTTCTTCTGTATATGTCGTGTAATTAGCACTCTGATACGCGTGTAAACTCAGTATTTTCAGATGCTCCAACCAATTAATATCTTATCCCCGGTCTGATATAAATATAATTTCCCATACGATAAAAATATGATTATGTCATTTTTGTGATAGCGATCGTTTTATTAACAGCGAAACGTTTCTCTTACTTTTTTTGTGCATTGTCATCATTCTTTCATTATTTTGGTGCAAAAGCAGAAGGCGGATCTCATTTTTACGCTTGTGACATTTTATGCATTACTAAGCATAAAAAATGATATCCGGCACACCCTGTAACAGCTAATCTGGAACAACCGAAGCTATTGAGCTATGGTAGAAATGTCCCGGCTATGGTGCAAGCCAGGCGGGGGATGGGGCGAGCGGCGGGAATATAACACTACTCGGTGTGGCGCATAACTGTGCAGTTGCTGTTTGATGAACGACGGGATTTGTGCGACCGATCGAGACACGTTTAAAAATGGCTTGCCATTATTAACGTTGTATGTGATAACACGTTTTGGGTTAAACGAGGTACAGTTCTGTTTATGTGTGGCATTTTCAGTAAAGAAGTCCTGAGTAAACACGTTGACGTTGAATACCGCTTCTCTGCCGAACCTTATATTAGTGCCTCAAGCAGTAATGTCTCAGTTTTATCTATGTTATGCCTGCGGGCGAAGAAAATACTCTAAGGAATTTTGCAAATGGCAAAGATTAAAGGTCAAGTTAAGTGGTTCAACGAGTCTAAAGGTTTTGGTTTCATTACTCCGGCTGATGGCAGCAAAGACGTGTTCGTACACTTCTCCGCTATCCAGGGTAACGGCTTCAAAACTCTGGCTGAAGGCCAGAACGTTGAGTTCGAAATTCAGGACGGCCAGAAAGGTCCGGCTGCTGTTAACGTAACAGCTATCTGATCGACACCACTGATTTGAAGCGCATATGCGCAACCATCTCAGATATAAAGCCTCGCCTATGCGGGGCTTTTTAATTCAAAATACGTCTAAATATTTCTAAATGCCCTTCCATTAGCGCTTTGTTGCAAAGGCGTGATGTTCGTAGCATAGTTTTCCCCGCTTTCTTACGACATTTCTCGTTAAATCAGACACCTGAAAAACTATCTTGCTGGAGACCAGGTGAAAAAGAAAAACGACGGCGACGCGCGCAATTTTACTCCCGTACGTTTTGCCCTGCTTTGTGTGGCAATATTATTGAGTCTGGGGTTGCTGCTGGGTCGGGTTGCGTGGCTGCAAATTGTCACGCCGACGAGTCTGGTGAAACAGGAAGACATGCGTTCGTTACGTGAGGTAACTATTGCCTCGCCGCGCGGGATGATTACCGACAGAGAAGGGCGACCGCTGGCGGTAAGTGTTCCGGTTAACGCCGTATGGGCCGATCCTAAGACCATCATCAGCAAGGGAGGCGTGGGTTACAACGAACGCTGGCAGGCTCTGGCAAGGACTCTGCATTTGTCACTGAGTACGCTGGCGGAACGCGTTAACAGTAATCCTGGCGGACGTTTTATTTATCTGGCACGACAAATTTCCCCTCAGCAGGCTGAGTGGGTCGATGATCTTAATCTCCCGGGCATCAACCTGCGCGAGGAATCCCGCCGGTTCTATCCCGCAGGCCACGTAGCGGCGAATCTCATTGGTTTTACCAACATTGATGGACAAGGCATTGAAGGGCTGGAAAAGAGCTTTAATAACCAGCTGATGGGTAAACCTGGCTCCCGTCTGGTACGTAAAGACAAATTTGGCCATGTCATTGAGAATATCACCGAAGTTACGCCTGTACCTGCACACGAATTACAGCTCAGCATCGACGAGCGTCTGCAGACGGTCACCGAAGATGCGTTGGACAATGCCGTTACGTGGAATAAAGCAGAATCAGGAGCCGCAGTGCTGGTCAACATTGCTACCGGTGAAATACTGTCCATGGCGAGCTTTCCTGACTTCAACCCCAATAATCGTGATGGCGCGGTACTGGATGATTTTCGTAACCGTGCAATTAGCGATACGTTTGAACCCGGTTCAACCGTTAAACCGCTGGTGATCATGACTGCACTCCAGCAGGGGATAGTACAACCCGACAGCGTGATTGATACCCATCCTTTTTACCTTGATGGGCATCGTATTCGTGACGTCGGATTTTACCCGGAACTGTCGCTGACCGGAATTTTGCAGAAATCGAGCGATACCGGCGTGTCGCACCTTTCATTGGCTATGCCTGTCCAAAAATTGCTGGATACCTATAAAAGCTTTGGTTTTGGCGATCCAACCGGACTGGGATTAACCGGTGAAAGCAGCGGTTTGATGCCTCAGCGCCGCTACTGGAGCGATTTGGATCGCGCGACCTTTGCATTTGGTTATGGGTTAATGGTAACGCCGCTGCAGTTGGCGCACGTATATGCAACCATTGGTAGTTTTGGTATCTATCGGCCCCTTTCGATTACCCGTATTGACCCGCCGGTAATCGGTACCCGAGTGATGCCGGAGGCGCTGGTTCACCAGGTTGAACATATGATGGAAAGCGTTGCGTTACCCGGTGGTGGGGGAACTAAAGCCGCGGTCAGGGATTATCGCGTGGCGGTTAAAACAGGAACGGCAAAGAAAATTGGTGATGACGGTAAGTATGTCGATAAATACGTGGCCTACACGGCAGGCGTTGCGCCAGCGAGCGACCCGAAATTTGCACTGGTGGTCGTCATCAATAATCCGCAAAACGGTGCTTATTATGGTGGGGCTGTCTCTGCGCCTGTCTTCAGCCAGATAATGGGTGATGTCCTGCGTCTGGAGAACGTTAAACCGGATGGCATGCCTGCTGACTCCGATCATCTGCTGGTGATGCACGGCAGCAACGTATCCTCGCCGTCGTTGTAAGTTATTTTCCCAGGGCGCAATTCGCGTTACACTTGCGCCCTTAAGTCACCTGCCGGAGTTGTCATGTCGTTTTCCTGTCCTCTTTGCCACCAGCCTCTTACTCAAGCGAATAACAGTTTTGTCTGCCCCGGGCGGCACCAGTTTGACGTGGCGAAAGAAGGGTATGTCAACTTACTGCCGGTTCAGCATAAACGATCGCGCGATCCGGGTGACAGCGCTGAGATGATGCAGGCGCGACGGGCATTTCTTGATGCCGGGCACTATCAACCGTTGCGTGATGCGATTGTGAATGTGCTGAAAGAGAAGTCGACTTCAGAAGATGCAGCGATCCTGGATATTGGCTGTGGGGAAGGGTATTACACCCATGCGTTTGCCGACGCGCTGACGGGTTGTACAACCTTTGGTCTTGACGTCTCCAAAGTGGCAATTAAAGCTGCAGCCAGACGCTATCCGCAGGTGACCTTTTGCGTTGCCTCCAGCCATCGTCTGCCGTTCGCAGATGAGTCAATGGATGCCATCATCAGGATCTACGCGCCCTGTAAAGCGCAAGAGCTGGCACGCGTGGTTAAACCGGGGGGATGGGTTATCACCGCCACGCCGGGACCGAGTCATTTAATGGAACTGAAAGGGCTTATTTATGATGAGGTGCGTTTGCATGCGCCGCACACAGAGCAACTGGACGGTTTTGTTCTGCAACAGAGTATTGCGCTGGGGTATCAGATGCAGCTTCAGGGCAGCGAGGCCGTTGCGTTACTGCAAATGACGCCGTTCGCCTGGCGGGCAAAGCCGGAGGTGTGGGAAACGTTAGCGGAGAAAACGACGTTTGACTGCCAGACCGACTTTAGTATTCATGTCTGGCAGCGTCTGAATTAACCGTGGAAGTGTGCCCAGAGGATCTGGGCACCGATACCAATCAGCACCACCCCACCCAAAATTTCTGCTCGTTTGCCCAGCATCGGGCCAATGAAACGACCAATCATCATGCCGAGCGTGGACATAATCAATGTGGCGCAGCCGATGGCCAGCGCAGTGGCAATAATATTGACCTGCAGGAAAGCCAGACCCACCCCGACGGCCATTGCGTCGAGACTGGTGGCAATGGCGGTGGTAACCAGCAGCCAGAAACCATGACGGCGCTGCGGTTCTTCATCCTCATCACCGTTATCGCGAAAACCTTCGATTATCATTCGCCCGCCTAAAAAGATCAGCAGAATGAAGGCGATCCAGTGGTTCCACTCCAGCACGAATTTGCTGGCCAACATACCCATGCCCCAGCCAATCAGCGGCGTAAGCGTTTCAACTGCGCCGAATATCAGACCTGTGCGCAATGCTTCAGAAAATTTGGGTTTATGCAGGGTGGCACCTTTGCCAATTGATGCAGCGAAAGCATCCATCGACATGCCGAAAGCGAGAAGAACGGTAGCGGTGAGATTCATAACAGCGTCCTGACCGGGGTATCCATAAAACACATCACTGCCCCCAGTAACCATGCATACAGGCCGGAATCACTGTAAATACAGCGCCATTCAGATATGCATTGCAGTTGATGTGCCTATGGTCTCGCCTGACTGAACCTGTAAATTCAGTCCGTACGCGCCACGTTTTTCAACGAGTATGTTGACACGTACATTTCCGGAGTCTGGAAATCGGCTACTCCCCAACGACGGGCGCAACCTTAACATATTTTGAGAATATAAAACAAGAAACGCAGAAATAATATTTGACTTCTAATTGAAAACGATTTTCATTTAGATTTGTTTATAAATAAAACGTTAAAATAAATAACATTGTGGACAGTTAAATATAGCCTTGGCTATGTTAGTTTTTATACTGATATATAAAAAACATAGTTCAGGCTATATTTATAAGTTATTGATTTGAAATTAAAAGTTTATATATCTTCTCAAGATCGTCTATATTTCGTACGCGGATCAACAATCTTCGATGTTCTAATTGCATCACTAATACACCGTCTTCAGATAAATTCATCTCTTTAATGCGGTTATATTCAATCCAGACGTTGGCGAAGAAAAAACCTTTCTGCTTGAAGATGATTTTTGGCGTACGGATCCAGAACAGATACAACCCCATCAATACCAGTGCACATAATAACCATGTGGTAAATTGCGCGCCGTGGCTGGTGATGTTGTTGTAGATAAGAATAGCTACCAAGCCAAGGAAGATAACGCTGTCAACTCTGCTGCGGGGAAGCAGGGAGACAGTAAGCAGAGTAGTGCCATTACGGCGGGGCATGATGAACTGATCGTAAATGGCATACGCCAGCAGCGAAAAGATAAATAGAACCAGCACCAGGTCCGTGATAGTCATGAATCCTCAACCCTCTAAATAGAAAAACCGGGGGCAAGCCCCCGGTGATGCACAACAGTCTTACAGGCCGAGCAGTCCGACAGCGTAGCCCGCGATACCGATGACGAAGAAGCCAACGATGATCCACAGCGGGTTCACTTTCTTACGCAGCAGCCACATACAGGCGAATGTCAGCAGCAGAGGAACCAGACCCGGCATCAGCTGGTCAAGGATAGTCTGCACGGTGGTAACACGAGTCTGACCATCCTGACCGGTGATAGTGGAAACCACCAGCGGGATGTTTACGTGCGTCCACTTGTTAACCAATGCCCCCATGACAAACAGGCCGAGAATTGACGCCCCCTCGGTCAGTTTCTGCAGGAAGCCGCCGCCCATATCTTTAACGATATCGACACCTTTACGGTAGCCATATGCCACACCGTAATAACGGGTTGCCAGACGAACCAGGTTAAACAGGATGAAGAACAGCAGTGGCCCCAGCAGGCTGCCGCTCATCGCAATACCTGCGCCGAGTGCGGCGAAGACCGGACGTACGGTACCCCAGAAGATCGGGTCACCGACGCCTGCCAGCGGACCCATCAGACCAACTTTGATACCGTTGATGGCACCATCGTCAATCTCTGCGCCGTTTGCACGCTGTTCTTCCATTGCCAGCGTAACGCCCAGTACTGGAGCCGCTACGTACGGATGGGTGTTAAAGAATTCCAGGTGACGCTTAATCGCTTGCTTACGTGCATCGTTGTTTTCCGGGTACAAGCGGCGGATAGCCGGTACCATGGAGAAACAGAAACCCAGCGCCTGCATACGTTCGAAGTTCCATGAACCCTGAAACAGGTTAGAACGAATGAACACGCCACGAATGTCACTCGGAGTGAGTTTTTTCTCGGTGGTAGTTTTAGTCATATCAACCATTTCGCTCACCTGCTAGTCCAGTTCGTTATCGAGATCGTTATTGCCAGCCGCCGCAGCAGGTGCACCGGCTACGCGGTTATATTTCGGGCTCAGCTGAATGTAGAGGATGGCCATGACTGCGCCAATCACACCCAGAGCAACCAGGTTGAAGTTAGTAAATGCCGCGGTGACGAAGCCGAGGTAGAAGAATGGCATCAGATAGCCTGCGCGCATCATGTTGATGACCATCGCATAACCAACCACTACGATCATACCGCCTGCGATGTTCAGACCACCGGTTACGACTTCCGGAATGGCGTTAAGCATGCTCTGAACTTCACTGGTACCAACAGAAATCGCTACGATTACCGCCGGGATAGCGATACGCATAGCCTGCAGGAACAGCGAGGATACGTGCAGCCAGGAGAGCGCAGTCAGGTTACCGTTTTCGGCTGCCTTATCCGCTGCGTGCTGGAATGCTACGGTGATTGTACGAACGATAATGGTCAGTACCTGGCCTGCTGCTGCCAGTGGGATAGCCAGCGCGATACCGGCACCAATGCTTTGATGACCCGCGATAACCAGAACGGTAGAGATAATTGAGGCCAGTGCGGCATCTGGTGCAACCGCAGCGCCGATGTTCATCCAGCCCAGGGCGATCATTTCCAGGGTACCACCGATGATAATACCGGTTTTCATATCCCCAAGAACGGCACCAATCAGCGTACAGGCCACCAACGGACGGTGGAACTGAAATTCATCGAGTACCGACTCCATACCCGCGATACATGCGACGATGAACACCAGCACAATCTGAAGAGTGGTAATCTCCATTGTACTTCTCCTATTGCTATACAGACTTAAGTGTGAAAACTAAGTAAATGCCAGGGAATTATTTCACCTTGGCAATCAAATCCATCATTTTCAGTTTCTGATCGGTAGAAACCTTACGGGCCTCAAGTTCAATACCGCGTTCGTTGAGTTTCTTGAAGGCTTCGATGTCTTTGTCATCGACAGAAATTGCGTTGTTTACCTGCGTTTTACCCTGACGGAAAGCCATACCGCCAATGTTCACGGAGGTAATTTTCACACCACCTTCAACGATACGTTCTACGTCGGTTGGGTTGGTGAACAACAGCATCACACGCTCACCTGCATATTTCGGGTTGTTGTAGACGCGGATCATTTTCGCGACATCAACCACATGCGCCGTCACACCCGGAGGTGCTACCTGAGTCAGCAGCGTTTTACGCACGGTATCGGCGGCAACTTCATCACTGACGACGATAATGCGCGTTACGTTGGTTTCTTTGGTCCAGCGAGTTGCTACCTGACCATGGATTAAGCGGTCATCAATACGCGCCAGGCCGATCTGCATATAATCGTTCGGCCCCATCGGTTTCGCGGGGGTTGCTGCTTTCGGTGCCGCGACGGGGGCAGGAGCGGCTTTTTCCACCGGTTTTGCTTTCAGCGCTTTCACGCCTTCGCTGCCGGTTTCAACGGCCAGTGCCACTAATTCATCAAAGCTTGGGTTGTCATCACGCGCCATGAAGGTCTCAACCAGCATGGGAATGTTCACACCGGCGATTACTTCGTAATGCTCTTTATCGACGACAATGCGGCTCGCAGCGTTAAACGGGCTGCCTCCCCATGTGTCAACGAGAAACAGCACGCCTTTACTGGTATCGAGTTTTGCCAACTGAGCGTTGTACTTTTCGATCAGCGTTTCAGCATTTTCGCCTGGAACGAAATCGATCCAGCCGACGTTTTCCTGCTCGCCTAACAGCATCTCTGCCGTCTTAAGTAACTGCTCTGCAGCCCAACCATGTGTGCCTATTACAATAGCAATGGTCACTTGCTACCTCCTTTATTATCGTTAACACATCAACGTGAAGATGTATTTGAATCGTCGTCCGCAATCGAATCGATTCAGATAAGGGTTACAAAGAAAAACCTATGATTTTCGTGAATTATTTTAGATATCGAAAAAAATATTTTATGTGATGAAGATCCGTAATTTAACTTCCGATTAAAAGAAATTTCGAAGGGTAAAATATCTCCGAAACAACTTATTGCAAAGGAAGGTAAATCTTTGCTAAAAACAGCTTCTCTCTGTTATGTTTAGCATCTGTTTAATTACTCAGGAGTATAGGGCAGTAGCCCACCATATGGATCGTCACCGACGTCATTTCACCTTCAGGCCGTATCAAGCCTGTCAGATTGGCACTTTTTGCCACAAATTTTCTCTGCATATCGCTTTAACGCCTGAGATCCTCAGCGCGCAGTTTGGTCATTCCTTAAGCAGGAGCTTGTCATGGAATTATTAATGGACCCGCAGATTTGGGTGGGTTTGCTCACGCTTGTCGTTCTCGAAATTGTTCTGGGTATTGATAACCTGGTCTTCATTGCGATCCTGGCTGATAAGCTGCCGCCGAAACAGCGTGATAAAGCGCGTTTAATCGGTTTGTCACTGGCACTGATTATGCGTCTGGGCTTGTTGTCCGTGATTTCGTGGATGGTGACGCTGACAAAGCCGCTGTTCACGGTAATGGACTATGCGTTCTCGGGGCGCGATCTGATTATGCTGCTGGGGGGTATTTTCCTCTTGTTCAAGGCTACGACAGAGCTGCATGAGCGGCTGGAAAACCGTGAACATGATACCGGCCAGACGAAAGGGTATGCGAGCTTTTGGGTTGTCGTAACGCAGATTGTCATCCTCGATGCGGTGTTCTCGCTGGATGCCGTGATTACGGCGGTCGGCATGGTCAACCATCTGCCAGTGATGATGGCGGCAGTAGTGATTGCCATGGCCGTGATGCTGCTGGCCTCTAAGCCGCTGACACGATTTGTGAACCAACACCCGACGGTGGTGGTGCTATGTCTGAGCTTCCTGTTGATGATTGGTCTGAGCCTGGTTGCCGAAGGGTTTGGCTTCCATATTCCGAAAGGTTATCTGTATGCGGCAATTGGTTTCTCGATCATCATCGAGTTGTTTAACCAGATTGCCCGTCGTAACTTTATTCGCCACCAGTCGACGCTGCCGCTGCGTGCACGTACTGCCGATGCAATCCTGCGTCTGATGGGCGGTAAACGTCAGGCCAGCGTGCAGATGGAATCCGATAACCCGGTGCCTGTTCCTGTCCCGGAAGGCGCGTTTGTGGAAGAAGAACGCTATATGATCAACGGCGTCCTCTCCCTGGCGTCGCGTTCGTTACGCGGGATTATGACGCCTCGTGGTGAAATCAGCTGGGTTGATGCCGACCTGAGCGTGGCAGAAATTCGCGAGCAGTTGCTCTCTTCACCTCACAGCCTGTTCCCGGTGTGTCGTGGCGAACTGGATGAAATCATCGGTATCGTGCGTGCTAAAGAGCTGCTGGTGGCGCTGGAAGACGGTGTGGATGTGGCGGCGATTGCCTCTGCTTCT
This sequence comes from Citrobacter sp. Cpo012, assembly GCF_030333015.1. Classification (NCBI taxonomy): domain Bacteria; kingdom Pseudomonadati; phylum Pseudomonadota; class Gammaproteobacteria; order Enterobacterales; family Enterobacteriaceae; genus Citrobacter; species Citrobacter sp. Cpo012. The sequence continues at coordinate 148,540 of NZ_JAOWGR010000030.1, read as the reverse complement.
CCGGCTATTGTTGTTCCGGAGACGCTGGATCCGATCAATCTGTTAGGCGTACTGCGTCGTGCCCGCGGTAGCTTCGTTATCGTCACTAACGAGTTTGGCGTAGTACAGGGTCTGGTCACGCCGCTGGACGTATTAGAAGCCATTGCCGGTGAATTCCCGGATGCCGATGAAACACCTGAAATTATTGCTGATGCAGGTGGTTGGTTGGTCAAAGGCGGTACCGATCTGCATGCGTTGCAACAGGCGCTGGACGTGGATACGTTAGTGAATGAAGACGAAGATATCGCCACGGTGGCAGGTTTAGTCATTGCGGCTAACGGCCATATTCCACGCGTAGGTGATGTTATCGAGGTTGCACCGCTGAGCATTACGATTGTCGAAGCGAATGACTATCGTGTGGATTTAGTTCGCATTGTTAAAGAACAACCCGCTCACGACGAAGACGAGTAATCGGGTTTAGCGAAACGGCATGACGGGCATACTGTGTCGCCCGTTATGTCGGGTGGGCGGCGGCGTGCTGCCCGCCAGCCATTTTGGGAAATCACGCAGCGGCATTGGCTTTGCGTACAAAAAACCTTGCAACAAATGTACGCCGTGTCGGCGCAAATGCTGAGCCTGCGCCTGGGTTTCAACGCCTTCCGCCACCAGTTCTATATTCAATTTTTTCCCCAAAGCGATAATGATGTCTGTGACGGTTGAGTTCACGGCGTCTGTTCCTATTGCCGAAGTAAATGATTTATCGATCTTCAGCACATCCGGGCGGAGTTTTTCCAGCCAGGAGAGCGAGCTGTTACCGGTACCGAAATCATCAATCGCCAGTTTTACGCCAAGACGATTTAATTCGCGTACGACCCGATAATCCACATCCAGTAACGCATCTCGTTCGGTCAGTTCGATAACCAACTGCTGGATTGGGTGCTGGCTGAACCAGTACTGATTAAGATCTTTTAGCAGCGTGCCGTTACGAAAATGGCTGGCGGCGACATTAATCCCAATATGAAACTGACTGCTCATCGGGAAAACGTGTCTTTGCTGAATGGTTTCTGCGATGACATGACGGGTTAGCGGCACAATCAGGTTGTGCTCCTCAGCGATGGGAATAAACACTTCCGGAGAGATCCAACCCTGGCGTGGGTTATTCCAGCGTAGAAGAATCTCCACGCCCATGCATTGCTGGGTTTGCGCATTAAGCAGCGGCTGGCAAAATAGCTCGAATTCCCGAGCAGCAAGGGCCAGATTAATCTCCCAGGAAAAACTCATTCTGCTGGCGGTCGCCAGCCATGCCAGGTAACCCACTAATAAACTTAGGATCACCGCCAGCGGCAGCTGTGTTGGCAGATGTTTAATCGCCAGTTCACTGGGACCGGGGCCGGTGACGCTAATGGTAAACGGGAAATGTTGAGATGACAGCTGGTAGCGTTTTTCATCATTTAGCTTAGGCAGAGTATCGACCACACCTTGATCATACAGTAGATGCCGATTACCAACGGTTAAGCTGGCATCGGTGATCTGCGGCGGCTGGGGTTCAAGCAACATAGACGACAATAAATCAATATTGACGATTTCCAGCACGCCATCTTCACCATCGGCAGAGGATGGATACCATTGCGTCAGAATCGGGCTGCCTTTTATCAGCGAATGGTCAGTAGACAGCAGCAGTTGCGGTTCCCTGCTGGGTAATTCGGGCTGTAGTTGACGAATGGGGACATTGCGATACCCAAAAATGCTGGAGCAATAGAGGATCCCGCTTTGAATCAGATTAATAGAACGCACCGTTTGCAGTCTTGCGGCATGTTTGCTTAACGGTAAACGTGCCACTGAGCAGGGGAGGCCAATTAACGGCAGCAATACATCACGTCCGGCCTGCAAGGGTAAAAGTACGTCATCCAGTTCTTCTACAGCATGGTTGGCAAAGGTGACGATATTTCGGTGATTTAAATTACGCTCCGAAATAAATCGAACAGTTAATGTGAGGATGAGCGTCAGTAGTGCACATACTGTGCAAACGATTAAGCGATTCCGGCGATAATTTTTAATGATCCGTTGTGCTGTTTGCATGCGGGCCGCCCGATAAGCCGTTGGTCACAGAAGCCAACAGCAACAGAGCAAGTGTAGTGGGGAAAATTACAGTAGACGAGGGAGAGGGGGCAAATTCGCCCATCCGTCGCAGATGGGCGAAAATTAAGTATTAGTCACATTGAACTTTGATTGCCAGGCCACCGCGTGACGTTTCGCGGTATTTGGCGTTCATGTCTTTACCTGTTTCGTACATGGTCTCAATGACTTTATCCAGCGAGACGCGCGGCGCGCTGGTACGGCGCATTGCCATACGCGCAGCGTTGATCGCCTTCACTGAAGCAATGGCGTTACGCTCAATGCACGGAACCTGTACCTGACCGGCAACCGGATCGCAGGTTAAGCCGAGGTTATGTTCCATGCCGATTTCGGCAGCAACACACACCTGCTCAGGGCTCGCGCCCAACAGTTCAGCCAGACCAGCGGCAGCCATGGAGCAGGCTACGCCCACTTCACCCTGACAACCTACTTCTGCACCAGAGATTGAGGCGTTCATTTTGTACAACGCGCCAATTGCACCGGCCGCCAGGAAATAGCGGGTATAGATATCGGGGCTGACGGACTCGATGAAATGATCGTAATAGGCCAATACCGCAGGCACGATACCGCAGGCACCGTTGGTTGGCGCTGTCACCACGCGACCGCCCGCGGCGTTTTCTTCGTTAACGGCCAGCGCGAACATGTTCACCCAGTCGATCACGTTCATCGGATCGTTGGACAGCTTATCGCTGGAAACCAGCATACGACGCAGAGCTGAAGCACGACGAGGAACGCGCAGCGGACCCGGCAACACACCTTCGGTGTTCATGCCACGATCGATACAGGCCTGCATGGTTTGCCAGACGTGGCCAAAGTACTCTTCAATCTCTTTTTTGCTGTGCAGAGCAAGTTCGTTCTGCATCGCCATGCCAGAGAGAGACAGGCCGGTGCTATTGCAGTACTCCAGCATTTCAGTCGCGGATTTGAACGGATAAGGCACGCTGACCTCGCCCGCGGCATCCTGACCAAAATGTTCTTCATCAACGATGAATCCACCGCCGATTGAGTAGTAGGTTTTGCTATAAATGACGGTTTCGCCATTGTACGCATGGATCTGCATTCCGTTTTCATGCAGCGGCAGGTTGCCGTTGTGAAAACGCATCCCGTCATTCTGCGGGAAATCCACTTCGTGCTGACCCTGTGCAAGCAGCAGGCGTCCACGCGTTTCTACGTCGCGGATAAATCCGGGGATGCTATCAATATCCACGGTAGCAGGCTCATTGCCCGCCAGACCCATAATAATGGCGATATCGGTGTGGTGACCTTTACCCGTGAGCGACAGTGAACCATACACGTCGACGGCGACACGAGTAACGCTGTCCAGTAATCCTTTTTCGACCAGGTCATCGACGAACTGTTTACCCGCCTTCATAGGCCCTACGGTATGGGAAGATGAGGGACCAATCCCCACCTTAAACATGTCGAATAGACTAATCACGATAATACTCCTACAGGGCGACTGGGCTTTCCAGTAACGATGTTATAACTGCGCATAGTGTAAGAGGGAACGCGGCGATCGGCTTAACTATTCACATGAATTAAACTAATAGATAACCGCGGTTTTACTAATGTTGTGACCTGAGTTTCAAGTTGTCTATGGCGCGCGTAAAGATAAGTATAGTCAGGGCTTGACGCCAATTTGCAGCGCCAGCTCACGAATTATTCCGGCAGTCATTCCCCAGACGAAATATTGCTCATACCAGGAAAGCCATACGCGATGTGAATCGCCACGACGGTAAATATCCAACGGGTGGTAACGACCTAAATGCAGGGCCTGGGCCAGCGGCATTTCGAACACGGCTGAAACTTCATCTTCACTGGCACGATACGGCAGATTAGGCGGGATAATGCCTACCACTGGGGTGACCTGGAAACCGGTCACGCTGTCTACTGGCGGCAGAACGCCGATCACTTCTACGCATGAAGGTGGGATCGCCACCTCCTCCTGTGCCTCGCGAAGGGCGGCGGCAATTAACGAGGCATCACTGCTATCCACCGCCCCACCGGGGAAGGCGACCTGTCCGGCGTGCTTGCGCAGGTGAACGGAACGCTGGGTTAACAACAACCCCGGCTGTGGACGACGCACGACGGGGATCAGTACGGCGGCCTGGCGCTGGTTTAACGCGGCATGATTGACCTGCGGGCGCAGGAGTTGAAAGCGCGATAAGAAATCATCAAGCGTCAGGCTGCTGTATTCCACGTCTCAGTTCTCCAGTTGGTGCAAAATACGATTCACTTTATCAAATGTTTCCTGATATTCAGCGTCTTCCTGACTGTCCGCCACTATGCCGCCGCCAGCGGAACAATAAATTTGTCCGTTTGTGGCTGTCAGCGTGCGAATGGTGATGCTGGTATCCATATTGCCGCAGAAACTCAGATAACCGATGCTGCCGCACCAGGCATTACGTCTTTGTGGCTCCAGTTCGTCAATAATTTCCATCGCCCGCACTTTCGGCGCACCGGTAATAGAGCCGCCGGGGAAGGCGGCGCGTAGCAGATCGGTGGCGTGTAATGACTCTGGCAGACGTGCGGTAATGGTGCTGACCAAATGATGAACGGCAGGGAACGGTTCGACGACAAACAGCTCCGGAACCTGTACCGAACCCGGTACGGCAACGCGGCCAATATCATTACGCATCAAATCGACGATCATCAGGTTCTCCGCACGATCCTTCGGCGAATTCGCCAGCCGCCGGGCCTGCTCACGATCGGCATCGGCATCTTCAAGCCTGGGCAACGTACCTTTAATAGGACGGGTCTGGATATGCTGGTTCTCCAGCAGAATAAAACGTTCTGGCGAAAGGCTGAGGATAACGCCTTCCTCAAGACGAATAAACGCGCTGAACGGGGCGCGGTTAGCGTGATTGAGTTTGACAAATGCCTGCCACTCATCCCCCTCGTAACGCGCTTGAAAACGCTGCGCGAGGTTGACCTGGTAACAATCGCCGCTGTGCAGATAGCCCTGTACCTGGCGGAATTTTTCGCCATACCGGGCGCTGCTCATATTGGACTGCCACGCCGAGGTCAATGTAAACGGCTCACGCGTTGGCGGTTGTTGCGCGTCGAGCCATTTCAGGCGAGCCTCGACATCGGTATGGCTGAGCAGCGATACGGTCTGCAACTTGTGGTCAACAATCAGCGCCCAGTCGTAAATGCCAACGGCCATATCCGGTAGCGTAATATCGCGCTCAGCAATAGTGGGCAGAGATTCAAAGCGTCGGCCAAGGTCGTAGCCAAACAGACCTAACGCGCCGCCCTGAAACGGCAGATCCGGGTGATACTCGGGGTGAATCTTGTGTGCAGCTAGCGCGGAATGTAATACCGTCATTGGATCATCAAGCGAGCGCGTGATTGCGTGCCCGTCCTGCACTACGGTCTCTTCAGCACGTGTAACCAACGTGGTGACGGGATCCGCCACCAGAATATCAAAGCGGTTATGCGGATGGTCGGCTTGACCTGAATGCAGCAGCATCGCCCAGGGCAGATGGCTTAATGTCGAAAAATAGCGTTCAGCGGCGTCCTGACGCCAGGGTAATGTGATTACTGCGGGAGATAACGTCTTCATCAGTCCTGACTCGTTGCTACTCTACTGGCTAACTGCCCGGTAGCATGAAATAATTAGCGCAGACAATTTAGCAGGAGTTAACAATGTTTGCAGGTTTACCTTCACTCAGTCATGAGCAGCAGCAAAAAGCGGTAGAGCGTATTCAGGAGCTGATGTCGCAGGGGATGAGCAGCGGACAAGCCATTGCTCTGGTTGCTGAAGAGTTACGCGCCAGTCATACCGGCGAGCGGATCGTGGCGCGTTTTGAAGATGAAGACGAATAACGCCGCTTAAACTGCAGCGATTATCTTAATCTCAACTTTGTATTTCGGGTTCATCAATCCGGCCTGAACGGTACAACGTACCGGCGCGTGGCCAGCAACGACCCACGCGTCCCAGGCTTTGTTCATGGCGGCAAAATCGTTTTTGTCTGCCAAAAACAGGGTGGCATCAAGAATACGTGACTTGTTACTGCCTTGTTTTTCCAGCACCGCATCAATTTGCGCCAGCGTATTTGCCGTCTGCTCAAAGGCGTCTGCATCCAGATTTTCCGGCACGCCGGTGTAATACAGCGTGTTGTTGTGGATTACCACGTCGGACCAACGCGCTTCGGCATCAATGCGCACAATCGTCATAAATCATTCCTCGTTTACGTTTTTTCATAATAGCTTTGGGTTGCGCCAAGACTGCCATAATGTTGTGCCCACGTCACCTCTTCAACTGGCGAAAGACCCGCTGGCCTGACATAATCCCTGTTCAAATGAACAGGGGGCAGTGTGACGGACGATTTTGCAGCAGACGGTCAGTTGGCTAAAGCGATACCGGGTTTTAAACCGCGAGAACCACAGCGGCAGATGGCCATCGCCGTCAGTCATGCCATCGAAAAATCACAACCGCTGGTGGTAGAAGCCGGAACCGGAACGGGTAAAACCTACGCTTATCTTGCCCCAGCGCTGCGTGCCGGAAAGAAGGTCATTGTCTCCACGGGCTCGAAGGCGTTGCAGGATCAGCTATACAGCCGCGACCTCCCGACCGTCGCGAAAGCACTGAAGTTCACCGGTAAACTGGCGCTGCTGAAAGGGCGTTCAAACTATCTGTGCCTTGAGCGTCTCGAACAGCAGGCGCTGGCGGGTGGCGACTTGCCGGTACAAACGTTAAGCGACGTCATTCTGCTGCGCTCCTGGTCAAATCAAACCCTTGATGGGGACATCAGCACCTGCGTCAGCGTGGCGGAAGACTCTCAGGCCTGGCCGCTGGTGACCAGCACTAATGACAACTGTCTGGGCAGCGACTGCCCGCTGTATAAAGAGTGTTTTGTCGTTAAAGCGCGTAAAAAAGCGATGGATGCGGATGTCGTCGTGGTTAACCATCATCTGTTTCTCGCCGATATGGTGGTAAAAGAGAGCGGGTTTGGCGAACTGATCCCGGAAGCTGATGTGATGATCTTCGATGAAGCGCATCAGTTACCGGATATCGCCAGCCAGTACTTTGGTCAATCGCTCTCCAGTCGCCAGCTGTTAGACCTGGCGAAAGACATCACCATTGCCTATCGCACCGAGCTGAAAGACACTCAGCAGCTGCAAAAGTGCGCCGATCGCCTTGCACAAAGCGCTCAGGACTTCCGCTTGCAGCTTGGTGAGCCGGGCTATCGCGGAAACCTGCGGGAACTGCTGGCCGACCAGCGCGTACAGCGCGCGTTTTTGCTGCTCGATGACACGCTGGAGCTGTGTTATGACGTGGCGAAGCTGTCTCTCGGACGTTCGGCATTGCTGGATGCCGCGTTTGAGCGCGCCACGCTTTATCGTGCGCGTCTGAAGCGCCTGAAAGAGATCAACCAGCCAGGCTTCAGCTACTGGTATGAATGCACCTCCCGCCATTTCACCCTCGCGCTGACGCCGCTTACGGTGGCGGATAAATTCAAAGAAGTGATGGAACAAAAGCCGGGCTGCTGGATTTTTACTTCCGCGACGCTGTCGGTAAACGATGACCTGCATCATTTCACTGCACGACTGGGTATTGAAGATGCCGAGTCGATGCTGCTGCCGAGCCCATTTGATTACACGCGCCAGGCGCTGCTGTGCGTGCCGCGTAATCTCCCGCAAACCAACCAGCCGGGGGCTGCGCGTCAGCTGGCATCCATGCTGCGACCTATTATCGAAGCGAACAACGGTCGCTGTTTTATGCTGTGCACTTCGCACGCGATGATGCGCGATCTGGCGGAACAATTCCGCGCTACTATGACGCTTCCCGTACTGCTGCAGGGCGAAACCAGCAAAGGACAACTGCTACAGCAGTTTGTCAGCGCAGGTAATGCGCTACTGGTTGCCACCAGCAGCTTCTGGGAAGGCGTGGACGTGCGCGGCGATACGCTGTCGCTGGTGATAATCGATAAACTGCCGTTTACCTCGCCGGACGACCCGCTGTTAAAAGCCCGAATGGAGGATTGTCGACTGCGCGGCGGCGATCCGTTCGAAGACGTCCAGTTGCCGGATGCGGTAATCACCCTGAAGCAGGGTGTAGGGCGTCTGATACGTGATGCTGACGATCGCGGCGTGCTGGTGATTTGCGACAATCGTCTGGTTATGCGGCCATACGGCGCCACCTTCCTGGCGAGTCTTCCTCCTGCGCCGCGGACGCGTGACATCGCTCGCGCGGTTCGCTTTCTTGCCATACCAACGACTGAGTAATTTGTTACGGAGTGTGGTAAGATGCGCGCCAAATTTATTGATCTGATCACAAACACCCATGCGAATTCTGGCTATCGATACCGCCACAGAGGCGTGCTCTGTTGCCCTGTGGAATGACGGTACTATCAAGGCTCACTTTGAGCTTTGCCCACGAGAACACACCCAACGAATTTTACCGATGGTTCAGGAAATCCTGGCCGCTGGCGATCTCACGTTAACCGATATCGACGCCCTGGCGTTTGGTCGCGGTCCCGGCAGTTTCACCGGCGTGCGTATCGGTATTGGCATTGCTCAGGGGCTGGCGTTAGGCGCAAACTTACCGATGATCGGCGTCTCCACCCTGGCGACCATGGCGCAGGGCGCCTGGCGTAAGTCGGGCGCGACTCGCGTGCTGGCGGCGATTGACGCGCGAATGGGCGAAGTCTACTGGGCCGAATACCAGCGTGATGACAACGGTAACTGGCACGGTGAAGAAACCGAAGCGGTGTTAACCCCCGAGCAGGTACATGAGCGTTTATTGCAGCTGTCTGGCGAGTGGGTGACGGTCGGGACGGGCTGGCCGGCATGGCCAGAGCTTGGTAAAGACAGCGGGCTGACGCTCAGCGATGGTGACGTGCTGCTTCCAGCGGCTGAAGACATGCTGCCCATCGCCACGCAAATGCTGGCTGCGGGTGAGACCGTAGCAGTCGAACACGCTGAACCGGTTTATTTACGTAACACCGTGGCGTGGAAGAAACTTCCCGGTAAAGAATGAATCTTAGTAGTAGAACCCCGGCTAAGACGTACAGTCGTCAGTGCACAGCATTGTGAACAGGCCGGGGCAGAAGCTAAGAAAAGGGAGTCACAATATGGCGGTGCAAAAGCAGTTATTGAAAGGTGTGTTGGCGGGGGCCTTAGCGTTAATGCTTAGCGGCTGCGTCACCATCCCGGATGCGATTAAAGGTTCGAGCCCGATGCCGCAGCAGGATCTGGTGCGGGTGATGAATGCGCCGCAGCTGTATGTCGGACAGGAAGCGCGTTTCGGCGGCAAAGTGGTGGATATTCAGAACCAGCAGGGAAAATCCCGTCTGGAAATTGCCACCGTTCCGCTCGATAGCGGTGCACGCCCCGTGCTGGGTGAAGCCTCTCGTGGGCGGATATATGCTGATGTAAATGGCTTCCTTGACCCGGTGGACTTTCGCGGGCAACTGGTCACCGTCGTCGGCCCGATAAGCGGTACAGTGGACGGAAAAATCGGTAATACGCCGTATAAATTCATGCTGATGCAGGTAACTGGTTATAAACGCTGGCATATTACTCAGCAGATTGTCATGCCGCCTCAGCCTATCGACCCCTGGTTCTACGGTGCGCGTGGCTGGCCTTACGGTGGCTACGGCGGATGGGGCTGGTACAATCCCGGCCCGGCACAGGTTCAGACCATAGTAACAGAGTAACTCTTTGTTTTAATGGTAAAAGAAACAGCGGCTCGTCCGCTGTTTCTGCATTAACGTGGATATAAGAAAAATAAATAGTGACGTGCTTCGCAACCTTGTCGTTGTGTAATAAACAAACTGGTACGCTGAGTTAATATTATGTTAACAGTTTGTTTATTGCCTGGGGTTGTGATGACGACGAATACGCATTTTAGAGGTGATGTATTGAAAAAGGTTTGGCTTAACCGTTATCCCGCTGGTGTTCCTGCGGAGATCAATCCTGACCGTTATCAATCCCTGGTGGAACTCTTTGAACACTCAGTAAGACGGTATGCCGATCAGCCCGCGTTTGTAAACATGGGGGAGGTGATGACCTTCCGCAAGCTTGAAGAGCGTAGCCGTGCGTTTGCCGCATATTTGCAACAGGGGCTCGGGCTGAAAAAGGGCGATCGCGTCGCGCTGATGATGCCGAATCTGCTGCAATATCCGGTCGCACTGTTTGGGATTTTACGTGCCGGCATGATCGTCGTGAACGTGAACCCGTTGTATACGCCTCGCGAGCTGGAACATCAGCTCAACGACAGCGGCGCGTCGGCGATTGTCATCGTATCTAACTTTGCTCATACGCTGGAAAAGGTGGTCGACAAAACGTCGGTGCAACACGTGATCCTGACGCGTATGGGCGATCAGCTGTCTACCGCCAAAGGAACGCTGGTTAACTTTGTCGTGAAGTACATCAAGCGCCTGGTGCCGAAGTATCACCTGCCGGATGCCATCTCATTTCGCAGTGCGCTGCAAAACGGCTATCGCATGCAGTATGTGAAGCCCGAAGTGGTGTCGGAAGATTTGGCGTTTCTGCAATATACCGGCGGGACAACCGGCGTGGCGAAAGGCGCGATGCTCACGCACCGCAACATGCTGGCTAACCTGGAGCAGGTTAACGCCACCTACGGCCCATTGCTGCATCCGGGCAAAGAACTGGTGGTAACGGCTCTACCGCTGTATCACATTTTTGCGCTGACGATGAACTGCCTGCTGTTTATTGAGCTGGGTGGTCAAAACCTGCTGATTACTAACCCGCGTGATATCCCAGGACTGGTCAAAGAACTGGCGAAGTATCCGTTTACCGCGATGACCGGCGTAAATACGCTGTTTAACGCGCTGCTGAATAACAAAGAGTTTCAGCAACTGGACTTCTCGTCACTGCACCTTTCAGCAGGTGGCGGAATGCCGGTTCAACAGGCGGTAGCTGAACGTTGGGTGAAGCTTACGGGGCAGTATCTGCTGGAAGGCTATGGCCTGACGGAGTGCGCGCCGCTGGTGAGTGTCAACCCTCACGATATTGACTACCACAGCGGAAGTATCGGTTTACCGGTTCCCTCCACTGAGGTCAAGCTGGTGGACGACGACGACAACGAAGTGCCGCCGGGAGAACCGGGTGAGCTGTGTGTGAAAGGTCCACAGGTGATGCTGGGCTACTGGCAGCGACCAGACGCCACTGACGAAATCATCAAAGACGGCTGGTTGCACACCGGCGATATTGCGGTGATGGATGATGAAGGCTTCCTGCGTATTGTCGATCGTAAGAAAGATATGATCCTGGTGTCCGGCTTTAACGTCTACCCTAATGAAATTGAAGACGTGGTTATGCAACACCCTGGCGTGCAGGAAGTGGCTGCTGTTGGGGTTCCGTCCGGCAGCAGCGGTGAAGCGGTGAAAATTTTCGTGGTGAAGAAAGATGCCTCGTTAACCGATGACGCGCTGGTCACTTTCTGTCGTCGTCACCTGACGGGCTATAAAGTACCAAAGCTGGTGGAGTTTCGCGATGAGTTGCCGAAATCTAACGTTGGTAAAATTTTGCGACGAGAATTACGTGACGAAGCGCGTGCCAAAGTGGACAATAAAGGCTGAGCGTTAAGTCAGCCAGTAGAAAACGCCGGGAAATCCGGCGTTTTTTTTGGCGCAAACCTAAGAGAGCACGATTTGAATTATCAAATGATCACCACGGACGACGCGTTGGCCACGCTGTGCGAAGCCGTCCGTGAATTTCCGGCGATAGCCCTGGATACAGAATTTGTTCGCACGCGTACCTATTATCCGCAGTTGGGGCTGATCCAGCTGTTTGATGGCAAACACGTTGCTCTGATTGATCCGCAGGGGATCACCGACTGGTCGCCGCTGCGCGATATTCTGCGTGATACTGCCATCACCAAATTCCTGCATGCAGGTAGCGAAGATCTGGAAGTGTTTCTCAACGCTTTTGGCGAACTGCCGCAGCCGTTGATTGATACACAAATTCTGGCTGCTTTTTGCGGTCGTCCGATGTCGTGGGGGTTTGCCTCGATGGTGGAAGAGTTTACGGGGGTGGCGCTGGACAAAAGCGAATCCCGCACCGACTGGCTGGCCAGACCGCTGACCGAGCGTCAGTGTGAGTACGCGGCGGCTGATGTCTGGTATCTATTACCGATCACCACAAAACTGATGGTTGAAACTGAAGCCAGCGGCTGGCTGCCAGCCGCACTGGACGAATGTCGCTTAATGCAGCAGCGTCGCCAGGAGGTTCTGGCGCCTGAAGACGCATGGCGCGATATCACTAACGCCTGGCAGTTGCGTACTCGTCAGTTGGCCTGCCTGCAACTGCTTGCCGACTGGCGACTGCGTAAAGCGCGTGAGCGCGATCTGGCGGTGAACTTTGTGGTGCGTGAAGAACACCTGTGGGCGGTCGCTCGTTATATGCCAGGGAGTCTGGGTGAACTGGACAGCCTCGGCCTTTCCGGTAGTGAAATTCGCTTCCACGGCAAAACGCTGATTTCTCTGGTAGAAAAAGCGCAGGCTTTACCGGAAGAATCACTGCCACAGCCGCTGCTGAATTTGATGGATATGCCTGGATACCGCAAAGCGTTTAAAGCTATTAAGGCGCTGGTTGCCGAGGTAAGTACTGAGCATAATCTTAGCGTCGAACTGCTGGCTTCACGCCGTCAAATCAACCAGCTACTCAACTGGCACTGGAAATTAAAGCCGCAGCAGACCCTGCCGGAGTTGGTTTCCGGTTGGCGTGGCGAACTGATGTCCGATCGTCTCAACGCGCTGCTGCAGGAATATCCGCAGTAAGTCACCAGGCTCGCCGGGTTGCGCCATTGCTAACCCGGCCTGCGCAACGCTACAAATCAAGCACCAGGCGCTTACCTTTGGCGCGTGAGCAGCAAATAAGCATGCTTTGCTGGCTGGCTTTTTCGTCGTCGCTGAAATACTGATCGCGGTGATCCGCTTCCCCTTCAAGAATCGTCGTTTCACAGGTGCCGCAAACACCTTCCCGGCACAGGCACTCAACGCGCGCGGCTTTGTTATTTTCGATAACCTGCAAAATGGTCATCTCTTCCGGGACCACAAACTCGCGTCCGGAACGCGCCAGAATCAGGGTAAAGGCATCACCGCTTTTATCTTCCAGCGCAAATTGTTCGAAATGTAGCGTATTGCTGTCCAGTCTATGGAGGGAAGCCGCTTCTCTGACGGCATCGTTGAGCACTGCTGGACCGCAGGTGTAAATATGTGTTCCGGGTTCGACATCGGCCAGCAGGCGAGATAAATCAAGGCGGGTCCCTGCGCTTGACAGATGCAGATGAATACGATCGACGCTGGGGTGTTGCAGAAGTTCGTCATAAAACGCGCAGTTGTCCTGACTGGGAGAGCAATAATGCAGTTGCCATTGCGCCTTAGAGTGTTCCAGTTCCGGGATATGCGATAAAAACGGTGTGATGCCGATACCTCCGGCAATCAACAGATGTTGTTGTGCCTGAGGGGCGAGGGCGAACAGATTGTTTGGTGTGGAGATCGTGAGCGTGTCGCCGGGTTTCACGTTTTGATGCAGATATCGTGAGCCGCCTTTGGATGCTTCCTCCAGTCGTACGGCGATTTGCCAGGCGCTCGTATCAAAGGGGGAACTCATCAGCGAGTAAGCATTGCTGTACAGATTCTCGCCATCGCGCATCTGCACGATAATATGGCTGCCACCCTGAAACGCGGGCAACGGCTCGCCTGATGTCGCCGTTAAAGTAAAGCGTTTTACCTGCGCGGTAATCGTCTCAATCCGGCTGACCCGGACTTCTTGCATTTGATAATCAGACATTGCGGCACTCCCTAAAAAATCTGTCCGGCGCGGCTTAACGATACGCCGGAACCTGTCGTTACAGCCTCTGGTTATTCCTGAAACACCTGCGCGACCAGATTATGGAAATGGGCAATGCCATGTTCGGAGATACCGCTGCCGCTGGTGTCGGCCATAATGCGGCCCTGACCGCGATACCCGCGCGATTTCAACCCTTTTTGGACGCTTTCAACCAGACGTAAATCTTCAGGGCGGAAGACGTTGCGATACCATTCGATCAGTTGTTTCTGCTCTTCGGTCAGTTCTTCATTGGTGAAGTAGATGTCATAGTTTTGCAGCGTAGTTTCTGCATCCACTGGAAATTCGTAGATAACGGTCATCATGCCTTTGATTGGCGTAACGTTGAGCATGGTGCACGGCCACAGCCAGAAACCGTGGAAGGCGGCATCAACACCTTCTTCGAACTTAAATGACTGCTCTGACGGTTTGGCGAAACCGTATTGTAGCGTCCAGTTGCCGTGCATAGTATGCCAGTAACGATCAACCTGAACCGAGTCGGAAAAACCAGGGTGAGCCGGGCCGCAGTGGTAGCACTCCAGATAGTTATCGACAATATTCTTCCAGTTGGCTGGAGTTCGGGTCGTAAAGCGCGCCGCCAGCTTCAGGTCATGCACATCAGGGCAGGCTTCGATAACTTTGTCTGCAAGACCTGGGAGTTGTTCTTCTACGCTGCCCGCGTTCGGATCCATGTTGATAAACACGAATCCGGCATATTCTTCCAGCCGTACCGGGGTGAGATGTGCTTTCTCACTGTCGAAGTTGGCAACGTTTTCGCAGTTACGTGCATGCGCCAGGTTACCGTCAAGCTTGAATGCCCAGGCGTGGTAAGGGCAGGTAATCACATTTTTCGCTTTCCCTTCGCCGCTCAACAGCTGATGACCACGATGCGGGCAAACGTTGTAGAACGCGCGCAGCACGTTATCGCGACCACGTACCAGCACGATGTTCTCGCCAATCACTTCCCGGGTTACATAGTCATTGGGTTTCGCCAGTTCGCTACTGTGGGCTACACAAATCCAGCTCTTAGCGAACACTTTCTCCTGCTCGTGCTCGAAGGCCTGATGGTCGGTATAGAACCGGGCAGGGATAGTCCAGGCGTCCTGCGGGTTGGCACAGAAATTTTGCGGCAGAATAAACTCAGGGCTCAGATTGCTCATTGGAATACCTTTAATTTGTGAGTAAGAGGATTTTTTACTGGCGCTTAATTGTCGCCTTTGAGTAATGTCCCGGCCGGTGGTGCGACGGGGACGTCCACTGGCGTTTCGGGGAGATGACCTTCAATTTGATGTGCAGGAACGTGGGCATAGTCCTGCCGTACCCAGCGAAGAAAACCGCCAACCTTCACCAACAGAATGGCGAGGAAGGGAAGTGCGGTCAGAACCACCGTGGTCTTCATGGTTTCCAGGGACGCGCCGGTGAACAAAATTGATAATGGGATCAGGGTGATGACCACGCACCAGAACAGACGTAAGCTACGCTGCGGATCTTCCCCTTCCTGCAGGTTACGCGTGCTGGTGGCCGCCATGGTGTAGGCGACGGCATCCATATGCGAGGCGAGAAAAATAATCATGATCGCCAGATACGCCACCAGGAACAGTTTCCCGGCAGGCAACGACATCAACACTTGCTGTACGGCTGTTTCGCCGCCTAACGTGGCCATAACCTGCGGTACGTCGATCACACCGTTCACAAATTGGTGAATGGAGTAGCTTTCCATCACGCCAAAGAAGAACCAGCAGCCAACGGTACTACCCAGGATTAACGCCCAGATAACCTCTTTGATTTTGCGACCACGGGATACGCGAGTGACAAACATTGCCACGCCAGGGGTGTAGGAGATCCACCACAGCCAATAGAACACCGTCCAGTTGCGGGTGAACTCACCGTTGCCGAGCGGGTCGGTGAACAGACTCATCTGCAAAAAGTTTTGTGTCGTCAGACCGATGGCGTTAATGATGTTGTTGGTGATGAACTCGGTCGGGCCGACAATCAGCACCAGCAGCGGCAGTAAAAACGCCCCCAAGCCGACCATTTTGCTCAGACGTTGCAAGCCGTTGTTGATGCCAATCCAGGAGCTCAGACAGAAAATGCCGCCAGAGAACAGGATAACAAACGCCTGTACGGTGAAGTTATCCGGTAAACCTGTGAGAGCAGATAAACCACGGGTAAAGGTGGCGGCGGTGACAACCAGAGAGATGGTTAACGCGCCAACTGTGGCGATCAGGAACATCAAATCAACCAGCCGGCCCCAGACGCCCTGCGGATGCACGCCGGTGATAGCGGCGATTATTCCGGACAGGCTCAGCCCTTTGTTTTTCCGCACATGAAAGTGGTAGGCCATGGTTAATGAAGCCAGCGTATAGGTCGCCCAGGCGCTGATTCCCCAATGGAAAAAAGAGTAGGGTAAGCTGTATTCCAGCGCTTTTTGCGAGTGCGGAGCGATATTCAGACCTGGGGTCTGGTAATAATAGGCCCACTCAGCAACGCCCCAATAGAGCGTGGAGGAACCTAGTCCGGCACAAATAAACATAAACAGCCAGGACAGCGTGCTGTATTCCGCTTTTCCTTCTCCCAGACGAATGTTGCCGTATTTGCTGGTGGCCAGCCAGACGACCAGACCCATCGCCATCAGAACGAGGATCTGCACGGCGGAACCCAGCATCCGGGTAACGCCGTTAAAAAGGGTATTTGCGACTTGTGCAGACTGCTGAGGGAAGAGACTAAGTGTGGCGGCGATGAAAAGAATAGCCACCAGACTGATGGCTATCAGCGGCATGTCTTTTTTCTTAACGTTGCTCAACATGGGATCTCCTGGGCACAGTTGCCCGCGTATGGCATTAGCCTGTCGTTGTTATCATGCTGTAGGGAATCAGTGATCTTGTATTTAACAATTTTATTATTTGTTCTTTACATGAATTAAACAATTGCTCGATGCGTGAAGCAATAAAACACAGAACGGAAATAATAAAAGGTGAATTGGCGCAGGTTATTGGTGCCATAAAAAGCATAAAAAAGCCGCGTCAGTGACGCGGCTCATTTTCCGTGGTTTGACCTCTAACGCAATGCCCGAGAGATGGCCTCGCCAACCTGTTGGGTGGTGGCATTGCCTTTCATATCCGGTGTTTTCGGGCCGCTGGCAATAACCTGCTCAATTGCCGCCAGAATACCGTCGTGGGCGGCTTTATAGTTAGCATCACCGTTGCCAAGGAAGTCGAGCATCATGGCGCCAGCCCAGATAGTCGCTATAGGGTTGGCGAGGTTCTTGCCGTAGATATCGGGGGCCGAACCGTGTACTGGCTCGAACAGAGACGGGAAGGTGCGTTCCGGGTTTAAGTTGGCTGAAGGCGCAATGCCAATCGTTCCGGTACAGGCTGGACCGAGATCGGAGAGGATGTCGCCAAACAGGTTGGAGGCAACCACCACGTCAAAACGCTCCGGCTGCATCACAAAGCGGGCGCAGAGTATATCAATATGCTGTTTATCCCAACGGATCTCGGGATAGTGAGCCGCCATTGCTTCCACGCGCTCGTCCCAGTACGGCATGCTGATAGCCAGGCCGTTGGATTTGGTCGCCGAGGTCAGGGTTTTGCGCGGGCGATTTTGTGCCAGCTCGAAAGCGTAACGCAATATACGATCGACGCCGCGACGGGTGAAGACCGACTCCTGGATAACCACTTCGTGTTCTGTACCTTCGCTTACGCGTCCGCCGAGTGAAGAGTATTCTCCCTCGGTGTTCTCGCGCACCACGTAGAAATCGATGTCGCCAGGCTGCTTACCTGCCAGTGGGCAAGGTACGCCCGGAAACAGGCGTACCGGGCGCAGGTTGACATACTGGTCGAATTCGCGGCGAAACTTAAGCAGCGAGCCCCATAATGAGATGTGGTCCGGTACGGTTTCCGGCCAGCCAACGGCACCAAAATAGATAGCATCGAAGGATTGTAACTGCTCGTGCCAGTCATCCGGCATCATCTTCCCGTGATGGGCGTAGTACTCGCAGCTGGCCCATTCCATTTGCTCAAAGCTGAGTGACAACCCCCAACGCTCGGCGGCTGCCTGCAACACCTGAATGCCTTCAGGCAGGACTTCTTTACCAATGCCATCTCCGGGGATAGCGGCAATACGACAGGTTTTCTTCATAGCAGCTCTCACTTGTACGCCATCAAAATTGACTTTCCCCGTATCCTATAATTGACTGATTAATAGTTAATCCCCCTAACTGGTGAAACATAAAACACAGATCATGAATAATCTGCCTCTGCTAAATGATTTACGCGTCTTTATGCTGGTTGCCCGTCGTGCGGGATTTGCCGCCGTTGCCGAAGAGCTGGGCGTATCTCCGGCTTTTATCAGTAAGCGCGTTGCCCTGTTGGAGCAAACGCTGAACGTGGTGCTGTTGCACCGAACAACGCGGCGCGTAACCATCACGGAAGAGGGGGAGCGGATCTACGAATGGGCACAGAGGATCCTGCAGGATGTCGATCAGATGATGGACGAGCTGTCCGATGCCAGGCAGATCCCGCAGGGGATGCTACGAATTATCAGTAGCTTTGGTTTTGGCCGCCGGGTGGTCGCTCCGGCGCTGTCTGCGCTGGCAAAAGAGTACCCGCAGTTAGAACTGAGGTTCGATGTTGAAGACCGTCTGGTAGATATGGTCAATGAGGGCGTCGATCTCGATATTCGTATCGGGGATGATATCGCGCCGAACCTGATTGCCCGCAAGCTGGCGACTAACTATCGTATTCTGTGCGCCTCGCCGGAATTTGTGGCGCGGCATGGAGTGCCGAAACAACTGAACGATCTTTCTACTTTTCCCTGCCTGGTTATTAAAGAACGCGACCATCCGTTTGGTATCTGGCAAATGCGTAATAAAGAGGGCGCACACTCAATAAAGGTTACGGGGCCGCTGTCGTCTAACCATGGCGAAGTGGTACATCAATGGTGTCTGGATGGGCAGGGAATTGCTTTGCGTTCGTGGTGGGACGTTTGCGACAACATTGCCAGCGGACATCTGGTGCATATATTGCCTGAGTATTATCAACCCGCCAATATATGGGCGGTTTATGTCTCCCGGCTGGCGACGTCGGCAAAAATCCGTATTACGGTTGAGTATTTACGCCGCTATTTTGCCGAAAACTACCCAAAGTTTACTTTGGAATAAATGCTCGATAGGTTAGTCAGAGACAGAAAATAAAAAAGGCAGAATAATCTGCCTTTTTCGTAACCATGATTTAGCGACAAAAGAGCTTATTTAGACTCTTCCGCTTCAGGTAATGTCACGTTAAGTTCGAGGATCGAAATATCGCCGTCTTTTTGTTCAAGTTGTACTGTGACCATTTCGGGATCAATTTGTACATACTTGCAGATAACGTCGAGAATATCCTTGCGCAGCTGCGGTAAATAATGTGGCTCGGCGTCACTACGACGACGTTCCGCAACAATAATCTGCAGTCGCTCTTTAGCGATGTTCGCTGTGCTCTTTTTCCGCGAGAGAAAAAAATCCAGTAATGCCATAACTTATCCTCCGAACAGGCGTTTGAGGAAACCTTTCTTCTCTTCTTCAATGAAGCGGAAAGGACGTTCTTCTCCCAACAGACGGTCTACGGTATCAGCATAGGCTTTACCGGCATCAGCATTGATGTCGAGAATAACCGGCTCACCCTGGTTAGACGCGCGCAGGACTGACTGATCTTCAGGAATCACGCCAACCAGCTTGATTCGCAGAATTTCCAGTACGTCTTCCATGCTCAGCATGTCACCTTTATTTACGCGGCCAGGGTTGTAGCGCGTCAGCAACAAATGCTCTTTAATTGGATCTTCACCGTTTTCCGCGCGACGAGATTTCGACGCCAGAATACCCAGAATACGGTCAGAGTCACGTACAGAGGAGACTTCCGGGTTGGTGGTAATAATCGCTTCATCGGCAAAATACAGGGCCATCAGCGCACCAGTTTCAATACCCGCCGGAGAGTCGCAGACGATGAAGTCGAATTCCATCGTTTTCAGGTCGTCCAGAACTTTCGCGACGCCTTCACGCGTCAGCGCGTCTTTATCGCGAGTTTGTGAGGCCGGAAGAATAAAGAGATTTTCGGTACGCTTATCTTTGATTAGCGCCTGATTTAACGACGCATCGCCCTGAATAACGTTGACGAAGTCGTAAACGACGCGGCGTTCACAACCCATAATCAGATCGAGATTACGCAGGCCGATATCAAAATCAATAACGACAGTTTTCTTTCCCTTCTGGGCCAAACCTGTAGCGATGGCCGCGCTGGAGGTGGTTTTGCCAACGCCCCCTTTACCCGAAGTAACAACAATAATGCGTGCCATAGAAATTCCTTGTTAAAAAGGGATCAATTCAACGGTTGAACTGTCAAAGCGTTCTCTGCTAATTGCAGACGTGCCGCTTTGCCATAAAATTCTGCTGGGATTTTATCACTCAGCCAATAAACACCTGCGATAGACACCAGTTCTGCCGTCAGATGGGTACAAAAAATTTGCGCTTCCCGGTCACCGCTTGCGCCTGCCAACGCACGGCCTCTCATCATTCCATAAACATGAATATTGCCATCAGCGATAAGCTCTGCGCCTGCACTGACGTGGCTTGTAACAATCAGATCACATTGTGGTGCATAAATGCGCTGACCGGAACGAACCGGCACATTTATTAATCGTGTTTTTGTGATGGGAGTAACGTTTTGTGGCGGAGCGACGGGAGCCGGGGCCTCAACGGGCGCAGGACGAATAGCTTTTTCTTTACCTTCAGTCAGTAAAGGAAGACCCATTTCGTCGATTTCTGCCTTGAGTCTGGCATCTTTGCATCCGCTAACGCCGATAATGCGCAATCCGGTAGACGCGACAACCTTCTGCAGCGCTGACCAGTTTACCGGGCTTTCAAGACCACTCACGTTAACCACTACGGGAGCATGTTTTAAAAAAGCAGGTGCCTGCGCGATTTTGTCTTCCAACGCCTGACGAATAACCTCGGGTTCTGCTTCATGTAAATGAACCACTGATAAGGTGAAGCTACTGCCTTTAAGCTCGATTGGCGTGTTTGACATCCTGGCCTTACTCAATTTGCTATTTATCATCCCCAGCGCGGGGTGATATTCCGAAGACTATAAGGCATGTTATAGTCAGTATTATATTGAGGCAAGCCACCATTCCGTGAATTCAGAGTAAAAGATATGTTTTGTGTGATCTACCGAAGCAGTAAACGTGACCAGACCTATTTATATGTCGAAAAAAAAGACGATTTCTCGCGAGTTCCTGAAGAACTGATGAAAGGATTTGGTCAGCCGACGCTGGCAATGATGTTGCCGCTTGATGGCCGTAAAAAGCTGGTTAATGCCGATCTGGAAAAAGTAAAACAGGCACTCACCGAGCAGGGCTATTATTTACAAATACCACCGCCGCCAGAAGATTTACTTAAACAGCATCTGGCCGCGACGAAACAAAATACACCAGACGATAAACGTTAAACTGCATCCGGCAGCAGCACGCCCCATCGATGCAGTACCTGAAATTGATAACTACGTTAGGGGAAAGTAATGTATCAACATCATAACTGGCATGGTGCTCTGCTGGATTATCCGGTGAGTAAGGTGGTTTGCGTAGGGAGTAACTATGCCAACCATATTAAAGAGATGGGTGGAACGCCTCCGGAAGAACCGGTGCTGTTTATTAAACCGGAAACCGCGCTGTGCGATTTACGCCAGCCGCTGGTGATCCCATCTGATATGGGTTCGGTTCACCATGAAGTTGAGCTGGCTGTTTTGATTGGCGCGACCCTACGTCAGGCGACGGAAGAACATGTGCGCAAAGCCATTGCGGGCTATGGCGTCGCGTTGGATCTGACCCTGCGTGATATTCAGGGTAAAATGAAGAAGGCGGGGCAGCCGTGGGAAAAAGCGAAGGGTTTTGATAACTCTTGCCCGCTGTCAGGGTTTATTCCGGTAGCGGAATTTAATGGTGATCCTCAGGATACGATGCTCGGGTTAACGGTTAACGGTGAGCAGCGCCAGCACGGCACCACGGCGGATATGATCCATCAAATCGTGCCTTTGATTGCCTATATGAGTCGTTTCTTTACCCTCAAAGCGGGCGATGTTGTGTTGACGGGGACGCCAGCAGGAGTTGGGCCGTTAAACAGCGGTGATGAACTGGCTATTAGTTTTCATGGTCAAACGCTGACGACACGCGTGCTGTAATCTCTTCTTGCCGCCTTTTCGGGCGGCAAAACTTGCATCAGCGTGCCAGACTGGTTATAAGGTGCAGCTTTATTGCAATAGCGGATACCCTGATGAGCGACATACCTTTCTGGCAAAGTAAAACCCTGGATGAAATGACCGATGCCGAGTGGGAGTCATTATGTGACGGGTGTGGTCAATGCTGCCTGCATAAGCTGATGGATGAAGACACCGACGAAATCTATTTTACTAACGTCGCGTGTAAGCAGCTCAATATCAAAACCTGTCAGTGCCGTAATTATGAACGCCGATTCGAGTACGAGCCTGACTGTATCAAACTGACGCGCGATAATCTGCCCACCTTTGAATGGCTGCCGATGACCTGTGCGTATCGTCTGCTAGCGGAAGGTAAAGGGCTGCCGGAGTGGCATCCACTGCTGACGGGATCAAAAGCGGCGATGCACGGTGAACGTATTTCAGTACGTCATATTGCGGTGAAAGAATCGGAAGTGCGTGACTGGCAGGATCATATTTTGAACAAACCTTCATGGGCGGACTAAACCGCCCATCGATTAGCAGGCGTTAAGGCTTAAGACTTTTTCGCCTGATACATCTCATCGCCATGGTTGTCATCTTCAACCCAGAAATTGATGTTGAATTGGGCGTCGTCGCTTAATTCAACGCGATGCCAGTACTGTGGTGGACTGGTCGCAAACTGACCGGCATTAATCACCACTTTCACTTCAGGCTCTTTTGCGTCTTCATTGGCAAAGCCGTAATACGTTACCGTACCTTCCATCACACAAAGCTGGCCAAAAACGCCTGCTGCAGTGTTATGGTGAGAAAGAAGTGCTGCCGGGACGTTGTCTTTCGTGAAGAAGGGAGTAGAGCGTTTAACTTTCCAGTTTGCCGGGATGCGTAAATGGGACATAAGACATCTCCTTGGTGTGGCATCTATAAGATGTATTTAATATACATCTTATAGATGCCAGCAGGCAATGAATTTAAGGCAAAAAAAACGCTCCCGAAGGAGCGTCTCTGTTAGCGACCGAAGAGGTCACGTTTTTTCGGTTTGAACGGCTGTGCTATCACTACCAGCACGGCGACCACCAGGTAGGCGGCGAAGATCCCCAACAGCCACTGCGGCATTTCCAGGGTTAAAAAAGACCACTGGCGCTCAGCACAGTCACCGGACGCTAAAAACACCTGCGGCAGCCATTTGTCCAGCGGCAGCCAGCTTGGGAAGCGTGCGGCAAAATCACAGGTCATAAACGGGGATGGGTGCAGCTGAATCATGGTGTGCTCATACGCTAACTGAAGTCCGCGCCAGGCACTGTAAATCCAGATTATCATCGCCACATAGCGCAGCGGTGTTTTTGGTGCGATAGCACCCACCAGCCCTGCACCCATCACGCCAAATAATGCGCTACGTTCGTAAATACACAACACGCAAGGTTTTAGCAGCATGACGTGCTGGAACCACAGCGCGACGAGCTCCAGCGCAAAGGCGGTTAACGCCAACAATAACCATGCTCCACGACCTCGGGAGCACTGGTTTAAAAATCGCAACATAATCATTTCCCTGCAACATGCGTAGAGACCGCAGTTTAAACCAATTCACTTTATGCGCCACTAGCGGGAATTGAAAATTTGCGTAATCGGATATTTATCATGCAAAAAGTCAAACCGGGCAGTGATTTGCCCGGTTAATTGTTATGAAAGTGTAGCTAACCAGCCCGTTTGGGTCATCCACTCGGTCACCGGAACTAGCGTGAACTCGACGCAAAGCAGGCCGACGAGCGTCAGGACGAGAGTATAAGGCAGGGCCATCCACACCATGCGACCATAAGAGAGGCGAATCAACGGCGCCAGTGCAGAGGTCAGCAGGAACAGGAATGCAGCCTGGCCGTTTGGCGTGGCCACCGAAGGCAGGTTGGTCCCGGTATTGATCGCCACCGCCAACAGCTCAAATTGGTTAAGGCTGATGGTCCCATGTTCCATCGCGGCTTTGGCTTCATTGATATAAATCGTACCAACAAAAACGTTATCAGAGATCGAAGACAGCAGGCCGTTGAAGAGATAAAACAGCGTCAGTTGTGCATGTTCAGACGACTGCAACACAAACTGAATAATCGGTGAAAAGAGTTGTTGATCGATAATCACCGCGACAATAGAGAAGAACACGGTCAGCAGCGCGGTGAACGGCAGCGACTCGGTAAAGGCTTTACCTATCGCATGTTCGTCGGTGACGCCGGTCAACGAGGTTGCCAGAATGATGACCGACAAACCGATCAATCCGACTTCTGCCAGATGCAGGGCCAAAGCAACGACCAGCCAGACGCCAATAATCGCCTGGACAATCAGTTTGATTTTGTCCTGGCGGGTACGTTGTTGGCGGCTCTGATCGTCAAACTGTTGCAGGACATCACGGACGGTCTCCGGCAGCGTTTCGCCATAGCCAAACCAGCGCAATTTCTCGACCAGTACGCAGGTTAACAGGCCGCAAATCAGTACCGGGACGGTAACTGGCGACATGCGCAGGAAGAAGTCGCCAAAATGCCAGCCAGCCGCTTTGGCAATAATCAGGTTTTGTGGCTCGCCCACCATGGTCATCACGCCGCCTAACGCCGTACCGACCCCCGCGTGCATCATCAGGCTACGCAGAAAACCGCGGAATTGCTCAAGAACGACCTTATTGTGCTGATCGATATGGCTGTCATCGAGCATGTTGTTGTCTTCCGCGCGAGAAGAAGCAACGCGATGGTAGATACCATAGAAACCGACCGCAACGCTGATTACCACGGCAACGACGGTCAGCGCATCAAGGAACGCAGAGAGGAAAGCGGCTGCAACACAAAAAGACAGTGACAGCAGCATCTTGGAGCGAATAGTGAGCAGCAGACGAGTGAAAATAAACAGTAATAGCTGCTTCATAAAGTAGATGCCTGCCACCATAAACATCAGCAGCAATAACACCTCAAGATTTGCGGCAACCTCTTCACGCACATGCGTGGCGCTGGTCATGCCAATAATGACAGCTTCGATAGCCAACAGCCCGCCTGGCAGCAGTGGGTAGCATTTTAACGCCATCGCCAGCGTGAAAATGAACTCGGCCACCAGCAACCAGCCGGCGATAAAAGGGTTGATGAAAAAAATAATCGGGTTAACGACTAAGAAGACAAGCAGTGCAAGTTTGTACCAGTCTGGTGATTGACCTAAAAAATTGCGCCACATAGCGCGGCCCCATGATAGCTCCATGGTGATTTCCCTACCTTTAAAAATGAAATCATGTTTTTATGTTTGACCGCAAAGCTTAGCGGGAGGAGGGAGTACAGGCAAGCTATTCACGAGACTGGCAAGGTTGGCTGTGCTGTAGCGTTATTTGGAAAATGAAGCCTTGATCCACTTTTTCTTCATTGCGTCAGCTATCAGCTAAGATACCCATCTGGTATGATGTGTGTAACTATGTTTTGCTGTGTAATGGAATTTTTACTATGGTCATTAAGGCGCAAAGCCCGGCTGGGTTCGCGGAAGAGTACATCATTGAAAGTATCTGGAATAACCGCTTCCCACCTGGCACTATTTTGCCCGCTGAACGTGAACTCTCCGAACTTATTGGGGTGACACGTACCACGCTACGCGAAGTATTGCAGCGGTTGGCGCGAGATGGCTGGTTGACCATTCAACACGGCAAACCGACGAAGGTGAATAACTTCTGGGAAACTTCCGGGCTGAATATTCTTGAAACGCTGGCGCGTCTCGATCACGAGAGTGTCCCGCAGTTGATTGATAATCTGCTGTCCGTGCGTACCAATATTTCGACGATCTTTGTTCGCACTGCGTTTCGCCAGCATCCTGATAAAGCACAGGAGGTTTTGGCGACGGCAAATCAGGTGGCCGACCACGCTGACGCATTTGCCGATCTGGACTATAACATTTTCCGCGGCCTGGCATTTGCCTCCGGCAATCCGATTTACGGTTTGATCCTCAACGGTATGAAAGGATTATATACCCGCATTGGTCGTCATTATTTTGCCAATCCGGAAGCGCGCGCGCTGGCGCTGAGCTTCTACCGTAAACTGTCAGAACTCTGCGAGCAGGGCGCTCATGAGCAGGTGTATGAAACGGTGCGTCGCTATGGTCACGACAGTGGCGAAATTTGGCATCGCATGCAAAAGAGCCTGCCGGGCGATTTGGCGATTCAGGGTCGTTAATTGCTCAAAGCCGGATGGCGACGCCAAAGCGTCTTATCCGGCCTACAATGCGTGCACTTCGTAGGCCGGATTAGGTGTTTACACCGCCTCCGGTAATAAGATTTACAGACCGTTCATCCTTGGCGGGCAACGCTCCAACAGCTCCACGCTGCCATCTTCATTCTGTTGCTCCAGCATCACGTCAAAACCCCAAAGCCGGTGTACGTGCTTGAGCACTTCTTTGCGTCCTTTATCCAGCGGTGCGCGGTTATGCGGAATATAGCGTAAGGTGAGCGAACGGTCGCCACGCAGATCGACATTCCAGATTTGAATATTCGGCTCCAGGTTGCTGAGGTTGTATTGCGACGACAACCTGTTGCGGATCTCACGATATCCTTCCTCGTTATGAATCGCAGAAATCTCCAGGTAGTTGTGACGATCGTCATCCAGCACGGTGAACAGACGGAAATCACGCATCACCTTTGGTGACAGGAACTGGCTGATAAAGCTCTCATCTTTGAAATCGCGCATCGCGAAATGCAGGGTTTCCAGCCAGTCGGAACCCGCTATGTCCGGGAACCAGTATTTGTCCTCCTCGGTCGGCGACTGACAAATACGTTTGATATCCTGGAACATGGCAAACCCCAGGGCATAAGGGTTTATCCCGCTATACCACGGGCTGTTGTAGGGCGGCTGAAATACCACATTGGTATGGCTATGCAGAAACTCCAGCATAAACCGTTCGGTGACTTTACCTTCATCATAAAGGTGGTTCAGGATGGTGTAATGCCAGAAAGTGGCCCAGCCCTCGTTCATCACCTGCGTCTGTTTCTGCGGATAAAAATACTGGCTGACCTTGCGTACAATGCGCAGAACTTCGCGTTGCCAGGACTCCAGCAGCGGGGCGTTCTTCTCCATGAAGTACAGCAGGTTCTCCTGTGGTTCAGAGGGATAACGCCGGGCTTCCGCCACGGTTTTCTCTTCCTCTTTCTTCGGCAGCGTGCGCCACAACATATTCACCTGGCTTTGCAGATACTCTTCACGGCTTTTCTGACGGGCTTTCTCTTCCTGTAGGGAGATTTTTTGCGGGCGTTTGTAACGGTCAACGCCGTAGTTCATCAGCGCATGGCAGGAGTCGAGCAGCTTTTCGACTTCATCCACGCCGTAACGCTCTTCACACTGGGTAATATAGTTTCGCGCGAAGATCAGGTAATCGACAATGGAACTGGCATCCGTCCAGCTTCGGAACAGGTAGTTGTTTTTAAAAAAGGAGTTGTGTCCGTAGCAGGCATGCGCCATCACCAGCGCCTGCATAGTGATGGTGTTCTCCTCCATCAGATACGCGATACACGGATTGGAGTTGATAACAATCTCATAGGCCAGCCCCTGCTGACCATGTTTATACAAGCGCTCGGTTTCAATAAACTTTTTACCAAACGACCAGTGAGGATAGTTGATCGGCATCCCGACGCTGGAATAAGCATCCATCATCTGTTCGGAGGTGATCACCTCGATTTGGTGCGGGTAGGTATCCAGTCTGTAGAGTTTCGCCACGCGGTCTATCTCTGCCAGATAGACATCCAGCAGATCAAACGTCCAGTCGGGTCCATCGCTTAACCGTGTGCTGTCCTTGTTCATGGAATCAATCGTAGCCATTCGCGCACCCTCATTGTTGGCGGCACTCTCTGTCTGGAGTACCTCATGTCAAGCATAGATCATGGTGTTAAAAAACGTGCTGCGGCAGAAATTTTTTCTTTGCGATTTCACGTTAGCGAGGCGTCGAAAAATGGCATGGCCGCAAAATTTTATGCTGGATAAAAATAACGCACAGCAGGAGATGCCAAAGCGGAGAGTCCCCAGCCATCACCGCTATATGTGAGGTAAGTCACCATAAAAAAGCCATATGTTGAATAATATTTTCAACTGAGTTATCAAGATGTAATTAGATGATTGTTCTTTTACTGTTAACGGAGTGGCTATGCGAGTTGTCATACTGGGAAGTGGTGTCGTTGGCGTGACCAGCGCCTGGTACTTAAGTCAGGCTGGACACGATGTCACCGTCATTGATCGTGAGCCCGGTCCGGCACTGGAAACCAGTGCGGCGAACGCGGGGCAAATCTCTCCAGGTTATGCAGCACCATGGGCGGCACCAGGCGTACCGCTAAAAGCAATTAAGTGGATGTTTCAGCGCCACGCTCCGCTGGCCGTCCGTCTTGACGGAACCCAGTTCCAGTTGAAATGGATGTGGCAGATGCTGCGCAACTGCGACACCAGCCACTATATGGAAAATAAAGGACGCATGGTGCGACTGGCGGAATACAGTCGTGATTGCCTGAAAGCGCTGCGCGCCTCTACCGGTATCGAGTACGAAGGGCGCCAGGGCGGAACCCTGCAACTTTTCCGTACCGCTCAACAGTATGAGAACGCTACCCGCGACATCGCCGTGCTCGAAGACGCTGGCGTGCCATATCAACTGCTGGAAGCAAACCGTCTGGCGGAAGTCGAACCCGCACTGGCAGAAGTGGCCCATAAACTGACCGGTGGTCTGCGCTTACCGAATGATGAAACCGGCGACTGCCAGCTGTTTACCCAGCGTCTGGCGCAGATGGCGGAGCAGGCAGGCGTTAAGTTTCGCTTTAATACCCCGGTCGATAAGCTGCTGAGCGATGGTGAGCAGATTTATGGCGTCCAGTGCGGCGAAGAGATAGTTAAAGCCGATGCCTATGTGATGGCGTTTGGTTCGTACTCCACGGCAATGCTGAAAGGGATCGTTGATATCCCGGTCTATCCGCTCAAAGGCTATTCGTTGACCATTCCGGTGGCGCAAGACGACGGTGCGCCGGTTTCTACTATCCTTGATGAAACCTACAAAATCGCTATTACCCGCTTTGACAATCGTATTCGCGTTGGCGGCATGGCGGAGATTGTCGGCTTTAATACAGAATTGCTACAACCTCGTCGTGAAACGCTGGAAATGGTCGTACGCGATCTCTTCCCGCGCGGCGGTCATGTGGAGCAGGCAACCTTCTGGACCGGACTGCGTCCGATGACGCCGGACGGAACGCCGGTGGTGGGGCGCACCCGCTTTAAGAATCTGCTGCTCAATACCGGCCACGGCACGCTGGGTTGGACCATGGCCTGCGGCTCCGGTCAGCTACTGAGCGATATCCTTTCTGGCCGCACGCCAGCCATACCTTATGACGATCTGAGCGTGGCGCGTTACAGTCCGGGGTTTACCCCATCTCGTCCACGGCATTTACATGGCGCACATAACTGATAAGGACGTGAGATGACCCGCCCGATACTGGCCAGCATTGACCTGCAGGCGTTGAAACAAAATCTGACCATTACCCGCCAGGCCGCGCCGGACGCCCGCGTCTGGTCGGTGGTGAAAGCCAATGCGTATGGACACGGTATTGAACGCGTCTGGAATGCGCTGGGCACAACCGATGGTTTTGCCATGCTCAATCTTGAAGAGGCGATAACCCTACGCGAGCGCGGATGGAAAGGCCCGATACTCATGCTGGAGGGTTTTTTCCACGCCGAAGACCTGACGGTATATGACAATTATCGACTCACCACCTGTGTACACAGTAACTGGCAGCTAAAAGCATTGCAGAATGAGCGCCTGAAGGCGCCGCTCGATGTTTACCTGAAAGTGAACAGTGGTATGAACCGCCTTGGTTTTTTACCGGAAAGAGTTCCCACGGTCTGGCAACAGCTGAGGGCGATGCCCAATGTCGGTGAAATGACGCTGATGTCCCATTTTGCCGATGCAGAGCACCCGGAAGGTATACAGGAGGCTATGACACGTATTGCGCAGGCAACTGAAGGGCTGGAGTGCAGACGATCGCTGTCGAATTCGGCAGCCACGCTGTGGCACCCCGAAGCGCATTATGACTGGGTTCGTCCGGGCATTATTTTGTATGGTGCGTCGCCTTCAGGACAATGGCGGGACATCGCTAACACCGGCCTGAAGCCAGTGATGACGCTGAGCAGTGAGATCATCGGCATACAGACGCTGAAAGCTGGCGATCGGGTGGGCTACGGTGGACGCTACACTGCCAGCGGCGAGCAGCGCATTGGCATTGTAGCGACCGGCTATGCAGACGGTTATCCACGCCATGCGCCAAGTGGTACTCCGGTGCTGGTGGACGGTGTACGTACCGGGACGGTGGGGACAGTCTCAATGGATATGTTGGCGGTAGATCTGACACCATGCCCGCAGGCAGGGATCGGGACGCCGGTAGAGCTGTGGGGCAAAGAGATTAAAATTGACGATGTGGCCACCGCCGCAGGTACGGTAGGCTACGAGTTAATGTGTTCTCTGGCGCTGCGCGTGCCAGTTGTGACGGTGTAACTTTATATAGCATTGCCTGATGCTGCTGCGTTTATCAGGCCTCCAGAGTCAGTACATTTTGTAGGCCGGGTAAGGCGCAGCCGCCACCCGGCAAAACATCCGCTTTACTCATCCTCATCTTCAGCAACGCGAACACCGACCTTCAGCACCGCATTATCTTCCTTCTCGGCTACGGTCCAGATCATGCCAGCGAATTCCACCTGGTCACCGACGACCGGCGCGGCACCAAGCAGATGCTGGACAATTTCACCCAGCGTTTGCTGCTTATCACGATACTCGGTGCCATCTTCCAGGCCATAAATCAGCGCCACATCGGCATATTTTGCGCTGGCTTCAAGAATAAAATCACCGAAGAAGCGCTGGTCTAACGACACAGGTGGCGACTGGCTGAACAGCTTGCCAAGAGCCGGGAGATCGCGCTCGCGGCCAATAACACACAATACGTCGCCTTCGCGCAGACGTGTGCTGCCGGAGGGGTGAAACAGCACGTTGTCACGAAACAGGGCGGCTATTCGCGTTTCTTCCGGCATATGCAGGTCGCGCAATGCGGCTCCTACGCACCACTTATCGGCGCTGAGCTGATAAACAAACTGCTCCCACGGGTTATCCGGATGAATATCCAGGCCAATGCGCGACACGGGCCAGCCAACAGGAGGGACCACCACTTTGGCTTTTTTAGCGGCCCATGAAAGAGAGGTTCCCTGAAACAGCAACGAGATCAGTACCACGAAGAACGCGACGTTAAAGAACAGGCGCGCGTTCTCCAGACCCGCCATCATTGGGAAGACGGCGAGGATGATGGGTACCGCACCGCGCAGACCCACCCAACTGATGAAAATGCGTTCGCGCAGATTGAAGCCGCGAAACGGCAGCAGTCCGGCGAAAACCGAAAGTGGGCGGGCAATGAAAATCATCCACGCAGACAAAATCAGCGCAGGAACCACGATAGGCAGCAGGTCGGACGGCGTAACCAGCAGTCCGAGCACCAGGAACATGGCGATTTGCGCCAGCCAGGCCAGACCGTCGAAGTTTTGCAGAATGCCAAACCGGTTGCGAATAGGGCGATTACCCAGCAAGAAACCACACAGATAAACCGCCAGAATACCGCTGCCTTCCAGCGCAGTAGTCAGGGCAAAAATCAGGATCCCACCGCTTAACGCCAATAGCGGATACAGTCCGGCAGGCAGAGAAATGCGGTTAATCATCTGCTGGAGCATATATCCACCGCCCAGACCGATAACGATGCCTAAGCCAAACTGCTGGATAATGTGCACCGCGAACATCCAGCTTAAACCGGTTTCGTGGTTTTGGATCATGGCGATGAGCGTGATGGTCAAAAACACGGCCATCGGGTCATTACTGCCGGATTCAATTTCCAGCGTAGAGCCAACGCGTTCGTTAAGCCCCTTACCGCCAAGCAGGGAAAAGACCGCCGCGGCGTCGGTTGAACCAACAATCGCGCCAATCAGGAGTCCTTCAATAAGATCCAGATGAAACAGCCACGCGGCCATCATGCCGGTGAGTCCGGAAGTAATCAGCACACCGACCGTCGCCAACGATAGCGCCGGGCCTAACGCAACGCGAAAAGAGCTGGCCTGGGTGCGCATCCCGCCGTCGAGCAGGATAACTGCCAGTGCCAGGTTACTCACCATGTAGGCGAATGGATAGTTATCGAAAGGTATGCCGCCTATACCATCTACGCCCGCTAACATACCGATAGCGAGAAATATCACCAGGATAGGGATACCGAGGCGTGATGAGAATGAACTGAGTAAGATACTGCAGGTGACGAGAACGGAACCCAAAATAAAAAGGCTAATAATTGCTGCGGCATCCAACGTTCGGTTACTCCTGAATTACGCTGTTTCGTATTAATAAACCCTACCATAATAACGACAGAAACAGCGTTTTGCTTAGCCCCATTAGCCGCTTTTTTTACGATTTTAGTACCGGATGCCCACTTAAGGTGAGCTGAGTGCCGTTTTTATCATTTTTCAGCACCGCATTGGCTCCCAAAGGCAGGGTGACAGTGCGTTGTTCATGGCCAAAATCGAGGCCGCAGATCAACGGTACTGACAATCTGGCGCGCAGAAAATCACAAACTGAATCAAGATTGTAACCAGCGTCGTAGTCATTGGGTGCGCTACCGCTAAAACTGCCGAGAATAATGGCGTTTTGCTGGGCCAGTATTCCGGCGTGGTACAGCTGCAGCAGCATGCGCTCGACACGGAATGGATGCTCGTTAATGTCTTCCAGCACCAAAATGCCGTTTTTGATGGCTGGCATCCACGGTGTACCCATCAACGAAATGATCATCGCCAGATTTCCGCCCCACAGTGTACCTTCAGTTGCGCACTGTGGACCGTCACCCTGCCATTCGAGGGTAAATTGGGCATTACGCAAAGCCTGCCAGAAATGGTGCTCGGTGAATGCGTTCATTTCTTCGGCGCCGAAGTTCGCCGCCAGCATCGGGCCGCTGAAGCTAATCACCTTCCCCTGTGCCAGCAGACCACACTGGATCGCCGTAAAATCGCTGTGTCCGCACAGCAGCAGCGGATCTTGTTGCTGGCGGGCTGCCAGCCCCTGCCAGTCAATATCTTCCAGTAAACGGCTCGCGCCATAGCCGCCGCGTACCGCCATCACAATGGTATCGGGGGTTTTCAGATTAACGAGCGAGTTCACATCAGCAAGCCTTTCTGCCTCTGTCCCCGCAAAACGCTGGCAGCGGCGCGCAATGACCGCTGAATTGTCGACCTGATGACCGGCCTCAGTAAGACGCGCAAGCCCACGTAAGGCAGCCTGCTGATTGATACAGTAGCCCGATGGGGCAATTAAGTGAAACCGGGACATGGCATTTCCTTGCTACAACTAAAACCAAATGTATATCATGCCGCGTAGGTATGTCGTTGTCACCTCAGCGACAGGTTCCGGCTATAAGGATAGATGACGTGAAATTGAGATGGTTTGCTTTTTTGGTTGTATTACTTGCGGGCTGTAGTTCAAAACAGGATTACAAAAACCCGCCGTGGAATGCTGAAGTTCCGGTTAAACGCGCAATGCAATGGATGCCGATCAGTGAAAAAGCCGGTGCGGCCTGGGGTGTCAGTCCACAATTGATTACCGCTATTATCGCCATTGAATCAGGCGGAAATCCGAATGCGGTCAGTAAGTCCAATGCGATTGGTCTGATGCAGTTGAAAGCCTCAACTTCAGGACGCGATGTTTATCGCCGCATGGGCTGGAGCGGAGAGCCGTCGACCAGTGAGTTGAAAAACCCCGAGCGCAATATCTCGATGGGGGCCGCATACCTGAGTATTCTCGAAACCGGGCCGCTGGCCGGGATTGAAGATCCGCAGGTGATGCAGTACGCGTTGGTAGTCTCGTACGCCAACGGTGCGGGCGCACTGTTACGCACGTTCTCATCCGACAGGAAAAAAGCGATCAATAAAATCAACGACCTCAGCCCGGATGAATTTATTGAACATGTTGCGGACAATCATCCGGCGCCGCAGGCCCCGCGCTATATCTGGAAGCTTCAACAAGCGCTGGATGTGATGTAATTCAGGTGATGCTAATCGCGCACCTTGTTCGACTTTTCCCGGGCCTCGCGTTCAAGGGAAAAAATAATCCGCTGTAAGTTCCGCTCCACCGCCGGGCCGACGTTGAGAAAACGAAAGCTCAGGCGGGGAGTGGTAATCGTTTCGTTTTTCCCATCGATAACCTTGCGCTCACTAATGGAAATAAGCTGGGCGTCAACGTGATACACCCCCCATTGCTCCATATTTAGTTCAACCTGCGAGAAGCGCATACCTTCTGCCAACCCCTCTGGTTTTGCCACTTCTAACAGCCCGCCCATGCCGCCGAGAGACAGATCGAATAAGCGAAAATGCAGAATGCTGTTGTCCGGCATTTTTGCCGTGCAGCGATAGGGAGGATGCAGCGGAGCGCCGATACGGAAATATTCCCGACGCTGCACAAACCACAGAGAAGGCGGCAAGGATGAAATAAAGGCCGGCAGTTGCTGATACTCGCCTTTTTTCAGCTGTGGCAGGGTGAATTCTACTTTGGCTCCCTGCGTTTCGGCGATAATTGAGATCTGGCTGGCCCGCTGTACGGCCTGGTTTTCATATTCCTGGCTGCCAAAATCCATGATCAGTTCATCGGGACTGACGGTCAGAATTTTGCTGATGAACTGGCCGCCTGACCAGGAGATACGCAGTGGAACCTGCTGCGACTTTAAGTCCCGAAGTACACCTAACACCGCTAACGGATTTTGCTTCAGGAACTGCTCATTGTAGTTACTCACACCTAATGACTCCTGGATGCCTGGTTTGTCGTTGGGTTATCGGCATTAATCGACGGAACTTAATACAAATGGATGAAATTTTTTACCAAACCCAATGAATTAAGTCTGAGTGATAAAAGCATGTCGCGATGGCTTGCCTATACTTTAAGTGCTGGCGCAGGAATGTCTTGCGCGTGCGTTCACTGGAAAGAGGGCCTGAAAATGGGAATTATTGCCTGGATTATTTTTGGTCTGATTGCGGGGGTTATCGCCAAACTGATTATGCCGGGGCGTGATGGCGGTGGGTTTATCCTGACCTGTATTCTCGGTATTGTCGGTGCTGTGGTCGGTGGATGGCTGGCAACGATGTTTGGTATTGGCGGCGATGTCAGCGGATTTAATCTCCATAGCTTCCTGGTGGCCGTGGTCGGCGCGATTGTTGTGCTGGGTGTCTTCCGGCTTGTACGGCGAGATTAATCGAACGGCCCCTGTGCGGTAATGCCGTTCAGTTAAGCATGTAAGGTGAACATGTGATTCTTGTTCAGGGTTCCGTTCACCTCAACGGTGTCATTTCTCTGAAGCGCAGATACCCGTGAACGTGCAAGGGAGGCTTGCCGCCGCCTCCCTTGCAACCCAGGCTCCCGGCGGGATTGTAAAGGGCGTGACGGAGAACGCCCTTTACACGTTCACAGGAATCGGCGTTTCAGAGAAACTATGAACATGAGGTGAACGGAACCCTTTTTCTGAGAGTGCATATTCAAAATTTCTACCCACACCGGCGATACTTTCTGAAACTAAGGCGTTAACTGAAGAGCATTACTCCGAGTGGGGCCGTTTCTTTGCATCGTTAAATCAGAATTGATACTCAATTCCCGCCCAGTAATTACGGCCTTCTTCGATAAATCCTTCGCTGTACACGTATTGTGTATCGAACAGGTTATTGACCGAAGCGTTGACGCTAAACCCGTGACCGATGGCGTAGTCGGCGCGTAAATGGGTAATGGCGAAACCTGCGGCTTTCTGCGAGCCGTCGCTATTGCTATAGCTCGATGAGCGGGCCTCTTCAGACAGCGTAATGCTCAGCGGATCCCACGGTTTCAGCGTCATCCAGGCGGTGAGGGTTTGTGTTGGCAAATCGGTTATTTTGCCGATGTCGCTGCGTTTGACGTCCGCATGAATCAGGCCATAGCTCAGCCCAACATCCAGCATATCAAAGACTTTACCTTTAACGCCTGCATCCAGACCGGTGTAATCCACCCGGCCGCTGTTCTGATTCTGGATGGTATCGGCATCAATATTGTGTGAAAGAATGGCATCGCTGATGCGGTTGTAATAGACGCTGGCTTCGAATCCCCAGTCTTTACCAAGTGAACCATTCCAGGTCAGATCCACGCTGCGGGCGCGTTCCGGTTTAAGCTGCGGATTGACCAGCGCCACCTGGTTATAGGCCGGTTTCGAGGTGGTGTAGCGCTCTTTCAGTGTTGGGAAACGTGTTCTGTCAGAGTAGGACAGCGCTAATGTGTCTGAATTTTCAAAGTGATATTTGGTCATCATCTGCCAGTTGAAAGCCGACTGATTGTTGTCATCATAGTGGGTGACGCTGCCATTTTTCTCGTGCTTCATGCCTTCCAGACTGTCGCGCCAGTCATAGCTTATTCCCGCCACGACATCGACGTTATCCGCCGCTGCCCACTGGTATTCGCTGGCAACGGACCAGGTGCGGTCTTCGTAGCGATCGTAAGCCGCATTCGGAGCGCCTTTCTCGCGGTGAACATCATCCTTCCAGTTCACCGCGAAAGAGAGTAGGTCGTTTTCACGCATATCCGCAGCAAGTTGCAGGCCAGCGCCATCGCTATAGTCTGAATAATGACTGTAGTTGCCTTTCTTGTTTTTCAGATCGGCAAGCGAGTTGTACATCATCAGCGTATTTTCAAAGGTATCGCGATACAGACGGCTTTTCAGGGTGAAACGATCGCCCAGATGGGTGGTGCCCTGATAGTAATAGCTCTCTTTATCGTACTGTGGCCATTGCCAGTAGCGTGATTTCTGACTGCTGGTTCCAGCGTACGGCGGGTTATCTTTTTCACCGTCCTGATTAATATAGGTCAGCACATATTCGTCATTACCACGTGGGGTAAAGCCCAGCTTCACGATGCCGCGTTTGTCATCGGCGGAGGAGTTAATCATCTTGCCGTTGCTGCCCGCAATAGGGTTGTCCACGCCGTGCGGTAAGCCAAGGAAATCCTGCTTCAACTGACTGCCGCTGAGCTGGATGTAGCCGAGATCGTTGCTGGCGCCAAATGAAGCGTGCATATCGTGGGCATTGTCTTTGCTACGACTCCAGCCCTGGCGATAGCCAATGCTGCCTTCAATCGGTTTGGTGGGCTTTTGGGTGGTGATATTGATGGCGCCGCCCATCTGGTTCGGCCCTTGTAACAGCGACGAGTAGCCTTTGGAGACTTCAACCGAAGCGATATCTGAGGTCAGAAAACGGCCTAAATCGAGGTTGCCATCATAGGGGATGTATACCGGCACGCCGTCAAAATAGACGGGAACCTGACGGCTGTCAAAACCGCGAACTTTCACCTGCTGTTCATTGCGGTTGCCTGACTTTTGCAGCACGACGCCGGGGACAACGCTCAGTGCCTGCGCCACGTTTTGCTTATCCAGTTGCTGCATCGTTTCCTGACCGAGAACCGTAGTGGTTGCGGCGGAGGCCGGACTTGACCAGACGGTCATGGTTTCGCTTTCCTGCCCAGCAAAAGCACTGTGCGCGAAAGCAAACGACAGGGCTGTGTAAAGACAACTTTTGTTGAAATTCATTATTTTTAGTCCATTTATTAATGTTATATGCCACGTGCGTCCGGGCTCAGGCTAACTTTGATATCCGCGGGAGGAGCGTAGTAAGGTGCGGAAGTGATGAAAAGTCTGATGCCACAGTCGAGATAACTCGCCAGCGAGGCGAGGGTAATGCCGCCAGTCAGCGCCAGCGTGCAATGGGGGGCCAGAGAGGGGGCCTGGCGGACAATTTCTGTTGCTTGCTCAGGGGTAAATTTGTCGAGTTGCAGGACATCTGGCGCGGCGCGTAGCGCGGCTAATGCCTCTTCTGGCGTATCTGCTTCAACCACGATCTTTTTTTCTGGCGCATGGCTGCGTAAGCGCGCAATCGCGCCTGTCCAGTCGTTTGGGTTGGTAAGAAAATGGCGGTGATTAGCAAACAGCAGTACCGTTTCGGCGCATCCTCCACGATGGATAATGCCTCCCGCGGCGAGTATTGCCTGAGTCGCCAACAAACGCGTGCCGGGAATGGCTTTGCGGGTGCAGGCAATCTGCCCATCAGGATAGCGTTGGCGCAGTTGGCTCAACATGCTCTCAAGATACCCCGAAACCCCACAGCTCCATTCCAGGACATTTTGTACCGCTTTCCAGCCCTGGTGCAGCGCCGCCGCATTCCCATGTGCGCGAATCAATCGCTGTCCTGCACTTACCTGTTCACCATCGGCAACCATGTCGCTGATGGTCAGCCCTAATGAGGCGAGCATTTGCCTGGCGACGGCGGTGCCGCTAACGCACCCGCCCTGGCGATGGTAAAATTCCATAACGCCCGGCTGTGCGCCAATACCCAACGCGCGGGTAGTCAGGTCGCCGCCCTGAATATCTTCCAGCAGCAGCGCGTCGGTTTGCGCCTGCGAAAAGTAGATCATCGCAGCGCCTCCCGCGGAACGCTGTCCCACCAGATAAGCGCCCAGTCACGGCTGGCGGGGGCAATCGCGCGTGGATCCTGCTGTTGATACCAGGTTTCCAGACGTTCGACCTCGTCGGCGCTCAGTTCACCCATACTCCAGCGCACGTTTTCCAGAAAACGTGTCCAGGTGCTGTTGTCCTGCTGGCAGTTGGGTCCGCGGATAAAATCAACATGCGCGTGGATCCCCATCTGATACAGGACATTAAGCGCATAGATATAGTTGGGAAGCTCAATCACTTCGCGGCCCAGTGCACGCTGAATGGTGGGGGAAACGAAAGATGAACTGACGAGATGAGTGGTGTAAACCCGCAGTCGGGCCTGATTATTCAGTTTGGTCATCGCCTGGCGCATATCGGCAACCAGCGTAGAGCGCGAAGCGACGGCGATATCGCACTGGGGTAAATCATCCCAGTGTTCCTCCCAGGCCCGCTGCACCCACTGCACGTGACGGGCGTTCATTTGCGCAGCGCGGCGGGCAGCTACGCTAAGCATGCCCTGGCTATAATCTACGCCGTAAATTATTGGCATCTTTTTAGCCAGCGCCAGCGAGACGGTACCGGGACCGCAACCCATGTCAAACAGCGACTCCGCCCCTTTCAGGTCGATTTTCCCCAGCAGTTGCAGCAGATAGCTGTCGGTTAATGAGGCGCAATTTTCCGCCATTTTTTCCGCACGTTTATCCCAGTGCTCCGGCTTTTTCTCGGTTCTGTTCGCCAGCTGTAACTGTTTACGGTAAAGATCGGCAAAATCAATGTCGTCAATGAGCATTCTTATTCCTTAGTTATGTGAGCCAAAGAGATGGTGAGCGATTTGTGACGGTGTAACGCGATACAGTTCCGCCAGACGATCGGCAGCAAGCTGATGTTCAGGAAGCCCTTGTGACACTTCGCCATCCGGTTCAACGCGTACCACGCTGTCGGCGATTGCCCGGGCGTGCAACGGATGATGCGTCGACATTAGCAGGGCCATACCTGAATTTTTCAGCGTCACCAGCGTGTCGAGCAGACGGATCTGATGCCCAAAATCCAGGCTGGAAGCAGGTTCATCCAGCAACAAAAGGCGTGGGCGTTGCGCCAGCGCGCGGGCAATTAACACCAGTTGCCGCTCTCCGCCGCTCAGCGTGTTCCAGCGTCGGGGCGCCAGGTGAGAGATTCCCAGCATCGTCATCTGCTGGTGCGCATTTTCACGCTCTTTAGCGCCGGGAACCGCAAATGCCGCCAATTGCGGGGCCAGCCCCATCATCACCATGTCCAGCGCAGTGAAGGCAAACGCGCCGTCATGTGCCTGAGGAACCCAGGCAATAGCGGCGGCGCGTTGCCGATCGCTGAGATGATTTATGGCGACGCCATCAAGCAGAATGTCACCGTGAAGCGGCGAAAGAACGCCGAGAATGGTGCGCATCAGGGTGGTTTTTCCACTGCCGTTGGCCCCAATCAGACAACAGACGGAGCCGGGCGAAACCTGAAATGAGACATCGCGTAACACGGGCTGGTGACTGTGGTATCCCAACGACGCATGGCGGACGGTCAGAAGCGTCATGGGCGATTTCCCCGTAGCAAAAGCAGCAAAAAGAACGGTGCGCCAATAAATGCCGTCAGGATCCCCAGCGGGATTTCTGTGCTGCTCAGCGTGCGGGCAAGAGTATCGGTGAGCAGCAGCAAAATGGCGCCGATCCCCATAGAAACGGGCAGCAACTGCTGGTGGTTATTGCCACTGATGAGTCTGCCGATGTGCGGTACAACCAGCCCAATCCAGCCGATAATGCCCGCGATGGCAACGGTACAGGCGGTGATTAACGTAGCGCAGACGATCAGTCCCAGCCGCAATCGCGAGACGTTGATCCCAAGCGATCGTGCTTCATCATCCGACAGGGTGAGCAGGTTCATGCGCCAGCGCAGCAGCAATAGCGGGACGAGTCCTGCGAAGATCAGCGGTGCCGAGAACCACAGGTCGTGCAGCGTGATCGTCGATAAACCGCCAAGCAGCCAGAAAGTGATAGAGGGGAGTTGGGTATACGGGTCGGCCAGCGTTTTGATGAGTGAAATTCCCGCGCCGCATACCGTACCCAGCGCAATCCCGACCAGCACGAGCGTTAACACCGGGTCGTGACGCTTGACTCGCCGGGTAATCAACCAGACACCGGCGACCACGAATAAACCGCCCATGAACGCATACAGCTGAATGAACAGGATCGGTAAACCTAACAGGATTGCTAAACAGGCACCTAAACCCGCACCCGCCGCCACGCCGAGAATATCCGGCGAGACCAGCGGGTTGCGGAACATGCCCTGATAGGTGGTTCCTGCGCCCGCCAGCGCCGCGCCGAGCAGCAATGCAGCCAGTATGCGTGGCAGGCGGATTTGCCAGAAGACGATTTTGTCCTGCATTGGAACGCCATCTGCACCGGCCACGAGATTCAAAACCTGTTGTGCATCCAGGCGATACGCGCCTGATACCGCGGCGACGCTCGCGCAAAGCACCACCGCAGCAATCATCAGAAAACCGAGGGTTGATGTTTTCATCAGACTGCCACCAACCTTTGATACTGTGCGTCGCTTAGCGTGGTGTGCCAGAACAATTCACTGTAGTTCTGCATATCGGTTTTAAAGCTCGCTTCAACCTGTGGATCAAGCCAGGCGTGCAGGCGGCGTAACCCCAGTAAACGGTTGATGCCAGGAGGTGCATCCAGCCAGCCAAACGGCAGACCGCTGAGAAACAGAATGCGCCGGTCAGCAACCGCTTTGACCCCTTGCCAGACCGGATCTTCTCGTAGGAACTGCGCTGTCACTGCATCCTGCACCAGGATAATATCCGGCTGCCAGCTGAGCAGATTTTCCATTGAGACCTGTGTGAGCCCCTGTCGTCCGGGGATGTGCGCCACATTGTGCAACCCCAGTAGTTCTGCTGCTTCGGTATGCAGAGAACCTTGTAAACCAGTCTCCAGTCCTCTGGCACCGCGCGCGGCATAAAAACGCAGATTCGCCGCGGGTGAATGCGAGAAAGCTATTGCATCATCGATAAATCGACGGGCCAGCGCGGCCTGCATTGCGGTTCGCGAGACGACGCCCAATACTTCACCGACTGCGCGTAACTGTTCTGGGGTATGGCACAATTCGCCGTTAATCAGCAGCCAGGGAATGTGTGTTTGTGCGCTCACTTGTCTGGCCTGAGAAAGCCAGGTTTCATCGGCATTACCGCAGTCAATAACCAGGTCAGGTTTAAGCGCCAGGAGTGCTTCAAGCGAGAGCGTGCTGGCGCGCCCCGCCAGCCTGCCGAGTTTCGGCAAAGTCCGAATGTTATCGTTAAACGGGATGGCGGTCTGGCGAGAGAAATCAAAGGAGGAAAGCCCCACCAGTTTTTCCGGTGCGACGGCCAGCAGCAGCATGTCAGCAGGCGCGCCCGCGCTGACCACGCGTTGGGTCGTTTCTGGCTTCGGAGAGTCTCCAATGGCCACAGTCAGCGAGGTTTGAGCAAACGCGGGAAGATGGCGTAGCAGCAGTGCAGATGCCACGAGTTGGGCAAACATCCGTCTTGTCAGTGGCATTATTGTTATCCTGAAGGTTACAAAATCGCTATATATTTACATATACAGCGAATAAAAACATGTTCAGAATCAATTTCTCACGGATGAAAACCCCGGATACCCCATAAGGGCTAGAGGCCATAGAGACAGCTGGAAGGGGGAAATATAAGAAAGAAAAATCCGCGACGAAGCGCGGATTCAGGAAGTGAAACGGCTCAGGCTATGATGTTATGGCGTCGGTTGAGTCTGTTTTTTAGACTCGACTGGCGCAGTACTTGCCGGGGTAGGTCGCGACGCGGGTACGTTGTCACAGGGCTTTTCTTTGGCGCAAATCAGGTCGAGCATTTTCAGCGTTACGCCGTTGGTCCAGCCGAAACCATCCTGCAACGGATACTCACCGCCGCCACCGCCGGTTCCAGTGGTGCTCACGTCATACTTCTCAACCAGCTTTTTCTCGCGATCGTAGGTGTGTTGAACATTGGTGAGGAATCGCCAGGTCACGTCCATGGCGACAGTATCCTGACCGTAATTCTGTAACCCGGATGCTGCTACCCACTGGAGCGGGGCCCAGCCATTGGGGGCATCCCACTGCTGGCCGCTTTTCACCGACGTGGTAGCAAGGCCGCCCGGTTGCAGCAGATGTGCCTGGGTGGCCGTGGCGACTTTACTGGCGCGATCTTTTGCCGCTGCATTGACATATAGCGGGAACAGGGCGGCAGCCGTGAGCTGGTTGCGTACTTTGTGGCTTTTCAGATCGTAGTCGGCATACCAGCCTTCTTTGTCGTTCCACAGGTACTTCTCGATCCCTTTTTGTCGGGCATTAGCGAAGCCATCGTACTGCGCCGCTTTGGCATCATCACCAGCAGCCTTGCTGGCGAGGGAGATCATTTTTTCCATTTTGTACATCAGCGCATTGAGATCGACCGGAACGATGCTGGTGGTGCGCAGAGTGCCCAGCTGATTAGGATTGTCCATCCAGCGGGAACTAAAATCCCAGCCGGACGCGGCTGCTGAACGCAGGTCGCGGTAGATTTCTGTGGCCGGGCGGTTC
Organism: Citrobacter sp. Cpo012; assembly: GCF_030333015.1. NCBI lineage: Bacteria > Pseudomonadati > Pseudomonadota > Gammaproteobacteria > Enterobacterales > Enterobacteriaceae > Citrobacter > Citrobacter sp. Cpo012. The sequence continues at coordinate 105,274 of NZ_JAOWGR010000030.1, read as the reverse complement.
GGGTTGCTTTTAGCGGTGGCGATATCCTCTACCCACGACTCTGGCCGAGGCGAATCGCGCTCATCCCAGTAGCGGTTCAAAATGGTGCCGTCATCCAGTTTAACTACGCGCTTATTTTGCTGACCGGGCTGGAGTGTTTCGACGCCCTCCATCCAGTAGCTGTACTCTTTGAGCATCTGCGGGAGGTATTTTTTCAGCGCGTCATTTCCGTCGTGCTGCGCCAGCAGTTCAACCATAAAGGCAAAGAACGGCGGTTGCGAACGGCTCAGGTAGTAGGTGCGGTTACCGTTAGGAATGTGTCCCCAGGAATCAATCTCGTAAGCGAAGTTTGCCACCATGTCCGAGACCTTATCCCAGTGATTGCTCTCGGCAAGCCCCAGCATGGTGAAATAGCTGTCCCAATAATATATTTCGCGAAAACGCCCGCCAGGTACCACATACGGTTCCGGGAGCGGCAGCAGCGAATCCCATTTTTCAGCGTCGGTTGTCGAACGGGTGAGTACCGGCCACAGGCCATCGATATGTTCGCGTAATGATTGCCCGGCCGGGGGCACGTATTTCTCGCCGTCTTTCGGCAACGTAAAATTCACCTCGACAAAATGACGTAAATCGAATCCGGACTGGTTTTTCTGCATCCGGTAATCGGCAAGGATCATTAATGGATCGCTGTTTGGCACCGCGTCCGCAAAGGTTTTCTGGTCAGGAAACAGTTTGGCTGTTTGTACATCGTTAAACAGGGGGCCAAGCAGAATATCAGGCGGCGCAGGCGTAGCGGCTGGTGCGTCCTCGGCGTTGACGGTAAAAGAGGAAAGGGCAAAAAAGGTGCTTGCGAGCGTCAGTTTTATTGCAACAGAGAGCAGGCCAGGATGGCGAGTTGCTGGCGTTATCATCGGTTAATCTCCTTAGCGGCGTGCCGAAGTAGCGGCATTTACCATGAGAAAACCTTAGTTCAGGAATGACCGTTGCGCGTGATCGGCTCCCCATTTTGCGAATAAACAGACATTTCCCGACGTGAATAGAGAAGAAGCACACCCTTTGTTGGAAAGGGTGTGCTTCGGAATCAGTTTGCGCGGGTTATCCGCTGTGTGACACAGTCAATGGTCAGAGTATCGCCCATCTTGATGCTATCGAGAGCCGCGCCTTGCTGACACATCCAGCACAGACCCATTTCACGAGCGATAATCGCCGGATGCGAGGCTTCGCTGCCGTCCCGCAGGCAGATACCTTTGATGGTCTTCGGATCGAGTTGCAGTACCGTAGACGGATAAATGACATCAGCGACCAGGATAGTGGGGCGCAAGAACGCGGGAATTTGTGCGCTCTCTCCCGTCAAATGCTGCAGTGAACGGGACAGCAAATCTTCAATATCAATGTATCGCGCCTGCAGATAAGGATCATCGAGCTGTAAATACTGTTGGCTGAGATCGCTCAGCACCTGATGCCAGGCCCAGGCGGCGCTGCACTGCTTTTCGCGCATTACATCGCAGGCCATTTCAAACAGTTCAGGATCGTCCAACAGCGTGTGGTGACCGGAGAAGATGGCAGCGATATCTGCGGAATATCGTTCTTCAGCAAGTGCGGTGAGTTCGCTCAGATCGTTCAGCGTACTTTGGATGGCGGTCTGTAATCGCTGCTGCTCAGCCTGGAGTGATGCGGCTGGCTGCGGGTTTACCTCGGGCGAGAACGGCGTGTGACAGAATGCCGTCCCCGTGACTTTTGAGGGAGCCTGAGTTGCCTTGTTATCAGCATTAGCGGACTCGAGCGATTCACCAAAATTCTCCGCTGCCAGCTGTTTAAATGCGGCCAGCGCATCCTCTGCCTGTTCGCCTTTGGCAATCAGGCGCAGCGTGTCATTACAGCGTACCTGCAGCAGAGCTATCTGATTCAGGCTATCAGGAACCACACACTTGCCGTTTTTCTCCAGCCACATGTCGGCGTTAAAACCAGACAACGCGGAAACCAGCCGCGAAGCCGGGCGAACGTGGATGCCGTTAGGGTTTTTCACCACAATGGCAACAGAACGGGCATCTGCATCGGGAGACAGTGCAGCAGATGCGGGTTTCGCTGCGGATGGCGAAGGTAAACCCAGTTGCTCACATTTGGCGTCGAGGGCGTTCATGGCATCACGGATGACCCGATCGATATCAGCACCCGCGGCGGCGCTAACCGTCGCGGCCAGTGTGCCTTCAACCAGTGGTGCTGCGCACAAACGCACTTTGGCGGCAATGCCAGGGTCGAGCAGTTCCAGCGCGGTTTCCGCACTCAGTAATGCACTACCGATATCCATCATCACCAGCACGTGGTCCGTATCGGCCACGGACTCGATGGCTTCCATCACCTTGATCGGATCGGTGCCAATCGGATTCTCAGGATCATCAATGCCTGCGGCAATGGCGATTTTGCAATCACCGCCCATTAACATCTGCCGGGCCAGTGCACCGACGCCTTCGCCCAGTTGGGCGCTGTGAGAAACAATAACCAGGTTTACCATCGCTTTATCCTTACTCTCTGGACGCCTGAGCTAGCATTTGCATCATAAACATGACCGACGTTGCGCCGGGATCCTGATGCCCAATACTGCGCTCACCAAGATAGCTGGCACGGCCTTTGCGAGCCTGCATGGTGATGGTGCTTTGCGCTGCGGCTTCCGCTTGCTGGCTTGCCGCTTCCAGCGCTGTCTGTACGCTTAACTTTTGCTCGCAGGACTGACGTAAAGATTCGACCACCGGTAGCCAGACGTCGCACATGGTTTTGTCGCCAGGTTCAGCCTTACCTCGGCTAATCACACCTTCTGCGCCATCACGCATCATTTGATACAGCTCTTCAAGCGTCAGGCTTTGATGAGCCTGAGTCACCTGAGCGGCGCGAATAAAAAAGGTGCCAAACAGCGGCCCACTGGCCCCGCCGACGCTTGAGAGCAGCACCATACCGGTGTTTTTCAAAATAAAGCCGATGTCTTTGTCTGCGATGGACGGCAGCTTTTCAACGACTTTGCTGAAACCACGATGCATGTTCAGACCGTGGTCGGCATCGCCGATCTCCCGGTCAAGCCCGGTGAGAAAATCACTTTCTGTGGTGAAGATCTCGCCGCAACGATAGAGCCAGTTAACAATTTGCGTTCTGTTGAGGGACATTATGAATCTCCTTATTTACCCCAGTTGAGGGCAGGGGTGTGAACCGGTGCATCCCATAAGCTCAGCGTTTCGTCATCTACCTGTAACAAGGTGATCGAGAAACCGGTCATATCCAGAGAGGTACAGTAAGAACCGATCAGGTTGCGCTCAATGACGATGCCTGCATCCTGACAACGGCTTTCCAGGCGGTTATACACGCCGAAGAGTTCAGACAACGGCGTCGCGCCGAGATTATTGACCAGCGCAATAACGCGATCGCCACTTTGTAACGCACGCTTGCTTTCTTTACCTTCCTGCCACGCGCCCTGGACGTTGTCCCAGTGGCGGAGTGTACGGCTGTAGTTACCGTTTTCCAGCAGGGTATCGAACATTTCATCAACGGTCTGATCGAGAGAGGTGAAGGGGCGACGGTCAATGCCGGGTTCCCCGTGGATACCTACGCCAAACTCCATTTCGTTATCCTGCAGCGTGAACGACGGTTGTCCGGCGGCTGGAACGGTACAGGCGCCAATGGCTATGCCAATGGAGTGGCCCTGGTTATTCAGCTTACGGCCCAACGCCGCACAGGCTTCCAGCGAATCACCGCGTTCGGCGGCCGCGCCGACCAGTTTTTCGATCAATACGGTATTCGTCACGCCACGTCGACCGGCGGTATACAAACTGTCTTTCACCGCCACGTCGTCATCCACCACCATGGTGGTGACTTTGACACCGCTTTCATGCAGCAACTCGGTGGCGGTTTCGAAATTAAGAATGTCGCCGGTGTAATTTTTGATTATCAGCAGCACGCCTTCGCCACCGTCAATTTGCATGGCGCATTCGAACATTTTATCCGGCGTGGGTGAGGTAAAAATCTCACCTGGACAGGCGCCAGAGAGCATGCCCTGACCAATATAGCCGCAGTGCATAGGTTCGTGTCCGCTGCCGCCACCGGAAAGCAGAGCCACTTTGCCCATCACCGGCGCATCTGCGCGGGTGACATATACCGGATCCTGATGCAGTGCCAGGGAAGGATACGCTTTCGCCAGTCCGGCGAGTTGTTCATTCAGTACGTCTTCAACACGGTTGATCAATTTTTTCATTATTTATGCTCCGCAGACAGTCCTGGATGGCTGCCAAATTCGGGCAGGCATCTGATGTAGGGTATCGGTTGGTTCAACGTCACGGCGACCGCTCGCTGCCGATAAGGTAATTTTGCACACGGGTACGCAAAAGAAAATTGCTGTGAAGGGCGTTTCAATACGGAACGCCATCATTTTATAACGTTCCATATTGAAACGTAGTGGTGCATAAAACAGCGAAAATGAGAGATCGGGCAGTATTTAATGGGGAAAGACTACGTGCAGGATTTTGCTAAAAAAAACCACCTGCCAGGCAGGTGGTTTATGCGAGGGAAAATTATCGGTATTAGCCCGGATAAATTCCGCGATCTTTACGTGCCAGCAGAATGCGTTCGCAGGCAACAATGTAGGCTGCTGTACGCAGGGAGCAGGATTTCTCAGCTGCTTTTTCCCATACGTGCACCATCGCATCAGTCATGATTTTGTCCATGCGATTGTTGATCTCTTCTTCACTCCAGAAGAAGCTTGCCATGTCCTGGACCCATTCGAAGTAGCTGACGGTTACGCCGCCTGCATTACATACGACGTCAGGTACCACGATGATACCGCGGCTTGCCAGCATATCATCGGCATCCGGGTAAGTCGGGCCGTTAGCGCCCTCAAGTACCAGTTTGCAGGTCAGCATTTCTGCACGCTGACGGGTAATCTGTCCTTCCAGCGCGGCAGGGATAAGGATATCCATCTCCACGCTCCAGAAGGCTTCGCTGGCGATGGTTTCAGCGCCTGGGAAACCGGCAATCTGTTTGTGCTCTAACTGCCAGGCAGACAGCGCGGTCATGTCGATACCCGTGGAGTTAAACAGCGTTGCGGTGTGATCCTGAATAGCGACGACACGCGCACCCGCTGCGGCGAACAGGCGGGCGGCTTCGCTGCCGACGTTACCGAAACCTTGTACCGCCACGCGAGCGCCTTCAACTTCAATGTTCGCACGACGCGCGACTTCCAGACCGCTGACGAAAACGCCGCGACCGGTGGCTTTATCACGGCCTAACGAGCCGCCGAGGTGAATAGGTTTACCGGTGACCACACTGGTCACGGTGGTGCCGTGGTTCATGGAGTAGGTATCCATCATCCAGGCCATGACTTTTCCGTTCGTACCTACATCCGGCGCAGGAATGTCTTTCTGCGGCCCAATGATAATGCCGATTTCGCTGGTATAACGGCGGGTTAAACGCTCCAGTTCACCTTCAGAAAGTGAGAACGGATCGACGCGCACACCGCCTTTGGCTCCGCCGTACGGCAGGTTCAACGCTGCGCATTTGATGGTCATCCATGCAGACAGGGCCATCACTTCATTAAGATCAACATCAGGATGATAACGCACACCGCCTTTGCCCGGACCGCGGGAGAGGTTATGTTGCACGCGATACCCTTCAAAATGACGGATAGTGCCGTCATCCATCTGCACCGGGATATCGACAATCAGCGCGCGTTTTGGGTGGCGCAGGGTATCCACCCAATGGGAAAGTTCGCCCAGGTAAGGGGCCACACGCTCGATTTGTTGCAGGTAGGTATTCCAGGCAGATGTGCTGCTATCTGAAGCGTAAGATAACTTATCCATGATAAACCTTAGTTATAAAAGTAATATGTTCTTAATTTGGCCGTGGTATACAGTGAATCTCACCATATAAACCTAAATTTAACATTTTTTTCATAGAACAGCCTGCCTGGCTAACACGGATTATCGGTATGAGTAGTGTGGGTTTTGGCTTGGTAGTGAATAGTTATTCTTTATTTTGGCTGTCATCGCGGTTGTTTTGCGGTTTATGTAGTTTAATATGCATAACTTGTAAAAATCGCAATTTGTCAGATTTATGACGCACCTCTAAAAGTAAATAATATGATAATAAAATGTGTTTGCTTTATTGCTGTTAAGCTGGGCGTCAGTAGGTCACGGCGATGGTGACAGTATCGGCATAGTTGTCTGGCGTGTAGTTCGCGCTGGGAACGGTGGCGTAAACCGGGTAGGTAGTCGTTGTCCCCGTGCCGTTGCCTGCAACGGTATTAAGCGCAGTATTGCCCCAGATCGTACCGGAAGGACCTGGCGTCGAACTAAGCTGGTAGGGGACTTTATCCGTATTTGACCCCGTGCCTGCCATCACGCCGCTGCCTGCCGTATTGCCGTTGGAGGGTTGAAGTCCGATGGTGTAAGGGGTGTTATTAGAGCATGCTACGCCAACGTTGTTTGACGCCGTGAGATTACGACCCGTTCCGCTGGTGGGGGCAAAGCTGATGTTAGTCGCGGAGGTGATATTACACTGTTTGCTGACAGCAGCTGTGACGGTGAAAGGAAACCTGGCGGCAACGGTATCACCACAGGTGGTCGGCGGGAAAAGCAATCCAGGATTAAGGGTGACAAGGGCTGTTGCCGTCGTATAGCTATCCTGATAATTTCCGGGGACGGCTGCCGTTTGTGGCGTGACGATCTGCGCCGATACCGTGAGTGAACCGGTCACTGGCGTCAGATTCAGCAGGTTAAGCTGTACCATCGGAAAAGTGGTTCCCGACTGATACTGGCTGCCCCAGACTTTGGTGCGCCCGCTATCCTGGTAAAGCTGGTATGCCAGCGTTCTGGCGGGGTTTCCGCTTAACGACATATTTCGCGGTGTCACCTGGCCACTGACGGCCGAGGCGCCAATATTAAAACAGAGATTGATCCCTGCCAGCACGTCACCAAGCTCTTTGGTGCAAGTGTAACTGAACGTCATTGATGACGTTGCGCCTGTCGCAGACAGTGGATTGACCGAACCTAAATTTATGGCTTGCACATTGCTCACCGAACAGGTTACCGCATGGCTAATTGCCGGACAAAAAAGTACGGCAGCGATGAGTAGCAGATGTCTTAACCTCATGAGCGCACTCCTGTTAGTGTGGGCGACAAACCAGTGGGCCTATTTGCACAATCCCCTTTGCTGACGCGGGATAGTCAAATTGCACGCGACAACTACCGGTGTCCGTCTCAACGCGCAGCGTGTTGTGCTGCTCCAGGGTGTCGAACCATGTCATTCCATCAAAGCCAACGACAGACGATTGTCCTTTTCCGTTGATGGCGTAAGCCATGCTGCCTTCAGGAATTGGCTTACCCTGATTATCGACGAGGATAATCTGCGCAGCGCGGACGGGGGTGATGCCAAAGCTAACCAAAGTACCGGAACGATCGGCTGGCGTGGCATTCGTCTCAACGCGTGCGATCCGCATATTGGCAGGGAGATCCATCGGGTCAATACTGATCAGGTTTTTTTGATAACTGTTAAGCGGTGTGACCAGCAGTAGTCCCTGGTCATCGCTGCGACCAATCAGGTTATTTTGCAATTTGACCGGAACATCAGGCACGCCGTCAGTTGAGACGACGGCAAAACCATTATTGATTTCTCTTGCTGCAAACAGGCCGCCTCCCATAGTCACCAGCGATCCGGTTGCGCCTGCATAACCGTAATGATTATCCGGTAAACGGCTGAATCCCGCGTACGCTTTACCATAACGTCCCAGATATCCCACTTCTCCCTGGCCACTTTGCCGGGAAGCCTGCTGACTGGCAGCCAGATTCCAGCCCCAGCCGCCGTCAGCAGGGGGCGTCAGGCTGGCGTTGAGCTGGTAACCGGTTTCGTCGTTGGTACGTTGTAGGGTGCTGCTGGCGCTCAGATTGTTGTCGGTCGTGATGGTTACCATCAGATAGAGGCTACGATCGCGGTTGTCGTCAATGTTCTGGTTGAATCCGGCATTCAGTGAGATGTTGTCGGTGAGAGATTTAAACCAACTGGCATTGGCGTAGCGCACCGCATTTTCGTGTGGATATCGAAACTGCAAATAGCTCAGGCTGACATTTCCAGCTGCTTCCAGCGAATAACCAATAACCGTGTTGCTGTTAAGCGTGGGGGGCGGCTCACCGTAATGGGTGGCGACATCGCGATAATCGCCGGAAGTTGCCGTGGTACTGGTACTGAAATTAAACCGTTCGCCGGACCAACGGTAACCAAAACTGTACAAAAACCCGTTCTTTCCTGAGTCGGTACTTGCGGCAAGTGAGGTCGAAAACGTGCCGCTGCGGGTTCCTGGGATCCAGTCGTTACTGAAGCCCGCGTTAATCAGTCCATCGCTGGTTTCCGCGTGAGTCCCGGCGGTGAACGTATTGCTAAACCCGCGACGCCACGTAGCGCTCAATACTGGTGCGCTGGCATAATCAAAAGAGGAGTAACCATAATTTTCGCGTACCGTGCCTAATTCTGCCGACCAGGCGGTTAATCCTTCCCGCAGGAGTTGCTGATCGTTGTAGAACGAGAAATTTTGTACGCTCGTTCTGCCCAACGCATCTGTCATCATCACCTGACCCGTTCCCGCGCCGCTGATGTTAGGCATTGTGTTGATCTGAAAGCTACCTGCGGGGACTTCTCCGTTGTAGTACCTGACGCCGTCGACGTACAGCTCAACGTTTGATGGTAACGTCGCGGATCCCAGATATGCTGGAAGCGGGGTGGTTGGCATATAGGGCTGTAACCCAAAATCGGTGCCTATCTGAATGCCGCCGATTCGCGTCGGTCGGGACCAGATGAGTGAGCTTGTCAGGGTATCGCCAACGGTTAACGCCAACATCGAATCAGGAAATGACGTACGCCAGCTGGTATCAAGGCGCTCAACGCTGTTATCGGCATATTCCTCGGTAGAGTACTGCGTCAACTGAGTGGTGCTGAGCACGCCGGTCGCATTGAAGGCGCGAATTTCGCTGAAGGTATTGATTGCGCTTTCATCCCCCTGTTGCGTATAGATATCATAATTGAGCAGCGCCCCGCGTGATGTTGTTGCCGTTGGCGCGGTTTCGGTGGGCGAGTTAAGCTGCGTGGTCGCAAGATCGAGTGAACTGAGCGGCACAGTAAGCGAGAGCGTTTGCAACTGAACGTTGTAGTCAATGGTTAGCTGGGGGATATCGTTCAGGCAGACGGCGTTAGTGGCGTCTGGAGCAAAGCGAAAGCCCATTTTACGCAGAGTATCTGCTCCTGCATAAAGCTTTCCATTATCGTAGCCAAAATGAACCAGCCCAACGGGATTCCCATTTAAGGTGACGTCGAGATACAAATCGACTCCCGTAATCTGCGAGGCGCTATTAATAACACCATTTTCGTTCTGGTTATTATTCAGCGTTTGTGCGCAAACCATTCCCGATATTAATACTCCATTGAGAAAGCAATATTTCACCAGAAGCCAGGATCTGTTACAGATCTTGTACTGTTTTTTGGCCATTGATTGTGACTTCAACTTTCCCGCCGTAATGATTATTCCTGGCTGACGGGGAAACTATCCAGCGCATTGTTGATCCGGGTAAAACGTAGCCTAATAGTCCGGGTGTAATGACTTTTTTAGTACCGTCAGGGCTTATAAATGTTGCAGCAGATAACTGTGCATGCCCATTTCCCTGATTACTGACTTCAATAAATTTTTTGCCATCCAGCTGCTGTAATTTCCATTGCAGTTTTGCCTGCGTTTGTGCCGCTGATGTTGGTTGAATGAAAACGGGAACAGAATAATGCAGCACAAACTGAAGCTTGTTTTTTTCTACTTTTGCAGGCGGTAACTCATCTATCGATAAACGATAAGCGTCTTCGGCATGTGCCGAGGGAGGGCTTGTACGAATAACGCGTATCAGCTGTCGTTCTCCAGGGGCCAATGCCAACATCGGCGGGCTAATCACCAGCCCCTGAGAGGGAGAAAGTTTGTCGTCATAAGCGCTTTGACTCCAGCGAAAAACCCGAACCTGGGCATTGAGCACATTTTCACCCGCGTTACTCAGCCAGATACCATCGGCATTTTGCGTCGCTTGCAACGTTAACGTGACCGGGGCTATTTGCAGTCCGCTGGCGGTGGCAAGATTGACGCTCGCAACCATCCCTAGCAGGCATGCGCAGGCACACTGCTTTACAGGCAGTTTTACTCTCATATGGCTTCCTGAAGTTAGTAGTTAACGTTAACCGTTACCGTGTCGGCATAGTCGTCAGGAGTGAAGTTGGCGCTCGGTGCGGTGGCATAAACAGTATACGTTTGCGCCAGACCTGTACCCGTCGCCGCTACCCCATTTCCAGGTGCGGTGTCGGTGGCGGTATTCCCCCACACCGGACCTGTTGCTGATGTACGATTTAGCTGATAGGGCACTTTGTCGGTATTGGTGGCAGCGTTAGCTACGGAGGACATGGCGCCAGATCCTGTTGTCGTCCCTCCATTGGCAGCCGACGGTGCCAGACCGATAAAATAGGGCGTGGTTTTTGAGCAATTAATTGAAATAGTGTTGCTTGCACTGGTATTTGTCGCCGTGGTATTCACCGGACCAAGTGTAATATTTGAAGCCGAACCGGCAGTTACGGTACAGGCCTTTTGAATCGTCATCAGCACCTGAAATGTTCCGTTAACGGTTGCTGCATTTGCCACAGAAATAATGGAAAAGGCGCAGCAACAAAGAATTAAGCGTTTGTCTAAGACTAGAGCCATATCCTTTACCTTTTTCAAATAACCACATTTATTACTTTAGAAAAACAATAATGTGGCACAAGAAGACATAATTTAACCCTAGAATAAGTATTAGACGTACGCCAGTTGATCTAATGAATTTTACTTAGGAAAAAGGTGATGTCGTCTGCAAAAAAATAATACCAATGGGTTAGTATATTGTTTTATTTTTATGCTATGGCCGGGGTTAAGTCAGGAGGATAGAGGGCAACATATTCCTTGGGTGGTACTCAAAATAACCAGCCAAAAAATGAGAGTTGTATGATTTATCTTACACGTATTACGTGTAGGTTACGGGCTGTGGAAGATGACCTTATAACCTTGTTCATTCCAGTGTTGGAGCAGTTCATTTTGTCTGCGGGTTGGCGTAATACCGGTCCAGACAAAAAGGGTTTGCCCAGGGAAAAGTTCAGGTCTTGGCGATTCAATGGGTTCAGCCAGAACGGCAATATGCCAACCAGATTGCGATAAGCGCCAGGCTTCGAGCCACAGACGGGTTCTGTCTTCAACATCCCAGGCCATCAGGAGGGCATCCTTTCCTGACTTGCGCCGCGTTTCAGACAGCAGTGTGGCAACATATTCAATCAATGCGCCATCAAGCATGCTGTTCATTATGCGGGATGTATTATGGTCAAGTATCAGCCGTTGACGTACGGGAAGATAAACGTGATCGATCAGCGCATCTACGGGGTGAACGCGACCGAGTGCAGTAATTTTGGCTCGCAGCTTCGGTGGATGCGCCATGCGAAGAATGCTCATCATCTCTTCTTGTAATTGATTCCAGTCGTCGTCAGCTTGACGGGTACTGGTTTCCAGCAATGCCTTAACTTTCCCAACAGGTATGCCATTGCTAATCCAACGTTTTATTTCTTCAATACGCTGAATATCTTCTTCATCAAAGAGTCGGTGGCCACCTTCACTGCGTTGAGGTTTGAGTAAACCGTAACGTCGTTGCCATGCCCGAAGGGTGACAGGATTTATCCCGCAACGTTCTGCGACATCCCCAATGCTGTAATAAGCCATAGTTCCCCCGGACACTCCTGATTCTCCGTCACCGATATGCGGTTCCTGTTACTTTGTACAACATGCATCAAATTGTACAAAACATACAGAGGATTCTAGCAAAATTAAGATTTACTTTACTATCACGCAGGGAGTAAATGCTGAATTTTTATGTTCAGCATGAGGGCGGTTGTGGTGATTGTTTATTTATAACAATGCGTTAGTTATTTTGACGCTGAGAAATCATTTTTCTCTGGCCATGCAACAGACGGAATACCATTCAGGCAGGCTTGTGCAAAAAGGTTACCCTGGAAGATTTCAATACCTGCGGACTCAAGCCACATCCACTCTTCAGGTTTTTCAACGCCGACTGCGGAAATCATGATTTCCAGTGAAGTGCAACATTTGATAATTGCCTGAATGATGGCCTGTCTTGGTCCACTTTTATGCACATCCGTGATCAGCTCGCGGCTTATCTTAATTCGGTCGGGTTGAAAACGAGACAGAAGCTGAAGCCCGGCAAAACCTGCCCCAAAATGATCTATCGCCACACAGATCCCCGCAGCCTTGAGTGACTTTACGGCCTGCGCGAACGTATCAAAGCGCGATATAACTTCGCTTTCGGTAAACTCTACAATGATTTGTTCAGGCACCAGTCCGTGCGCCGCGATTTCGTTTATCAGAAAGCTGACTGCATCGGGTTTGTTTACCAGGGTCATGGGGAGCAGATTGACTGACAGCATTTTGTCGTTAAGTCCCAGCGCGCTTGCCATTGCAAAAGCAGTCTTTTTGCTCTGCAGATCCGCGGTATACAGTTCTTCAGGATTTAAGTTGCCAAAATAAGTTGCGGGCGTTTCACCGTCTCTACCACGAATAAGTGCTTCCAGAGCAATGACGCACTGCGACATAGGATCGATAATGGGTTGAAAAGCAAAGCTGAAATCGATATTGGACTGGAGTGTGCTTTCATCCAGGAGAGTACAAGAGTTGTCGGCAATAAAACTCCAGTAATCAGGCGCAGGTATTTCAAAATAACTCGATTTTTCCGTCGCAAGGACAAATGTGCGGAAAAACTGTAATGCCCGGTCATCATAGGTGAGCTGAAATTTTGATGTTCCCTTGTTAAGTACCGCTTGCAGGACGTCATTGCGTTCATGTTTTTGTAAATCAAATAACTCCATTCCCACCTTTCCGAATCTTCTCGCAGGCGCGTAATCACACATCAGCTCAACGATATTGTGGTGCCGTGGATCGTTACATATACAACGATAAATCTCTTTTACCTGCTCCTCAGGTCCTTCAAGCAGTTGGAAAAAGTGGCGGCCATTAAAGAGTAAAATCCCCGTAACATCGGATCGCCGGTTTTTTAGATTTGCGGCTGTCACCATATCCTCAAGCGCTCTGAGGGGGGCGTCATCACGTAGATGGCTACGGTAAATAATGGTCGTGAGCATGGACAGTCCGGGATCAAGGGAAGGGAAGAGATATGGACAGTATCAAACAAACCAGCTTATGTCCTGATTTTAATACATTATTCTAACTTTATTTTTACAAACAAAGACCCTCAAACAGATCGAATTCATTCGTTAAACGAAGTGAGTTGTACAACTGAATTTGATTTTATGTAATTTGATACTTATCTAAATTATTGATTGTATTGATTTAGCACTTTTTGATAAAAATTGATGGTTCGCGTTGTACACATTTTTGGTACAACTTTGCTACTGTTATAAAACTTAATATTCACCAGCATTTTGTTACAGGAGCATGACATGCAGCAGCATACCGTTCGCACTGATACTGCAAGCGCGATTTCTCGTTACTTTGCGAAGGCGCATCTGCCAACTCAACAGGAAACATTGGGAGAAATCGTCACTGAGATACTCAAGGATGGACGAAATCTGAACCGCAAATCACTTTGCACCAAGCTTCTGTGTCGTCTTGAAAAAGCATCCGGGGAGAAAGAACAGAAACATTACAATGCGTTAATTGGCCTGCTTTTTGAGTAAAATAAACCCCTTACTTATAGGGGTAAGTAGTGAAGGAGTTATGAAGAAAACTGATAGTGAACGCCTGAAACATGAAATTACAGGTTTGGCTGTGCTAGAAATTTTGCGAATGCATACAGACGTTTCGTTAGCTGCAGTGATTAAGCAATTGCGACTTATGCAGGCCAGTGAAATAGATGGCACACGCAAGCAATTAATTGACAGCGTTATCAATGATTTTACAAACATTAATCCGGGGAAGATAAGTAGAAAACCGGATAAAACCAGAGATGAGAGTGCTTTCAGTGCCAGCAAAAACCCTAAATTACATTAAAGATAATCTTCCAGACTATACAAGCGAGGTTACCATGCTTCATGAAATTAATGTCCACAGTGTAATGACGGATAAAGCTTTATCAAGTTACTTCCATAATGCAGGTGAGCTATTAGCAGATGAGTCTGTGGTATTGGGACAGGCGGTAACAAATGTAATTCTGGCAGGTGATAATGTTAATAACAAAAACATCATTTTAAGCCTGATTAGTTCTCTGGAATCAACAGTTGACGTTGTCCAGGCAGATGTTATCAGAAAAACCCTGGAAATAGTGCTGCGCTACACAGCTGACGACGTCTAAAAAGTCTTCATGTTAATATAATATGTACAGTACCTTTGTTATATGCTGAAAGCACTCATGCTGAGCATTTTTTTGATTAAGACTATACATAGCACCCTCTATAGAACAATTGTGATTTTTCATTGAGGCCATAATGATGAACATCGTTCAGGAACACACTGGAAACGCAGAGTTATGGATAGATGATATTTTTATCAGACAAGGGCTAAAGAATATTCTTGCAGATATTGTTTTCGAAGATGATAAGACGTATCTGGTTTTTTTCACCGCCAATCACTTTGAGGCGGTAAAAAGGCAAAATTACGATCTGAAAACGCATCGTCTGGTACTGCTGATTGATGGCCATCTGTACAGATATCTCAATGATTTATCACTTTACAGACTGCCAATAGATGTTAGCGTTGCCACCTTCAAACAATATATTATTGATATTACTCGTTCTGGCGGTATACACGACAATCAGTCGGAACTAAATATTTCGCTGACTGCGCGAGATAAATATATTTTAACGCAGTTAGGAGAAGGTCGAACTATTTTTGAGATATCCGCCTTGTTAAATCTACATTTGAAAACGATTTACCAGGCCAGGCAGAATCTGATCAAGAAGCTTGGTTGTTCTGGGCTGATTGATTTTCAGGGAATACTGCGAGCGAAAATATTCCGCAAATGGCTGGAACATGCCTGAGTAAATCGACAGTTCGTACTTACTGTTGGGGGATACGACAGGGCCAATGGCCCTGTCCGATATATTTTAACTTCGCTACTCTGTCACCAGTTCATTTCCCATCTTCTGCTGATGATGCTTTTTGCTCAACGAGAAATAGCCAAATATTAGTGTTATTATCACAATGCTGGCCATAATCAGGAAGATTTCCTGATAGCCCACTTTATCAAACAATTTACCGACAGGCAGTGACAGCACGATAATGCCAATGGAACTGGCGATATTGAAGCCAATGAGATATATCGTTGATGACAGGCGTTTATCAAAATTCGCTACGCTGAATTTAAACACTGAAATAACAAACAGTGGGACTTCCAGCGCATGAAGCATTTTAATCAAGGAGATAATATAGATATCGGTGAACAGTGCTGAACCCAGGATTCGACAGGCCATGATTGTGCCACCCAGCAGCAATGCGGATTTAGGCCCGATGCGGTTAATCAGGAATGGAACCAGCGCCATACCGACGGCTTCCATAAAGACCTGTACCGAGTTGAGGTAGCCGTATACGCGTGGTGCCAGTTCGGGATCGTCAAATAAGCTGGCGTAAAACACCGGGAACATCTGCTGATCGTAGATGCTATAGAACGACCAGGTACCGACGACAAAGATAACGAAAAACCAGAACTGCGTATCTTTAAAGATAGTGAGAAAATCCTTTCGGGTCAGCGCGTCAGGTTCAGGAGAGCGCGTTTTTACAGAAGATGGGGCGGGTGAGTTGGTTTTGAACAACACGTTAATCAACAGGAATAACACCCCCATTACCGATACGCACCAGAAGTTAATGTGTGGGTTGATGCTGAAGAAGATACCGCCAACAAATGTCCCTGCGGCGTAGCCAAGCGATCCCCACAAGCGGGCGGTGCCGAATTCAAAGTTGAATTTGCGGCTCACTTTTTCGACGAAGCTTTCTACCAGACCACAACCAGCGAGGTAGCCAAGGCCAAAGAAAATGGCTCCCAGCGCCATACCAAGTTTGAAGTTGGAGGTCAGCAGCGGTTCGTAAACATAAATCAGGAACGGGCCGCTGAGCGTGATGACTATCCCCATCAGCCAGATAAGGTGTTTACGGGTGCCGAGCTTATCCTGCAGAAAACCGTAGACCAGCATAAACAGCATGCTAAAGAACTGGTTTACGGCATACAGCATTCCCAGCTCCGTTCCGGACAGGCCAAGTTTATTTTTTAGCCATATCGCATAAAAAGACCACCACAACGACCAGGCGGCAAAGAAAAAAAGCAGATACCCGGACGAGTACCGATATTTGTCATTACTGAACGGCATATTTATCTTCATGATTTTTCCAATCCAGATCAGGTCATTGTAAGGTCTTTCTGATACGACGTAACGAGTGCGCTTTATTACGGGGTAATCGTTCTCCGTAGCGACGGTTGTGACTGAATAAAGCTGCTCAGGTGTTGGCTGTCGGGAAACGCGCTTAGCGCGCCACGCCGGGTGGTCGCCAGAGCACCACAAGCGCTGGCCTGCTCGATAAGTGGAAGTAGCGTTGACGTCGATGTGGGCCAGCCTTCCTCGGCGAGTGCCGCCAGCAGCCCGGCCATAAAGGCATCACCGGCGCCGGTAGTATCGATACTTTCGACGTTATAGCCGCTTAAAGTTAGCCTGCTGTTTTGCCAGAAAGCGATAGCGCCGTCGGCACCGCGGGTGACGATTTTCAGGCGTGCAGGAAAATCAACCAGACGTTCGCAGGCGCAACTGAGACAGTTGGTCTGTGTTAGCCACAGCAGCTCTTCTTCCGACATCTTCAGAATGTCGCTCTGCCGGGCAAACTCGTTGACAAGGTCAAACATCTGCATCTCGTTGCTCCACATCTGCGGACGCAGATTGATGTCAAAGCTCAGAGTACCGCCGGTCTGTCGCAATGCGGCCATAGCCTGGGCGAGGGTGGCGCGGCAGTCAGGGGCAACCAGCGCCAGCGAGCAGAAGTGCAGAATATCGGCGCCAAAGTCGGGCAGGCTCGCCGGGCTGAGAAATTGATCGGCAGACGGATTGACCAAAAACTCAAACTGCCGCTCGCCGTTGGGAGCCAGTGAAACCAGTACGGTACTGGTGTGCTGATGTGCATCAAACTCCAGACTTCCTGTATCCACCTGCGCTGTTTCCAGCGTCTGATGCAGAAAGCGACCAAAAGTGTCATTGCCCACACGGCCAATAAAACCGCTGGCGCGGCCAAGGCGAGCCACGCCGATTGCCACATTGAAGGGAGCGCCTCCCGCGCAGGCTTCAAACTGCATATTGTCGCGCGGCAATAAATCCACCACAGCGTCTCCGAGCGTCCAGATAGTCATTATTTTTCCCCAAAGCAGTAAGACGGGTGTTTATTTGGCGCTGAGCGGCCAGGCATGCCCTTGATTAAAAATGGCGTGTCCGTTCAGGCTGAATAAGGTCAGTTGGCGATCGTCCGGTTCAGGATAAATACGACTGCTAAGGGTATATTCACCGTGATTGACAAATACCTCTACCGAGGAGCTGTCGATAAATAAGCGCAGATCCAGCCGGTCACCAACTGGCAGCGGCACGCTGCGATAACCAGAGAGACTATGCTGCGGGTAGCGGCGATCCAGCACCAAACGCTGTGCCTGAGCATCGACGTAGACCCGTAGTCCATCACCCAGCGCGATACCATATTCTTCAGCACTGCTGCGGGCGATATCGAGACTCAATTCGACTTCAATAGCGTGCGCCTGCTCCTCTACCATCAGGGTGCGATTGTGTAGTTCGCTGACTGGCCAGACATGAAGCTCACCGCGTAATAATTCCAGCTCTTTCACCGGGTTCATACGCAGCCGCTGATCGGTATCGAGCGTCACCTCGCGGGGGAGGGTAAGCATGCCCGCCCAGCCGTCGGCTTGTTCTGGCATTGGCGATTCCCACATCGACAGCCAGCCAATCACGATGCGGCGCCCATCCGGGGTGGTAAATGACTGGGGGGCGTAAAAATCATGCCCGTGATCCATCTCCTGGAAGGCGTGGGTGACGTGAAAATGGAGATTATCCTGCCATTCGCCGACCATATAGCCGCTCTGGAACAGGTTACGGTAATCGTATCCGTCTGCGGCGATGCCCTGCGGCGAGAACATGAAGACGAGATTATTGTTGAGTGGGAAGAGGTCTGGGCACTCCCACATGTAGCCCATGCCGTCATCGGCCCTGCCAAGCGTGCTGGCAAACTGCCAGTGCTGTAGATCTTGCGAGCGATAGAGCTGCACTTCGCCCACGTCATCGACCCGGGCGCCCACCACCATGTACCAGTTGTCTCCCTCTTGCCAGACTTTCGGATCGCGAAAATGGTGTACACCTCGCGGGGTATCCAGAATCATGCCCTGGCGTTCAAAGTGAATTCCATCGGTGCTGGTGGCCAGGCACTGTACCTGATACAGGTTTTCCTCTTTCGCCTCGCCGTCAAACTTATGTCCGGTGTAGATCAGGGCCAGCTTATTGCCTTCAACCACCGCTGAACCGGAAAAACAGCCGTCTTTATCTTCCGGCCCTTCTGGTGCCAGTGCGATGGGTAAGTGCTCCCAGTTCACCATATCGCGGCTGCGCGCATGGCCCCAGTGCATTGGTCCCCAGACCGGCTGCCACGGATAGTGCTGATAGAACGCATGGTAGTAACCATCGAACCAGGACAGGCCGTTGGGATCGTTCATCCAACCCGCCGGTGGCGCCAGGTGATAGTGTGGATACCAACGCGGGTTTATAAGGTCTTTCTGCTGGCTTAAGGCTTCGTTGGCTTTGGAAAGTAGTGACGTCATTTGCTTGTCCCTGTAAGTGAATTGTCCAAAAGATAACGTTAACATTCTCGGTTTTCTCGCAGATTTGATGGTAATATCGATGTTAATCACAAAAGTTAACGTTAACATTTTGCAGGTGTTATCGAGATCGCATTTTCAGACCCCGGCAAAGTGAACACCGGCGAAGGAGAGGGTATGGCATCTTTAAAGGATGTGGCGCAGCGGGCTAACGTCTCGTTAATGACCGTATCGCGGGCGATTAACGAGCCCGAACGGCTACGGCCTGAAACCTATAAAAAGGTGATGGAAGCGGTAGATGCGCTGGGGTATGTCTCCGATCTCTCCGCTAAAAAAATTCGTGGTGCAAAAACCACGGCTAACACGATTGGGGTGCTGGCGTTGGACACCATGACTACGCCATTTTCCGTGGAGATAACGCTCTCTATCGAAGAGACCGCGCGGGCACACGGTTGGAATAGCTTTGTGGTGAATATGTTCAGCAATGACAAGCCAGAGAAAATGGTTGATCTGCTGCTGGCGCATCGTCCGGACGGTATTATCTACACCGCGATGGGGCTGCGCCAGGTACCGGTACCGGAAAAGCTGCATAAGTATCGCTGCGTGCTGGCGAACTGCGAAAGCACAAGCGGCCCTTTCCCCACCTATATTCCCGATGATGAACAAGGGCAATATCTTGGCGTGAAAGCGCTGCTGGCCGCAGGCTATCGCCGACTGCTGTGCATCCACCTGCCGAAAGGAATTGTGGCGACCGATCGCCGTCGGGCGGGAATGGAAAGGGCTTGTCGTGAAGCGGGTGTCGACCCTGATGCAATGTTCCACCACTATCTTCCGCCGGGCGAGCGCCACCATATTGATGCGGCGGAGATTGCCGGGCATTACCTGAGCGGCGCGCGCCCGATGTTCGATGCGGTGGTGTGCGGTAACGACCGCGTGGCTTTTGTTATTTACCAGGTCTTGCTGGGGCGAGGGCTGCGCATTCCGCAGGACGTCGCTGTGCTGGGCTATGACAATATGGTGGGCACCGGCGAGCTATTTTTGCCGCCGCTATCAACGGTACAGCTGCCGCACTATGAAATCGGGCGTCTTAGCGCGCTGCATCTTATCCAGGGGCTCGATCACCGGGATACCGTGCGGGTAGACAGCCCCTGGCTTCCGCGCGCCTCAATATGATTAACCTAACTGCTTCGTTTCATCAACCGGAGGGATGTGTGAATTATGTGGGGGTATCGCTAATTTTCTGGTGGATGTTACAAAACTGAAACGTGGGGGGACTGTTAAGTCACTGTTTAGCGCGCAAGGCTCAAAGTTGGGGCGTGTATTAAACTCTCGTCGTAATTTAGGGTTTCAATAAAATAACCGTTATTTATTAATGTTAACGTATCAATACATCGTAACTTACGAAACGTTTAGATTTTAGTTCGTACTTACCCATCCATAGCTCTTCTCTGCTCATTCTGCTTCTGTAATTTCAGCGGGACGTACAAGCGTCCACCACATTAACCACATGCAATAGTTCAGCCAGTGACATCGGATTCTACGGCGGTTATAGGCTTTTACGTCCCTTTTTTAGCCTACAGATAAACCGTGAAAATTGTGATCCCGTACTCAGATAGTGCATTCCGTGGTTGCCTTTTAACCACAGACTTTTATTGTATTCTCATTGTATACAATTAAAATACAGGAGAGTGAGTATGAAAGTGATTGATACCCATAACCATGTTTGGCATTGCCAGGGAGAACATTTTGCCTGGATCACAGACGATCTGGCGGCAATTCGCCGTGATTTTCTTATTGACGATTTGCAGACCGTATTGGCTGAAAACCACATCGAAGGCGCCATTTTAGTACAAGCCATCCCTTCAATTGAGGAGACCGAATGGCTGCTGGAAATAGCTGAGCATCACGATGAAGTAAAAGGTGTTGTGGGATGGGTGGATATAAACCGCGGGGCTGGGATCGCAGAGGATTTGCAGAGACTGCAGAGAAAATCCCGCTATCTGAAAGGCATCCGCTATATGTCTCAGGGCTTGCCTGAGAGCCATTTAGTGACCCCGCAATTTATCCAGGGGGTACGATGCGTTGGAGAGCAGGGGCTGGTGTATGAACTGCTGGTTACGCACCAACAGCTGGAGGCGGCAAGCCAGCTTATCTCTGCTTGTCCGGAAGTGACCTTTGTTATCGAACATGCGGCAAAACCCGCAGTTCGCGACGGAGAAATTACCCGCTGGCGTGAACAGTTAATGTTGATTGGTGAGGCTTACAGCAATGTTTTTTGCAAACTATCAGGCCTGGTCACGGAAGCAGATTATGCCCGCTGGACGGGACCTGGGCAGGCGAGCCAGGAGCTTGAACCTTATTTTAGCTCGGTTTTTGCCGCATTTGGTGATGAGCGAGTGATGTATGGATCCGACTGGCCTGTTTCTCTACTGGCATTACCGTATGCCGACACTTTAGGGCTTTACCAGAACTACCTGCAATCTCACCAGGCTCATTCCAGCGATAACTTTTTTTATCGCGTGGCAGAGAAGGTTTACTCATTAAAGTAACAGGGGGGCACTTATGGAAGTCGTTCAATATATCCTCGGATTTGGCCCGGCAGTGGTCATTCCAATGATTATGTTTTTATTTGCCGTGCTATTTGGCGCGAAACTTGCCGATGCGGCGAAAAATGCAATGACGGTAGGTATTGGGTTTCTCGGTCTTTCGTTGCTGATCGGTTTTATGGTGACATCACTTAGCAGCTCGACAGAAGCGATGGTAAAAAACCTCAATCTTCATTATGAAGTATTGGATCTGGGCTGGCCGTTAATTAGCGCCTTCAGTCTGGCTGCGCTTTCTCTGCCGATTGTTTATGCGTTATGTTTTGCCACTAATTTGTTGATGATTTCAACCAATACCACCAAAACTCTTAACGTTGATTTTTGGAATTACTGGCACTTTGTATTTGCCGGAATCATCGTTGAACAGGTGACGGGTTCATTTTGGATGGGGATTTTTGCAAGTTGGATCACATTTATTATTACGCTAAAAATCGCCGATTACATTGCCCCACATGTGCAGAAATTCTGTGACACGCCAAACGTGACCATTACTCAGGCGGAGATCGTCGCATGGGCCCCGCTGGCATTTTTAATGGACCGTGTAATTGATCGCATTCCGTTGATTAACAAAATTGACCTTAATCTCAGCAAAATTGAAGCCAAACTAGGGTTTTTTGGTAGTCCGTTAGCGATGGGGGCCATTCTGGGGGTGATCATCGGTATGCTTGGCGCGCTACCGTTCAGCGATATTATTAAGAGTGGAATGAATTTTGCTGCGGTCATGGTGTTATTACCGACGATGGCGGGAGTGCTGGTCAGTGGTCTGGTACCGATTACTGAAATTGCTTCTGAATGGGTAAAGAAACGTTTTCCAACAAAGTCACTTTATTTTGGTATCAGCGGTGAAATTGCTTTTAAAAACCCTGCGGTATTGTCTGTAGGTATTTTGATGGTGCCACTCACGATCCTGATTAGTACTATTTTGCCTTTTAATACCATGATGCCATTCGCCGATATTCCTTATCTGCCGATATTTGTTGTCTTTGGCACGGTTGCATGCAACGGAAACATGTTCCGTGGATTAATTAATGGCATTGTCATCGTGTGTGGGATCCTGTGGTTTGGTTCGGATCTCGCTGTAGTGTCGCAGGCTTTGGCCGAAAAGGCACAACTGAATGTGCCAAAAGAGATGATGGCCTCATCAATCGATGGTGGCTCACACGCTATATCTTATATCTTCTACAAAATGTTCGAGCTGTTAAAAGGAATGAATCCTGCGCTCTTGTGTCTTTTTTCTATCGTAGTGACCGGGATTATTATTTATGTGCTGAAGTTGATTTTTAATATTAATAATAAATCAACAGCAGCGACCTCATTAACTGCAAACAAAGTTGACTAAGAATACTGATAAACATCAGGGGAATATTATGATCACTCAGAATACAATTAAAAGTGTAGGGCTTAGTGTACCTTCTTTAACCTTCGGCGCAGCCAGCCTGGCTAACTTATTCAGAACGCTGAGCAATAACGAAGCCATGGACATTGTTGATAAGGCCATTCAGGTTGGCTGGCGCTACTTTGATACTGCACCACATTATGGCAGCGGACTTTCTGAGTTGCGTTTAGGTCTGGGATTACGTGGACTGGAGCGTAGCGAATATGTTTTGTCCACCAAGGTTGGTCGTCTGCTGCAATCCCGGAAACAAGAGCCAGGCCTTGAAGCAGGAGAATTTTTTTATGATGAGAACCCTTTTAACCGACAGGCTGATTACTCCTATGAGGGCATCATGCGCTCATACGAAAACTCTATCCAGCGGCTGGGAACCCGTTATATCGACATTCTCTATGTACACGATCTCGGCACTTATACCTACGGCAATACGGAACTGGAACGCCAACATTTTAAAACCTTCTGTGAGTCAGGGCAGAAAGCACTAGAAGAGCTTAAGCGCAATGGTGATATCAAAGCCTGGGGCGCAGGCGCGAATGAAGAGGCAATCCTGATGGAGGTGATGGATAACGCTGCCCCGGATATCTTAATGCTCGCCAACCGCTACAACCTGCTGGAAACAGACCGTCAGGCTTTCTTTGCCAAATGTGAAAGCAACAATGTTTCGGTGGCTGTTGCTGCACCTTTCGCTACCGGAGTTTTAGTCGCGAAAGATAAATCTAAGGCGTTGTATGAATACGGTTCCGCGCCAGCGCAGGTTATTGAAAAAGTAAATGCGATAGAAGCGCTATGTGCAAAATATGCCGTACCGATTGGTGCTGCGGCGCTGCAATTCCCATTAAGAAACCAAAATGTGGTCACCGTAACCTGCGGCGTTCAATCCGTAGAACAAGCGTTGACTAATTTTGCCTGGGCTAACTGGGATATTCCGCAGGAATTGTGGGATGAACTGGCCAGCATTGGTATTCAGTAAGCATCATTTGTAACTTTGCGAAAAAATTAACAGATATTGAGGATGTAATGAAAATAGTTAAAGCCGAAATCTTTATGGTTGATTTGAAACCTAAAGTAAAACGTGTCGATGCGATTCAGTCTTTTGTCTCACAAGAGACGCCGATTATTCGTTTAACAACATCGAGTGGAGAAATTGGTGAGGGCTATACCTACACAATTGGCACCGGCGGCTCATCTGTGGTTGCGCTGTTACGAGATCACCTGTTACCGAAATTGATTGGTCAGGATGCGACGATGATTGAGGGCATCTGGGAATCATTGCTGTTCTCAACTCACGCGACCTCGGTTGGCGCCATTACGTCTCTGGCACTGGCAGCCATTGATACCGCATTATGGGATTTGAAGTGTAAGCGCATGAATTTGCCGCTGTATAAAGTCGCAGGTGGTGCGAAGTCGCGCATGAAGTTATACACCACCGAAGGGGGCTGGCTGCATTTAAGCACTCAGGAATTAGTTGATGATGCGCTGGCTGTTAAGGCGCAGGGATTCTGCGGTTCTAAAATCAAAATTGGTTCTGAAAGTCCGGTGCGTGATATCGAGCGTTTGACTGCTGTACGTGAAGCGGTGGGTGATGAGTACGTGATCATGACTGATTGCAACCAGGCGTTTAAATTCTCGGAAGCCAAACAGCGCGCTGCGTTGTTGGAGCATATTAATCTTTCATGGATTGAAGAGCCGTTTCTGGCGCATGATGTTGATTCTCATCAAAAATTGTGTGAGTCAACCACCATTCCTGTCGCGGTGGGTGAGTCCATTTATTCTATCCAGCACTTCAAAGAGTATTTACAGAATAATGCCGCAGATATTATTCAGGTTGATGTGGCTCGTATTGGTGGTATTACACCATGGCTTAAAGTTGCACATATGGCGGAATGCTTTAATAAAATTGTCTGTCCGCATTTCTTGATGGAATTGCATATATCATTATGTTGCGCCATTACTAATAGCCGTTGGTTGGAATATATTCCACAGCTCGATAGTGTTACTCTAAATAAAGTGAATATTCGCGAAGGATATGCTTTCCCACCAGAAGAACCTGGTTTGGGTATTCAGTGGGACTGGCAGAAAATACAGGCTGATACTGTTGTTTACCATGTCATTGAATAAAACAATTTTTATTTTCTCAGGAATATATTATGTCTGAAAATCATGCTCAATTTCACGGTGCATGGTGCCCATCAATTACGCCTTTTGATCAACAAGGAAATATTGATTTATCGGCACTGCAGCAGCATTTGCGACGGTTGGAAGAGGCTGGGACTCATGTCGTATTGCTAATGGGAAGTATTGGGGAGTTCACCGCATTAACGCTGGATGAACGACTGATGCTTATCCGTGAGGCACGGAAAATGTCATCGCGGCCGCTGGTGGCAAATATCTCAGCTACCTGTATGGCGGATATGATACGTCTGGCAGAAGAGGCCTGGCATTGCGGGTATCAAGCAGTGATGATTCTACCTCACTACTATTTTCAACAAACGCCGGCCCAACTATTGGCATACTACCGCGATCTGGGGCAGCGCCTGAATGGAAAATGGTTCGCATACAACTTTCCTGCCCGAACTGGATGCGACCTGGACGCGGTACTGGTAGCGCAATTAGCGGCAGAATTTCCCAATTTTGTGGGTGTTAAAGATACTGTTGATTGTCTCTCTCATACTCGCGCAATTATTCAGAAAGTCGCGTCCGTTAGAGACGATTTTGTTGTTCTGTCCGGTTATGATGAATATCTTATCCCAAATCTTCTCGCGGGTGGCGCGGGAGTTATTTCAGGATTAAATAATATTTGCCCCGAACTTTTTGTGCAGGCAATTAAAGCCTGGGATGAAAATGATCTTACCCAGCTTACTGGCATACAGCGTGAGATAAGCCGACTTTCTGCTATTTATAATATTGGTAATGATTTTGTTACTACAATTAAAACCACAGTGGCTCATAAGTTTCAGTATTCTGGAGAGAAATCAAGAAGCTTTGCGGGGGAACTAACTCGTCAGGAATCGCAACAGATTGACATAATGTTCAGTATCCAATAATCAAAAATCAATAACAGCACACATTATGCCACGGCAATGCTGTATTGCTGTTATATCTCTCTGTTATAAGGTATAGAATATGTCTTATAGAATGATATTAAATGAAACCTCATATTTTGGCGTGGGTTCAATTAACGCTATCGTTGATGAAGTTAAAAAGCGAGGTTTTAAAAAAGCGCTGGTAGTTACTGACCACGATCTTATCCAGTTTAATGTAGCGACCAAGGTACTTGATATTCTTGATAGCGCAGGGTTGCCTTACCAAATTTTTGATAAGGTCATACCTAACCCTACGATTGACGTCGTGCAGCAAGGTGTTGAGGCATTTCGTCAGGCGGGG
Organism: Citrobacter sp. Cpo012; assembly: GCF_030333015.1. Lineage (NCBI taxonomy): Bacteria > Pseudomonadati > Pseudomonadota > Gammaproteobacteria > Enterobacterales > Enterobacteriaceae > Citrobacter > Citrobacter sp. Cpo012. The sequence goes on along the minus strand of NZ_JAOWGR010000030.1, from coordinate 79,025 downwards.
GCAGATTACCTGGTCGCTATTGGTGGCGGTTCACCGCAGGATACGTGCAAAGCGGTAGGGATAATCATTAACAACCCTGAGTTTGCCGATGTCCGCAGCCTCGAAGGTGGGGCTGACACTAAAAATGCCGCTGTACCGATGATTGCCATTCCAACGACCGCGGGTACGGCAGCTGAGGTGACTATTAACTATGTGATTACCGATGTAGAGAACCGACGTAAGTTCGTTTGCTACGATCCTCATGCTATTCCGGTCGTTGCCATTATTGATGCTGACATGATGGCCAGCATGCCGCCCAGTTTAAAAGCGGCAACCGGTGTTGACGCACTGACTCATGCAATCGAAGGATATATTACGAAAGGGGCATGGGAATTAACCGATACGCTTCATTTAAAGGCGATTGAGATGATAGGGCGTTCGCTACGCGGTTCGATACAGGGAATCGCCCAGGACGCTGAAGGCATGGCGGTGGGGCAGTATATTGCCGGGATGGGCTTTTCTAATGTCGGATTGGGCCTGGTGCATGGGATGGCCCATCCTCTGGGTGCATTCTATGGTACGCCACACGGCGTCGCCAATGCAGTGCTATTGCCGCATATCATGGCATACAACGCCGAGTTTACAGGAGACAAATATCGCCAAATTGCACAGGCTTTGGGCAATACTCAGGCCATGGTGATGCCGATCGAAGAGGCGCGTCAGGCGGCCGTTGAAGCCGTGGCACAGCTTAACCGAGACGTAAATATTCCCGCCCGACTGCGCGATATCGGCATGAAATATGAAGATATCGATGCTCTGGCAGCCGCGGCAATGGCGGACGTCTGTACAGGTGGAAACCCTCGAGATACCTGTATTGAAGAGATTAAGGCGTTGTACCGACAACTCTACTAATTTTTAACTTTCCACATGACCGGTAGAAATACCGGTCATGTTATATGCATAGCCTATTTAAAGCTGGAGAACAGGCGGTTGTAGGAGTTGTTGACGTGATGGGCAATGGCCTCACGGGTTTGTTCTATATCGCGGGCAATAATACCGGCGCAAATTTTCAAATGTTCTTTGGATGAATCAATAATTGAATCATTTTTCATTTTGTCTGAACGCAGCATGCGTAACCGGTCATACATGAAGGTCAGCGTTTTAGTCACAATAGCGTTGTGGCAATCGGATAGCATTTGTTCATGTAGCTCGTTATCAGCTTCGAGTAATAAAGACACATTCGAATCATGAAAACCGACTTCAATTTTATCTTTAATTGTCTGGTAGCGTTGCGGGTCCTGGTTCTCCCATGACAAATTCAATACCATAATTTCAATGTCTTTTCGGATCTGGAAAATATCACGTATTTCACTGAGCGTAATGGGTTTAATGGTTTTCGTTTTATTTTTGGAAGGCTCAATCCAGCCTTCAGTCATCAGGCGAAACAAAGCTTCGCGCAGCGGCGTACGGCTGACATTAAGTTCCTGACATAGCTCATTTTCTGAGATAGCCCCCACCAACTCATTGGCGATGATTTTGGCCTTCAATTGATGATATGTTTTTTCGCTGATGTTCATAGTCTGGCTTTAATGAGGGTCATAATCATGTTTAATGAGATACAAATTAGCCCCTTGTCACTATGAAATCAATGGGTAAGCCCGGTTGTACAACGAATTAGCTCGTGTTTCAACGACTCAGTCAGCAGCACTAACAGCTGCCAGCGCGTCCACATCCTTCTGCAGATGATGTTTTTTTACTCAGCGTGAAGAAACCAAATACCGGCGTTCATACCACGATACTGGCCATCATTAAGAAACTCTCCTGACAATCCACCTTTGCAAACTCAGCGTTGAATTTGGCTTAGTGGAAGAGATAGCCGTTAGCCAGTTTGATGAGGATGTATGTAGGTGGTCTTTTGGCCGCCATGTCTCTGGCATTTACTCCTGATGAGGAGCGCTTTTTGTCCCTAAAAATTGTCCAATGCGACTAATGGTCAAATAAATTGTCGATTTCTCTAAAAAAAATGATCAGCGTGCCGATACACTGACAGGATATGTCAGCATTTTATATATAATTCATGTCAGGAAAACAGAAAAGTAGGTGCTTATGGCTGATTCAGCAAGGAGTTGCTCAGCAGAACGTTTAGTCGATATCCTAATAGAGCTGCAAACTTGTGGCGTAGTGAATCGCTATCAGTTGATGAAGAAATTTAATATCACTGAACGAACGGTCTATCGTGATCTTAATATGCTTTCCTCCTTTATTGAGGGGTGTGGTGGAGGAGAGTATCGATTGATACCGATTCGCGCGCAGAATAATAGCGCCTATGCCCTTCATGACCCACTGGCAAAGCTGCTGGACGCCGACGCGGTTTTTCCTGATAGAGATGAGGATTTTTGGCTTAGCTTAGAAAAACGAGCGGTAGAACAGCATGTTAGAGTTCAGTTTGGTCGCCCTGAACATTCAGTCAGAAATGATTTGCGAAAGTATTTTAACTTATTAGAAAAAGCGATTCAGAAAAACAGTGTCTGTCATATTTTATATAAAGACAAAACGCGCACCGTTCACCCTTATAAATTAGTTAACCAGAAAAATATTTGGTATCTGCAGGCGACCGAGGACGGAAAGCTAAAGTCTTTTTCGTTAAGTAAAATTCGGTGGTTGGATATCCGGAAAGAGCATTTTACGGTCGATACACCCACACTGTCATTAATTGATGAGCATCGCGATCCTTGGGTAAGTGAAGAGACGTTTGAGGTGCGGGTGCGTATTAAACACAGCATTGCAGGCTACTTCGCAAGACGAGATTTACTGCCTCAGCAAGAATTAGTGCGTGAAGAGAATGATGGCGTGACTTTGCTTTGCAAGGCAGCACATCAGAATCAAATTATTCCACTAATTCTATTCTGGTTACCGAATATAGAAATTCTGGAACCTGAATGGTTGAAAAAAACGGTCATCAACATACTGCATAACTACATCACTGGCGATCGCGACTCTGTTCCTGTTCTGGAATGTGATGTGTAGCGGGTAACAACGACTTATTGCACAGGAGATTTTTATTTATGGCATTACCTTTCATTATTCTGGGCGTCGCGGCAGCGGCAACGGCGTTTGGTGGCAAAAAAGCTTATGATGGCTACCAGAAAAAATCAGAAGCCGACGATGTTTTAGATCGCGCGCAGCGTCGCTTTGATAAGCATAAAGAGAGCTTTGATCTGGCGAATGAAACAACGTCGAAAAAACTGGCCGAGCTGGGTGAAAAAGAACTGAAGATCGGTAAAGATTTCAATGAATTTAAAACGATTGCCGACGATCTGTTGGCGCGTATGGCTAAGGATGGGCATAAAGATCTTCGTCTGAAGGTACCGCAGCACAACATCAATAAAATTCAGAGTCTGGCGATTTCCGCTACGGAATACCTGACGACGGTCGTCGGTGCCGGGGTGTCCGGTGCTGCCGCTGGTTTTGCCGTGTACAGCGGTGTGATGGCATTTGCCGCAGCGTCTACCGGTACGCCGATTGCCGCCCTGTCTGGTGCGGCGGCGTATAACGCCACAATGGCGGCTATTGGCGGCGGTTCTCTGGCCGCAGGCGGCTGGGGAATGGCGGGCGGTGCGATGGTACTTGGTGGCGCGGTAGTGGCTCCGTTGATTGCTATCGCAGGCTGGGCTTACGATAGCCATGCCGAAAAGGCGCTTAACAATGCTTATCAAAGCTCCCGTGAAGTGACAGCTGCGGTGGAAAAAATGAATGCGGCTGAAGCGCAGCTGACGAAGGTGCAGCAGTATGTAAATAGCATTTATGAATCAATAACCCGTATGCATGGCGTCTTTGTTCAACACTACTTTGAACCGCTGAAAGCGATGCATGCCATCATTGTTGAGCGTCATGAGAAGAATATAACCACTGAGATTAGTGAGTCGGAAGAGATCATGGCTATTATCGACCATGGTTATGAATTAGCCGCCATCATGACCGACGTGATCACCACGCCGCTGTTCAAGCCGGTGACGCAGGAAAACGGTGAAGCTGTTATCGAAGATGGCGTGATCCAACTGCAAACCGACAGCAACGGTATGAACCTGCTGAACAAAGAGATTCTGGACGAAAAACTGGCGGTTTCTGCTTCTGAGTTTGACGCATTTTCTTCTCGTATTTAATCGACGCGCCGGGCGAATCTGCCCGGCATTGCTATGGGCGAGCACAATGAACACAGCCAGGTTTGACTGGGGTGAAGAGTTACATCAGACGGTGGTTAAGAGTCTGACCACCTCTTTTGGGTTGGATTTTCTCTTGCTGGAGGATAAACACGGCGGCGATGTGAATACCATTCATAACGCTCGCGAGGGAGTGTATGCCACCGACGCCGAGCGTCAACGGTACGAGCAACGTGAAGGGTATGATTCTCATCATTACCATAGCCACGAAAACTACATTGCCACCAACCGGGCGGGAAAAAAGGCGCACGAGGCCGGTACGTTGACCGATACCTACACCGGTGAGAAATTTGCGGCTAATGATAAAAAGAACCTCGACCATATTATTGCCGCCCATGAAATTCACAACGATCCAGGGCGTATCCTTGCCGAATGCGATGGTGCCGATCTGGCTAATGATTCATCAAATCTGACCTTCACGAATGAGTCGCTGAATAAGGCGAAGAAGGCGAAAACGATGGATGCCTTCGTGCAAACGCTACAAGAACAGCATGCTGTGACCACGCAGGAAATTGCCCGTTTACGCAGCCAGCCAATGCTTTCCGAGCAAGAGCAAAAACAGCTGAATAAGCTGGAAAATAAAGCCGCCGCCGATTTTGAACGGATGAAAGAGGCCGACAAAAAGGCGCGGGCAAAATACAACAGTACGATCAATCAGGAATATTATACCAGCAGTAAGTTTGCGAAGAATGTCGCCACCGCCACAATGAACAATGCGTTTCGCATGGGAACGCGGCAGATGTTGGGACTGATTCTGGCAGAGACCTGGTTTGAGTTCCGCGCGCGTATTCCCGTGATGTTTGAGAAGCATCGTCATTCATTCGATGCCGGAGACTTCCTGCAAGATGCGGCGGAGGCATTACGCGCAGTCTGGCAGCGAGTGCAGGGTAAATTCAGCACTTTCCTGACGTCCTTTAAAGACGGAGCCATCGGTGGCGTGCTCTCCAGCATTACGACGACGCTCTTCAATATCTTCTTTACGACTAAGAAGATGATGGTGCGCCTGATTCGTGAGATGTGGAACAATTTGGTACAGGCCTTTAAAGTTATGGTCTTTAACCCTGAAGGCTTAGCGCCGGGGCAGCTCGCTAAAGCGGTAAGCAAGCTGGTGGCTGCGGGTGTGGCCGTGGCTGCTGGTGTGGTGGTTAACGAAGCTTTAGCCAAGATGCTCGTCTTTCCTTTTGGTCCGGAACTGGCCGCTTTCTGCGGTGCGCTGGCGACAGGTATTCTGACGCTGGTAATGAACTACTTCCTGGAACACAGCGCATTGATGAAAAAGGTCTGGGCGTTTCTGGATACGTTTAAAGATAAGTATCAGAAAGCACTAGAGTATTATCAACAGGTGAATGCTGAACTCGATCGTTATCTACTGGAGCTTTCGGCGTTAGAGTTTGCTATTGATACGTCAGCGTTATCGCGTTTCTCGCTGCATCTTAACGCGGTGAACAGTGAAATTGAGCGTGGTTTGTTGCTGCGTGCAGAGGTTGAGCGCCGAAATATTGCGCTACCGTTTGAAGCAGGGAATACCCGCTCTGTACGTAGCTGGTTAAGTAAGCTATGACGCTCACGCCCCAGTTTCCCTGTAACCAGTGTGGCGCTTGTTGTCGCCACGTCGATCGCGCCAGTGAAACGCAGTTTCTTGATCGCGGTGACGGCATTTGTCGTCACTATCAGATGGAGACAAAGCTGTGCGCGATTTATGAAACACGTCCGCTTATTTGCCAGGTAGAAAAGCAGTATCAGCTTAACTACCAACAGCAATATAGCTGGCAGGAGTTCATTACGCTTAATCGTGAAGCGTGTTTAATTCTGGAGAAACTGTAGGGCAGTGTGCTTCACGAAGGGATCAGCGTCAATATGTACTCATTATGGAGTTGGCTCGCTTTCGTAATGCGAAGGTCGTAGGTTCGACTCCTATTATCGGCACCATTTCAAACTCTTCTCAAGTCTACCGAAATCAACTCAAAGCCCTTATACTGCGGTTTCTAGCCCGTAGCTTATCTCCTGTTATCAACTGTATTCAACCGAAATCAAGTTACAGTTGGGGGCATAAGTGGGGGCATTCTGTGTTCGGTCCAGGGAGATGCCCCCAATGAAGCTAAATGCGCGACAGGTAGATGCAGCTAAACCCAGAGAGAAAGCCTATAAGCTGGCAGATGGTGCTGGTTTGTATCTTGAGGTTGTTCCCTCTGGCTCCCGATACTGGCGGATGAAATATCGCTTCAATGGAAAAGAGAAGCGTATGGCTTTTGGGGTCTATCCGGCAGTGTCCCTTGCACAAGCGAGAGCACTGCGTGATGAAGCCAAGAAAAAACTGGCCGAGGGTATCGATCCATCGTTTGCCAAGAAAGAAGAAAAGCTGGTTCGGGATGTGCAGCTCAATAATACGTTTCAGGCAGTTGCGCTTGAATGGCACGGAACGAAGGTGAGCCGATGGTCAGAAGGTTATGCCTCCGACATTATCGAAGCTTTCAATAAAGATATTTTCCCCTATATAGGCCAGCAACCGGTGAATGAAATCAAACCGCTAGTTCTGCTGAATGTGCTACGTCGAATGGAAAGCCGTGGTGCGACAGAGAAGGCTAAGAAGGTTCGCCAGCGCTGCAGCGAAGTCTTTCGTTACGCCATCGTTACCGGCCGTGCGGAATACAATCCTGCGGCGGATCTAACCAGCGCGATGTCAGGGCATGAATCAAAGCATTATCCCTTCCTTACTGTTGAGGAGTTACCTGATTTCTTCAAAGCTCTCTCAGGCTATACAGGAAGTCCGCTGGTTGTTCTTGCCGCTCGTCTGCTGATCCTTACGGGAGTCCGTACTGGCGAGCTTCGAGGTGCTTTCTGGAGTGAGTTTGATCTTGAGAAAGCGGTGTGGGAAATTCCTGCCGAGCGAATGAAGATGAAACGGCCTCACCTTATCCCCCTCTCTACCCAAGCGCTGGAGATCGTACAGCAGCTCAAAGTGATGTCTGGGCAATATCCTCTGGTGTTTCCAGGAAGGAATGACCCCCGTAAAACGATGAGCGAAGCGAGTATAAATCAGGTGTTCAAGCGGATTGGATACACGGGGAAGGTAACGGGGCATGGTTTCCGTCACACGATGAGTACGATTTTGCACGAGGAAGGGTTCAATACGGCATGGATTGAAACCCAGCTTGCGCATGTCGATAAGAATGCGATTCGTGGGACGTACAACCATGCGTTGTATCTGGAAGGGCGGAGGGAGATGATGCAGTGGTATGCGGATTACATTGATAACATTGGTAAATTTAATCTAATCATAGCATCATAATTTCACCTACAAACTTAGCTACTTATTCGTTAGATAAAGTGAAAATACAAGCAGGTCTCCTTCAAAACGGAGGAGTTCCATACCAGAAAATTTCTTTTTTTGCTGAGTTTCATTTCTGCTTTCTGGAGAAAAATTACATTTACTTCTGAAGATCTGCTTAGTTATGTAAGTTCAAACGATAGATACAAACGCAGGCTATAACGCTCTGTGAGGGATTCAGAAAGTCGATTGAATGTAGTGCCAATGGGGCACGGTAAGATATGTGAGTTTTACCTTTAAACTGACCATGCTAATGGAGGCATAATGGCTCGTATCGCTTGTCTTGGATGGGGTTCCTTAATTTGGGAGCCAAGAGGTTTACCTGTTCAGGGGAAATGGTCTGAGGATGGCCCACTTATATCCGTTGAATTCGCCAGACAGTCGCTAGATGGACGGATTACGCTTGTGCTAGTCGAAACTGATCGATTAGTGCCTTCCCTGTGGGCGATAATGGAATCAGTGGATCTTACCTCTAGTATTGAGGCTTTACGTTGCCGTGAAGGTATCCCAATAAAAAATATTGAAAAGCATGTTTGCAGGTGGTCTGCTGGTCAGCCTTCTCCAAAACTGATCCCAGGATTGTCTGAATGGGCTGACACCAATAACGTGGACCATGTGGTATGGACCGGTCTCCCTCCAAAATTCAACGGTAAAGAAATCCTTCCAACAGCCGAAAAAATTGTGAAGTATTTAGAACAACTATCTGGAGAACAAAGAGATAGGGCGGAGCAATACATTCGTCGTGCACCGCGTCAGATCGACACCATGTATCGGCGTATTATTGAATCATCGCTCCAGTGGCATTCAACGGGCGGTGAATAGGTATCTGGTCAGACCTGTGTTGAGGGCTGACATTTTAGCATGTGTTTGAGCTGATTAAGAGGAGGCAGGCTAGGGTTTCGCGGGTGCGTATAAACAGAATAAGATACCTTAACTCAGACTCGAGGACGTCCGTCATAAATGTCAGCCCCAAAACTACTAATTGCGGTGGCAAGTATGCCGTAAATTACCCCACTGCAAACCAGTAATTGTTTACGAGGTTACTATCCCCCGTTTAATCTAATGTTTTGACAGCATTGTTACAGTAGTAATGGATTGCCGATCTTGTTTTAAGGTGAATGCCCAACAAAAGGAGCTGTTATGCTACCCGACCATTTAAAAGGTTTACATTTAAGGTCAGCAGGTTTGATAACCGTTGAAGGCCGGACCATAAATGTTTGGGAGTTCTCGCCCCCAACTGATCCGGCGATTCTTGACAGTTGGGCACTGCATTTTCGTCGGCAATACTGTACAGACCAGGAGCTTCCTGAGCTCTTGTGCGGGACAGGAATGACGATAGAACAGTATCTAAATGCACATATTTTCCCCGACAAAGTCAAGGCTCCCGGGCCATCAATTCGTTCTGGTGATTTCGCTGAATTTCTCATTTCCGACTACTTGGAGTTCACGCTCAATCTGTGGGTGCCCCGAGGAAAATACGCTGACAAAGCCAGCAACAATGAGTCCGTCAAAGGCGTTGATATACTAGGCTTCCATCAGTTGGATATTGCTACTCCCAATCGAGGGGATGCCCTTTATGCCTTTGAAGTTAAAGCGTCTCTTTCAGGTGGTATATATGGTGGCCAGCTCCAAAACGCTGTTGACGATGGTTCTAACGATCAACACATAAGGCAAGCTTTCACGTTAAACGCCACTAAACGTAGGTACCTTCGTGAAGGAAAGACACTGGAAGTGAGCCGAATTGCACGGTTTCAGAATCCTGCAGATAACCCTTATACATATTACTCAGGTGCGGTTGCTGTTCTTTGCAACACAGCTTTCAATGAAGAAGAGCTTGCCAAGACACTGGCCAACACGCACTCAAATGAGGCAGCACTTTATCTGATGGTTGTGAGATCCGATCTTCAGATGAAACTGGTTCATGAACTTTACGAGAGGGCCTGCAAATGAAGGCTGGATTCAATAGCAAACGCCTCTTTGGCATAACACGCTCGAAAGGTAAGATGTACGAGTTTGGTCTGGATGAGTCTCTGCATCTCAGAATGCCTGAAGGTTCAGATCCTCTGCAGCTGTTTATTATGACCGTAGCAACCTTGGGCGACGTTACCGGGGTGCTGGCTGAGCTGTCACTGCCATTAGTTTCTCTTCCCCCTGAGCCGCAAGCGGAGCTGAATTTCTGCGCCAGCTTTTTTGACGCAGTTCTGGATTCAGGATTTGCACAAGGCCTCGAAAGCACAACATTACTATTAGCCTCTGCCGCCTATTATGTGGCTCGACGCCCGGGAAGTAGCTTAGTCCTTGCCCGTCGAATTGAACCTAAAGAAGAAGACAACAATGTTGAGCATTTGCTTCAATGGTTGCTCAAAGCGGACTGGAGGACTTACTGGCTTTTAGACGACAAACGTTATGGACCGCTGCTAACATCGTTTTCGCGTGCTGTTGCTAACCATTTTGCCGAAGGTACCCAGCTACAAGAGATTGATGTACTGATGAAACTCCTCAGGAATGAGGCTTATAAAATGGGCACTCCCGAGGAAGTGCTTTATGCAGATGTCGCCATATCGATTTGTCGTATGAGGCTTGCAGCATCTGCTTGGGTAACCCTCTCCCAATATTCAGGTTTATCAGTGGATCATTGGCGGCCGGTCATTCAGAGGGAACGCTTTCCTAAAGAACTCTGGCCTTCTCAGATTCTTTTAGGGGAAAGAGGGATATTCAGAGGTGACTCGGGCTTGATTCAGATGCCTACAAGTGCCGGGAAAACTAGGTCGATTGAGTTAGTTCTGCGCAGTGCATTCATGTCTGGGCGCACGAAGCTTGCGGTTGTGGTTGCACCCTTTCGGGCACTCTGCCATGAAATTGCCTTATCACTTCGGCAAGATTTGGCCGGCGATGACATTAAAGTCAATGAACTGACGGATGCCTTGCAGATTGACTTCGTTGAACAAATTGCTGACCTTCTGGGAAGTGCCCCGCCCTCAACATCGAACGTATTAGTCCTCACACCCGAAAAGTTTCTCTATGTGCTGCGTCAGTCCTCTCAGGCTTTGAAACACATTGGTCTTGTCGTTTACGACGAGGGGCACCAGTTTGATACTGGCGTGAGAGGTATAACCTATGAATTGTTGCTCACCGAAATCAAGGGATTGCTGCCTGATACAGCGCAGACTCTACTTATTTCAGCTGTGATGCAAAATCCACAGGCCATTGCTAGCTGGCTGATGGGTGAGGATAAGGCACAGGTTATTGACGGCGCAACGCTATTACCTACGAGCCGGTCTGTTGCCTTTGCAAGCTGGACAGAGTCGCTTGGACAGTTAATGTTTCATGAAAATGGATATGACAAAGAGGACTACTTTGTTCCGAGAATAATCGAAGCGGCACAGCTATCGGGAATTAAAGCAGACAGCTCGATATTTCCGACCCGGACGAAATCGAGCGACGTATCGCTCTATTTGGGTCTACGCGTTATTAGTAAGGGATCCGTAGCTATTTTCTGTGGGACAAAGTTGATTGCAAATGGTATAGCAAAAAGGGCTGTCCAGATTGCGGATGCAGGATATAACACGTTATGGCCTTCAACCTACGCTAATCCTGAAGAAGTCATGGCACTGAAAACTATTATTGAGGGTAATTTCGGTAGCAATTCCTTTCTTTTAAAAGCTGCAAAGCTGGGTATATACACGCATCACAGTAATACACCTCAGGGTATACGCTTAGCACTAGAACATGGTATGCAGAAAGGACTGATTAACTTTATTGCATGCACATCTACGCTTGCTCAAGGTGTAAACTTGCCTATTCGCTATCTTATCGTGCAGGGAGTATATCAGGGGGTAGGACGTGTCAAAGTTCGCGACTTCCAGAATCTTATTGGGCGTGCCGGTCGTGCAGGGATGCATACTGAGGGGGTTGTAATCTTCGCTGATTCAACAGTTTGGGACAGAAGGAAAAATTGGCAGGAAGGATGGAAATTTCAAAGCGCTGTGGAGCTTCTCTCTCCTGACCGCGCTGAAGGCGTTACCAGTTCACTCCTTTTATTGTTAAAACCTTTTGCACTCCCCCGTAACCAAGAATTGCCCTTTGCTGGGGGCGATTTGCTGGATTTTATGGATAAGGAGGTTGAGTGGGAAGGCTGGGCTAATCTGGTGGCGGATTCAGACCCTCGCCTCAGTAAGTCGCAAAAAGATGCTCTAGTAAAAGCGCTGTTGAGCTCCTTGGCAGAACGGAAAAAGATGACGCATACACTTGAAAGCTATCTAATGGCAAACTGTGCTGCGATGGATGCAACCGCCTTTGAACAGAGGGCCGGGGAACTTGCACGCGAGACATTGGCGTACTCGCTTGCCTCTGCCGAAGAGGCTGAGAAACTTGAAGAATACTTCAGATTGGTTGCCAGACGTATTGAGTCGGTTGAGAGCTCACCCTTAAAGCAGGCATTCTTCGGCAAGACATTGCTGGGCGCAAAGCAGACTAAATTTATTGAAGTATGGTCAGGCGAACATAGAGCAATGCTGCTAGCGCTGGATTCCTCTAATGGATGGCTCAATGCCGTCTGGCCACTACTGACCGAGCTCTGCGACAATCGTTTTTTCCGTAGCGTCGAGCCTGCAGGTGCAGGGTTCGAGATCGCACTTTCGTGGATGTGCGGAATGAGTTACGGAGAAATCTTCAAGAAAGCATCTCAGATGCAGGTTAAAAAGAAAGCCGGTAAGCGTAAACAAAAAGTGAGTGACGACGATATTCTTAAGTTCTTGGAGAGCACACTGGCATTTGATTGTTCGCTCATTCTGGCAGCTCTTGCACAATTCCTTTTTAGTCCAGAGGAAATAATCGGAGAGCAAGGGGCATCGCTCGCTCATTTTCAGAAGAGCCTAAAAAATGGCCTCCCTGACGTGCTATCCATGAGTATATTTGAGGCGGGATTTGCTGACCGTTTTATTTCTCAAGCTATTCGCGACGCTCTCCTCCAGGATGGATATGGAGGCAGCTCATTTGATGAGGCTAGGCAAAATCATTTAAGCGTTATTGAGCAAGTTGTCAAAGGAACCCCTGCTTATTTCAATTACGTTTTAAGCTCATACTGATGTCTGGTGGACTCGTAGCACGGTGCATTATGCTGCATGGGTTCCACCACACGATGCGTACCATTTTGCATGAATAGAAATTTAACACTGTCTTGAGTGAATTACAGCTTGCTCACGTCGATAAAAACTAATCCGCGAAACGTATAACACGCTAGCGTTTATGTGGGTTATATAGTGATATAGAGAACTCTTGTTTACTTTTAAAATACTAAGAGCTATATATTCTTGAGTCTAATTGTAGCAATCCTTTGCTACAATTAGATTATTCTTACATTTTAAGTAAGCGATTATATCTTAAGTTGAAGGCCTCTTTACCACCTTCCATTATCTCACAAACATTAAGTCTGACATCAGTGTCACATAAACCACCTGCAGATAGTAATTGCACCTGACCGCCGTTAAAATGCATAACATTTATGTACTCAGCATCTCCATTTACAACTATGTTTGGGTTGTGGGTAATGATTATAATTTGTCTTCTTCTTTTATTGCTATGTATTTGAGATACTATTAACTTATTGATTAGAGCATTATCTAAATCATCTTCTGGTTGATCGACTACTATTGGATTATCTCCATGACTTAACAGGAATGCGAGAATTGCAGCGGCTTTCTGTCCCGCAGAACCTCTGTCAATTGAGGCGAACTTCCCTTTTTCAACATCTCTTGCATATTCTACCAGTAAACGGTCTTGTGGAAGCCAATTAATTATTCTTTCTAATATTTCTGGCTGCGACTTTATTTTTTCACATAACGATGTTTTAAATCTGCCATCGACTCTATGTATAGTTACATCTTCACTTGCTGCAATTTTGAATATAGTATCCTTTATTTCTGAGATATATTTTATCGTTTTTCTTAAATCTCCACCATCATTTATTACTTTATAAAGTAAACTATCTTCACGATCATCTTGATAAATGGATGAATTGAACCCATTGCTATAACCTAGAATAGAACGGAAATCATTTTCAATATTGTTTTTATCTCCAAATGGAATGATTGACATTTTAACATATTTATTATTCCCAATTACTGAACGGATGAATTTCTCTCGTTTTTTTTGTAGGCGTCTACGTAAGATGTAACTCAAGGAAATCGAACGATTAAAATCTGTTTTGTAAGACTCAAGTTTATTTTCTTCTTCTACGATTTCATCTAACTGTTTTTGTGTGTTATTTCTTTTTTCGATCCATTGTTCATATTCTTGAGGGTTCAGTTCATGCCCTTTGCTTTCGTAAGTTTGAACAACGTCCTTATACCGATCAATGATTTTTTTACTATTTTTTTTCCATTCAGAGTTATCGAGTGCTTGTACGGTTTGCTGTACAATGTTGTCAATCTTTTCTTTTGATGATTTGATATCAGATATGACTTTATCAATTTCAGCAGTGAAATTTTTATGAATTTCACTTACTTCATTTTCATTTTCTAACTCATGTCCTAAATTAGATAAATCAAGAGGGACTATGTTAAAATCAATAATTGATTGTAATGCATTGCTCAAACTTTCTATTTGGAAACTATCTTCTATTTTTGTTTGTTTTTTTGATAGCGTTTGATAGTTATTAAAAACATCTTTATGCCCACCCTTTTCAAAGCTGGATATATCAGAGTTTAAGTCATCAATTTGTGCTTGAATAGAGGTTTTTTCAAGAGCGCTCAGCTCAATTTTCCTAATGCTTTTTGCTAAATTAATTGATGTAACTTGTTGGGAAGCTAATTTCTGTTTCCAGCTGGAAATATCTACTTGTGGTGTTCGATCAACTATGTTTAGTAAACTTTCAGGATTAGATGCTAAGGCATTGATTTGCTTTTGGCTATAAATGCTTATATTGAATCTTTCCTCTGGTTTGCCCGGAGCATCTTGCCACTCTTCATTTTCAAATTTCTTTATTTCAATGTCATTATTTTTTGTCCATATAACATTAAATAAATCATCACGCCTCTTTATTCCTACACTGATTTCGGTATCATCTCTAGTAACTCCATCAATAAAAGAATCTAGATCTCTTTTTATAGATTGTAAGCCGACTAACTCTTCAGATCTACCCATCGCAATTCGTAGTGATTCAACAAATGTTGATTTACCAGCGCCACGTCCACCAATTATAGCATTGAAGAGAGGGTGCAGTTTTATCTCAACAGGTTTTCCTGGGATAATTCCACAGTGGGTCATTTTTTTAATTGTTAGGTTGTTAATTGACAGGTTTGGTAGAGAATTAGGATCGTCAATTTCGTTACTTACGCAGAATTTATTATCGTATAATGCAAGCCTTAAACCATCAATTGTTGGTTTTCCCATCTTGATCCAAGAGGTATTAGCTCCTAGTCTAGACTTTTCGTGAGCATCAGAACCTTTAACTCTACCTATATCTTGAAATGTCTTTTGTAGTTCTACATCTACGCTATCAAGGAAGTTTAAATCGACAAATTCTGCTGCAACAATTTTTTTTGCCCATGTACTTATTTCTGAGTTGTTGTTTTTTATTCCCTTTAATAGCCCTTTAGGACCATCAATATGCGCAGGAATAGCAATTCCATTTTCCTTGCTTATCAGCTCAATTACTTTATCAACAGATTCGGTAGCGCATGTTGACTCTGCATCTCCATGTCCTTCCGTAATCCCACACATGCCAAGCACACCATTAATTTTAGCTGTGCCACAAGAGGGGTCAAAAATTGATAATATATGAACCCTAGATTGCCCGGTGCTTACGGTTATTTCACATCCTGGGAATAAAATTAATGGGCGATATTCTTGATAGGATGTTTCAAGCGCTTTTAGCTCTTGCTTCAAGATATCAATCCATGCCCCACTAACATGGTCAGTTACTGCAACGCAGTCAACCTCTCTTTCCATCAGGGCAATGAGCCACTCTTTTGCTGTTTCTGCTGGCGCTTTGTAATCTGATGAGGCAGGAGTGTGTGTATGAAAATCAAATTTATACCAATAGCTTCCTACATTAGTGTACATATCAAAGTCCTACTAAGTTATTAAGCTGAAACGTTTTATTGTTTTAAAACATGATGTTAAATCATATTTCCTATTCACATTTTTTACTATTAAATTTTAAAAATTTTGAGTTTTGCTTTCATATATGAAAAAATGCATGTGATGTTGATCGTTTCATTTTTCCGCGTGATAATGAATGTTTCCGTCAGAGGAGAAATTCCTATGAAGCCCCTACAACTCTTCAAAAACCTCTCCGATGAAACCCGTCTAGGGATCGTACTGCTGCTCAGAGAGATGGGAGAGCTGTGCGTGTGCGATCTCTGTACAGCGCTGGATCAGTCGCAGCCCAAGATCTCCCGCCATCTGGCAATGCTCCGGGAAAGCGGTCTATTGCTGGATCGCAAGCAGGGGAAATGGGTTCATTATCGCTTATCCCCGCATATTCCATCCTGGGCTGCTCAGGTGATTGAGCAGGCCTGGTTAAGCCAACAGGACGACGTACAGGCCATCGCCCGTAAGCTGGCATCGGCAAACTGCTCTGGTAGCGGTAAGGCTGTTTGCATCTAAAAAATTTGCCTGAACATATATGTTTTTCCAAATGTGAGGTATTCAAAATGAAGACGTTAACGGTGTTTGACCCGGCAATGTGCTGCAGTACCGGCGTATGTGGCTCAGATGTCGATCAGGTTCTGGTTGATTTTTCTGCTGATGTGCAGTGGCTGAAAGGACGTGGTGTACAGGTTGAACGTTACAACCTGGCGCAGCAGCCCATGAGCTTTGTTCAGAATGAGAAAGCGAAAGCATTCCTCGAAGCATCTGGAGCAGAAGGTCTTCCGTTACTGCTATTGGACGGTGAAACGGTGATGGCAGGGCGATACCCAAAACGCGCTGAGCTGGCTCGCTGGTTCGGTATTCCGCTGGAGAAGGTAGGGTTAGCTCCCACCAGCTGCTGTGGTGGTAATACTTCCTGTTGCTGAATATGTCAGGAGGACATATGAAATTCTTACAGAATATCCCGCCTTACCTGTTTTTTACCGGTAAGGGAGGTGTAGGTAAAACTTCTATTTCCTGCGCGACGGCAATCCGCCTTGCTGAACAGGGTAAGCGGGTTTTGCTGGTCAGTACCGATCCGGCCTCCAATGTCGGTCAGGTATTCGATCAGGCTATCGGTAATACCATTCGCCCTGTGACGGCAGTTCCTGGGCTTTCTGCTCTGGAGATTGACCCGCAGGAAGCCGCCCAGCAATACCGCGCCAGAATCGTTGATCCTATCAAAGGTCTTCTGCCTGATGATGTTGTTAACAGTATCAGCGAGCAGCTTTCAGGAGCCTGTACGACTGAGATTGCGGCGTTTGATGAGTTCACCGGCTTATTGACAGACGCTTCCCTGCTGACCCGTTTCGATCACATCATTTTTGATACAGCGCCGACGGGCCACACGATTCGCCTTCTCCAGCTTCCCGGTGCCTGGAGTAGCTTCATTGAAAGTAATCCAGATGGTGCTTCCTGTCTTGGCCCAATGGCCGGGCTGGAAAAGCAGCGTGAGCAGTATGCTCATGCAGTAGAGGCGTTGTCCGATCCTGAACGTACCCGCCTGGTTCTGGTTGCACGACTGCAAAAATCTACGCTGCAGGAAGTCGCCCGCACCCATGAAGAACTCGCCGCAATTGGCCTGAAAAACCAATACCTGGTGATTAATGGTGTGCTGCCTAAAGCCGAAACTGAACATGACGCCCTGGCCGCTGCGATTTGGCAACGTGAGCAGGAGGCACTGGCAAATCTTCCTGCCGGTTTATCTGGGCTACCGACAGATACCCTATTACTACAGCCAGTCAATATGGTTGGTGTTTCAGCATTGAAGGGACTGCTGGATACCGGTTCTGAGGCATTACCGCTCCCGGTAACGAACATCCAGTACACGCCTGAAAATTTATCGCTCTCTGGCCTGGTCAATGATATCGCTCGCAGCGAACACGGCCTGATTATGCTGATGGGCAAAGGTGGCGTAGGGAAAACCACGATGGCTGCTGCCATCGCCGTAAGGCTGGCAGACATGGGATTTGACGTGCATCTCACGACCTCTGATCCTGCTGCGCACCTGAGTACAACGCTGAACGGCAGCCTCAAAAACCTTCAGGTCAGCCGCATCAACCCTCACGATGAAACCGAACGCTATCGCCAGCATGTTCTTGAGACGAAAGGAAGAGATCTGGACGAAGCAGGGAAACGGCTACTGGAAGAGGATTTGCGCTCTCCCTGTACTGAAGAAATTGCCGTGTTTCAGGCCTTTTCCAGGGTGATTCGTGAAGCAGGTAAACGGTTTGTTGTCATGGATACCGCCCCTACCGGACACACGCTGTTGCTGCTGGATGCGACTGGGGCTTACCACCGAGAGATTGCCAAGAAAATGGGGAGTAAAGGTCATTTTACTACCCCAATGATGCAGCTTCAGGACCCGGATAGAACCAAAGTTCTGCTGGTTACGCTTCCTGAAACCACACCGGTGCTGGAAGCGGCAAACCTGCAGGCTGACCTTGAAAGAGCGGGGATTCATCCGTGGGGCTGGATTATCAATAACAGCCTTTCCATTGCGGATACGCGTTCTCCGTTGCTTTGCCAGCGCGCCCAGCAGGAACTGCCTCAGATTGAGGCTGTTAAGAATCAGCACGCTACCCGTATAGCGCTCGTTCCGGTACTGGCGTCAGAGCCCGCCGGTATTGAAAAGCTCAGAGAGTTGATGAGTTAATTTTTTGGCATATACAGGGCGACAAAGTCGCCCTGTCAGGAGGTTTTATGTTACTGGCAGGCGCTATTTTTGTCCTGACCATTGTTTTGGTTATCTGGCAACCAAAGGGATTAGGGATCGGCTGGAGTGCAATGCTGGGCGCGGGACTGGCTCTGATATCTGGCGTTGTGCATGTGGGCGATATTCCGGTGGTGTGGAATATCGTCTGGAACGCGACGGCGACCTTTATTGCCGTGATTATTATCAGCCTGCTGCTTGATGAATCAGGCTTTTTCGAATGGGCGGCATTGCATGTTTCGCGCTGGGGTAACGGTCGTGGCCGTTTGCTCTTTACGTATATCGTCCTGCTAGGTGCAGCGGTGGCGGCATTGTTTGCCAACGATGGTGCGGCATTGATTCTTACTCCAATTGTCATCGCCATGCTACTGGCATTAGGGTTCAGCAGAGGCACGACACTGGCATTTGTCATGGCTGCCGGGTTTATTGCCGATACGGCCAGCCTGCCGCTTATCGTGTCGAACCTGGTGAATATCGTCTCGGCGGACTTCTTTGGTCTGGGATTCACCGAATATGCGTCGGTGATGGTGCCGGTGGATATTGCCGCTATTATCGCCACGCTGGTGATGCTGCATCTGTTCTTCCGCAAAGATATTCCACCGACTTACGACCTGGCTCTCCTTAAAGCACCGGCAAAGGCGATTAAAGATCTGGCAACCTTCAGAACCGGCTGGATAGTGTTGATCCTTCTTCTGGTTGGCTTTTTCGTCCTTGAGCCGTTGGGTATCCCGGTCAGCGCGATTGCTGCTGTAGGAGCTGTCATTCTGTTTGCGGTGGCGAAACGAGGCCATGCCATTAACACTGGCAAAGTGCTGCGCGGTGCGCCATGGCAGATCGTCATCTTCTCATTGGGGATGTATCTGGTGGTCTACGGTCTGCGCAACGCCGGGCTAACCGAATACCTTTCCGGTGTGCTGAACGTACTGGCGGATAAAGGACTCTGGGCTGCGACGCTGGGTACTGGCTTCCTGACGGCTTTCCTGTCTTCCATCATGAACAACATGCCTACCGTGCTGGTTGGCGCTCTTTCTATCGATGGAAGCACCGCAACAGGCGTTATCAAAGAAGCGATGATCTACGCCAACGTGATTGGCTGCGATCTGGGCCCGAAAATTACACCTATTGGTAGCCTGGCAACGCTGCTCTGGCTGCATGTCCTTTCACAGAAGAATATGACCATCACCTGGGGATACTATTTCCGCACCGGGATCGTCATGACTCTGCCTGTGCTGTTTGTAACGCTAGCCGCGCTGGCGCTACGTCTCTCTTTCACTTTGTAATGAGATACTGATATGAGCAACATCACCATTTATCACAACCCAGCCTGCGGCACGTCGCGTAATACGCTGGAGATGATCCGCAACAGCGGTAATGAACCGACAGTCATTCATTACCTTGAAAATCCACCGTCACGCGATGAGTTGGTCAAACTTATCGCAGATATGGGGATTACAGTACGGGCGCTGCTGCGTAAAAATGTCGAGCCTTATGAAGAACTGGGGCTTGCCGAAGACAAGTTTACTGACGATCAGTTAATCGATTTTATGCTTCAGCATCCGATCCTGATTAACCGCCCGATTGTGGTAACACCGTTGGGAACGCGCCTTTGCCGCCCTTCCGAAGTGGTACTGGATATTCTTCCGGATGCGCAAAAAGGCGCATTTGCTAAGGAAGACGGCGAGAAAGTCGTTGATGAAACAGGTAAGCGATTGAAATAAACATAAAGGGGGCAGACGCCCCCTTATTCCTGCCTCAGAGCATAAGATCTGAATCTTCTGGCAGAGTACTATTTCCTTCACCAAGTTTCATTTGCAGCAAAACCGTGTCAAGCCAGCGGCCATGTTTGAAACCAATGTCCTTTAATGTACCTATTTCAGTAAATCCTGCGCGGATATGAAGCGCTACAGAAGCGACGTTAGCGCTGTCACCCACAACAGCAATCATCTGGCGATAGCCTTCGGACTCGGCCCATTTTAATGCATGATCGAGCAGTGCTTTTCCGACGCCCTGTCGCTGATAAGCCGAATCAATATATATCGAATTTTCGACCGTATACCGATAGGCATGGCGTTCACGGTAACGGGAAATATAACAGTAGCCGATGACCGTATCGCCATGCAGAGCGACATACCAAGGGAATCCCCGAGACTGAATGCTCCTCAGTCGGTTAAGCATTTCCTGCGTATCCGGAGGTTCGGTTTCGAAGCTACCTGTACCATGCAGAACATGGTGAGCATAGATATTGCGTATCGCGGTAATGTGCTGTTCTTCAGCTTTAATAATGTGCATCGAATTGCTCCAGTAATGGTGTTTTACAAACTACCGGAATTCGCGACAGCAGGTTAAGTACTTAAACTTATAACCTGTATAAGCAAAAGTTTGGCTGCAGTAAATGGGGCCGCAGCCCCATCTATTAGCCCGCCATTTCTGCCAGCAGAGCCGTACCCACAGGTTCTTCATTCTGCAGTGGCGTTAATGCAATACGCTTTGCATACTGCTCTATAACGTCATTTATCAATGACAGTTCGCGACTTGCTCGGGTTACGAGGAACGGTGAGGACGGTTTCGCAGCAGCCAGACTGCTATTAATTACCCATGCCCATGGCTCAATTTCAGCCCGACGCAAATCCTGCTGCAGGTTTGCTGCTTCCAGTACAGGTGTCGTTTCGGCAAGCGTCACGATAATCACCTTCGTCTTCTCCGGGTCCTGCAATTGCATCATTGGCGTCAACACATTGTCATGCGTTTGCCCCATCTGGCGCACCATTTCCCGGTGATAGGCTCCTGTTGCATCCAGTAGCAGAAGCGTGTGGCCTGTTGGTGCTGTGTCCATAATGACAAAATGATCGTCTGCCTCTTTGATGATCCGCGAGAATGCCTGGAAGACGGCGATCTCTTCAGTACATGGTGAGCGGAGATCTTCCTCCAGCACCGCCAGCCCTTCTGCATCTAACCCTTTCCCCTGATTTTCCAGAACAAAGCGACGATAGCGTTCTGTCTCTACTTTCGGGTCAATACGGCTGACCTGAAGGTTTGGTAGCGAGCCATCCAGCGTATAAGACAGATGTGCTGCCGGATCGGACGTCGTCAGATGGACTTTATGGCCGCGTTTTGCCAGAGATACCGCCACCGATGCCGCAACAGTCGTTTTGCCCACACCGCCTTTACCCATCGTCATTACCAGACCTTTACCTGTCAGGCTGAGTTCATCCACCAATGAGGCAAGTTTCGGTAAATCCAGAGTATTTAGCGTGGTAGTTGGGAGAGACATCGAGGCTTCGCTCTCTGTAAATAACTCACGCAAGGCTTCGAGACCGACCAGATTAAATGGCTTCAGAAACAGCTGCGAGCGGGGAAGGTTCGCCAGATTCTCTGGCATAGCAAGTAGTGCTTTTCCCTCCCGAGCCAAAATACTTTGCGCCAGCGGATCATTCTCACCCACAAATGGTGGCAAGACACCATTAATGGCAAGGTGTTGATGCTGCAAACCGATAGCAGACAGCTCATCATGCGTATGGGAAACCTCTTTTAGTGTCGAAACCTGGGCACGGGCAACCAGAACCAGACGCGTGAGTGCAGCATCAGAGAGAGCCTTAACCGCGTCTGAGTACTGGTGCTGTTGTTTCTCCAGCCCCACCAGCGGCCCGAGGTTAGCGGCGGCATCAGGGTTCGCTTCGAGATAACCGCTCCAGGCCCCCGGCAACTCAAGCATGCGGATAGTGTGACCGGTTGGCGCGGTATCAAATACGATATGGTCATACTTTTCCCGCAACTCATGGTTGGTAAGAAGACCAGTAAACTCATCAAATGCCGCGATTTCCGTAGTACAAGAACCGGAGAGTTGCTCTTCAATACTGCTGACTACATCGGCAGGCATCAGCCCGCGAACAGGGTCGAGCACTCGGTCACGATAGGCTTGTGCTGCAGCCATCGGGTCAACTTCCATCGCCGCAAGATTTTGGACGGTACTGATATCTGTTATTCGGTGGCCGATAGTCTGGCTAAATACCTGACCGACATTGGAAGCCGGATCGGTACTCACCAGAAGCGTTCTCTTACCCTGATCGGCCAGCCACACCGCAGTAGCACAAGCGAGGGATGTTTTACCCACGCCACCTTTACCGGTGAAGAAGATGAACGGGGGAATGTCTTTTAAAAATGGCATATTCATCAGCGATAGCTCCTCTGGAATTAAGGCATACGTGGAATGCAGCAGCAGCTTGGTTCCGCGCTGTCTTCACTCCAGTCCTGAGGAAGCTGAATACCGGCCCAACGGGCGATATCTTCACGAGTCGGCAGTTTGCCTGCCATTACCAGCTTGCCGTCAAGTAAGGTGACAGGAAGGGATTCCATCCCTGATGTGTTCAGGAACTCTTTGATGACAGGCGTATTCAGGAACTGCTGCGGATTCTTCGCGAGGCTGTAGCGCTGAATATCAACGCCATTTTTTTTCGCCCATTCGGCGCTGGCGTTCCATTTGACGGCTTCGTCACTGACCACAACGCTACTGGTTGCGCAGCAGCCTGCAGCTTCAAAGATCTCAATTTTTGACATGGACTGTTTACCTCTGTGTTTAGTCATTTGGCTTTACACTGAGGTAAACGAAGGTGGTGGGAAAAAGATGCGCGATTAATTCATTTTTTTGTGGCAGCAGACGGGAGACGTGTCATCCGCCTCAATCTGACAAAGTTCTGTCATCGTTTCTTTCAGGTGCTTCCTGGCCCGAAGCAGACGGGATTTAAACGCCGTAAGCGTGATTCCCAGTTCATCGGCCAGAGACTGCTGGGGACGCCGGTTAAGGTCGGACTCTTCAATCAACCACCGCTCATCTTCGGGTAAAGCCTGTAATGTTTCAGGCAGGCATATACCCAGCATTGAGATTGCATCAGGGGATGCGTCTGTTAATAGGGCATCTTCTTCCAGCTCAACAAACTCCCTGGTGGTGCGGTACTCATCAATCAGCAGATTCCTCGCCGCCCGATATAGCCAGGCTCGCGGATTCTCCATCTCGCAGAAACTGTCTGAATGAGCGCGGGCACGCAGGAATAGCTCTTGCAGAAGGTCGGCTGCTTTTTCGCTATCACCTGTCTTCGATGTCAGGAAGCGAGAGAGTTCGGCTTCATGTTGCCGCCAGAACACGCTCATGCAGTTGTTGAATGCCGTTATATCACTCATACCAGCCCTCAGATTTTGCTCTGATTAACCCGCCGGGAAAGTTCTTCTGCTGACTCTTTTCGTTCGCTGTAGCGATCAACGAGATAGGCTGAGTTACCTCGGGTCAGCAGAGTAAATTTCACCAGTTCTTCCATCACATCCACGATCCGGTCGTAATAAGACGACGGCTTCATGCGTCCATCTTCATCAAACTCCTGCCAGGCTTTTGCGACAGAGGACTGATTCGGGATGGTGATCATCCGCATCCAGCGGCCAAGAATGCGCATCTGGTTTACGGCATTGAAAGACTGAGAGCCACCGCAGACCTGCATTACGGCCAGCGTCTTACCCTGCGAAGGGCGAACTGCACCTTCTGATAACGGTATCCAATCAATCTGGGCCTTCATGATGCCGGTCATCGCACCATGGCGTTCAGGGGAACACCACACCATCCCTTCGGACCAACGAACCAGCTCGCGCAGTTCCATGACTTTAGGATGCGAGTCAGGTGCATCATCAGGAAGAGGCAAGCCAGAAGGATTGAAGATCCGCACGTCTGCGCCCATTGCGGTCAGTAACCTTGCCGCTTCTTCCGTTGCCAGTCGGCTATAGGAACGTTCGCGCACAGAGCCGTACAACATGAGGATACGTGGAGGATGGGGAACGGCAGGAACACCGAATCTTGCCTCTGTGATTGAGGTGTCGAACAAACCCGAATCAACATTCTTAAGATCACCTGTCATTTTAGTTCTCCGTCTTCTGGGGCATGGTGAGGCAGTCGTCAGTTCCTGAGCAGCATTCTTCGGTCAGGAAGGCAATCAGAGCCTCAAGGTTTTCATATCGAGCATGGCAAAAGAGCGTTCTGCCCTGACGTTCCTGTCGTATCAGAGAAACTGATATCAACGAGGAAAGATGATGGCTCAGCGTAGACGCTG
The DNA here is from genome assembly GCF_030333015.1 of Citrobacter sp. Cpo012. Lineage (NCBI taxonomy): Bacteria > Pseudomonadati > Pseudomonadota > Gammaproteobacteria > Enterobacterales > Enterobacteriaceae > Citrobacter > Citrobacter sp. Cpo012. The sequence goes on along the minus strand of NZ_JAOWGR010000030.1, from coordinate 54,563 downwards.
GGATTTCGAGCCGCTTCTGCAGCTCGCCAACAGGTAAACCTTCATGCCCGGCTTTAACCAGCTCTCTATACAAGCTCAGGCGCGTAGGATGACCCAGCTCTTTCAGGGTTTCTGCTGCTTTCGAAAGCTCCATTTGCATCTCATTTCTATATCTCCGGAATTATGGAAATAATAACTTATTTTCCCAGGAAACCATAGTCAACATGCCTGAGAGCCAAACTGGAGAAACGACTTAATTTGCAACGGAGGTTCCAGTGGTCACGATGCTAAACCTGAGTTGAAGGGCTGTTCCACTGCTGGTATCGGCAGAGTTAGCCCTTTGGCAGTAGAGCGATGAGGCTGTACTTAACTGCTCAAGTGCTCTCAAACGCCAGCCACGCCGCTCGGCATCACTGCAACATCCAGCCAGGCTATCCCGGCAGACCCTTAGCCGGGTGATGTGTAAACGGTATTCCGCCACTTTTACCGCGATTGTGTTCTATGGCTGTTTCATTTTTGATTTCCCTTGTTTGACAGGTATGAGAAATACCCGACAGGTAAGCTGTCGGGTATAAATGGAGTTGTGAATTGTTGATCCAGTAAAGGTCGGAACGTCAGGCTTCCAGGGGCAGGTTCAGTCACGACTGCGAGGACATTATTTATCGCCGTAATAACGGGGTTTGTACAGGATGGCCGAGCCAGTTGCGTAGCCGTAGGATCAGGGGCCTGGCTTACGTGGACGCCCTGCCGCTGAGCGTGGAGGAACGTCATTACAGCCGTATGCACACAAACCTTCTTTTTGTTCTTCCTTAGCCAGATAGCTCAAAACATGACGGATATTGTTAATGCTTTCCGGATCGTTATACCGAACAGGTATATTGATATTTACAGAATACTGCGGCCGATATTCACATCGGTGCGATACGCCGTCCCGGTGCGTTATTTCCTCCCAAAGTGTATTTGCTGTAAGGGCAAAGGGATAAGAGTGCTGTGTTTTTTGTCTGTCCAGCCAGAATACGACATGCGCATGGTATCTATGTCGTTCAGTCCATTCGACAACCCAGAAATAGCCCACCACACCTTTCTCTTTTGTCATTTTCTCCATTAGTACACGCAAGTCATGTTCAAGTGTTTGGTGATTTAAGTGTGAATACCTGGCACTTTTCTTTTTGTAGAAAAAATCCATGCGTAATGCCAAAAGGCATGAGTATCTGTTTATCATTTCATCGATGTGTGCATTGAGAACTGAAGCCAGGAACCAGTCTTCATTAAAATTTCTATCTGAATTTTTGAGCATGATTATTCCACTGCTGATGATGAGAGAGGTCAGTGCAAGCACTAAGTTAGTGATGTTTCATGCAAGACTTTTTTTAAGGCAATGCTGAGTTGATGCTTAAATTAATTATTGCTTTAAAGATGAGGTTGGTTGTTGCAATAGTATTTGCGAGGGTGTTTAAAAGAGACATTGACAGTAAGCGGTGAATATAAGAACAAATGAGAGTGAGTGTAATTATATTAAAAAACCTATATTAAATTACGTAGCCTTCCTGTATAAAACACCAGCATTAAAGGTTCTAACCTCGAGATGCTTGTATTCTATCCAGCATCCATTTTTCCACTTCGCTTTTTAGCCAGCGTGAACTGCGACCCAGCTTAATTGGTGCAGGGAACGCATTCTCTGAAATTAATCGGTAGAACCATTTGTCTGTCATGTTTGTATAGGCGGTGATGAACGTCATATCAACGAGCTGATCATTCAGTAAAGATGTGGTTGTCCGGGTGCTGGATGATATCGGATGAGTTTTGTTTGTCATGGAAAAGCTCCCGCAATTTAGTGTGAGTTCGGGAGGCGATGCGTGGTACCCAGTGGTACCTTGGATATTCACCTCACACCATGGTACTCAACAGTAAAAAAATACAGTTAATATCTTTTATGCTCAGTATGAGCCCCTTTTTTAGGATGTACTTAAGAGAGTCCTGTCGAGCCGCCTGCAAGCAAATTTTAGACTGTGTAAAGCTATGTTGATTTTCCAGAAGTACCTCTCAAGGTTGAGATTCACAGCTCTGCGCGTTTAGCGCATAGCAAGCTATGTCATAGCGCTAACGAGGCTTTCACCGCCATGATCGTTTTTTTCGCGCATGCTTAAAAAACGAAACTTACAAATGAGAATGACAATCGACATCAGATTTATTGGTGTTAGATACCTTTAATTCTTAAATTCCAAGTCGGTATTCAAAAGGGAGTATTTCTTTCTTGCCTGACGCCCATAGCAATATATTATCTTTGATTTTGATTACATCCGTACTAAAGAAAGAGTTGTAAAACCCTACTAATTCAGAATAAGAATCCAAATCCAACTCAAGCATCATGAAGGTAATCATTACGGACCTGTACAAATAACCATTTTTATCAAATAAGTTTGATAAAAATGAATAAACCTCAGGGGTGCCATTTCTTGCTATGTTAAAAATAATATAAATTGCTATCAACTCTAACGTAAAGGATTCATTTTTATATTTTTTAGCGAGTTTTAACATCGAATCATTCACACCAATGACATTCAATCTTTTCAGTTCATTTAATAAGAGGCCAAATAATGGAGGAGCATCACCAGGGCTAAGATATGGTAGGTTATTACTATATTGGTGAGGGTGTAAAGGTGTCTCAATTGTTAATTGGAGTAATTTTAATGCCACAGACCGTTCATCCTCTAACGCAATTAAAGATTTGTACAGGCTGAGTGGTTTTTTTATGTTGGCAGTACCCCTGATGTTGCGGTTTTTTGCGAGTTGATTAATTACTTTGTTTTTTAAAGTAATAGGTATAATAATGTTTTGTTGGGATGAGGAATCTTCTGTCTTACCTGGGAACGGAAGTTTATAAAGTTGCAATTTTAAATTTCCTTCGCCGCCACCAAGATGATTTTTTGCATAAAGCGTGCTGTTTTTACAAAAATCAATCCAGGAGTAGATACTATACAGTTCCGTTACTTCATTTAATGAGACAGGGAGTTCTGACCCGATTCTTATACGGCGTACATAGCTTTCTGTGTTTCTCCAGGCCGGTGTTTTTCGTATTAATACAAGCTTCTCTCTGGCCTGTCTTATTAATCCAGCATCTTCAATTGAAGATATCTTTCTGACATATCCCCTCCTGCTATTGAATGCGCAATAGTAAATTCGCCCCTTCTTTAATCGTTTTATTTTACGAGGGATATATTTATTAATCTGATAAACAAGGTCTTTTTTCTTGCGTTCACTCAGCTCGCAGAAGCGCAAATAATGTTTTTTACAGAGCCTTTTACGTTTTGCTTCAGGTAATGGGGACACTAAACGCTTGCAGTTTTTTCGTACACATTTAGCCATTTCATATTCCCTCATTCCAGAAAAATTTAAACCTATATTACTCCTTTGAACAGACGGTTAACCATTTTTCGGCGCTATTTTTCCACAGGAGTAAATCATGCCTCAAATCCCCGATCCGCAGGATACCAGTGATGCGGTGCGTACCTGCCTCAATCTCTTACCCCGGCAGGCTACTGAACGTATTCTATCCCGTCTCCAGGAGGCGATTAACTATGAACCCGTGATAGGCATCATGGGCAAAAGTGGTGCGGGCAAGAGTTCATTATGCAACGCGCTTTTTCAGCAACCCGTTTGTCTGACCAGTGATTTGCTAGGCTGCACCCGCGAACCCCAGCGTCTGTTACTCACCGTTGGTGACCGCAGCATGACACTGGTGGATTTACCGGGTGTGGGTGAGACACCAGAATACGACGAGGAATATCTGGCGCTCTATAAGGCGTTGCTGGGAGAGCTGGATTTGATTATCTGGGTATTGCGTGCCGATGACCGTGCCCGGGCAACGGATATCACGGCATACAGGGCACTGATGGAAGCCGGTGCTGACCCTTCACGTTTCCTGTTTGTACTGACTCAGGCCGACCGTATTCCACCCCTAAGGGATGGTGAGCCTTGGCAGGCATCACCTTCTTCTGAGCAATGCTTTTCACTGGCTGCAGTCAGTGCGCAGGTTGCCGGTCAGTTGCCGTCCTCTTTCCCGGTCATGGCTGTCTCAGCACATACCGGCTATAACCTGCCCGCCCTGGTGGAGTTGATTGTGCATGCCTTGCCCGTACAGGCCAGCAGTGCCGTGTATTGCCAGCTGAAACCAGAGCATCAGACCCCGGGCACTGACGCCGCTGTACGGCAGCAGTTTGGTGAGGCAGCGGGTAAGGCTTTTGACTCTGTGATTAATCCTGACCACCTGCCTTCTGTCTGGACTGCTCTGTTAAGGAGTCTCCGACAAAAATTAGTGCAACTTGCCACGACATTATGGGACCGAGTATTTGGCTGAAATCTGCCGCTTTACCCCTCAATTACCACATTCAAAAAACAGTATATTGATCTGTAAAAACGATCGATAATAGAATATCGATCGTTTTTATCTATTAAAATATCGATGTATAAGCCCCCTATTGATCGCTTTTACCTATCAAAGCAAAGGGATATTTCTTTCTCAAAAGTGTTCATGAGCACGACGAACAGGGACGTTGACATGATGGTCCGGATACAAAGGTGCATCAGGTTCTGTGTACCGCGTCCCCCGTTGCCGCTTCTGATTCATTAATAAGGTGACATATGAAAATTCAGACCGTGATTGCACTTGTTTTGTCAGCCGTTTCGGTTTCTGCTCAGGCGGGTAACTGGGCTGTGAAAAACGGCTGGTGTCAGACGCTGACCGATAATGGTCAGGCACTGGTGATGCTGAAAAACAATACCATTGGCATCTTTGGTCAGTTGCAGGGCTGCCCCAATGGCCCGCAGGAGCTGATGGGGAGTCGCATCAATGTAAACGGCAATCTGGTACCCACGTCTCAGTTGTGCAACCAGCAAACAGGATTTAAGGCTGTTGAGGTTGAAGGTGGGCAGGCACCTGCAGCCGCCAGAAAGGCAATTGCTTCGATTGCAGGTCAGGAAACATCGACCCTTCAGGTCTTTGGTGCGCAACTGACATTCACCCGCGGGGACATGATGACGGTCTGCCCGAAATACGTATCTGGCCTTGCTGCCAGTGCTGGTAGTCGAGCGACGGAGATTAACAAAGGCTCAGTCATGAAAGCGGCCAAAGAAGCGTACACGAAAGAGTATGACCGTGACACGGCTGAGGCCGCTGATTTTGGCAGCTACAAAGTGGAGGGAAATACTGTGGTTTATGAGGTCTACAATGCCGGGTATCGTACCTACGATAAGGTGGTGGTGACCGTTGGTGCTGATGGTAAGGCCACCAGTGCCAGGGTTGAATATATGGGGCAATAACGTCTTATCCGCCACGCCATTTTTAATGTTAAAGGCCATGTTCCTTCGGGAGCGTGGCCTTTTCTTTTTATACCGATAAACGCACAAAGGAGTGAATTATGCGATTAGCATCCCGCTTTGGTGCGGTGAACCTTGTTCGCCGTGACCGTCCCTTAACCCGTGATGAACTTGCTCACTATGTTCCCAGCGTGTTCAGTGAGGAAAAGCATGAATCGCGCAGCGAGCGCTATACCTGCATCCCGACCATCACTCTGTTGGATAACCTGCAGCGCGAAGGTTTTCAGCCGTTCTTTGCCTGCCAGACCCGTGTGCGTAACCCCGACAAGCGGGAACACACCAAACATATGCTACGTCTGCGCCGCGAAGGGCAGATTACCGGTAAACAGGTGCCGGAAATTATCCTGCTTAACAGCCATGACGGTTCTAGTTCCTACCAGATGCTGCCGGGACTGTTCCGAGCGGTCTGTCAGAACGGACTGATTTGCGGCGAGAGCTTTGGAGAGGTGCGAGTGCCCCATAAGGGCAACGTGGTGGAAAAGGTTGTCGAAGGGGCTTACGAGGTGCTTGGGGTGTTTGACAGGGTGGAGGAAAAACGCGACGCCATGCAGTCACTAATGCTTCCGCCACCAGCACAACAGGCATTGGCAAAAGCTGCACTGACATATCGCTTTGGCGAGGAGCATCAGCCCGTGACGGAATCACAGCTATTGGCCCCTCGTCGCTGGCAGGATGAGTCCGGAGATCTCTGGACAACTTATCAGCGTATTCAGGAGAACCTAATCAAAGGTGGTTTGAACGGTCACAATGCAAAAGGAGGACGCTCACATACACGTGCAATTAAAGGTATTGATGGTGATGTGAAGCTGAATCGAGCTCTGTGGGTGATGGCAGAAAATATGCTGCATCTCGCCTCATGAACGATATCTCCGTGTTTGTTTATAGCCCTGTAGCTGGTTGTTACGGGGCTTTTTCTTTTAAGGAGCCGCCATGTCCGAACTGATTTTACCTTCGGTCTTCCCGATGAATGAGCAACGTACCATCCGTCGTGCCCTGCGATTACTGGAGAAATATCAGCGGCAGCCCAGTGAGTCGTTCCTTGCCGCTAGTTTCGCGAAAAACTGGTTACAGCTCTATTTGGCAAAGCAGGAGCGCGAAGTCTTTGTTGTTATCTATCTCGATAATCAACATCGTCTGCTGGAGCATGAAACGCTCTTCCTCGGTACGATTAACCATACCGAAATTCATCCTCGCGAAATTGTGAAATCTGCACTGCGTCATAATGCAGCTGCGGTAATCATCTCCCATAACCACCCATCTGGCATTACCGATGCCAGTAAAGCTGACAGAGCCATTACGTCCAGGATTATAGAGGCTCTGGGGCTGGTCGATGTCCGGCTACTGGATCATTTCATCATTGGTGATGGTGAAGCGTTGTCGTTTGCTGAGCATGGATGGCTATAAGAAGAGGAAGGGCTAATGAAAATCATCAGTAAGCGTCAGGCGATGGCAATTTATCGTCTGCATCCTGAATCCCGATTGTTTCAATTCTGTACCGGGAAATATTGCTGGTCCGGGAGCGTCTGCCATTACTACGGTCGTGAAGTTCCGGATATCAAGGGTGTTCTGGCTGTCTTTGCCGAGCGACGCAAGGACCGGAACGGACCGTATGTCTCTCTGCGCAGCGTCACTCTCAATTAACCTTATTAAAGGAGCTTCAGATGTCGAGTAAGACACTCACAGTGAATGATGATACCGCTGAGCCCTGGTGGGGGCTGAATCGTAATGTCATTCCTTGTTTTGGTGCGCGTCTGGTCCAGGAAGGTAACCGCCTATATTACCTGTCTGACCGCGCCAGCATAATAGGTCTATTCAATAAAGCGGATTTGCTCCGTCTTGACCAGGCATTTCCTGTTCTGCTGAAGCAGGCGGAGCTCATGCTTACCAGCGGCGAACTGAATCCCCGACACCAGCATTGCGTCACCCTCTATGCAAAGGGGCTGACCTGCGAAGCTGATACACTGGGTTCCTGTGGTCACGTCTATATCTCCATTTATCCTACTCAACGCTAATTAACTTTAGAACTCACTTTTACGAGAACAACTCATGAATACTTTACCTGCAATAAACCAGCGGGCTGTTCAGACATGCTTATCACCCGTGGTTGTCTGGCAAATGCTGCTTGCTCGACTACTTGAGCAGCACTATGGCCTGACCTTAAATGACACGCCGTTCAGCGATGAGGCTGTTCTTAAAAGACATATCGAAGCTGGTATCACGCTTGTCGATGCCGTTAATTTTCTGGTGGAGAAGTACGAATTGATCCGTATCGATCGCAGAGGATTTAGCTCACAGGGACAAGTGCCATATTTGACCGTGACAGATATCCTTCATGCCAGGAGAGAATGTGGATTAACGAACAGTTGTCCTTATCGGTAAGTAATATTGTTCTTAGCCGACCGCGGCAGTGAGGTGTACTTCAATAGCTGAGAAAATTTATACGGTCTGTGAAGATATTAGTGGGATTAGCGACTTGATGAAAGGCTCATCGAGTCGCATAAAAAACAAGATGGGGGCATAAATGGGGGCATTTATAAAGATGAAACAAGGAAAAATGTATATTTATCAATTGTTTTATGTGGTGTGTTATGTTCCTATTATCGTGCCATTTAAATCAATAGGTTACAGTTTATTATTTGCATATAATCTTACTGTCTTCTCTCCCGCGTACTTATTTAGCATGGCATAGCTGAGTGTCATGTTCCCGTTCTCAAATAAATTCAGACCCTACAAACTATTCCCTTCATAGGCTACTAAGAAGCCAATCCAACAGAAGTATCTAACTGAAAACTCATTGCGTTTACATGAAAGTGGTCAAATGCTTGATATACCTCATTGGACGTCCCATGATCTGTGCCGCCCTGTACGGACAGGGCTATCTCGTTTGCAATGTCCAAACGAGGTAGCTGAGGCTAAATTGGGGCATATGCGTGGCGGCGTTGAAGGTATTAGGATTTACTGACACATAAAAGTGATGGTGAAAAAATGTTGCCTATCAGATATGCATTTTGAAGTTTTGATACATGCATTCGTTTCTCTGGTTCAGAGCTATCGTAGATGGCTTTAGTAAAAAAATCATCAGGCATTGTGTCAGCTGATTTCTTTCTCAGTCGTGCTTCAGAAAGCCTTACGGTGCCAGAATCTAGCATCACGTATTCAAACGCAATGGTACGCTGGACGCTACTTTTCCCAACGCCATGCTCTCCTGTTTCCGTAACGACACCAGAAAAATCAACCTCACCGGATCCGTCTTTATAAATCTGAACGTATACACTGCCATTGAATTTCACCCCATGAGGTAATTCTGGCATCGAGATCGTCGATACACAGTTGATGCTTATCCCATTATTGGGTGCCCAGTCAGCGATTCCTGTCGCGCGAACAGCAATTGCTGAAACAAACGCAATTGCTGAGACGCTTATCAGTATTTTTTTCTTATTAATTTTCATGGATATAGATATCCTTGCAACCTGCAAATTTAGTTTGTTCTTTGTTATTCCAGGTGCAGCGGGACAAAAATACGCGTCCTTTTTCACCGTAGGTGTATAGATCGTCAGGCTGGAAGAAGTAGGTCGCACCCTGAATGCACGGAAGGTAAGTGTTTGTTAACAATCTGGCTTTTTCGAGTTTGACGGACATCATTTCTGGGGAGTTGTTATAAAAAGTATACACAGGGCACTGATCAATCTTACCGAGTTTCCAAGTCTTTATAGCTGAAATCATATCAGAAGCACCATTTTGTGATGGGTAAAAGGCTATAACCAGTGAACTCAGCAACAAAATCATTACAAAAATCCAGATTTTTGCCGATACTTGCGTTTTTTTAATTTGCACCGTTGACTGAACATTTAATGAATTGATTTCACGGTAGTTATCAGTCTCTCTGATAGATATAGAGTCATCAGGAACCAAGAAGCCCACCCGGGGTATAGTCTGAATGACTTCCTGATTACAGCCGAGATCGTGGAGTCCTCTTCGTATAAATGAAATGTACTGGCTCAGAGAGTTATTCGAGGCCTGAAACCCATTCTTATCCCAAACATTAACTAAAAGATCCTCACGGGAAACGACCTTGCCTCGTTGCTCAAGCAGGAACGAAAAAATACGATTCGCCGTGATGGAAAGTACAACCGAATTTTCGGGTGATGAAAGACTGGCAAGGACACCATCATCAGTTCTGAATGTTACTTCGTTGTAAATTTGGTAAAGCATATGTGTATTCATCTGCATATGATTGTTCCTCTCTATTTTAGCTGATATTTCACGTTTTGACATTGTGCTCTATCACGCATACGCATTTTGCAGTTAGATATTTTATAAAACTATTTCTTCTATTGCTTTATCAGAATATCTACCTATATGACATGACATTACTTCTATAGATTCCTGGGTAAGGTGTTGTTGTATTATTATTTTCGTCTCAAACCCTCCCAGTAACGAGGCTCTTCGTGAAGGTTCTGTCAATTAATTTTGAGAACATCATGAAGGGCATTATCAGGATTTACTCATGATGGATAGGCAAACATTCATGGTCATCACGCATGATACTTTTCTTCGTCAGTCTATTTTCGCTTTAATGAAACAAATTTGTTGTGAAAATAGAATATGTTTCATTGATGTTGATTCATTTAACTCGCTTGGAGAACTGAATGACACCCTATATCACTTTTCCAAAGAGGATGAAATTCGAACGATTTTGATCTCTCGCGGGTTATGGATCTCTAAGGTTATCTCATCTCAAATTGATTTATCTGTGTATGATGATTTAAACAAATGGCGACACCTTATAACGATAGCTAAACTAAAATCGGTGAGTAATGTAATTGAAAAAATTGAATTCTTCAAGGACTTCAAAGGAATGAGCCAATGTGAAGTTAAAACAATTCAATCACTAAAACTTTCAGAGAGTATTTTCTTGGCTGCAAAAAAATCAGGCGTAAGTTATAAAAACTTTTTGAGAAGTACACTCGCTATAGCAAAGAGGTATAATCTTAAAAACACCGCCAACCTGCACTTCTTTGTTTACAGGTTTAATAAATAGGATTACTCTCAAAAAAGTTTTTCCAGGGTGGTAATCCCCCCTGGAGCTTTTTAATCATGAAGCTATTAGTTAACGACATGCTGAAAATATATATCGATAATATGTACTCACCAGAATGTATACTTCCGCTAACCAATAAAATGTCGTGTAACACCATTTAAAATTCAGCACGATAATCTTTAAAGATTTATTTTTATAGATGATGTATCTATAAATAACGCATTATTCATTATATATACCCTAGAAGAGGGGCGGCAAGTAAAATCACTCACGAAACGCCTGAGCTAAAAATCAGGCACTGATAATTTTGGCCCAAATTCACCTGTGAAGTAATCGCGAAAGAAAATGGGCTGTTAAAAGCGAGTGAGATGATGAACAAAGTATTTAAGGTTATCTGGAGCGTAGCCCGCTCGTGTGCCGTTGTTGTTTCCGAACTGGCACGTGGAAACGTACAATCAAGCAGTTCTTCGCTTATTACGGAAGAACAATACAGCGCAGAATTCCAGAATGCATATGTTTTTCGAATGGCACCTGTCGCTTTATTAATGCTTGCACTTTTTCCAGCGAAATCACAGGCAACAGATTATGTAGTAGACTCCATGACCCCACAAGATGCCATAGAGATAACAGTGAGTGGACGGGATAATACATTGTCAGGTAGCTTTTCGAATGTTTCGTATGGTAATAGTGGTTACACCAATATGACTCTGGGTGAGGCTTATGATAAAGGTCTTCTAGGTACTAATAGTGAGTATGTTAAGAATAACAACATATTTAACATCGGCTCGCAAAGCAAAGTAATTGACTTTATAGATCCAGTTACCGGGAATACGACATCAATAGCGGTCTACGATAATGATGCGATGGTCATTAACTCTCTCGCCGACTTTAATGTTACGATTTCAAATGCCGTGGGTGCTAACGGCCAGTATATAGATCGTAATCTATACAACGTTAATAGTGGAGCCACTCTTGATGTCAATGTTGGAAGTCAGGATGTCAACTGGATTAATGATAGGGAAAACTTATTTAGCGCTGTTTTCAAAAGTTCAAATACGAGTAGCATAAATAAAGCATCAGTTTTTAATGTTTCCAGTGAGTCTGGTGACAAAGCAGAGCTTAATTACCATTCTAAAACAATAGCCCAGTTAGGTAATGATTACAACAATCACAGTGGTGGCACGGCTATTGCGTACCCAGTGATTGACGAATTTACAGGTGAGTTCACCAGCAAACTTGGGCCACAAAATGTGACAAATGTGGAGGAGTTTAAAGCTTACAACGCTGCGTTAATCGCAGCGATTGAAAAAGGTGAGCTCTCAATGACCAGTGCAGAGTACAACGCTGAACTGAATTTGGCGCGAACTACCGGGTCTATCCCTATTTATGCGAATGAGGATGGGATTGCGTCTGATGATGCAGTTAGAGGAACGGTTAATCGTGATACCGTCTCCTACATCCACGGAACCGGCAAAGATGCCGTTATTAACATTGATAAAGACGCTAATCTGCAACTTTTTTGGTCTGATGCATCGCTGGTTAACCTGGAAAATGGTGCAACCTTAATCAATGAGGGCACACTAGGGTCGAATAACAATACGCTTCGTGGGGCCTATGTCGTCGCCGTTCACAGTGGTTCTGTATTTGAGAACAACGGGGTTGTTGATGCAGGGACTAACCCTGACATGGCTGAAAAATTGGGTTCGAGCGCAGCATTAGTCGCAGCAGGCCAGCACACGGCTATCCTGGCAAACGGCACATCCACTGTTAATAACAATGCCGCTGGCGTGATTAACCTGGCAACGAGCTCTTCTCAATACAGTAATAAAGGTGTCCTACTCTCTTCGTCTGCGGTGCTGACAAATGATGGCACGATCAATGTCGCATCAACAGCGCAGACGAGTACCACTGGCACACCGGTCACAACAGGTGTTGAGGCCGGCCAGCAATCAACATTCAACCATAACGGCATGTTGTACATTGGCCGGGAGGCTCAACGTGAGGGTTCGGATGCGACTAACGACCTTCGTATTTCGGGAGACTCCATCGGTGTTCTGTTATCAGGCAGTGCGACGTATAACGGAGATGCGGCCTCAAAAATCGTAATAGGTTCTCAGACAACGAACGCAACAGCCATCGTTGTTAAAAATACCGCGACGTTGAATCAAAATGGCACGATAGAGATCAATGGCGAACTGCCTGGCGAATCCTCGATTGCCAACGTGGGGCTCAACGTAAAATCAGGTACCAGTGAAAACCGGGTCGTGAACAAAGGCATTATCAATCAGAACGGGCAAAACAGTATCGGTATTGATGTGGAAGCCGGTGGGAAAATCACGCACGCTGGTGTCATTAACGTCAACTCCGGTGTTGATGAGGGTACGCATTACGCTAACTACGGTATCCGGGCAAGCGGTGAGGATGCCCTCGCGGTAGTATCAGGCGAAGTCAATCTCAATGGCGATTATGCCATCGGTGTGCAGGCGCGTGATAAAGGCACTATCACCCTGGTGGATAACGGAACGGTCACTTTCAATGACGGGAGTCACCAGACAGGGTATTACATCTACGGTTCTGGAGCGTCAATTATCGATAATTCCACGAGTAATCAGACGGTTTCGACGACAGATTCGACGCTTTATCGCGTCGATGGCGGCGCTGCGTTTGATGGCTCCAACACCAATATGTCACAAATGAATGCAACGGGTGATAACTCCACCATTATCCTTACGACGGACGCAGGCAGCAGTTTTAACTCCGGCAAGCTGGCGTTAAGCATTATAGGCGAAGGCTCAACTGGTGTTCGCATTGAAGGCGGCGCGACGGGGACAATCACGGCGGATGCCGATATTGTTAAAGTCGCCGGTAAGGGCACAACGGCGGGCGTTGTTGACGGAAACTACTATGCCCTGGACGGCGAAGTCGTAGAAGCCAAAAAAGGTGAGTCGGTATTAACCAGCTATGCCACCCTTGAAACGGCCAACACCGCTGACGGTGCTTTCGGCTATATCGCCCGCAATGGCGGTACGCTAAATCACAAAGGTACCATTGACTTTGATCAGCCTGACAGTACCGGGGTGCTGATTTCCGGCGGTACGCTGAACAATGACGGCGATATTCAGGTGAATGGCGTGGCGGTCAATATTCAGGGCGCAGATTCCGTGGTGAACAATATCGCGACAGTTTCTGCCACCGATGGCACCGCGGCGTATCTGGTCGGGAGCGACGCAACGCTTAACCTGACCGGTGAAGGGCAAACTACCGCTGACGGCACGGCGCACGCCATTCTGTTGGCAAGCGGGGCGAAAGGGCTGGTCGTTGATGGCGCAACCATCACGATGGCCGCGGGCGGCAGCGGTAACGCCATTGAAAACCAGGCCAACCTTGCCGGTATTCAACTCAAAGAGACCCACATTACCGTCGGAAACGGCGTTGGTGTGCATACCGGGGCTTCCATGGATCGGATCAACTCTGGCACCATCAACGTCACTGGCAGCGGCACAGGTATCCTGTTTGAAAACATTGATGGTTCGCAAACCAATCAGACTCTGGATATGTCCGATTCGCGCGACCTGGTCATCAACGTCCAGCAGGCGAGCGGCAAAGGGATCGTCACCAATTCGTCCGCAGACCTGAAAACCGGTGCCAGCGTGAACGTGCTGGACCGCGATGGTGCAGAAGCGCTGGTCGTCGGCGGGACCACGAAAAATATTGAACAGTCGGGCGAGCTGACGTCGGTTTCCACCTCGCATGCGGTGGTCGATGCAGATAACGGCTCACTGGAAAGTTTCCTTAATAAAGGGGTGATCCGCGCGCTGGATGCTTCGCAAAAAGCGTTGGAAATCGTCAAAGGTAAGGGTATTGCCTTTACCAATGCCGCGGAAGCCAGCATCACTGGGATGGTGAATTTACTGAGTGGTGACAACACCATCACGCTGGAGTCCGGCAGTACGGCAACGGATATCACCACCGGTAACGGCAGCGATCTCTTCTTGCTGAAAGACATCAAGGCGACGGAAACCTCGCTCTTCACCAGCCTGAATGGTGGAGAAGGTGAAGACACGCTCCGGTTGCAGAACGCACAGTACACTCTGAACAGTGCCGACGCCATTACCGGCATGGAGCATATCGATCTGACCAGCAACTCCGTGTTTACCGTCAATAACGTCGACTTCGTCCTGGGTGACGCAAAAGATGATGCAGCGAATACGGGTTACAGCATTGATACGAACAGTACGCTGCAACTGAACGCGACCGGCGATATGGCGTTCAACAGCCACCTCTCGGGAACCGGGACCGTGTCTGTGGATGCGTCCGGCAAGGCGTTTGATTTTACCGCCAACAATGCCGCAGACGGTTTCCAGGGCACGCTTGCGCTGCAAAACAGCACCTTTGAACTGGCCGGGTTAAATACTCAGGCCCTGGCTAAAGCGACGCTGAGCGCGGGTGAAGGCAGCCTCACGCATGTCGGCAAGGGCGAACAGAATATCGGTGGGCTGGCGTTTAACGGCGGCACGGTGAGCTTCGACGGTGTTACACCGGGCAAAACGCAAGCGGATGGTACGATCCATGCGGGTGAAATGGATCTGAGTGGTCGCGGGACCGTTCAGGTGGATACCGGCAGCGTCAGCAATGATCGTCCACAGGCGGATACGACGCTCTCCCTGCTTGAGCAGGACGACGCACAGGAGTTGATCAAACTGGCCACCTCTGACTCCGCTGTGCAGGGTGGCGCGGGCAACCTGACGTTAACCGACAAAGACGGCAACGTCATCAGCGATGGCGTGGTGGCCGACATCGAGCAGAATGATGAAGTGGTGGCCAAAGGCACTTATGACTACCGCCTGACCGGTGGAGAAAACGACGACGGGTTGTATATCAGCTACGGGCTGACGCAGGTTGAACTGCTAGCGTCCGGCAGTAACGCGCTGGTGCTGGATGCCAACGATAAAACAGGTAATGCCGCTGACCTCAGCGCCCGCGTCACTGGCACCGGCGACCTGGCATTCGACAGCGCCAAAGGCCAGACCGTGTCACTTTCCAATATGGATAACGACTACACCGGCATCACCGATGTGCGTAGCGGCAACCTGCTGATGAATAACAACGACGTGCTGGGGCAGACCAGCGAACTGCGTCTGGCATCTGACACTGGTTTTGATATGAACGGCTACAGCCAGACGGTCGGTAAACTGACGGCCGCTGTCGATTCTTTGCTGAATATCCATGGTGGCAGCCTGACGATTGCGGATGGCGGTGAGGCGAACGGCACCTTAACAGGTAGCGGCGCGCTCAACCTGAACGGAGGAACGCTGACTGTCACGGGTGAAAACAGCACTATGACCGCGAAAACCACGATTGCCGAAGGGGCCACGGCGTTGCTGAACTCTACGCTGGGCCTCGGTACTGGTGACATCGTGGCGGCCGGTACGCTGGCGTTAAGTAATGCCGCAGGCGTGCTGTACAACGCCATCAGCGATAACGGCAGTGTCGAACTGACCGACAGCGATGTGGTGCTGGCCGGTAACAACAGCGAGTTTACCGGAACCTTTGACATTGATGGTGGATCGCAGCTTACCGCGTCCGTGGCTGAACATCTGGGCGATGCGGCGGTGAAAAACGCCGGTTCCCTGGTGCTCAACAGCGCCAGTAGCTGGGAGCTGAACAACAGCATTACCGGCGCAGGCAGTGTCACCAAACTCGGCAGCGGCACCATCACCGTGGGCGACAATGCCGCGTGGACCGGTAGCACACACATTGAGCAGGGCGGACTGCAACTGGGCAGCGAGAGCGCTTCAGTGGTGCTGAGCAGCACGCAGGTCACTATCGCAGATCAGGGGAAATTATCCGGGTTCGGCGGCGTGACGGGTGATATCGACAACGCCGGTCTGCTTCAGGTTGGCACCGCTGAAAGCACAGGCACTCACACCTTTACGGTGGGTGGAAACGTCACTAACAGCGGCACGATGGCTACCGGGGTTTCCGGGAAGCAGGCCGGAAACCAGCTGGTGATTAAGGGTAACTATGCGGGTAACGACGGGCTGCTTTCGCTTAACACCGCGCTCGGCGACGATAAATCCGTCACCGATAAGCTGGTGGTGGAAGGCGATACCTCCGGCAACACGTATGTCACGGTGACAAACGCCGGGGGCAAAGGGGCGGCGACCATCAACGGTATTGAAGTTATTACCGTTGAGGGGGCGTCCGACGGTGATTTCACCCAGAAAGGCCGTATTGTTGCCGGGGCGTATGACTACACCCTGAACCGCGGTACCGGTGAAAACAGCAGTAACTGGTATCTGAACAGCAGCAAAACGGACCCGGGCACGGATCCGGGTGATAAAGAAACGCCGGATCTGCGTCCGGAAGGCGGCAGCTACACCGCAAACCTGGCGGCGGCTAACACCCTGTTTGTGACCCGTCTGCACGATCGCCTGGGTGAAACACAGTTCATCGACGCGTTAACCGGCGAGCAAAAAGTCACCAGCATGTGGATGCGTCACGTGGGCGGCCACAACAACTGGCGTGATGGCAGCGGGCAGCTCAAAACGCAGAGCAACCGTTACGCCGTTCAACTGGGCGGTGATGTGGCGCAGTGGAGCCAGAGTGGTCTTGACCGCTGGCATCTTGGTCTGATGGCCGGTTACGGCAACGACCACAGCAATACCCACACGTCACGTACGCAGTATGGTTCGAAAGGGTCTGTGAACGGCTATTCCGCCGGGGTTTACTCAACCTGGTATGCCAACGACGAGACGCACAGCGGGCTGTATGTCGATACCTGGGCACAGTACAACTGGTTTAACAACAGCGTGAAGGGTGAAGGTCTGCAGGGCGAATCCTATAAATCGAAAGGGGTGAACGCCTCGGTGGAAACCGGCTACACCTGGAAAATGGGGGAATACCAGACGCGTGAAGGTTCGACCAACGAATGGTATATCCAGCCGCAGGCACAGGCCGTGTGGATGGGCGTGAAAGCCGACGATCACCGTGAAAGCAACGGCACCCGCATCACCAGCAGCGGTGACGGTAATGTGCAAACGCGTCTTGGTGTGAAAACCTGGATCAAAGGCCACAGCCAGCTCGATAACGGTAAAGCGCGTGAGTTCCAGCCGTTTGCCGAAGTTAATTGGCTGCACAATACCCGTGATTTCAGCACCCGGATGGACGGCGTTAACGTCAGCCAGGCCGGAACGAAAAACCTGGGTGAGGTGAAAGTGGGTGTCGAAGGGCAGGTCAGCCCACGTTTCAACCTGTGGGGCAATGTCGGCGTGCAGGTGGGTGATAAAGGCTATAATGACAGTGCGGCAATGATCGGCGCGAAATGGAACTTCTGATAATCGTCTCCTGACCTTTTTGCCAGGCAACCAGTGGTTTGCCTGGCAATCCTGCTGGTTGGACTGACCCCACGCTCGTAGACAAATTCTTTCCTCACGACGGGGCCTATTCAATAAGTTGAGACATTATGAAATGAAAAATCCACGCAATTGCGTGGATTTTATAGGTTTTGTCATTTTCATGAGATTCGTTGAAACCTCACGAGACAGTAGATTTTATTAGACGTTGAACAGGAAGTTCATGATATCGCCATCTTTGACGATATAGTCCTTACCTTCGGCACGCATTTTCCCAGCTTCTTTCGCACCTTGCTCACCTTTATAGGTGATGAAATCTTCAAACGCGATGGTTTGTGCGCGGATAAAGCCTTTCTCGAAGTCGGTATGGATTTTACCGGCTGCCTGCGGAGCCGTGGCACCGACAGGAATGGTCCATGCCCGGACTTCTTTCACGCCAGCGGTGAAGTAGGTCTGCAGGTTCAGCAATTCGTAGCCAGCACGGATAACGCGGTTCAGACCCGGCTCTTCCAGACCCATTTCAGCCATGAATTCTTCACGGTCAGCATCATCCAGTTCTGCGATGTCAGCTTCAACGGCTGCGCAAACGGCAACCACAACAGAACCTTCGGCAGCCGCGATTTCGCGCACTTTATCGAGGTACGGGTTATTTTCAAAACCGTCTTCGTTGACGTTGGCGATGTACATTGTTGGCTTCAGCGTCAGGAAACTCAGGTATTTGATAGCCGCTTTGTCTTCGTCAGTCAGCGTTTTCAGCGCGCGCAGCATGCCAGCGTTTTCCAGCTGTGGCAGGCATTTTTCCAGCGCAGCCAGTTCTGCTTTAGCGTCTTTGTCGCCGCCTTTGGCCTTTTTCTGCACGCGATGGATAGCGCGCTCACAGGTGTCGAGGTCGGACAACGCCAGCTCGGTATTGATAACTTCAATGTCGTCAGCCGGATCCACTTTGTTATTAACGTGGATGATGTTGTCGTTTTCAAAGCAACGCACCACGTGGCCGATAGCTTCGGTTTCACGGATGTTGGTCAGGAACTGGTTACCCAGGCCTTCACCTTTAGACGCGCCTTTTACCAGACCGGCGATGTCGACGAATTCCATCGTTGTTGGCAGGATACGCTGCGGTTTGACGATTTCGGCCAGCTGATCCAGACGCGGATCGGGCATCGGGACAACACCGGTGTTCGGCTCGATAGTACAGAACGGGAAGTTTGCCGCTTCAATACCCGCTTTTGTGAGCGCGTTGAACAGGGTGGATTTGCCTACGTTTGGCAAACCGACGATACCGCATTTGAATCCCATGTTTAAATCACCTTAATCTTTTGATATTCAACCTGTTATGGAAAACAGATTGTAGAAATGTAAATAACTTTGCCTATTATACACAGCACGCGAGAAAAATGCCGCACATCGCTGCTTATTGCGCTTTAAAGGTGTGTAACCGGCTCGTCGCTTTGGTCAGGCCGTCTTTGAACAAAATCTCGGTACAACGTGCCGCTTCGTCAATTGCTTCATCAATTAACTTCTGTTCTGAAACAGGCGGTTTGCCTAAAACAAATCCGACAACTTTGTTTTTATCGCCCGGATGGCCAATTCCAACGCGTAAACGATGAAAGTTGGGGTTATTACCTAACTTACTAATGATGTCTTTCAGGCCATTATGTCCGCCATGACCGCCGCCAAGCTTAAATTTGGCCACGCCAGGGGGCAGGTCTAACTCATCGTGTGCGACCAAAATTTCATCGGGGTTAATACGATAAAAACTGGCCATCGCACCGACAGCCTTGCCGCTCAGATTCATAAATGTGGTTGGCACCAGCAGACGGACGTCTTCACCTTCAAGCGTAACTCTGGAGGTGTAGCCGAAGAATTTCGGCTCATCGCGCAGGGGAGCGCGTAATCTTTCTGCCAGCAGATCGACATACCATGCGCCTGCATTGTGTCGCGTTGCCGCATACTCTGCGCCGGGGTTTGCCAGGCCGACAATCAATTTAATCGCCACGTGTTTTGTCCTGAGTGTTTCGATAAACGACGTGTAGTTTACTGTCTGACGCTGCTGTTGACAAAAAACTGCGTGCTTATCGCCAAAAGCTGAATAATTGCACAAATGGACTATTAGAAAATGAGTGTGTTCAGTGGCTTATTTGTAAAGTTTTGTTGCATGAGTGTTTGTAATTGTGATCGCTCCCGCACTTGCGAACGGCAGTGTTGTCTATACTTTACACATAAGGATTAGGGGTATTCCCTGTAACAACCCAAAGTTCCGGAGGTGACACATGAAACGCAAAAACGCTTCGTTACTCGGTAACGTGCTCATGGCTTTAGGGTTGGTGGTGATGGTGGGTGGTGTTGGTTACTCTATTTTAAACCAACTGCCGCAATTTAATCTGCCACAGTTTTTCGCACATGGTGCCGTGCTCAGTATTTTTGTTGGTGGAGTCCTCTGGTTGGCCGGTGCCAGAGTGGGGGGGCACGAACAAATCAGCGATCGTTACTGGTGGGTGCGCCACTATGACAAACGCTGCCGTCGCGGTGATACCAATCATCGGCATAACTAAATAGCTCTCCCAACTCGGAGTGCAGTTGTTTGAACACAAAGTCCTGGTTTAAAAACCAGGGCTCTGCTTGTTCGTCAGTACTGGATTAAACGACTTCTACCTTTGGTGGCATACTACAAAGAAGCGTTATTCGAATAACCGATAATGTAACGCTTTGATCGCGCTGTCTGCATTGTCAGCCGGCAACAGGATACTCAGGTTGTCGTTTGACGCCCCATGGCAAATCATTCGTACCGTATGCTCTTCAAGCCAGGCAAAAACGTCTTTGCAAACTCCCGCAGCCTGTGTGAGTTGATTCCCCACCAAAGTGACCAGCGCCAGCCCGGTTTCCACTTCCACACGACAGTGGGAGGACAAGGCGGTAAACAATGCGGTGGTCAGCACATGGTCTTCACCTGAGGTTGCATGAGTGGCGTCCAGCGCCAGCGCAATACTATTCTCTGAGGTTGTAACCAAATCCACCGTGACCGCATGGCGAGCTAAAATGGCGAAGGACTGCGCCAGGAAAGAACAGGAAGGTTGCGTCTCCAGGCTGTGTAACCGCAACAGCGTCTGTTTACGACGCACGGCGAGCGCACGATAGCGAGGTGGATTATCGGTGGTGTTGTGCACCAGCGTACCTCCGGCGGTAGTATCCTTACTTGAGCCAACAAAGACCGGAATGCTTTTACGCATTGCCGGGAGCAGTGTCGCCGGGTGGAGGACCTTCGCACCGTAGGCGGCCATATCGCTGGCCTCGGAAAATGATATATGGTCGATTCGTTTGGCCCGTGGTGCAATGCGTGGGTCGGTGGTGTAGATCCCTGCGACGTCGGTCCAGATGTCAACGCGTGTGGCGTGAAGCGCCTCACCGAGAAGCGTAGCCGTGTAATCACTACCGCCGCGCCCAAGCGTAGTGGTGTGCCCTGCGGCATCACGCCCGATAAATCCCTGAGTCACCATAATCGCTTGCTCAAGACGAGGGCGCAGGTGAGTCTCCACCTGGTGGTGCAGTGTGCCAAGCTCGGGTTCGGCGCAGCCGAAGTTCGAGTTAGTACGCATCACGCTGCGGGCGTCAAACCACCCGGCCTCGGCATGCCGTTCACGTAAGACCTCAGTAAACAGTAGCGAGGACATCAGCTCGCCATGGCTGACTAACTCATCGCTTAACGCATCAGACGGCGAAACCATCGCCGTTTGTGCAAGTCGACGTATATTCTTGAGAAGATTATCGATTTCCGTGCTGATAACGGACGGCTGCTTCAGGCGGGAAATAATGTTGTATTGGATGGCGCGTAAAGTCTCAATCTTATCTAATTGTTGATGTGTTTCCAGACCTTCAGAAAGCTCAACCAGTAAGTTTGTCACGCCTGCAGAAGCAGACAAAACGACTAAACGGACATCTTGATCAGCAAGGACAATGCTGGCGCTGCGGTTCATCGCATCAAAATCAGCGACGCTGGTGCCGCCAAATTTGGCAACGACGGATGGTGGATAAATGCGAGTCATAACAATCTCATATCAGGGCGCCATAAAAGTATGGCTAGAAAATTTTCATTCTCGGCATAAGGGAACGACGTTCGCCTTACGAAATGTCCGCCCGCGAACATTTCTGCTGACAACCCAGGGAATACCTGTTGTCGATAACGCGTGTCGCCTGTACGCGTTATCGGGTGCTGCGCATTAATTTTATCTACATAGCCTGCAAATAAGCGCGCCATACTAAGTGATTTATATTTAGGGATCGACTTTTTTATTCGATTTATCGACAAATAAGTGAAAAATCATGTCATCACAAGATGTCGCGAGCATCATTAATGGTAAAAACGTGTAAAAAAAATAATAAAAACACGAAAATCCCATGGTTTTTATTAGATTGTCTGCGTTGCAATTAGCTACAACATTGTTAATTAAATAGATATATTTCTTTAGGATTTAGTAATGGTAAATAGTTGTTACGCTTTGAATTTAAAGGAGAAAGTTGTTATTTTTAATGCCGAAAAATAAATGATTGAGTCCTAAGCTAAAACAACATATATTAGCCGCGCTTTTTTACAGGTAATCCTTATAACCATTTATTCAATCAGGCGTTAATCTACACCTGGTTGTAGGAGTGATATGATGACGGATAAAGTCCGTATTGATACTTTAAGTGCTAATTCATTACCGCAGAGCAATGATACCTTTTTAGCAAGACAGGCTGAGTTTGAATCTAATGTCCGCAGCTATCCACGTAAACTGCCATTAGCGATCGCTAAAGCGCAGGGCGTCTGGATTACTGATGTAGAAAATAATCAATATCTTGATTGCCTGGCAGGTGCCGGAACCCTGGCGCTTGGTCATAACCATCCTGAAGTGCTGCAGAGCATTCAAAGTGTCATCACAAGCGGCTTACCGTTACATACGCTTGACCTTACCACGCCGTTAAAAGATGAATTCTCATCATATTTACTTTCTTTATTACCGGGTCAGGGCAAAGAATATTGCCTGCAGTTCACCGGTCCGTCCGGCGCTGATGCTGTTGAAGCGGCGCTGAAGCTGGCGAAGAAAGTCACCGGCCGTTCCAGCATCATCAGTTTCTCCGGTGGCTACCACGGGATGACCCACGGCGCGCTGTCCGTGACCGGCAACCTGTCGCCGAAAGAAGCGGTCAGCAACATGATGGCGGAAGTGCAGTTTATGCCGTATCCGCATCAATACCGTTGCCCGCTGGGTATCGGCGGCGACGCTGGCGTTAAAGCATTAACCTACTACTTCGAAAACCTGATCAACGACGTTGAAAGCGGCGTGCGTAAACCGGCTGCCGTGATCCTTGAAGCGGTGCAGGGTGAAGGTGGCGTGAATCCGGCTCCGGTCGAGTGGCTGCAACGCATTCGTAAAGTGACGCAGGAACATGGCATTCTGCTGATCATCGATGAAGTTCAGGCGGGCTTTGCACGTACCGGTAAACTGTTCGCCTTCGAACATGCCGGTATTGAGCCAGATATCATCGTGATGTCCAAAGCGGTTGGCGGCGGTCTGCCACTGGCGGTGCTGGGCATTAAAAAGCAGTTCGATGCGTGGGCTCCGGGCCACCACACTGGTACTTTCCGCGGCAACCAGTTGGCGATGGCGACCGGTCTGACAACGCTGAAGATCCTCAAAGATGACAAGATTGCCGATAAAGTTGCTGCCCAGGGCGAGTGGCTGAAAGGCAAACTGGCTGACCTGCAGAAACGCTACCCGGTTATTGGCCAGGTGCGCGGTCTGGGTCTGATGATCGGCCTGGAAATCGTGAAGCCGAACGAAGCACAGGATCACATGGGCTGCTACCCGGCCGATGGCGAGCTGTCCGCGTTGCTGCAGAAAAAATGCTTCGAAAATGGGCTGATTCTGGAGCGTGGTGGCCGCAACGGGTGCGTGCTGCGCCTGCTGCCGTCACTGCTGATCACCAACGCTGAGCTGGAAATCTTCCTCGATAAATTCGAAAACGCCCTGCTGGGCGCTGGCGTGAAGCCGGTTTAAACGGAGTTGGATCGAATGTCAGACGTAAACCCGATTCTGTCCGGCTCGGCGCAAAGCATTGCAGCTTATCAGGACGCTATCGAGCAGAGTACGCAAGCGGTCGTTGAATGGTTGAAGCAGCCTGAGATGTATCAGGGTAAAACCGTTGAGCAACTGCGTGAACGTATCAACCTGAATTTTACGTCTCAGGGCCTGGGCAACCAGGCCGCTATTGAGCGTGCGGTTGAATACTTTCTCAAAGACAGCTTGTTGGTTCACCATGCGCAGTGCGTGGCGCATCTGCACTGCCCGAGCCTGGTAATTAGCCAGGCGGCGGAAGTGCTGATCAACGCCACCAACCAGAGTATGGACTCCTGGGACCAGAGCCCGTCGGCCACCATCATTGAGATCAAGCTGATCGAGTGGTTGCGTGAGCAGGTTGGATACCCGACAGGCGATGCGGGCGTATTCACCAGCGGCGGTACGCAGAGTAACCTGATGGGCCTGATGCTGGCGCGTGATGCTTTCTTCGCTCGCCAGGGGCACTCCATTCAGCAGGATGGTCTGACCGGTGATCTGAGTAAAATCAAAGTGTTCTGCTCTGAAAGCGCGCACTTCTCCGTGCAGAAGAACATGGCGCTGATGGGGCTGGGCTACCGTTCCGTCACCCAGGTGAAGACCGATGCGTTTTCACGCATGGATCTGGCTGACCTGAAAGACAAGCTGGCCCAGGCGAAAGCCAACGGTGAGCAGGTGATGGCAATCGTCGCCACTGCCGGTACTACCGATGCGGGCGCAATCGATCCGTTAGCGGATATTGCAGCGCTGGCTGCAGAACATCAGATCTGGATGCACGTGGATGCGGCATGGGGCGGGGCGTTACTGCTTTCTGATAAGTACCGTGACTTCCTGAACGGCCTTGAACTGGCAGATTCCGTGACGCTGGATTTCCACAAGCAGTTCTTCCAGACCATCAGTTGCGGTGCGTTCCTGTTAAAAGATGCGCGCCACTACGAGCTGATGCGTTACCAGGCGGCGTACCTGAACTCTGATTTCGATGAAGAGGCTGGCGTACCAAACCTGGTATCGAAGTCGCTGCAGACCACGCGTCGTTTCGATGCGCTGAAGCTGTGGATGGGCCTCGAAGCGCTGGGCAAAAAGCAGTATGCCGAGATCATTGATAACGGTGTGACGCTGGCGCGTGATGTTGCTGAGTTTGTCAAAACCCAGCCGCATCTTGAACTGGTGATGGAGCCGCAGCTGGCAAGCGTGCTGTTCCGCTTCCGCCCGCAAAGTGACGACGTGGCATTTGTCGCGCTGCTGAACCAGCGTATTGGCGACGTTCTTCTGGCTTCAGGTAGCGCCAACGTCGGCGTGACCGAAGCAGATGGTGTCACCTGCCTGAAGCTAACGCTGCTCAATCCGACGGTATGTCTGGAGGATGTTAAAGTCCTGCTGGCAAGCGTGAAGGCAACGGCTGAGCAACTGCTGAACGCGTAAGCAATAAGCTTGTTATAAAAATGGCTCCCACGTACGGGAGCCATTTTTTTGTCTGTCATTTGTAATCCGGCGGCGTTTCGCCTGGCCGGGCTACACGTCAGCGGATATCTGCTAGCGCAGCATCTTTATTCGGGAAGAACGTCAGGCGCCCGGCAATCGGCTGAATGCCCGCGCGCGCCATGGTACGTAGCGGCTGGAATTCCAGATTACTGATGCGTAATTCACAACCTTCCGGCAGACGTTTTACAAAGCGTTGGAAAGCGTCCAGACCACCGGCATCCAGTACCGGGACCGCGTCCCACTTCAAGACTACGATGCGTTTACCTTCAATACGTGACTCGAGATCGGTAAATAATCCTTCCGCCGCGGCAAAGAACAGCGGACCAATAACGCGCAGCACCAGTACATCGTCCGGTACGTCTACGTTGACCGGCGCCAGGCGAGTCATGCGCGCAATACGACGCATAAACAGCAGAGAGGCGAGAACGATACCGACACTGATGGCAATAACCATGTCGAACAGTACCGTCAGCGACATACACATCAGCATGACAATGATGTCGTCTTTCGGTGCATGGCGCAGCAAATCCACCACTTTATGCGCTTCACTCATGTTCCATGCCACCATCAGCAGCAGGGCGGCCATGGCGGAAAGCGGTAACCAGGAAAGCAGCGGTGCAAGTACCAGCAGGGCAAGGATCACCAGAATCGCGTGGATAACCGCAGAGATTGGCGAGGTCGCCCCGGCGCGGACGTTTGCCGCAGAGCGGGCAATTGCCGCTGTGGCGGTGATACCGCCAAAGAACGGTGCCACGATGTTACCCAGCCCCTGGCCAATCAACTCGCTGTTAGCTTTATGCTTGGTGCCGGTCATCCCATCGAGTACGACGGCGCACAGCAGAGATTCAATTGCCCCCAGCATCGCCATCGAGAAGGCTGCCGGTAACAGCGCCTGTAACGAGCTCCAGCTCAGGGTAAAGTTTGACTCCGGCATATTCCACGGCAGGACCAGCTGCGGCAGCAACTGCGGGATACCATTACCCTGTGAGCCGTCAGCCAGAATGTAGTGGAACTGAGAACCAATGGTGGCGACATGGCCGCCGGTCAGGTTCACGATACCCATTACCGCGCAGCCTGCCAGCAGTGCGGGAAGGTGACCCGGCAGTCGGATCCCCAGGCGCGGCCAGAAAATCAGGATCCCCAGCGTCACTACGCCAATGGCGGCATCGCCAACGTTGATGGTCGGCAAGGCCATAAATAGCGCGCCGACCTTCTGCAGATAGTGCTCCGGGACATGGGCCATCTGCAGGCCAAGAAAATCTTTAATCTGCATGGTACCGATGGTGATACCAATACCCGATGTAAAACCTAACGTTACCGACACGGGGATATATTCGATCAGGCGGCCAAAACGAGCGAGGCCGAAAAGGATCAGGAATATCCCGGACATGAGCGTGGCAACCAGCAGGCCTGCCAGCCCAAACTGTTGCGACACCGGATACAGAATCACCACGAAGGCGGCGGTTGGGCCAGATACGCTAAAGCGCGATCCCCCGGTAAGGGCGATAACAATCCCAGCGACGGCTGAGGTATACAGGCCGTACTGCGGCGCAACGCCACTGCCTATTGCCAGGGCCATTGCCAGCGGAATGGCGATGATCCCAACGGTTATCCCGGCGATCAGGTCACGGGTAAAGCGAGAGGCAGTATATTTTTCTTTCCAACAAGCGTCGATGAGGGCGCGGAAAGGCATCACATGTGAGGAAAATAATCTGTTCACAATAATGTTTCATCCATGAGCGCATCATCTGTCAACTAAATGGCAGGTGAAGGAGGCATAAGTCATACAAATAAGTATTGCAGATAAAAAAACCCGCCGCAGCGGGTTTTTGAGCCGGGCTCGATTAATGCTCGAACATAGCAGAGATGGATTCTTCGTTGCTGATACGACGAATCGCTTCGGCCAGCATACCCGACAGGGTCAATGTACGCACGTTTGGCAGCGCTTTGATTTCGTCAGTCAGTGGAATAGTGTCACAGACAACGACTTCATCAATCACTGAGTTGCGCAGGTTGTTTGCCGCATTACCTGAGAAGATCGGGTGAGTGGCGTAAGCAAATACGCGTTTAGCACCACGTTCTTTCAGTGCTTCTGCTGCTTTGCACAGCGTACCGCCGGTATCGATCATGTCATCAACCAGAACACAGTCACGACCAGCAACGTCACCGATAATGTGCATCACCTGAGAAACGTTCGCACGAGGGCGACGTTTGTCGATGATAGCCATGTCGGTATCGTTCAGCAGTTTAGCGATAGCGCGGGCACGCACGACGCCACCGATATCCGGAGAAACCACAATCGGGTTGTCCAGGTTCAGCTGCAGCATGTCTTCTAACAGGATCGGGCTACCGAATACGTTATCAACCGGTACGTCAAAGAAGCCCTGGATCTGTTCAGCATGCAGGTCAACGGTGAGGACGCGGTCAACGCCAACGCTGGACAGGAAATCAGCGACGACTTTAGCGGTAATCGGTACACGAGCGGAACGTACGCGACGATCCTGACGTGCATAGCCGAAGTAAGGAATAACGGCGGTGATACGGCCTGCGGAAGCACGGCGCAGCGCATCAACCATAACGACCAATTCCATCAGGTTGTCGTTAGTAGGGGCACAAGTGGACTGGATGATGAAAATATCACCACCGCGTACATTTTCATTAATTTGTACGCTGACTTCGCCGTCGCTAAAGCGACCTACAGCGGCGTCGCCGAGTGAAGTGTACAGGCGGTTGGCAATACGTTGTGCTAGTTCCGGGGTGGCGTTACCAGCAAAAAGCTTCATATCAGGCACGAGAAGAACCTCAGGCATGCGTCCATTGGTGGAAAGAATCTGCCGAAAACTGTGCGGGCCAGGCAGTATCCTCTCCATGCGGTGTATTAAAGAGCGCGATGCAACGTCTGGAACAGGGTGACGTTGTCACCGCAACTCAGCTTGCCCGGCTTACTCTTTATCTTTCGCGTTTCATTTGCGCTGGCATCAATTCCTCACACCAGTTACATACTGAAGTTGTATGCACCTGGCGATTCGTCATTTCGCCATCTTCCTGAAATCCGAAGGATTTAGAGTAACGCTCTGTGCAATGGGGAGAGGTTGACGCCTTTCGCCACAAAGCCTTTGAGCCATTCCGGGGCTTGCTCAAGCACCTGGCGAGCACGAGACTCAGTGTCAAATTCAGCAAAGACACAAGCCCCTGTACCAGTCAGGCGCGACGGCGCGTATTCTAACAGCCAGGAAAGCGCCGCATCAACCTCGCGAAAACGTTTTCTTGCGATAACCTCGCAATCATTGCCGAATTCACATTTTAGTAACGTTTTTATTGACCTTTTTGGCGTGTTGCGCGGGAGGTCGGGATCGTTAAAAATCACCGGTGTCGGAATACTGACTCCCGGATGAGCAACCAGATACCACTTTTCCTCAGGCTCGACCGGCGTCAGAATTTCGCCAACGCCTTCGGCAAAGGCCGCATGGCCGCGCACGAATACGGGAACATCCGCCCCCAGCGTTAAGCCGAGTGCCGCCAGTTCATCAACTGAAAGTCCGCACTGCCAGAGATGGTTCAGCGCCACCAGAACGGTTGCCGCATTAGACGAACCTCCGCCAAGACCGCCGCCCATCGGCAGGCGTTTGTCGATACTGATGTCCGCACCGCTCCCTTTGGGAAGGCGATTGTTTTCAGATGCCGCTTTCATCAGCAAACGTGCCGCACGGACGATCAGATTGTCTTCATGTGCAACGCCTTCCACTGGGGTTAACAGGTGAATTTCGCCGTCGCTACGCGGTGCAATATCTATCGTGTCGCCATAATCAAGAAACTGAAATAAGGTCTGCAGCGTGTGGTAACCGTCCGCACGCTGTCCGGTGATGTATAAAAACAAATTCAGTTTTGCCGGAGAGGGCCAATGGGTCATCATTTCACAATCCAGTTATCCATTTTCAGCTTAATACGCTGGGAGCCGTCGGACAGCTCCATGTTTGCTGGCATCGCTGGCTGGGTTTTGCTGTCGTAGGCGCTATAGACCACTTTCCAGTTTTTACCGTCTTTGCTGTAGTTCACTTCACTCAGACGATATTGGTCGTCGAGCTTATAATCGGTGGCGTCACCTGGCAGTCCAAGGATCCACTGGCGCAGGCTGTTTAATGGGATAGGCATGCCGGTCAGTTTGCCGATCATCTCTTCAGCGTCGTCGGCGGTGTAATGTTTGCCTTTGTTATCGACCAGTTCGACGTTGCCAGGCTGCGCATTAAGTTCCAGTTCCGTGCTGCCCAGTGGGTTGGTCAGCAGGAGACGATAGCGATCCTGACCGGTTTGCTGCCAGAAAAAGCGGGCATACACTTTCTGTTGATCGGAAATATAGGCAAACGCACCACGCGTCTGATACTGGTTCAGGGCGCGAACTTCCTGTTGG
The DNA here is from genome assembly GCF_030333015.1 of Citrobacter sp. Cpo012. Taxonomy (NCBI): domain Bacteria; kingdom Pseudomonadati; phylum Pseudomonadota; class Gammaproteobacteria; order Enterobacterales; family Enterobacteriaceae; genus Citrobacter; species Citrobacter sp. Cpo012. The sequence goes on along the minus strand of NZ_JAOWGR010000030.1, from coordinate 24,830 downwards.
TGCTGGCGCCACTGCGGAGAATCGGGGCTTTTACCGGGACCTTTAGGCGCGTTGAGCGTACAGGCAGTAAGAACCAGGGCCGCCAGCGGCAGCAGGCGAATCAGGCGAAAATCAGGCAGGGTCATAATGATGACAAATCCTTGAGATACGTTGCAGTTATAACTCTTAATGCTAGCGCCGCCATCAGACATCGTCTACGTTCAAGTTATCTTAAATCGCTTAAATTTGTGCACTAAGCTATTACTCCAAAAGGGGTCAGTCTCTTTTATTGACCGCACGCATCCTGTATGATGCACCCAGTCTAACCTTATCAACGCTGGTACTATTCCCGCACACATGACCCTTTTAGCGCTTGGTATTAACCATAAAACGGCACCTGTATCGCTGCGAGAACGCGTAACGTTTTCGCCGGATACGCTCGATCAGGCGCTGGACAGCCTGCTCGCGCAGCCGATGGTGCAGGGCGGGGTAGTGCTGTCGACGTGTAACCGCACGGAGCTGTATCTCAGCGTTGAAGAGCAGGATAACCTGCAAGAAGCGCTGGTTCGCTGGCTGTGTGAATACCATAACCTCAATGAAGAAGATCTGCGCAACAGCTTGTACTGGCACCAGGACAACGACGCGGTCAGTCATTTGATGCGTGTTGCCAGCGGTCTGGATTCACTGGTGCTCGGTGAACCGCAAATTCTTGGGCAGGTGAAAAAAGCGTTTGCGGATTCGCAAAAAGGTCACCTGAACGCCAGTGCGCTGGAACGCATGTTCCAGAAATCATTCTCTGTCGCAAAACGTGTACGTACAGAAACTGACATCGGCGCCAGCGCCGTGTCGGTGGCGTTTGCCGCCTGTACCCTGGCGCGGCAGATATTTGAATCGCTCTCCACGGTAACCGTGCTGTTAGTCGGTGCGGGCGAAACCATTGAGCTGGTAGCGCGACATCTGCGCGAGCACAAAGTGAAGAAGATGATCATCGCCAACCGTACTCGCGAGCGTGCGCAGGTGCTGGCGGATGAAGTCGGCGCCGAGGTGATTTCACTGAGTGATATAGACGCGCGTTTACAGGATGCCGATATCATTATCAGTTCTACCGCCAGTCCGCTGCCGATTATCGGCAAAGGAATGGTGGAACGTGCGCTTAAAAACCGCCGCAATCAGCCTATGTTGCTGGTGGATATCGCCGTACCGCGCGATGTCGAGCCGGAAGTGGGTAAATTGTCTAACGCCTATCTGTACAGCGTTGATGACCTGCAAAGCATCATTTCGCATAACCTGGCCCAGCGCAAAGCGGCGGCGGTGGAAGCCGAAACGATAGTGGAGCAGGAAGCCAGCGAGTTTATGGCCTGGCTACGCGCCCAGGGCGCAAGCGACACTATCCGCGAGTATCGCAGTCAGTCAGAACAGATCCGTGATGAACTGACCGCCAAAGCGTTGGCCGCTCTTCAACAGGGCGGTGATGCGCAAGCCATTATGCAGGATCTGGCCTGGAAACTGACCAATCGCCTGATTCATGCACCAACCAAATCACTTCAACAGGCCGCCCGTGACGGGGATAGTGAACGCCTGAATATTCTGCGCGACAGCCTCGGGCTGGAGTAGCAGCACACCAATCTTATTTTTACAGGGTGCATTTACGCCTATGAAGCCTTCTATCGTTGCCAAACTGGAAGCCCTGCATGAACGCCATGAAGAAGTTCAGGCGCTGCTCGGTGATGCGGGTACTATCGCAGACCAGGATCGCTTTCGTGCGCTGTCGCGCGAATATGCGCAATTAAGCGATGTATCTCGCTGTTTTACGGACTGGCAACAGGTTCAGGAAGATATCGAGACGGCTCAGATGATGCTCGACGATCCTGAAATGCGTGAAATGGCGCAGGATGAACTGCGCGAGGCAAAAGAGAAATGTGAGCAGCTGGAACAGCATCTGCAGGTCCTGCTATTACCTAAAGATCCCGATGACGAACGTAACGCCTTCCTCGAAGTGCGCGCGGGAACCGGTGGTGATGAAGCGGCGCTGTTTGCCGGCGATCTGTTCCGCATGTACAGCCGTTACGCTGAATCGCGTCGCTGGCGGGTTGAGATCATGAGCGCCAGCGAAGGCGAGCATGGCGGGTTTAAAGAAGTCATTGCCAAGATTAGCGGCGAAGGCGTTTACGGGCGACTGAAGTTTGAGTCTGGCGGCCATCGCGTGCAGCGCGTACCTGCGACGGAATCGCAGGGGCGTATTCATACCTCGGCCTGTACGGTCGCGGTTATGCCGGAACTGCCGGATGCCGAACTGCCGGACATCAACCCGGCCGATCTGCGTATTGACACCTTCCGTTCATCAGGCGCGGGCGGTCAGCACGTTAACACCACCGACTCCGCAATCCGTATTACCCACTTACCGACCGGTATCGTAGTGGAATGCCAGGACGAACGTTCACAGCATAAAAACAAAGCTAAAGCGATGTCGGTGCTGGGGGCGCGAATTCGTGCCGCAGAAGTGGCAAGACGTCAACAGGCGGAAGCCTCTGAACGCCGCAACCTGTTGGGCAGTGGCGATCGCAGCGATCGTAACCGTACCTATAACTTCCCGCAGGGTCGTGTGACCGATCACCGCATTAACCTGACGCTCTACCGTCTGGATGAAGCGATGGAAGGCAAACTGGATATGCTCATTGAGCCGATTGTCCAGGAATACCAGGCCGATCAACTGGCGGCATTGTCCGAGCAGGATTAATGGATTATCAGCACTGGCTGCGTGAAGCGATAAGCCAATTACAGGCAAGCGAAAGCCCGCGCCGTGACGCCGAGATTTTACTCGAGTTCGTTACTGGCAAAGGGCGCACCTTTATTCTGGCTTTCGGCGAAACGGAGTTAACCGAGGCGCAGCGTCAACAGCTTGATACGCTACTGGAGCGGCGTCAGCGGGGAGAGCCGGTGGCACACTTAACCGGCGTGCGTGAGTTCTGGTCGCTGCCGCTGTTTGTGTCTCCAGCCACGCTTATTCCGCGTCCGGATACCGAGTGTCTGGTGGAGCAGGCGCTGGCTCGCCTGCCGGCCTCAGCGTGTCGTATTCTTGATTTGGGAACCGGCACGGGTGCCATTGCGTTGGCGCTGGCAACCGAGCGTCCGGATTGTGCAGTGACTGCCGTAGACCGCATGCCCGATGCCGTGGCACTGGCCATTCGCAACAAGCAGCAACTGGGCATCGACAATGTTTGCGTGCTGCAAAGTAACTGGTTCAGCGCATTGCAGGGACAGCAGTTTGACATGATTGTCAGCAATCCGCCGTATATCGACGAACAGGATCCGCACCTGGCGCAAGGCGACGTTCGCTTTGAACCGCTGTCGGCGCTGGTGGCGGGCGCTCAGGGGCTGGCGGATATCGTGCATATCATCGACCAGTCTCAGCGCATGTTAACCCCCGGCGGCTATCTGTTGCTGGAACATGGTTGGCAGCAGGGCGAGGCCGTCCGTGATGCCTTTACTCGTGCGGGTTACGTGGCAGTTGAAACCTGTCGTGACTATGGCGGCAACGAGCGAATTACGCTTGGACGCATCCCATCATGAGTACCTTCGGTGTGTTACTCAACGTCCATCTCATCAGCATTGCGCTTTCGGTTGGTTTGCTGATCCTGCGATTTTGGTGGCGTTACACCGACTCGCGCCTTGCCTGCGCGCGCTGGACGCGCATCGTGCCGCCGGTTGTCGATACCGTTTTATTACTCAGCGGCGTAGCGTTAATGGTTAAAGCGCACATCCTGCCATTCACTGAGCACGGGACATGGCTGACTGAAAAGCTGTTTGGGGTTATCATTTACATCGTTTTGGGTTTTATTGCGCTCGATTATCGTCGGGCGCGCAGTCAGCAGGCGCGATTAATCGCTTTTCCGCTGGCGCTGGTGGTGCTGTACATCATCATTAAACTCGCCACCACAAAAATACCGTTACTGGGGTAAGCATGAGGTCGTTAGCTGATTTCGAATTTAATAAAGCGCCATTGTGTGATGGGATGATCCTGGCGTCGGAGTCTATCCGTCTGGATTTTCCAACACAAACTGTCTATGACGAACTGGAACGTCTGGTCAGTCTGGCGCAAGAAGAAATTAGCCAGCTCCTGTCTCAGGATGAGCAACTGGAAAAACTGCTGGCACTTTTTTACGGCGAATGGGGGTTTACGGATACCCACGGCGTCTATCGTCTTTCTGATGCACTATGGCTTGATCAGGTACTGAAAAATCGTCAGGGCAGCGCCGTATCCCTGGGTGCGATCTTATTGTGGATTGCCAACCGACTGGAGCTGCCGCTGGTGCCGGTGATTTTCCCGACACAACTCATCCTGCGTATTGAATCGCTCGATGGCGAAATGTGGCTAATCAATCCGTTCAATGGAGAAACGTTAAATGAGCACACGCTGGAAGTGTGGCTGAAGGGGAATATCAGCCCGGTCGCGGAGCTGTTTAACGAAGACCTGGATGAGGCGGATAATGCAGAAGTAATTCGTAAGCTGCTCGACACGCTGAAATCATCGCTGATGGAAGAGCGGCAAATGGAGCTGGCGCTGCGTGCCAGCGAAGCACTATTACAGTTTAATCCTGAAGATCCGTATGAAATACGCGATCGTGGATTAATTTACGCGCAACTGGAGTGTGAACATGTTGCGCTGACCGATTTAAGTTATTTCGTTGAACAGTGTCCGGAAGACCCGATCAGCGAAATGATTCGTGCGCAGATTAATACTATTTCGCACAAGCAAATTGTATTGCATTGATTAATGACACTTTACCTACCGTTTAAGGCGATCCTATGAAACAAAAAGTGGTTAGCATTGGCGACATCAACGTGGCAAATGACCTGCCGTTCGTGCTGTTTGGCGGAATGAACGTGCTGGAATCCCGCGATCTGGCGATGCGCATTTGTGAGCACTACGTAACCGTTACTCAAAAGCTGGGTATCCCTTACGTGTTCAAAGCCTCCTTTGATAAAGCCAACCGTTCTTCCATCCACTCTTACCGTGGACCGGGCCTTGAAGAAGGGATGAAAATCTTCCAGGAACTGAAGCAGACTTTTGGCGTAAAAGTGATCACCGACGTTCACGAAGCCAGCCAGGCTCAGCCTGTTGCTGACGTGGTGGATGTGATTCAGCTGCCGGCCTTCCTCGCTCGTCAGACCGATCTGGTGGAAGCGATGGCGAAAACCGGTGCCGTTATCAACGTGAAAAAACCGCAGTTCGTAAGCCCGGGCCAGATGGGCAATATCGTGGACAAATTCCATGAAGGCGGCAACGACAAAGTAATTCTTTGCGACCGTGGCGCGAACTTTGGTTATGACAATCTGGTTGTGGATATGCTGGGCTTCAGCGTGATGAAGAAAGTTTCTGGCAACTCGCCGGTGATTTTTGACGTTACCCATGCGCTGCAATGCCGTGACCCGTTTGGCGCAGCAAGCGGCGGTCGTCGTGCGCAGGTTACCGAACTGGCGCGCGCAGGTATGGCAGTAGGTCTGGCCGGTCTGTTTATTGAAGCACATCCGGATCCAGCCAATGCGAAATGCGACGGTCCATCCGCGCTGCCGCTGGCGAAACTGGAACAGTTCCTGACCCAGATTAAAGCGATTGATGACCTGGTTAAAAGCTTCGACGAGCTGGATACTGAGAACTAAGAAAGTGTTGCAGTCCGGAGAGATATCTCTTCGGACTGCTGTTTGAGAAAAGTGTTAAGGGTGGGCGTCAGGCGCCAAACGCACCATCAATTGTATGCATTGCCCCCGTCACAAATCCAGCCTCAGGGCCTGCAAGCCAGGCAACCATTCCCGCAACTTCCTCTGGACGGCCATGTCGTTTTAGCGCCATAAAACTGTGCATCACCTCTTTCAGTGGGCCATCTTCCGGGTTGGCATCGGTATCAATAGGGCCTGGTTGAACCACGTTTACCGTAATGCCCCGCGGTCCAAAATCACGTGCCAGCCCCCGGGCCAGCCCTTGCAGCGCTGATTTGCTCACCGCATAAGAGGCCAGGCCAGCAAGAGGCATACGGTCGCCATTCACAGAACCAATAATGATAATGCGTCCGCCGTCAGGCATCTGTCGTGCCGCTTCCACGGCCGCATAGTATGGGGAGTGAATGTTAATCCGGAACAGGCGCTCCACGTCATCCGGATCCTGCTCCAGCGCATCACCAAACAGAATAATGCCTGCATTAACTACCAGCACGTCCAGCGGGCCGCTTTCGCGTACCCGGTTGATGACGGCGTTACGATCGGCGCTATCGGTTTGCGCTGTCTGGGTACCCGTCTCATCAGCAAGCGCTTTGGCAGCGTCAGGGGAGCCTGAATAGGTAAAGGTAACCGATGCGCCATCCGCGGCAAAACGGCGCACGATAGCCGCGCCAATCCCACGACTGCCGCCAAGAACCAGAACTGACTTGCCATTAAAAGAAGACATGAGGTACTCCTTGAACAATTATGTAGTGATCGATATATAATAGGTGCACAGTTTTCTGTCAATGGATTTGTAATGAACACTACAAAATGCACTCGAGCACCTGGACGCCCACGTAATTTTGATCCAGAAATGGCCGTTGCCAAAGTACAACCCTTGTTTCACGCACATGGCTATGACGCGGTTAGCGTGGCGGATGTCACCGCGGCGTTGTCGATCAAGCCCCCCAGTTTCTATGCTGCTTTTGGGAACAAAATCGGTCTTTATAAACGTGTTCTTGACCGCTACGTACAAACTGAGGCGATCCCTTTTGATGACATTCTTCGCCCCGACAAACCCGTTTCTGCATGTCTTACCGATCTGCTTGAAGAGGCGGCGCGACGTTATGCCGCAGATCCGCATGCGCCGGGATGTTTGGTCCTGGAGGGCACGCACAGTAACGATCCGCAGGCGCGGAAGGTCGCGCGGAATTTCTACTCGGCTGCCGAACATAAAATTCACGACTTTATCGCACAGCGGCATCCTAAAGAGGCTGACAGCCTGACTGATTACGTCAGTACCACAATGCTTGGCCTGTCGGGAAAAGCGCGTTGCGGGCATTCGTTCGAACGTCTGCTAGCCAGCGCGCGAATCGCCAGCGTAGCGGTGCGGCATCAGCTTTCCAGATGATCATCACATGATAAGGTAGATAAATATGATGAGGAAAATGGGAACTTAATCAGGCGGTGCCTCATATCAACCCGCATCAGAGCAGGGGGTTATCGTTGTAGGTGGTACGGATGCGACGCGAATTGGCGTTGCAGGAGTATGGCATGCCATTGAATATCATGTAACAGGTAAAACGCTCGACGGTTCGGTACGTCATGATACGTGCCAGTTAAGCCGAGAAGATGCATTAAAAATGTATACCCTCAATGCCGCCTGGATAGCTTTTGCAGAACAGCAGAGGGGAAGTTTGCAGGCAGGTAAGCTCGCCGATTTTGCGGTGCTTAATCAGGATATTATGGCTATTCCGGCAGACAAATTCCACCAAACGGAGTCGTTATTAACGTTTGTCGATGGTCAACAGGTTTATCCGGAGCTGTGAGCGGTAAAAGAAAACGGCCCTGAGAAGGGCCGTGGGTTCTATCAGAAAGACTAATCAGGCAAATATCGTCATCAGATAGGCGATAAACAGCGCCAGATGCGCCGCACCGTTAAGCACGTTGGTGCGTCCGGTGGAGAAAGAGATGTGGCACAGTACCAGTGATGAAACCATCACAATCATCTCTGGCGCGCCCAGCGCAAAGACCAAATCATTCCCGGTTGCCCATGCGATCAGAGTCACTACCGGAACGGTCAGTGAAATGGTGGCTAACACCGAACCGAAGAATAAATTCATCGCCCGCTGTACCTGATTACTCAGAACCGCTTTCAGCGCGCCGAGGCCTTCAGGAGAGAGGATCAGCAATGCGACCAGGAAACCGGTAAATGCCACTGGGGCATTCAGTTCAGTCAGCAATGTCTCCAGCGGGCTGGCGTTCATCTTGGTCACGGCAATAACGGCGATCAGATGAATGATAAGCCAGGCAGCGTGCCACAAATTGCTATGTGCTGACGGTTTACCGTGATGCGGGTCGTCGTCGTCACCCTCGTCTTCATGCTCGTAAATGAACAGACTCTGGTGCGTTTTAGTTTGTATCAGCAAAAATACGCCGTACATCGCCGCAGAAATTAATGCCACTAATAGCGCCTGCGCGGTAGTGAAATTTGCACCCGGTAAAGCCATCGGGAACACCAGTACAATAATGGCCAGCGGAAACAGGGCGATTAAATACTGCTTAATACCAAACAGATTCATATACTGAGTGGCAAATTTACGGCCACCTAACAGTAATGAAAAACCGACCAGGCCGCCGGTTACGATCATAATGATTGAATATAGCGTATCGCGCATGAGCGTAGGCGCTGCATCGCCGGTCGCCATTAATGCGGAGATTAAGCTGACTTCAAGAATAACAACGGACAGGCTGAGGATCAGCGACCCGTAGGGTTCGCCAAGTCGGTGTGCTAATACATCCGCATGACGGACAACACTGAATGCACTGCTTAATATACCAATAAGGGCCAGCGCATTAATGCCGATGACCACTGGTAGTGACTGACTGCTCCCCCATAAGAACAGTACTACCAGTGCCAAAATCGGGAAGACGAGAGAGGTCTCCTTGTGGCGGGTTTTTACCGCCTCATGTACGTGTGTCATTGAATTAATTCTCCGTCTCTGCAGGTATTTATACCCGTCATACTTCAAGTTGCTTATGCGTTGGCTACGCTCGCTCACCCCCGTCACATAGTTATCTATGTGACGGGGGATTCACTCCCTTGCCACCTTTAAGCAACTCGAATTATTTAGGGTATATAATTATAAAAAGTATTAAAGAATGTAAAAAATAACAGAAAACCTGGTTTTGTAGGTGACATTTTACGAAATTTTACTACATCGCTTATTTTTCCTCTCAAAGCGGTCAAAAACAAAGTTCTAGTTTATAGACTGTTTAATTAACAGAAGGTTAGATGAAGAAATTTTCTATAAATGCCCATTATTGGCGCATCACCGCATTGTTAACCACACTTAAGGTTTAGCCTAAAAAGAGGAGTTCACAATGCCATATAAATCCAAAAGCGATCTGCCTGAAAGCGTGCAGCATGTTCTGCCAGCCCATGCTCAGGACATCTACAAAGAAGCTTTCAACAGCGCCTGGGAACAATATAAAGATAAATCTGACCGCCGTGACGATGCTACCCGTGAAGAGACGGCACACAAGGTGGCGTGGGCCGCGGTCAAAAATGATTATCAAAAAGGTGATGATAATAAATGGCATAAAAAGGCGTAACAGTATCAATTATAATGCCTTTATGAACTAGCTTGCATCAGGCGTTAGCGAATCGTGCTACGCCGCGCCGTTGCTGGCTTGCAAGCGAGCGGTGAATTGCCTATTGTCCAGCTATTGGTTTCAAAATGAGCAGTAAAAAAGCCCGGAAGGCGTCAAAAAAGTTGTCGCAGGGAAGCAGCAGTGGCGGAGGTGTAAGGTGTTAACGCGTGATTTTTTATTGAATGCCGACTGTAAGACGGCATTTGGTGCTATTGAAGAATCACTACTCTGGTCAGCGGAACAACGGGCAGCCTCACTGGCCGCCACGCTTGCATGCCGACCAGATGATGGACCGGTGTGGATCTTCGGTTATGGATCGTTGATGTGGAACCCGGCCTTAGAATTTGAAGAGTCCTGTACCGGGACGTTAGTCGGCTGGCACCGTGCCTTTTGCCTGCGCCTGACGGCGGGGCGAGGAACGGCGTGCCAGCCAGGACGTATGCTGGCCCTGAAAGAGGGCGGACGCACCACCGGTGTGGCCTACCGTTTACCGGACGCGTCCCTGGAACAAGAGCTTTCACTGCTGTGGAAGCGAGAAATGATCACCGGCTGTTATCTGCCGACCTGGTGTCAGTTGGCGCTTGATGACAGCAGGACGGTGAACGCACTGGTCTTTATTATGGATCCGCGTCATCCGCTGTTTGAGTCAGACACGCGCGCGCAGGTGATTGCGCCGCTTATCGCCGCGGCGAGCGGACCTTTAGGCACCAACGCCCAGTATCTGTTCTCACTGGAACAAGAACTGGTGAAGCTGGGAATGCAGGATGATTGTCTTAACGATCTGGTGATCACGGTCAAACGATTGTTGGGAGAGAATCTGCCGGAAGGTGTTATGCGTCCAGGATTTGCCTAATATCGCCCGATGTTGTATGCCCGATAAGCCAGGTGCTTATCGGGCGTTTAACGCTTAGGCTGCAATAAAACTTATCGAATGCTCGAGCGACTGGCTATGGCTGTCGATCAGCACATTCCAGACGCCGGTATACGGTACGGTTAACCATGCGTTATCACGATCCTGCACGCTTAAGATGTCGGACTGCGTGTCTTTGACGTGATTTTTCTCGCTCATCAGGTGGATGTGGCAGCGCTCAGAACAGCGCACTACCACCGTATCGCCACCAAATAACTTTAAACTCGCCTTCACTAATGCCATTTTTCACCCCGTTCTTGAAAACAACGTACTTTCTCTCGAAAGTGCTGCGTGATGTTGTTCACATTTCACTCATTGCATAACACCAAAGGGGGGGCAACAGGATGCTGATTTTGATCAAAAAATGGCATAACGATTAAACAAAAGTGACAAAATCCCTCAAAAGGGTTGAAAGGGCGTGCTAACGTTCAACGAAACCGCGCCCATCTAAGATTAAATTCGGAAATTATCGACACTTTCAGTGAGCTTGCCTGAAGCGGTGTATCAGAAGGTTAATACTTTATCTGCAGCCAGCGTCCATTGAGCCAGTTCTACCAGCGTGCCGACGGCTACTCCGTCAATTAACGGAAGCGTCGTGATCCCGCGGCCATCGGTGCAGGTTTTACACAGTTTGACCGGCACATTTTGCGCCGTCAGGATCTCCAGCATTTGCTGAATATTATATCCTTCCGCAGGTTTTTGACCGCTAAGCCCCGCCGTTACCGCGTCCGACATTAAAAATAAACGTAGGTCGAGTTCCGCATCCTGTTCGCGCAGGGCGATGGCCAGACGCAGGCTGTTAAATAACGATTCGCTTCCATAGGCTGCACCGTTCGCGACGATCACTATCTTTTGCATTATTACTCCTGTTGTCAGATGGAAGGGATAATTCCTGGCGTGTATGTTACTCCCTGTTCCTGATGTGGGAAAGAAAGCATGGTTGCAGGAGTGGGTACCTCTAATTATCCATGTAAGAAAATCCCGAAAACGGGGATAAAGGCTGCAATTAACAGCCGAAGACGTTATGGTTTAGGTTAAGTGTGTCTAATTCATTGATGTAAGAAACAACTGACGATTTGAGCCGTAATATTTATTTTTCTCTCGCTGTATTCTCACTCTTGCCATTGGCAGGCGGTATTGCCAATGCACGGACATCTTTTATTCACCAGGCTGAAAACCCTTTCGATAACAATAGTGATGGCTTACCCGATCTCGGTATGGCGCCGGAGTCGCGGGCAGGCGAAAAGCACTTTGCCGAAATGGTCAAAGCGTTTGGTGAAGCCAGCATGACCGATAACGGGCTTGATACGGGTGAACAGGCGAAGCAGTTCGCATTTGGTCAGGTGCGTGACACGGTCAGCGAACAGGTTAATCAGCAACTGGAATCCTGGCTCTCTCCCTGGGGAAACGCCAGCGTTGGATTGCAGGTGGATAACGAAGGCAGCTTTACCGGAAGTCGGGGAAGCTGGTTTATCCCATGGCAGGACAATCAACGATATTTAACCTGGAGCCAGTTGGGGCTGACGCAACAGGACGAAGGTTTAGTCAGCAATGCGGGGATTGGGCAGCGCTGGGTACGCGACGGCTGGTTTCTGGGTTACAACACTTTCTATGACAACCTGTTGGATGAAAATCTGCCCCGGGGAGGCCTTGGCGCCGAGGCGTGGGGTGAATACTTGCGCTTATCCGCTAACTATTACCAACCGTTGTCCTCCTGGCAGGAGCGTTCCGCAACCCAGGAACAACGGATGGCCCGCGGCTACGACCTGACTGCGCAAATGCGCATGCCGTTCTATCAACACCTCAATACCAGCGTCAGCGTGGAACAGTATTTTGGCGACCGGGTGGATTTGTTTCATTCCGGAACCGGGTACCACAATCCTGTGGCGGTGAATCTGGGATTGAGCTATACGCCGGTGCCGTTGATTACCGTGACGGCACAACATAAGCAGGGGGAAAGCGGAGTCAGCCAGAATAACCTCGGCTTAACGCTGAATTACCGCTTTGGCGTGCCGCTAAAAAAACAGCTGATGGTCAGCGAGGTGGCAAACAGCCGATCGCTGCGCGGCAGTCGTTATGACGATCCGCAGCGTAACAATCTGCCGACGCTGGAATATCGCCAGCGTAAAACATTGTCGGTATTTTTGGCCACGCCGCCCTGGGATCTCAAGTCTGGTGAGACGGTGGCGCTGAAGCTGCAGGTGCGTAGTTTGCATGGGATCCGCCATTTGACCTGGCAGGGTGATACCCAGGCGTTGAGTTTAACGGCGGGTAGCGATAACCGAAGCGCGCAAGGCTGGACGATTATTATGCCGAAGTGGGACAGCAGCGAAGGCGCGGCAAACCGCTGGCGGTTGTCTGTGGTGGTAGAAGATGAGCAGGGTCAGCGTGTCTCTTCCAATGAGATCACGCTATCACTGACCGAACCGTTTATTACCGTTTCGGAAAATGATCCTCGTTAGCAATGAAGCATCAACGCGTTATCAGAAAATGCGTTCCTGATGTACCCATACCGCGGCTTCGACGCGTGATTTGAGCTTCATTTTCTTCAACATATGCTTCACATGGACTTTTACCGTACTTTCAGTGATGTCCAGACGACGGGCGATCATCTTGTTCGGCAGCCCCTGGGCAATGAGCTTGAGAATGTCGCGCTCACGCGGTGTCAGTTGGGTGACATCACGGTCCGACGTTGCACGATTAGCACGCAGGCTGGCGGCGAGAACCGGCGTTAAGGCTTCACTCAGCACCATTTCACCGGCCGCTGACTGTTGTAAGGCTTTGAGTAAATCTTCAGGCTCCATATCTTTCAGCAGATAACCGTCAGCGCCGCGTTTCAGTGCGGTAACTACGTCTTCTTCATGATTGGATACGCTAAACACAACGATACGGCCCGACAGTGACTTTTCACGCAGCTTATCGAGAGTTTCCAGACCGTTCATGCCGGGCATGTTGAGATCAAGCAGGATCAGATCGGGATCAAGGGATTCAGCCAGCTCGATACCCTGCTCACCATTGCTGGCTTCGCCGACAACGGTAATATCGGGCGCCATGCTGACAAGCTGTTTTACACCGGTTCGCAGCATCGGATGATCGTCGATCAACAGGATGGTTGCCGGTTCCAGATTACTCATGGGTATCTCCTTGGACTTCTGTGAAGTTTGTTTCGGGAATAAAAGTGACAGCAACTTCAGTACCGCCCGTCTCGCGACGGCGTACGCGGCAATCGCCGCGCAAGCTCTGCGCACGATCGCGCATTATAATCATGCCGTAGTGGTTACTGCGTTCGGCGTTTTCCGGTACGCCGCAGCCGTTATCTTGCACTGTTAGTTTGACCTGCTTGCCATTTTGCACCACCGTCACGACCACTTCATTGGCCTGAGAGTGTTTAAGTGCATTACTCAGGGCTTCGCGCGCAATTTGTAGCAGGTGAATCGCCTGATGCGAAGGGACCAGGCGTGGCGGTAGCTGATAATCCAGCTTAACCGTAAATCCAAAACGGGCGCTGTACTCCTGACAGCTGGCTTCCAGCGCCGGCCGTAATCCAGGTTCCGTGAGCTGTAAACGGAAGGTGGTTAACAGCTCACGCAGTTGTGCCCATGAAGCATTCAGCTCGTTACGAATCTGGCTGAGCAACTCGCGACAGTTATCTGAAAGCGCATCGCCCTGCATCTGCAAACAGCTAACCTGCATCTTCATACAAGAGAGCGATTGTGCAATAGAATCATGAAGTTCGCGTGCAATGGTGGCACGCTCTTCCATCACGATCAACTGCTGCTGACGCTCCTGATGTCTGTCGAGCGCGAGCGTTGCGGTCAGTTGCTCAACCAGGGTATCAACCAGCTGTTGCTGATCGTGGCTGAGATGGCGTCCGTTCGGCAAGGTAGCGAGCAGAATACCATACTGGGTATGCGCATCGGTCAGCCGCCATTTCAATGTGATCCCGCCGTCAATCGCGGGCAGCGTTCCGCGAGGACACAGATGGCAACCTTTTTCATCACAGCTGGCATTGGACTGACAGGTAAATTCCTGATGATTGTCTTCATCTTCCAGGTCGTAAACCCGGAGTTCAATATCATGTAGCAAGGTCAAATTTTGCAGACCGTTCAGTACCGGAGAGAGGCGTTCGCACAACGGCACCTGAGAGTGCAGGCGGCGGTTGGCTTGCCACAGAAAAGAAAGGATCTGATTTTTGTGCTCCAGTCCCGCCGTTTTTTCCTGCACCCGCTGTTCCAGCACGGCATAACTTTCGGCTAGTTCTTCCGACATATTATTCAGTGCCGAGCCCAGAGCGGCCATCTCATTACGCCCGCTGATACGCGCGCGTTGGGTAAAATCACGTTGGCTGACGGCTCGCGCCATCGCCAGCAGCTGCTTCCATGGCTCTAACAGGCGCACGCGCAGCCAGATAATGGTAAAAACCAGCAGCAATGCCATAAATATGGCCATCAGGCGATGCAGCAGGACGACGCGTTCAATGCGTAATTCGGTGGTATGGTCAAAGGCGGTAACCAGCTTATCCAGACCGCCTACAAAGCGCGTTACATCCTGCGCTACCGCATCAGGCGTTTGCGCATGCGCAAGCCCCGGCGCCAGTTCAGTGTGCCAGTAATCCTGTAGTGCTTTTAACTGCGCCTGTTGTCCGTCTCGCTTTGCGGCACGCGTCAACTCCGGGCTAAACGCCGTTTTCTCCATTTCATCCAGAAGCGGTTGATCGCTAGCGTCCAGCGGTACGGCTGCAAGCAGGCGATAACTCTGCATGCGCAGCGATCCCGCTTTGTTGATTGCATGGGCGCTACCCTGAACGCCCTGAACCAGCCAGCCGGAGACAGCCATACCAGCCACGCCGATGGCTGTGGACAATAAAACAATCAGCGCCACCTGGTTGACCAGCGTAAGCGGGGAGAGACAACGTTTAAACATGGTGACTTGTTCCTTCGGGTTTTCGTCGAACAGAAAACCTTATTGAATGACGATTCTGCTGCAGGCAGTGGCGTTATTCTCGGCGATACACTGGAGTATACCCATACCTCAAACGGGCTACCTCTTAATTGCCAGCGGAGGGAGAGATCCCAGGCGAGGGGGAGTAGGGGGCGACAGAAGCGTGAAAAACCACATCTTTTTTACCGAAGTTATGTACTCATTTAGGGTAATGATAAATTTTAGGCATGAATAATGACACCTTTTCCTTTGATTTATATCAACTTACCTCCAGCTGTAAACCCTAATGTTGCAGGCATCGAAACAAGTATCAGAGGTGTCTATGAGTCACTCATCTGCCCCGGAAAGGGCATCTGGAGCTGTAATTACCGAATGGCGGCCGGAAGATCCCGCCTTCTGGCAGCAGCGTGGTCAACGAATCGCCAGCCGTAACCTGTGGATTTCAGTCCCTTGCTTGCTGCTGGCGTTTTGCGTGTGGATGTTATTTAGCGCCGTGGCGGTGAACTTACCGAAAGTCGGTTTTGATTTCACCACTGAACAGCTGTTCATGCTGACGGCATTACCTTCGGTGTCCGGCGCGCTGCTGCGTGTTCCGTACTCCTTTATGGTTCCCCTGTTTGGTGGACGTCGCTGGACAGCGTTTAGCACCGGTATCCTGATCATTCCTTGTGTATGGTTAGGTTTTGCGGTGCAGGATACCTCCACGCCGTTTAGTACCTTTATTATTATCTCTCTGTTGTGCGGTTTCGCCGGTGCGAACTTTGCGTCCAGCATGGCAAACATCAGTTTCTTCTTTCCAAAACAGAAACAGGGTGGTGCGCTGGGTCTGAACGGTGGCCTGGGCAACATGGGCGTCAGCGTGATGCAGTTGGTTGCGCCGCTGGTGGTTTCACTGTCAATCTTTGCCGCATTTGGTAGCCACGGGGTTGAACAACCGGATGGTACGCAGCTGTATCTGGCAAACGCCGCATGGATTTGGGTACCGTTCCTTGCGGTGTTAACGCTGGCTGCATGGTTTGGTATGAATGAACTGGCAACCTCAAAAGCGTCGCTGAAAGAGCAATTGCCGGTGCTGAAACGTGGGCATCTGTGGATTATGAGTCTGCTGTATCTGGCAACCTTCGGTTCATTCATCGGTTTCTCTGCCGGTTTTGCCATGTTGTCAAAAACGCAGTTTCCTGAGGTACAGATCCTGCATTACGCCTTCTTTGGACCGTTGATTGGCGCGCTGGCTCGTTCAGCGGGTGGCGCAATCTCTGACCGTCTGGGCGGAACCCGTGTAACGCTGGTGAACTTCGTGCTGATGGCTATTTTCAGTGCCTTACTGTTCCTGACGCTGCCATCAAACGGTGTCGGTGGCAACTTTATCGCCTTCTTCGCGGTGTTCCTGGCATTGTTCCTGACGGCTGGTCTGGGGAGTGGTTCAACCTTCCAGATGATCTCCGTTATCTTCCGCAAGCTGACGATGGACAGAGTGAAAGCTGAAGGCGGTTCAGAAGAGAAAGCAATGCGCGAAGCAGCAACCGACACCGCGGCAGCGTTGGGCTTTATCTCAGCCATTGGTGCGATTGGCGGCTTCTTTATCCCGAAAGCATTTGGTACGTCTCTGGCGTTAACTGGTTCGCCGGTCGATGCGATGAAAGTCTTTCTGATCTTCTATGTCGCTTGTGTGGTCATCACCTGGGCGGTATACGGACGTCATTCTAAAAAGTAAAAAAGTAGTAGCAGTTGATTATCCATTATCCATTGCGCGGTGTTAGACCGCGCTTTTTTTTGCTCTAAATTAGTTACAACATACTTATATGTGAGCTCATGACGAAAGTCTGCGAAAACGGTGCTGGTAATATGCCTGGCAGGGGGGATACCCCTTAATACCCACTTATAAAGAATTTAACATTTGTATGATAAGTGATTTTAATAAAATCATTTAAATTCAATATGTTGACTGTTTTATTAATATCCTACTAAGGGGGTATGTGAAAATCGACCCTCTGTTTTCATCCCTGCATGCCTTGATCGTTATCAATTCTCACGCCCTTTCAGAGCGTTACCTTCGCTCTCAATCAAGCAATGTCGATTTATCAGAGAGCCGTCAGGCTCCTACAGGAGAAAACCGATGAGTAAATTCCTGGACCGGTTTCGCTACTTCAAGCAGAAGGGCGAAACCTTTGCCGATGGGCATGGCCAGCTTCTCAATACCAACAGGGACTGGGAGGACGGATACCGCCAGCGTTGGCAGCATGACAAAATCGTGCGTTCAACCCACGGGGTAAACTGCACGGGCTCATGCAGCTGGAAAATCTATGTGAAAAATGGTCTGGTGACCTGGGAGACCCAGCAAACTGACTACCCACGCACGCGTCCAGATATGCCTAACCACGAGCCTCGCGGCTGCCCACGTGGTGCAAGCTATTCCTGGTATCTCTACAGCGCTAACCGTCTGAAATACCCGCTGATGCGCAAACGTCTGATGAAGATGTGGCGTGAAGCAAAAAGACTGCACAGCGATCCGGTAGACGCATGGGCATCCATCATCGAAGACGCCGACAAAGCAAAAAGCTTCAAACAAGCGCGTGGTCGTGGTGGATTTGTTCGTTCTTCCTGGCAGGAAGTGAATGAACTGATTGCTGCATCTAACGTTTACACCATCAAAACCTATGGCCCTGACCGCGTTGCAGGCTTCTCTCCGATCCCGGCGATGTCGATGGTTTCTTATGCTTCCGGCGCACGCTATATGTCGCTGATTGGCGGTACCTGCCTGAGCTTCTACGACTGGTACTGTGACCTGCCGCCGGCTTCCCCGCAAACCTGGGGCGAGCAAACCGACGTACCGGAATCTGCCGACTGGTATAACTCCAGCTACATTCTTGCATGGGGCTCTAACGTACCGCAGACCCGTACTCCGGATGCGCACTTCTTTACTGAAGTTCGCTATAAAGGCACCAAAACGGTAGCGATTACTCCGGACTACGCAGAAATCGCCAAACTTTGCGACCTGTGGCTGGCACCGAAGCAGGGAACCGATGCTGCGATGGCAATGGCGATGGGCCATGTCATGCTGCGCGAGTTCCACCTCGATAACCCGAGCCAGTACTTCACCGACTACGTTCGTCGTTATACTGACATGCCAATGCTGGTGATGCTCGAAGAGCGTGACGGTTACTATGCTGCTGGTCGTATGCTGCGTGCGGCGGATCTGGTCGACTCTCTGGGCCAGGAAAATAACCCAGAATGGAAAACCGTCGCTATCAACAGCAACGGCGAAATGGTTGCGCCAAACGGTTCAATTGGTTTCCGTTGGGGCGAAAAGGGCAAATGGAACCTTGAGCAACGCGACGGTACGTCCGGTGATGAAACCGAACTGCAGCTCAGCCTGCTGGGTAGCCAGGACGATATCGCTGAAGTGGGCTTCCCGTACTTTGGCGGCGAAGGTACCGAGCACTTCAGTAAAGTAGAGCTGGAAAATATTCTGCTGCACAAACTGCCGGTTAAACGCCTGCAGTTGGCCGATGGCTCTACCGCGCTGGTGACCACCGTTTACGACCTGACCATGGCTAACTATGGCCTGGAACGTGGTCTGAACGACGAAAACTGCGCGACCAGCTACGATGACGTGAAAGCGTACACGCCGGCATGGGCAGAAAAAATCACTGGCGTATCACGTTCTCAGATCGTGCGCATTGCCCGTGAATTTGCGGATAACGCCGATAAAACACACGGTCGTTCGATGATCATCGTCGGTGCGGGCCTGAACCACTGGTACCACCTCGATATGAACTATCGTGGCCTGATCAATATGCTGGTGTTCTGCGGTTGTATCGGTCAGAGCGGCGGCGGTTGGGCCCACTACGTCGGCCAGGAAAAACTGCGTCCGCAAACCGGCTGGCAGCCGCTGGCGTTTGCTCTTGACTGGCAGCGTCCGCCTCGTCATATGAACAGCACTTCCTACTTCTATAACCACTCCAGCCAATGGCGCTATGAGACGGTTACTGCGCAGGAACTGCTTTCCCCGATGGCAGACAAATCCCGCTACAGCGGTCATTTGATTGATTTTAACGTTCGCGCTGAACGTATGGGCTGGTTGCCATCTGCGCCGCAGTTAGGGACTAACCCACTGCGTATCGCCGAAGAAGCGCAGAAAGCAGGTATGACGCCGGTGGATTACACCGTTAAATCCCTGAAAGAAGGTTCTATTCGCTTTGCGGCAGAGCAGCCGGAAAACGGTAAAAACCATCCGCGCAACCTGTTTATCTGGCGTTCTAACCTGCTCGGTTCTTCCGGTAAAGGCCACGAGTACATGCTCAAGTATCTGCTGGGTACTGAACATGGTATTCAGGGCAAAGATCTCGGCCAGCAGAGCGGCGTGAAGCCTGAAGAAGTGGAATGGCAGGATAACGGCCTGGACGGCAAACTGGATCTGGTTGTCACGCTGGACTTCCGTCTGTCGAGCACCTGTCTGTATTCCGACATCGTGTTGCCGACCGCAACCTGGTATGAAAAAGACGATATGAATACCTCGGACATGCATCCGTTTATTCATCCTCTGTCTGCGGCCGTTGACCCGGCCTGGGAATCGAAGAGCGACTGGGAAATCTACAAAGCCATCGCCAAGAAATTCTCTGAAGTTTGCGTGGGCCATCTCGGTAAAGAAACTGACGTCGTTACGCTGCCTATTCAGCACGACTCTGCCGCAGAACTGGCACAACCGCTGGACGTGAAGGACTGGAAAAAAGGTGAATGTGACCTGATTCCTGGTGTTACCGCGCCGCACATCATGACCGTTGAGCGTGATTATCCGGCAACATACGAGCGTTTCACCTCCATCGGCCCGCTGATGGAAAAAATCGGTAACGGCGGTAAAGGGATTGCCTGGAATACCCAGAGCGAAATGGATCTGCTGCGTAAGCTCAATTACACCAAGGCTGAAGGTCCGGCAAAAGGCCAGCCTTGGCTTAATACCGCAATTGATGCAGCCGAGATGATCCTGACGCTGGCGCCGGAAACTAACGGTCAGGTAGCCGTTAAAGCCTGGGCTGCGCTGAGTGAATTTACCGGTCGTGACCATACGCATCTGGCGCTGAATAAAGAAGACGAAAAAATTCGCTTCCGCGATATTCAGGCGCAGCCGCGCAAAATTATCTCCAGCCCGACCTGGTCAGGACTGGAAGATGAACACGTGTCTTATAACGCCGGCTATACCAACGTTCACGAGCTGATCCCATGGCGTACGCTGTCTGGTCGCCAGCAGTTGTATCAGGATCATCAGTGGATGCGTGACTTTGGTGAAAGTCTGCTGGTTTACCGTCCGCCAATCGACACCCGTTCGGTGAAAGCGGTGATTGGGGAGAAATCTAACGGTAACCCGGAAAAAGCGCTCAACTTCCTGACGCCGCACCAGAAATGGGGTATCCACTCCACTTACAGCGACAACTTGCTGATGCTGACGCTGTCACGCGGTGGCCCGATTGTGTGGATGAGCGAAGTCGATGCGAAGGATCTGGGAATCGAAGATAACGACTGGATCGAAGTCTTCAACAGCAACGGTGCGCTGACGGCACGTGCAGTTGTCAGCCAGCGTGTACCGGCCGGGATGACCATGATGTACCACGCGCAGGAACGTATCGTTAACCTGCCGGGTTCAGAAATCACCCAGCAGCGCGGTGGGATCCACAACTCGGTGACCCGTATTACGCCGAAACCGACCCATATGATCGGCGGCTATGCGCAGCTGGCCTACGGCTTTAACTACTACGGCACCGTCGGTTCAAACCGTGATGAGTTCGTAGTTGTACGTAAGATGAAGAACATTAACTGGTTGGATGGCGAAGGCAATGACCAGGTACAGGAGAGCGTAAAATGAAAATTCGTTCACAAGTCGGCATGGTGCTGAATCTCGATAAGTGCATCGGCTGCCACACCTGTTCAGTGACCTGTAAAAACGTCTGGACCAGCCGTGAAGGTATGGAGTACGCCTGGTTCAACAACGTCGAAAGTAAGCCTGGCGTTGGCTTCCCGAACGACTGGGAAAACCAGGAAAAATGGAAGGGCGGTTGGATCCGTAAAATCAACGGCAAACTGCAGCCGCGCATGGGTAACAAAGCGCTGCTGTTGGGTAAAATATTTGCTAACCCGCATCTGCCGGGCATGGATGATTACTACGAGCCGTTTGATTTTGACTACCAGACGTTGCATAACGCCCCGGCAGACAGCAAAGCGCAGCCGATTGCTCGTCCACGCTCGCTGATCACCGGTCAGCGAATGGATAAAATTACCAGCGGTCCGAACTGGGAAGAAATTCTGGGCGGCGAGTTCGAAAAACGCGCCAAAGATCAGAACTTCGAAAACATGCAGAAGGCGATGTACGGTCAGTTCGAAAACACCTTCATGATGTACCTGCCGCGTCTGTGTGAGCACTGCCTTAATCCGGCGTGTGTGGCGACCTGTCCGAGCGGCGCTATCTACAAGCGTGAAGAAGATGGCATCGTGCTGATCGACCAGGACAAGTGCCGCGGCTGGCGTATGTGTATCACCGGCTGCCCGTACAAGAAGATCTACTTCAACTGGAAGAGCGGGAAATCTGAGAAGTGCATTTTCTGCTACCCGCGTATCGAAGCTGGTCAGCCGACCGTTTGCTCCGAAACCTGTGTAGGTCGTATCCGTTATCTCGGCGTACTGCTGTATGACGCAGATGCGATCGAAAGTGCAGCAAGCACCGAGCACGAAAAAGATCTGTACCAGCGTCAGCTGGACGTGTTCCTCGATCCGAACGATCCGGCTGTTATTGAACAGGCGCTGAAAGATGGTATTCCGCTGAGCGTCATTGATGCCGCACAGCAGTCTCCGGTTTACAAAATGGCGATGGACTGGAAGCTGGCGCTGCCGCTGCATCCGGAATACCGCACACTGCCGATGGTCTGGTACGTGCCGCCATTGTCACCGATTCAGTCAGCTGCTGATGCGGGCGAGCTGGGCAGCAACGGTATTCTGCCGGATGTTGACAGCCTGCGTATTCCGGTTCAGTACCTGGCGAACCTGCTGACTGCAGGTGACACCCAGCCGGTACTGTTGGCGCTGAAACGTATGCTAGCGATGCGTCACTACAAACGTGCGGAAACTGTTGACGGCAAAGTTGATACCCGTGCGCTGGAAGAGGTGGGCTTAAGCGAAGCGCAGGCACAGGAAATGTATCGTTACCTGGCGATCGCAAACTACGAAGATCGTTTCGTTGTACCGAGCAGCCATCGTGAACTGGCACGTGACGCGTTCCCGGAGAAAAGCGGTTGTGGCTTTACCTTCGGCGACGGTTGCCACGGTTCTGATACTAAATTCAATCTGTTCAACAGCCGCCGCATCGACGCTGTCGATGTGACCAGCAAAACGGAGCCGCACCAATGATTGAACTCGTCATTGTTTCGCGTCTGCTCGAGTACCCGGATGCTGCCTTGTGGCAGCATCAGCAGGAACTTTTCGATGCACTCGCGTCATCTGAGAACCTGGATAAAGAGGATGCCCAGACTCTGGGCGTTTTCCTGCGCGATCTAACCGCGCAGGACATGCTGGATGTGCAGGCCGCCTACAGCGAACTGTTTGACCGTGGCCGCGCGACATCGCTGCTGCTGTTTGAACATGTTCACGGTGAATCCCGCGATCGCGGTCAGGCTATGGTTGACCTGATGGCACAGTATGAGCAGCACGGTTTACAGCTCGACAGCCGCGAACTTCCCGATCATCTGCCGCTGTATCTGGAATACCTTGCGCAACTGCCGAAAAGCGAAGCACTAGGTGGCTTACAGGATATTGCGCCGATTCTGGCGCTGCTTAGCGCTCGTTTGCAACAGCGTGAAAGCCGTTATGCGGTGCTGTTCGATTTGCTGTTAAAACTGGCGAATACCGTTATCGACAGCGATAAAGTGGCTGAAAAAATTGCGGATGAAGCCCGTGACGATACTCCACAAGCGCTGGATGCGGTCTGGGAAGAAGAGCAGGTGAAATTCTTCGCCGATCAGGGGTGTGGCGAGTCGGAAATCTCCGCTCACCAGCGTCGTTTTGCCGGGGCCGTTGCGCCGCAGTATCTGAATATCACCACCGGAGGACAGCAATAATGCACTTCCTGAATACGTTCTTCTTTGACATCTATCCGTACATCGCGGGTTCTGTCTTTCTGATCGGCAGTTGGCTGCGTTATGACTATGGGCAATATACATGGCGTGCAGCTTCCAGTCAGATGCTGGATCGCAAAGGGATGAACCTGGCGTCAAACCTGTTTCACATCGGGATCCTGGGTATCTTTGCTGGGCACTTCCTTGGCATGTTGACGCCGCACTGGATGTATGAAGCCTGGCTACCGCTTGAAGTGAAACAAAAGATGGCAATGTTTGCGGGCGGTGCCAGTGGCCTGATGTGTCTGATTGGTGGTGTACTGCTGCTGAAACGTCGTCTGTTCAGCCCGCGCGTGCGGGCCACCACCACCGGGGCGGATATTCTGATCCTCTCACTGCTGGTGATCCAGTGTGCGCTGGGCCTGCTGACCATTCCGTTTTCCGCCCAGCATATGGACGGTAGCGAGATGATGAAGCTGGTGAACTGGGCGCAGACAGTGGTGACCTTCCAGGGCGGAGCGTCTCAATATCTCGATGGTGTTGCGTTCATTTTCCGTATGCACCTGGTGCTGGGTATGACGCTATTCCTGTTGTTCCCATTCTCTCGTCTGGTACACATCTGGAGCGTCCCGGTCGAATATCTGACACGCAAATACCAGATTGTTCGCGCGCGTCACTAATCGTATATTTGAGAATGACAAAACCCTGCTTCGGCGGGGTTTTTTTATGCCTGTTTGCCGGATGGCGGCGCAAGCGCCTTATCCGGCCTACGAAGGTATCAGCGAGCGCTGTAGGCCTGATAAGTGCAACGCATCAGACGAATAGCGGGCACGTATCGAGTTCGTAGGCCTGATAAGCGCAGCGCAGCAGACAAATTACGGGCACATGTCGAGTTAGTAGGCCTGATAAGCGCAGCGCAGCAGACAAATTACGGGCACATGTCGAGTTACTAGGCCTGATAAGCGCAGCGCAGCAGACAAATTACGGGCACATGTCGAGTTAGTAGGCCTGATAAGCGCAGCGCAGCAGACAAATTACGGGCACATGTCGAGTTAGTAGGCCTGATAAGCGCAGCGCATCAGGCAAATTGCGGGCACGTGACGAGTTCGTAGGCCTGATAAGTGCAGCGCAGCAGACAAATTGCGGGCACATGTCGAGTTTGTAGGCCTGATAAGCGCAGTGCAGCGCAGCAGACAAATTACGGGCACATGTCGAGTTAGTAGGCCTGATAAGCATAGCGCATCAGGCAAATAAAAGGCATTGCTGAGGAATTGAGTGTGTTGCTTTATGAAGTGATGGTGGTGGGGGAAGGATTACTCAGCGCTACGCGCTTCGCCCTTCGGGTCGTTGCCTGCGGCAACGCTTTCTCGCTACGCTCGAATCGAACCTTAGTCGAAACTTCTCATCCTTCCCGCATGGGCGGAATATGGGGCATTAGAGATTGATTTACTGTTGGTGCTTTATGAAGTGATGGTGGTGGGGGAAGGATTCGAACCTTCGAAGTCGATGACGGCAGATTTACAGTCTGCTCCCTTTGGCCGCTCGGGAAC
>NZ_JAOWGR010000029.1:0-46342 GCF_030333015.1 Citrobacter sp. Cpo012 | reverse complement strand
TGAATCGCCACGGGTTTAACAGACACCTCGGAGTCATTTAAGATGACTTAAAGAGAGGTGCCCATGAGCGGTAAACGTTATCCCGAAGAGTTTAAAATTGAAGCAGTCAAACAGGTTATTGATCGCGGTCATTCTGTTTCCAGCGTTGCAACACGTCTCGATATCACCACCCACAGCCTTTACGCCTGGATAAAGAAGTACGGTCCGGACTCATCCACTAATAAAGAACAGTCAGATGCTCAGGCCGAGATCCGCCGACTCCAGAAGGAGTTGAAGCGGGTTACTGACGAACGAGACATATTAAAAAAAGCCGCGGCGTACTTCGCAAAGCTGTCCGACTGAGGTACGCCTTTATTCGTGACAACTCCCGTTGCTGGCCTGTTCGTCTGCTCTGCAGGGTGCTGGATGTTCATCCCAGTGGCTTTTACGCCTGGTTTAAGCAACCGTATTCTCAGCGCCACCAGGTAGATCTAAGACTGACGGGACAGATCAAACAGTTCTGGCTGGAGTCCGGTTGCGTTTATGGTTATCGCAAGATCCATCTGGACTTGCGGGATAGCGGTCAACAGTGCGGAGTGAACAGAGTCTGGCGACTGATGAATCGTGCCGGGATAAAGGCTCAGGTCGGGTACCGGAGCCCGCGGGCACGCAAAGGCGAGGCCAGTATCGTATCGCCCAACAGGCTCCAGCGACAGTTCAATCCGGATGCTCCGGATAAGCGTTGGGTAACGGACATAACCTACATCAGGACCCACGAAGGCTGGCTGTATCTTGCTGTGGTTGTTGATCTGTTCTCACGCAAAATTATCGGCTGGTCAATGCAATCCCGGATGACAAAGGACATTGTCCTGAACGCACTGCTGATGGCTGTATGGCGGCGTAATCCCCAAAAACAGGTGCTGGTTCATTCGGACCAGGGCAGTCAGTACACAAGCCATGAGTGGCAGTCGTTCCTGAAATCACACGGCCTGGAGGGGAGCATGAGCCGTCGCGGTAACTGTCACGATAATGCGGTTGCAGAAAGCTTTTTCCAGTTGCTGAAACGCGAACGGATAAAGAAAAAGATCTACGGAACGCGGGAAGAAGCCCGCAGCGATATTTTTGATTACATCGAAATGTTTTATAACAGTAAGCGTCGGCATGGTTCGAGCAATCAGATGTCACCGACAGAATATGAAAACCAGTATTATCAACGGCTCGGAAGTGTCTAGATTATCCGTGGCGATTCAAAAATTATCGTACGTAAAGGTTGATTTTTGTACTACTAGGCTGCGATAAGGGAGATAGACCACGTTGATAGGATGCTTTGAGCGAAGTGCAGACATTTTACTCATGGCAGTGGAGCGTTCCCGATTAATTAGACAGCACTTTCCAGTAACAAATTTAATTTGTATTTTTCGATCCCGGACAAGCAATACTTGTTGCAATTGATGATCGATGAATTCTTTTTTGAGTGCCTGCAACGATTAACATCATTGGTAATCACGGAAAGTAAGATGTCTTAATACTTGCATATCTTTAACAGAAAATTCATGTAGTTGATGACTATGATGGTCATCGCCTTTAATGAAATATCTACGTCCCAAAATCCCGTTCTAACCGCGAGTAAAATATCCGGCGTGGGGCATCAGGGAACAACGGCTGAAATTATCCCGCATTACGCTGGCGCCAGCTTAGCCCTGGCCACCAGCTTGAAGGGAGTTTCCGCTATTGATTTCTGAAGAACGCGGTCCTTGAAAGGGTCATTTGCGTCTGGCAGTCGACCATTTTCTTGACTTCAGCATCTGTTCCCTGCATTGAAACTTTACCGCACATAGCGTCCTTAGTTTTGATCCACTGGCGCTGAGAAGGCAGCAACTCTTTTTTCTTCTCTGGTGTTAATGTGCTCCAAGCGGTATTCAAATCAGAGTCAGCATTCGCAAAAGCCATTCGGGACTGATCAAGGTTGTCAGCTTTTTGTTGCTGAGGCTGCTGGTAGGATTGTTGTTGAATGGTTTGCTGAACCTGCTGCTCCGCCTCATATTTAGCCTGTTGCTGCGCCCTGAGTTGTGCCTGTTGTTCCGCTTCAATTTGACTTTGCTGGGCATCCTTAGCCTGCTGGATTTTCTGCTGCTCAACGATCGGGTTGATGATGGAAAGCGATGTCAGTGCAGCGGCACCCACTGATATTGGGTTATCAGAAGAAGCTTTCACAAAAACGTTTTTCTGATCGTCGGTTGCCTGTGCGGTGTAGGAGATGCGTTTTGAAAAGGCGTTTGCGTTGTTATCCAAAGACAGGCTTTCCATTTGCTTGTCGAGATTACGGTTAAAGTTCTTTCTGTAAGCATCAGAAAGCTGTGCGTACTCGTTCGCAGGTAGGGTCATCGTCACGGTTCCTTCACAAGTTTTCATTGTGCTGCCCGTGTCACTTGAAGTTGTGGAGATTTCAGAGATGGTCAGTTTAATCTTGTCCAAAGCGCTTCGTTTGGTCTGATTAGTGACGTCAGGGTATTTGTCGACCTGTTCAGAGAGACCTTCATAAGCAGATTTTTTTATTAAATCCATGAGAGCTGACTGGGTCATTTCAGAGGAACAACCGATCACGTCTTTTTTGTTATCACAGCCTGTAATGGCAACGGCGAGTAAGAGTGCTGAGTATTTTAATCTCATGAGTTCCCTTTAGAGTAAGGATTGGCTTTTAAGAGGCGGTCTGTAATCAGTCTGGAGGGCTATAGCAAACAGCGCTGAACACTGAACGCATCACAAGCAAGAACCAAGGTGGTATCGGCAAAGACTGTGGAATCTTTAATTCAACTGATGAGAACGGTATGCACAAGGTTCAGTATCGATTATCCCGATGCAGGAAACCTGCAAGGCAGGTTTTGCTGCTGAACTTAAAAAAAGCTAGGTAAAGTCGGTACTGGCGTACCATTTATGACCTTTCACCTCCGCGGTGCACGAAAAAAATTCCGCAGAAATTCGTTCTTGGCTCATGTGTTCTGCTCCCTTCAAATTAATGCAGACCAAACTTAGCAACTTCCGCTCCTGGCACGAAGCCGACTATACGCCTGAAGTATCATAGCTTAATTGGTTCGCTACACTCGCCACTGGGAGCGACTACCTACGTTCTCTTCCCCCGTCCCATCTTCAGTACCTCATAAAAGGTCCCTCGCCCAAGCCCGTCTGACAACAATTCTCGCTCCTGAGCCAGCGTTTTCAGCTTTCGAAGTATCCGATCCGAAGCCGGCTTATCAGACGTCCCGTAACGCCCGTCAGTCTCCTCAACCAGAAGCTGAACCAGTAGCCAGCAGAGTCGGGCTGTATTCTCCCGCGCTTTGTCACGCTTATGCATCCCACGCTGGGAAGGTTGTGCTGAAGCAGTGAGATCCGGTAGCGCATCGTCGCCGAGTGTCTTCAGCCACTTGCGGCCACGGCTGTTGCGTGACAGTTTCATCACCGCCTTAAGGCTGCGGGCCTTAATTTCTGGCGGCGTGAGTTCGTCATCAATAAGCCGCCAGGCCAGGGCAAACATTTCATCGGCATAGAACATGCGTTTATTCGCCGGGGCGCTGATCATGCCCGTTGCTTTGATGGTGCGGCTGATGGCGTCGTGCAGGATACGGTAATTTTCCTGATGTTCTTCCGGCAGGGCGTTTGCAGGTTGGGAAGCATCGAGGCCGAGAAGCAGAAGGGCGAGATGCCGCGCTTCCAGCAGCGGCATATCACATTCCCGTTCAAACAGATTCTGACTAATGGGGCTGGTCACATTATTCTCCTTTCACGATCTGCAGCGGTTCTTCTGCACCGAGCAGCGCCTGTCGTCTGGCAGCATCAACGTAGTTTCCCCACCACTGCATCAGCGGTCGCCTTTGTTCCAGGTAATCGCTGCGGTTATAGGCCGCTTCGATCTCGTCTTCTTTCTGGTGTGCCAGCGCAGATTCCAGAACTTCACGGGGGAAATGACCTGCGCCTGCGGTCCTGGCGATGCTGCGCATGCCGTGGGCGACCAGTTCACCGCCAAACCCCATACGGATAAGCGCGGCGTTCGCGGTCTGTTGGTGCATATGCTCCAGTGGTTTGCGAATGCTGGGGAAAACCCACGGACGATGGCGGCTGACTGGCTCCATGATCTGAAGAACGCGCAGTGCCTGTTTGCTGAGCGGCACCGTATGCGAACGGTTCATCTTCATAAAGGTGTCAGGGATACGCCATTCTGCTTTTTTCATATCGATGTCACACCAGCGGGCGCTAACGGCTTCGCCGGGGCGAACCCAGGTCAGTAGCTCCCATTCGATAAGGCAGCGGGTTTCCTTGCGGATAGAGGCGTTCTGTAGCGCCAGCATCAGCCTACCCAACTCGCTGGGGTGGAGTGCGGGCATGTTCTGCTTTTTCGGTTTCTTGAAGCGGGCGACCAGGTTGTCAGCCGGATTGAACTCGATGAGCTCTTCGGAGATGGCAAAGCGGAAGATTTCATTGAGCCGCGAGATAACCCGCCGCAGCGTTTCGAGGATGCCCTGTTCTTCCAGCGGTGTGAGGTGTTCCTTGAGTATTTTCGGGCGGATCTCGGTGACGGGCGTATGGCCCAGAGAAGGAAAGACGTGCATCTCCAGCGAACGCCAGATATCTTTGACGTGATCTTCGCTGAGTCCACAGGTCCGTTTTTTCTCTTCCAGCCACTGTCCGGCTACCTTTTCCAGCGTGCATTCATTCTGGATGCGTTTTTCTTCGGCTATTTCAGCTAAGTGTTGACGAGGATCGATGCCCTGCCAGAGCAGCCGTCTGTACTGCGTGCGAGTTTCGCGGGCCATCGCCAGTGTAACGACCGGGTAAGGGCCAAGGCTGGTTTTGGTGCGCTTTTTGGTGACGGGATGATAATACTCGAAATGCCAGGCCTTCCTCCCTGAAGTCTTAACCAGCAAGTACAGGCCTTCACCGTCCCGTAGTTCATAATCTGTGCTACGGGGCTTCGCGCCAGCGATCTCCACATTTGTTAATGGTTTCAGTTGCTTAGGCATGTTTTAGCACCACGCTTTTTTAGCCCCACGATACCGTGGTGCTAAATATGGTGCCAAAAGGTCAAGATTCATACAGAGATCATGACCACACATGCAACAAAAAAGCCTGCAACTCGTTGAAGTTACAGGCTTTTTTAAGGTTCATGATGCATCATGAATGAATGTTTGGTGGAGCTGGCGGGAGTTGAACCCGCGTCCGAAATTCCTACATCCTCGGCACTACATGCTTAGTCAGTCTTTACATTCGCCTGGCACCTGCGGACAGACACGCCACTACCAGACTAGCCTGATTAGTTTTAACGCTTCAACCCCAGGCAGGGCCTCCACGCGATCTCTTTTGGGTTTGACCTCTCTTTGATCCCCGTCTTAAGAGCGGAAGCTAGGGAGAGAGGGCTCAGAGCAGGTTATTAAGCTGCTAAAGCGTAGTTTTCGTCGTTTGCGACTATTTTTTTGCGGCTTTTTACGAGGCCAACCGCCCCTCGGCATGCACCTTGGGTTTCGCGAATCCCGTCGAATCCAGAATCAGCCCCAATGTGTTAGAGCAAGTATAACAGACTTGTGACACGCGTGACCAGCCCCCGCAACCCCTAATCCTCAAGGATTTAGCGCTCGCGTAGCGCTTCTTTTGCGCGATTAAACGGTTTGATTAAATAGTCGACGATGGTTTTTTCACCTGTTTTTATATCCACTGTGGCAATCATGCCAGGTACGATGGAGAAATGGCGTCCCAGTTTGTTCTGTAAGAAGTCCTGATGTGTGCGGATAAACACGCGGTAATAGAAGATTTCCGGTTTCACTTTGTCCTGAATGGTGTCCGGAGAGATGGTTTCGACTACGCCTTCCAGTCCGCCGTAAATGGCGTAGTCATAGGCGGTTATCTTTACCAGCGCCCGCTGGCCGGGATGGATGAAAGCGATATCACGCGGCGACAGGCGGGTTTCTATCAGCAGATGATCGTCCAGCGGCACAATCTCCATCATCTCGCCGTTGGGCGGGATAACGCCGCCGATGGTGGTGACCTGGATGTTTTTCACAATACCGCGCATCGGCGCGCGTACGGTCAGGCGGGTGACGGAATCCTCACGTCCTTTTAAAATCGCCGCCAGCATATCCACTTCGGCGTTGGCCTTTGACAGCGCTTCCCGCGCCTGCACGAAATATTGCGAGCGCAGATCGGTGATTTTTAATCCCAGATCGCTTTTTTGTCGTTGCAGGCGCAGCACTTCTACGTGGCTGGCAGCACCGCTTTTCTCCAGCCGTTGGGTGATGGCCAGTTCTTTATTTACTGAGATCAGTGCATCCTGAAGTTCTGCCATTGAATCCGCAAGCTGCGCGCGGCGGCTTTTATACAGGCGAGTTTCGGAGGCGATGAGATCCGGCCAGGCGCGCAGTGAATCGGGAAAGACCAGCGGCAGATCGTTAACTTCGGCATTAAGCCTTGCGCTGGAAGCCAGTGAGGCGCGATAACGGGCTGCACTCTCCCCAACGTTGGACTCAGAACGGGTGGGGTCGAGGCGGGCGACTATTTGATTGGCCTGCACTTTATCTCCCTCGCGTACCGTAAGCTCGGCGAGAATGCCGCCATCCAGCGACTGCAAGACCTGCTCTCGCGAGCTGGGGATCACTTTTCCGCTGCCGGTTGAGACTTCATCCAGCTTGCCGAAATATGCCCAGATACCCAGGACGGCAAACAGCAGCGTGCTGAGCAGAATAATACGGCTGGCCCCGGAAAAACGGTGCTCGCGGCGGATATCGAGGTCGTCCATGGCGGCATCATGCGGATTGGTTTTCATTTTTCCACTCCCGACCGTGAGTTGGGGCGGGTGCCCGGCTCGCATTTAATGCCTGCGCTTTCGGGGCATCCATGACCAGTTGACCTTCTTTTAATACCACCACGCGCTCGACCAGCTCCAGAACCGGTACGCGATGGGTGGCGACAATCAATGTGCGGTTGCCCAGCCACTGGTTCAGGCGCTGAATAAACTCCCGCTCGGTATGTTCATCCAGCGAGGCGCTGGGTTCGTCGAGCAGCACGATATTGGGCGATCGCAGCAGCATTCTTGCCAGCAGGATCGACTGCCGTTGTCCACCGGACAAACCGTTGCCGCCCTCCATAATGGGGTGCGCCAGCCCTTTGGCGAGCTGTTTAACGAAAGCTGCCGCGCCGCTGACCTCCAGCGCTTCGAAGATCTGCGCGTCGCTGGCATGCGGTGCGCCGAGGGTCAGGTTCTCGCGCAGGGTGCCGAAAAACAGCCGAGCGTTCTGGCTAAGAAAACCGATGTTGCGGCGTAAATCAGCCATATCGATCTGCGCCAGACTCAGGTTGTCGAGCCGGACATCGCCCTGGATAATCTCCACACCACCCGCCATGGCCTGCAGCAGGGTTGATTTCCCTGCACCGTTACGCCCGAGGATTGCCACGCGCTCGCCGGGCATGACCTCCAGGCGCGAGATGCGCAGCGGAACGCGCTGATCGTCGCTGTGGTAGCGAAATTGTGCGTTCTCAAACAGATAATGACCGTGAAAAATCTCCTGATGCACCCGGTCTTCATCGTACTCTGTTTCAGTGGGGAGCTGCATGATGCTATCCAACCCCATCTTCGCCGCCTTAACCTGTTGCCAGCGGGCTAGCACGCCGCACAGATTAGCCATTGGGGCAATCATTCTGGAACCGAGCATCGAAGCGGCCACCACGGCCCCGGTGGTCATCGTGCCTTCAATGACCATCGGCGCGCCGAACATAATGATGGCGGCGTAGACCAGACTTTGTACCGACATGCCCCAGCCAATCAGCCCCTGAGTCAGCCTGCGCGTGCGCAGCCCGGACTCTCCGGTAATGCGGATGTAGCTGTTCCACTGCTGTAAAAAGCGGTTTTCCGCCTGCATCAGCTTGATGTCTTCCAGCCCCTGAACGCTCTCGACCAGCACCGCGTTGCGCAGGGTGGATTCATGGGCAGCCTGGTTGGCGAGCACCGCCAGCTTCTTCTGTAACAGCAAACCGGGCAGGATCATCAGCAGGGCCGCGACGGGCGCTATCCATGCCAGCGGCGGGGCGATAAAAGCCAGCACTACGATAAACAAAAAGAAAAACGGCAGATCGACAATGGTCGACATGGTCGAGGAGGTGATCATCTCGCGAACCTGTTCCAGCTCGCGCAGTTGAGAAATGAAGCTCCCCGTCGAGCGGGGGACGGCGCTGTTGCGCAGGCGCAATGCATGGCTGAACACGCGATCGGAAATGCGCATATCGGCGCGTTTGCCGAGCAGGTCCATTATGTGGGTACGCGCTTCGCGCAGCAAAAAGCCAAACAGCACCGCCACCAGAACGCCAGTGGAGAGAACATACAGCGTTGGATAAGACTGGGCGGGGATCACCCGGTCATAAACCTGCATGGAAAAGATAATCCCGGCGAGCGACAGAACGTTAATCAGAAAGGCGGCAATCATGACCGGCAGATAAGGACTAATGTCTTTTAACACCAGTTCGCGCATCCAGTCGGGCTTGAAGCGCGAAATATAGCGGTCTACCCGACTGTCCTTCAGCGCCGACAGCGGGCGCATCGCGGTAATACTCACGATCTCCGGCAGAAGCTCTGCGACCGTGAGCCGGTTACGCTGGCCCTCTTCGGCGATGATAAACACATCCAGTGCATCTTCGCCGTTGAAATGTTCTATCACCATTAGCTGGCCGTCGCGCAGTTCCGCCACCACCGGCAGACGCCACTGACCGAACACCTGCGTGGCGGTATCCAGCGCATGAAATGACAGTCCCGCCTGACGCGCCAGTTGCGACAGGGCCGTTGCCCGGCTTTTTCCCGCAAACCACGGGGCGTTGGCCTGGATTGCGCCGGGAGAACAGGCCACGCGATAGTGATTGGCAATATGCGTCATCGCCTGCGCCCACTGGCTAAGAGCGTGTTCGCTAATCGCATCTTTTGCATGTGAATCGAGGTCGCTCATAGCTTGATCTCCACCGATTGAATGCTGCGATTATTTAAGGCGAACGCCTGGCGAAGCGAGCCAGTGTTATAGAGGCAGTTCAGCTGGAGCTGGCGCAGCTGGTTTTGAGTCTGGAGTTCGGCAAAACGGGCCTGATACACCTCTTGCTCGGCGTTAAGCACGTCGAGCAGCGGGCGCGAACCGAGGTCCAGATACTGCTGTTGATAAAGCTCGCGCGTTTGTTCACTCAGTCGCTGCTGGCGGCGCAGAATCTGCAGGGCGGTGGCGAGGCTCATTGCCTGGCTGCGGGACTCCAGTAATTTTTGTCGTACTTCGAGTCGGGTGCGCTGGATGGAGTATTGTGCAGACTCTACCGCATGGCTGGCGGCGTTGCGCCTGGCGGTGAGTCCGCCCCCCTGATACAGCGGCATCTCAACTTTTACCCACGTGGAGTACTGGGTTTTGTCGAGCACCTCATGGCTGGGGTATTTGTCGTTGAGATAATGCTGAACCGACGGTTCCAAAGAGATGGTGGGCGTCATCTGCGCGTTGGCGTAATCGAGATTTGCCTGTGCCACATTCGCTTGTGCCCAGGCCGCCAGAACCGCGGGAACCAGTTTATCTTCCGGTTTGACCACATCGCAGCTGCTGTCCAGTTTGGCCGGGAATTCGTTGCTGATGCCGTTAAGTGAGTTCCAGCCGAGAAAACTCATCAATGTGGCCTTACTGCTGTCGAGATTAGCCTGATACTGCGCCAGCTGAGAACGTGCAGACTCGATACGCGCATCGGTTTGCACCACGTCGGACAGCGAGGTTGCCCCTTCATCATTGCGTTGTCGGGTCAGTCGACCAATGTCGTTTAAGGCGGTGAGCTGTTCTTCGGCGGCGTCCACCATTTGCTGCCACGTCTGCACCTGGACTATCGCGTTGGCGGTTGCGTGGGCGATGGTATCAATACTGAGTAACACATTCGCCTGCTGTTGTGCGGCTCCGGCTGTCTCGGCGCGGACCTGGCTTGCCACTTTGCCGAAGTCGTACAGCATTTGTGACACCGAAATAACCAGCGCCGGGCTAAAGCCGTGGTCGGTATAGGTATTGCTGTAACCGTTATTCATTCCGGCAGAAACCTGCGGGTAATATTTCGATTTCGCCACGTCGATCTGTTCGTTTTGCGAAAGCAGTTTGCCGATCGATTCACGAATAGAAGGATGCCAGCTCACGGCACGACTTACCGCGTCGTTGAGCATCAGGTTGCCGGGGGCGGCAGCGCTCAGCGGCAGATCGGCAACCGCGCCGTCCAGCGAGGGAAGCATCTGGCTGGTGGCCAGTCCTTCCGGCGTAATAATTTGCGGTTCATCTTCGGCATTCACCCGCAGGGTACAGAGCGTTAAT
Organism: Citrobacter sp. Cpo012; assembly: GCF_030333015.1. Taxonomy (NCBI): domain Bacteria; kingdom Pseudomonadati; phylum Pseudomonadota; class Gammaproteobacteria; order Enterobacterales; family Enterobacteriaceae; genus Citrobacter; species Citrobacter sp. Cpo012. Next base: position 36,017 of record NZ_JAOWGR010000029.1, on the reverse strand, counting down.
GCCAGAAGTAATGCAACAGGCGCGACATTTCTCATAGTTTATCCCTTACAAAATACGGCAGCGACGACTGTTATTGCCCCGGACGTCATGGCATCCGGGGCTGTAGTTATGGCGCTTTAACGCATTGCGTTAACGTCAGGGCACGATGTGATTTTGTTGCACCAGCTCATCGAGCGTGGTGTGTACGTTCTCCAGCGTTATGAGATTGGTTGAGTGATATGTGTTGCCCGTACCGTCGCGGTCGATGGCAATCACCGTGTTGTTACCGCTGGTGGTTACGGTGAGGTAGTTGCCGAGCGTAGCGTTCTGCCCGTTCCAGCCCACCAGCAGGTCGCCGATATCGATTTTGTCACCCTGGGCCAGTGAGAAGTTGGTCCAGGTGTCGGTAGCACCATTGCTAATGTTGCCGCCGGTAGCGTCGTTGGCGTTGAGCAGGTGATAAATCAGCGTATCGCCGTAGGCGCTGCCAGTCAGGCGATCGGCATCGACGGTACTCACCACTTGCGGATTCATATTGATGGTCAGCGTAGCGGTATCGGTATGGCCATTCTGGTCGTTAAGGGTGTAGGTAAATGTCTCTTTGGTGACGATGGTGGAGAGCGAGACATCGCTGTTGAGGGCATAGGTGTAATGACCATCAATGCCAATGGTCAGTTTGCCGTACAACCCGTTAATGATGGCGCTGGTCGTGCTACTCAGCGGATCAAGCGTGACGGTACTGCCGCCCGTGCCGTTCACCGTCAGCAAGGTATGCACGCTGGCAATATGATCTCCGTCATAAATATTGCCGGTGATACTGTTCGCTGTGGAAGTCTCGAAGTTTTGCAGGTCGATTATCGTACCTTTCACGCTGGGGGTGATGGTGATATTCCCCAGCCCCAGCCCCCCGACGCTTCCGGTATAGTCGAGGCGATAGTTGCCGGGGTGCAGTACGATCCCGCTCAAGGCTATATCGATATTGCCACCAACCAGCAATCCGCCATTGAAAGAGTTACCGGCAATCTTGATGTTGTTGCTGTCATACAGCGCCCAGGTGACGGTCAGCCCGCCCAGCGTCAGACCTGACGCGACGTTAAAATGCAGTATGGCGTTTTGCACTGCCGTTCCCGTAGCGATTTCAATGACGCCAGTACCACTTTTTGAGGTGGGTGAAAGGAGTTGGGCACTCCAGCTGGCGTTCCCGACGCTGTCGTCGGTAAACGACCGGGAAGTATCCGCCTGGGTACTAACCGCCATCGTGCTGCTGACGTCATTTACTGCATCCAGCGCCTGTGGGGTTGGTTTGATATTCAGCGATGCACTGCCGGTATCGCCGTTTGGCGCTTTGACCTTATACACGAAACTGTCCGGCGTATTGATACCGTCTGCGCCCAGTCCGCTTCTCAGCGTGTAGGTATAGTTCCCTTTCGCATCAATAGTCAGCGTGCCGTACTGCCCGTTAATGGTGGTAGTGCCCGTTCCGTTTACGGTGACACCGTTAACTTCGGTGATAACGGTATTGGCCGGAGCTGAGTCGTTGACCAGCAGGTTTCCATTGGTTGTCGCACTCAGGCTGTCGACGGCGTAGGTGTGATCGGCCTGGATATTCAGGGTATAGCTGGTCAGCAGCGTCAGACCGCCGGAGGCGTTAAGCAGGAACAGATAGTCACCGCCAGGCAGGGTGATGGTGTAATCCGTCGAGCTACCTCCTAGCAGCGCCGTGACCCAGTTGGGCTTCACGCGGAACTGCTCATACTGCTGAATGGACTCGTTGAAGCGATAAACATAGAGGTCAAAACCGCCAACCGTGACGCCGAGAACGCTGGCCTTGACGGTGAGCGTGCGGGTTGCGCCATCATCCACATTAAATTTGATCGGATTGGTTAAACCGTTAACCAGACTGACATCCAGCACATTACCCAGTCCGACGTTGGCGAGGGTGAAGCCGGTTTGCTGTGATGTGCCATGATCAACCGCGATGACCTGCGTCCCGTAAGTCAGCGCAGCCACATCGTCTGCCGCGGTTACCGTACTGGTGGTGGGCGCCTGACCGAACGTTACCACCAGTTTTGCCGAGGAGTGATCGCTGCCATGCGTCAGCGTGTAGGTGAAACTTTCGGAACGGCCATACACCGAGATTGACGTATCGGTCAGGGTATAGGTGTAGCTACCGTTCTGATTGATATGCAGGATGCCGTATTTCCCCTGCACATCAATGCCGCCCGACGGGATGTTCACGACGTTGCCGTTACCGTCGGTGATGGCGGTAACCAGTGTGCCGAAAGGGGCATTATCCTGCCCGTTGGCGGGATCGATATCGGTGATGATATTGCCAGACTCAGTAGTACCGCCGGTGATGGTTCCTGCGCTGGCTTTTACCACTGAGACATCAAGGCTGGTGTATGCCCCGGTCGCCAGCAGGTTGGTGTTGTAGCTGACCACGCGGTAATCACCACCAGTCAGTCCGCTGTAATTGAGCGTTACGCCTGAGGCGCCCAGAGTGAGGAGGCTGGCAAAGTCTGGTTTTCCGGTATCCACCACCGTCACCCAGGCATTCAGCGCGGTGTCAAAGCGCTGGATGACGACTTCAAGCGTGTTTAGCAGCGACAGCACTACGCCGGTCGCTGCGGCATTGATTGTAATGGATCCGCTGCCGCCAGAAGCGATGCTGAAATTCACGCTTGCCGTATCGTTCCCCAGCACGTTGGCGACATTTCCCAGCGCATTGACCAACAGGAAACCATAATCGCTTTGATGCTCGGTGCTGACAGTGACATCGGTTTGTAGCGGCAGGCTGGTGACATTGTCTTCAGCCAGCAGCGGCAATACTGGTGCGAGAGCGCTTGTCGGCGATGAGGTATTTCCCGCCGCATCGGTCGCCGTGGCGGACAGCGACTGCCCTTCAATCTGGCGAACCGGCAGGTTGACGCTGTAGACACCGCTGCTGTTGGCGATTGCCGTCACGCTGGTGCCGCCGGGCAGAGAAATGGTGACCGTGCTTCCCGCTTCGGCGACGCCGCTGACGGTACCGCCATCGGCGTTGATCAGGAGCGTTGGCGCGGTCGGTGGCGTGGTGTCCACAATCACGCTGAACGAACCGGATAACCCACTTGCGCCGTTGGCGTTGGTTGCCGTGGCGGTAAACGCATGGTTACCTTCGCTGAGTGCACCGGATGGGGTAAAGCTCCAGATCCCGTTACCGTCTGCGGTCGTGAAGCCCATTAGCACGCCGTTGTTGTACAGATTGATGACGGCGTTAGCCTGCGCCGTTCCGCTGAGCGTTGGCAGGGTGTCATTGGTGGTTTTACCGGGAGCGACGGGTCCCATGATAGTGCCGACGTCATCGAGCACGCTGGCAATAACAGGCGCAGGCGGTACGCCGGTAAACGGTGCCAGCACGTTACCCGCCGTACCGATGTTGCCTGCGGCATCCTGTGCGCTGACCAGCAGAGTTTGCCCACTGATTTGCGGTGGGTTCAGAGTGAAGGTGAAATTACCGGAGGCGTTGGCGGTTGCCGTGCCGAGCACCGTTCCGCCGCTGGAGGTAATAATGACCGTGCTGTTTGGTTCGGCTACGCCGGTGAGCGCGGTGCCGTTGGCGTTTACCGCCAGCCCGGTTGGGATACCCGGGGCAACGGTATCGACCACGATCGCTGCCGCAGACGATATGCCACTGGTATTACCCGCACTGTCCGTTGCAGTGATGGTAAACGAGTGGGTACCTTGTGCCAACGCGGTAGTCGGGGTGTAGCTCCAGTTGCCGCTGCCGTCCGCCGTTACGCTGGTGACAAAGCTGCCGTTATCATAAATATCAACTCGCGCGTTGGCTTCCGTGATGCCGTTTAACGTTGGGCGCGCGTCGTTGGTCGGCTGATTGCTGCCAATCGGCCCGGTGTTTGGCCCGACATCGTCAATAATGCTGCTGATTGAAGGCTGCGTCGGCGCCGTGGTGTCAACCACCACGCTAAAGCCTGCCGTCGCGCCGCTGGTGTTGCCCGCCGCATCAGTGGCGGTGACTGTGAAGGTGTGCGATCCATTAGCCAGCGGTGTGGTTGGGGTAAACGACCAACTGTTATTGCTTTGCACCAGCGCGGTACCCAACAGGGTGCTTCCGTCATAGATGCTGATGGTGCTGCCTGCCTCGGCGGTGCCGTTCAGCGTCGGGCGTGCATCGTTGGTCAGCTGTCCGTTGCTGAGCGCTGCATTGAACACGCCGCCTGCGATATCATCCACCACAGAGACCAGCAGCGGGATGGATGGTGCAATGGTGTCGACATTAATCGTAAACCCACCTGAGACAGGACTCACGTTCCCGGCGGCGTCGGTGGCGATGGCGGTAAACACATGCTGACCGTTGCCAAGTGTGGTGGTCAGATATTCCCAGGTGCCGTCTATCGCCGCAGTCACCGTTGCCAGCAGCGTGCCATTATCGTAGATGGCTACCCGGGCACCGGCTTCCGCTGAACCGCTGAGTACGGGACGGGTGTCGTTGGTGAAGGCTCCGTTCGATAGCGTTCCGGTTCCCGGCTGCACGTCATCAAACGCCTGGATAATCGTTGGCGCAAGCGGGGCGACGGTATCAACAACGATGTTAAATCCCGCAGACGTCGGGCTGACGTTTCCAGCCGCGTCGGTGGCTGTTACCGTCAGCGCGTGGTTACCGTTGCTAAGTGGGGTTCCCGGTGTGAAGGTCCAGGCGCCCGTACCATCTACAGGAGCAGATCCGATCAGCGCTCCGTTATCGTAAATTTTCACCATGGAATTGGCTTCTGCCGTACCGCTAAGCGTCGGAAGTGGATCGTTCGTGGCCTGACCGTTGTTCAGATTTCCAATCAGTGGGCCGACATCATCCGCAACCTGAGTAATCACTGGTGCTGTCGGTGCCAGAGTATCGACGGTGAAGGTAAAGCCACCAGAAGGCAGGCTGGTATTGCCTGCGCTATCTGTAGCCGTGACGGTCAGAGTATGCTGGCCGTTACCCAATGCCGCAGAGGGCGTAAAACTCCAGCTTCCGCCTGCGCCGACGATGGTGGTGCCAATCGGCTGACCATCGCTCAGCACGGTAATAGTTGCGCCAATTTCACCGGTACCGCTAAGCGCCGGGCGACTTTCGTTGCTGATTTGCCCATTGGAGATAGGCCCGGTTGTCGGCGCGGTATTGTCCTGCACCGAACTGATGACCGGTATTGACGGGGCAATAGAGTCCAGCTCAATAGTAAACGATGATGATACTCCGCCTGTGTTTCCCGCCTGATCTGTGGCAACGACGGTGAAATTATGTTGCCCCTGTCCCAGCGGGGCATCCGGAGTGAAGCTCCAGTTACCTGACTCGTCCACCTGAGTTGTACCTATTTCAGCGCCGTTATCACGGATCGTGATGATGGCGCCAATCTCGCCTTTGCCGTTCAGGGTAGGCTGCGCATCGTTTGTAAGCTGTCCGTTGGTCAGCGCGGTATTGCCGGGCTGATCGTCAATTACTGAGGTAATGCTCGGTGCGGCTGGCGCCAGCGTGTCGACGACGACCACAAATGGTGGCGTTGTCGGGCTAATGTTACCCGCGTTATCTGTAACACTGGCAGTCAGCGAGTGGCTTCCTTCTCCGAGAGCTGGGGCAGGCGTAAAGCTCCAGTTGCCATTTTCGTCGCTGGTGGTTGTGCCGATTACCGTGCCATTATCGCGGATGGTAACAACCGAATCCGCCTCGGTAACGCCAGCAAGCGTTGGGGTATTATCATTGGTCAACTGCCCTGAGGTCAGGGGCTGGATCGTACCAACGTTGTCCGTGACCGTCACAATAGATGGCGCATTCGGTACCAGGGTATCGACAATGATCCGGAAATCACTGGATGGATCTCCCTGGTTGCCAGCGGCGTCCGTTGCGCGGGCGGTAAAGAGATGATCGCCTTCTCCCAGCGGTGCTGTCGGGGTAAAGCTCCAGAATCCGTTACTGTTTACGGTCGTTGTGGCATAAGCGACACCGTTATCGTAGAGGGTAATGGTTGCCCCGGGTTCGCCAGTTCCGTTGAGCGTCGGACGTGAATCATTTGTAATTTGCCCTTTATCCAACGATCCAGTGCCGGGGGCAACATCGTCGATAATGCTGGTGATCGTTGGCGCTTGTGGTGCCGTCGTGTCGATGGTGATAGCGTAGTTGGGCGATAAACCGCTGGTGATGCCGCCTACAGTTTGTGACACCGTGAAGTTATAGGTTGTGCCGTTAGTCAGCGGGGTGGGTAACTGATAACTCCATGCGCCAGAGACGGCATCGGCGGTTACCGTGATGGGGGGCGTTCCGCCATCTATATAAATTTTAACAGTCGCCCCGGCAGTGGCCGTCCCTTGCAGCAGCGGTAAGGTGTCGTTGGTGGTTTTACCGTTGCCAATCACCCCCATGATGGGCGCAATGTCATCAACGATCTCAAGCGTTGGGGGATGCGGAACGCTGGAGGTAGCAGCGTTAAACGTTGTCGGGTCGCTTTGATTTCCGGCGGTATCCTGAGCGATGGCGTTGAGCGCCTGGCCGGCTGTTTGTGCCGGTGAAATTGTGACAGAGAAATTACCTGAACCGTCTGCCACCCCCTGGCCGAGAATGGTGCTACCGCTGCGAATGATGACGGTACTGCCTGCATCGGCGGTGCCGCTAACCAGCGTCCCGTTAGTGTCTACATTGGTAACCGTTGGTGTTGCAGGTGGCAGGGTATCGACAAACAACGTCAGCGGGTTATCTGCTGCCAGTGAGTTACCTGCGTTATCTACGGCGCCGAAAGTCAGTGTGTGAGTGACGTTGGGCGTGAGGGGAACATCCACACTCCAGATGCCGTTTGCGGCAACGGTAGCCGTCGCAATGGCGATGGGATTGTTGCCATCGTAAATTAACACCGTACTGCCCGGTGTGCCGGTCCCGCTAATGGTTGGCGTTGTATCGTCCGTGACGCTGCCGCTGGTTAGCGAACCGGTAAAGACGCCAACGTTATCCTGGATATCCGTTACCTGCGGCAGTGTCAGCTTCGTGCTGTTAACCGTAAACGAAATGCTGTTTGAATTGTTGCTGACGTTACCTGCGGGGTCTGTTGCGGTAGCGCTTAATGTGTAGTTCCCGTTTGCTAGTGCAGTCCCGGGAGTAATACTCCAGGTGCCGCCAGCCACCGTTGCAGTACCGATCACCGTACCGCCGTTATACAGAGTGATGATGTCCCCATCGATACCTGTACCGCGAATGGTTGGCGTGGTGTCATCGGTCACGGCGTTGGGCGCAAGGTCGCCCATGACATCGCCGACATTATCGTTGGCGGCGATAATCACCGGCGGCGCAGACGGCGTCGTGTCGATGTTCAGTGTGATGGCATTCGACGGCTGGCTGACGTTGCCCGCCGGATCGGTTGCGGTAAGGGTTACCTGGTAAGCACCAGGAGCAACTGGTGCTGGCGGAGTAAAGCTCCAGGTTCCGTCTGCACCTACTGTTGCGGTTCCCTGTAAAGGGGGAGTGCCGTTCAGATAAACGGTAATCAAATCCCCGACATTCCCCGTGCCGCTAAAGGTTGGCGTGGTATCGTTGGTGTTGCCGTTAGTGACCACACCCGTTACCGGAGCCACATTGTCGGTAATGATTGGCGCGGCTGGTTGTGCGGGAGGCGTATTGTCTACCGTCAGGGTAAAGCCGGCTGATGGGATCCCCGTGTTGCCCGCGACGTCGGTCGCCGTGGCGGTGAATTTATGCGACCCGTCGGCGAGTGAGGTTGGGGTAAATGTCCAGGTGCCGTCTGGTTGTACGGTGACGGTGCCAATAGGACCACCATTATCATAAATCGTAATCTTCGCGCCGGGCTCGCCGGTTCCGGAGAGTTCGGGATTCGAGCTCTTGGTACTGCTGCCGTTATTCAGCGTTTGTAGGTTTGTCCCTATCAGACCTTCTGCGGAGCTGATAACCGGGGCTGCTGGTGGAGTGGTATCAATCGTTAGCGTAAAGTTTCCGGCATTGCTGGCGTTGCCTGCAACGTCCGTGGCAATAGCGGATAAATTGTGTGTTCCTTCACTGAGCGGTTGGTCGAGTTGAATACTCCAGGTGCCTCCGGGCAAAACAGTCGTGCTTCCAATTGGCGTAGCTCCATCATAAAGAGTGATCTTAGAACCGTCTGTTCCGGTTCCTTTCAGCTCTGGCAAGGTATCGTTTGAACGGCTTCCGGTAGGCAGATCGATCAGTGCATTCCCAACGTCGTCGGTAGCAGCCAAAATGACAGGAGCGCCTGGCGGTTGGGTATCTACGGTAACGCTGACCACTGTGGGTGAGGTGATGACATTACCGGCGGCATCAGTTGCCGATACCGTAAACTGATGGGTGCGATCGCTGAGCACCTGATTCCCCGGAACGGTATAACTCCAGGTACCCGAGCTGTCGACAAGAATAACCGTCAATAACTGAATGCCATCGTACAGGTTTACCAGTGAACCTGGCTCACCGGTACCCGAGATGGTTGGCGTATTGTCGTTGGTGACCCAACCGTTATTTGCAACGCTGCCCGTAATGCTGCCAACGTCATCGTTAACCAACGTTATCACTGGAACAGTTGGCGCAATTGTATCGACAATTATTTTCCAGCTTGCCGCGCTGCTGGTGTTATTCGCGGCGTCTGTGGAGGTCACCGTGAAGATGTGAGCGCCCTCGCTTAGCGCCGAGACTGGCGTATAGTTCCAGTTACCGTTGATATCAGCGACAACGGTCGTCAGCAGGGTGCCGTTATCGTAAATTTTGACCTGAGAACCTGCTTCGGCGGTGCCTTCCAGCTTAGGTTTGCTATCGTTGGTGACATCGCCGTTATTGAGAGGGCCCTGATACATGGGCTGGTCATCCGTCACGGCGGTGATGATGGGCGTTCCAGGGGCGGTAATATCCGGAGCCACCGCGGAAGTTGGCTGACTCTCGTTATTGCTACTGTCCGTTGCGGTAACTTTTACCGTTTCGCCGTTCATTTTCGACGGCGTAATCGACACCGTGAAGTTGCCGCCGCTGTCTGCCTGGCCTGTGCCGATCTGAATACCATTGCTGTCTTTTACAGTGACGGTGCTTCCCGCTTCAGCATGTCCGCTTACAGAACCACCGTCCCCGGCGACGGTGACGCCGGTTGGCGCGTCAGGCGCCGTGGTATCCGGGGCGGTAATCGCGCTGTTGCCGCTGGTATTGCCAGCAGCATCCGTCGCGTTGGCGACAAGATGTTCTCCGTTGGTCTGCGGCGGAACCAGCGTGGCGGTGAATTCTCCGTTCGAGCCGGCGGTTACTGTTCCAATTATCGCGCCACCAGGATCCAGAATATGTACCGTACTGTTGGGTTCCGCCATGCCGGTAACCTGATCGCCTGTAGGATTAATCACCAGATTAGCTGGCGGCAGCGGGGCCGTGATGTCTGGCGCGAGCGCGGTTTCCGGTAGGCTTGGGTTCCCGGCAGGATCGGTGGCGATAGCGGTAATGGTTTCACCATTGGTCTGAGGCGGGTTAATGGTGATGGTAAATGAGCCATCCGTTCCGGCGACGCCGCTGCCGATCTGAAGACCGTTATTATTATTGATGGTCACGGTACTTCCTGGTTCGGCTGTACCGGTGACGACAGAGCCGTCGGCAGATACGTTCAGATCGTCCGGCGCTGACGGTGGCTGAGTATCGATAGTGATATTGAATGCCGCTGACGTTCCTCCCGTGCCCAGGTGGTTGGTTGCTGTGGTGGTGAAGGAGTATGAGTCGTCCTGCAAGTTGGTGTTGGAGGTCCAGGTCCAGTTGCCGCTGGAATCGGCAAGCACGCTTACAACAAGCGCGCCGTTGTTATAAATGTTAACCGTGCTGTTGGCGTCTGCGGTACCCGAGATCGTAGGCGTTGGGTCGTTGGTGGCCTGATTATTGTTCAATGGCCCAGTTGAGGGTGTAACATCATCCACAATGCTGATGATAACAGGCACGCCCGGGTAGCCAGAGTTGGTGGCATTGAAGGACGTGTCTGGCCCGACGTTGCCTGCCTGGTCCTGAATCTTCGCGATCAGCGCTTCACCGTGCGTCTGTGAAGGTGAAATCGCGATGACGAAATTGCCGGTTTGATCAACGGTAGTTGAACCCAAAACCTGATTATTACTACCGATGATAATGACCTGGCTTCCTACCTCAGCACTACCGGTTACCTCGGTGCCTTGCAGGTTTACGGAGGAAATGACCGCGCCTTCAGGCGGGGTGGTATCAACGGTGAATGTCGGTACACTCGTTTCCGTGCTCACGTTACCCGCATCGTCTGTTTGCGTCAGCGTCAGATTGTGAACACCGTCGCTAAGCGGCGTGTCAGGTGTAAACGTCCAGTTACCATTGTCATCCACCTGAACCATGCCAATCAGAATGCCATTATCAGAAATGCTGATGTAAGAGCCCGCTTCACCAGTGCCTGTGAGGGTTGGCGTGGCATCGTCGGTTACACCGTTATTACCTATCAAGCCTTTAATGGAACCTGAATCGTCAGTTACTTCTGTGACCACAGGGGCGTCGGGGGCAAGCGTATCGACAATAATCTCCCAACTGTCCGACATGTCGCTGCTGCCCGTACCGTCTGATGCACTGACGGTAAACTTGTGGGTACCGTCTGCGAGTGGAGAGGATGGCGTAAACGACCAGTTGCCGTTGGCATCGATAGTGACCTGGCCTATTTCGACGCCGTTATCAAAAATATGCAATGTGGCATTTGCGGGGCCGGTGCCCTGGAGAGTAGGCGTATTATCGTTGGTGGATTCCTGCTGATTAACAGGGCCAGTAATCAGCTCCTGGTTATCGATTACGCTGGTGATAATGGGTACGTCAGGCATGTTAGGGGTTGTTGTTGGCGGTGAACCACCATCCCCATTACCACCGTTGCCATTTCCGCCATTTCCGCCATTTCCGTTGCCGGCGTTATTATCACTCCCGCCGCCACCACCGCCGCCACCACCGCCGCCCGCCGCGAGGCCAATTCCGCCTGCGACCGCGATCCCACCAAGAACCCACGGCCAGACGGCGCCGCCTTCATGGCTTCCCTCGGCAGTCATTAGCGGAGTGAGATCGTCCAGATGCTGGAAATGGAATGCCCCATCAGTATCCTGAACCCACCACAGCGCGCCATTACTGTCTTCCAGAACAAGCTGGTTTTGTGCATCACCTTTTCCGACATAGAAGTTCTTAATGGTGATGGTTTCACCTGAGCGGAGAGTGACAACCAGATCCTGATTCACGCGAGTCAGTTGACTTACCTCCTCACGTGACACCGACAGTTTCACGATAGAAGGCGAACTGAGCGTAACTTCAGAGGATTCAACATTTGTGGAAACGCCAGTTAATTTTGATACAACGGCGAGTAGACGCATATGTTCACTCCTGATGGCATGTCGGGAGTATTAATCCGCAACAGCGCGCTGGGAAAATGAGCAGACAGGGGCCCCGTTCACCATAAAGATGAATTTACACATGTAATTACATTGATTAGGTCATGCAGAGGTTCATTTACTTATCAAATACGTTCGGGCCCTGTTAGCTGAATAGTTCTTTCGTATTAGATGATATAGTCAGAAAGAATGTATTCTGCAACTTATCCATATTAAAAATATATTTGGCTAATTGAAAAGTATACTTTCCGGTGTGTATTTAATGATTTATTTTTAGTTAACTTGTTGTATTTAAAGATTTTGTATTTTAATTGAAATGAGAGGTGATATAATAAACAACAGTAATAATAGTGTTATTAAATAAGTTTGAATATAGGTGACATGGTCTTGAAGTTTTATTTTATTAGACTATGGGGCGCTACGGTGATGCCAGGGGAGTTTATTTCATACCTGAACGATTCAGCACAAATAAACCATAAACCTGATGAATGTATTGGGTGGGTTTCAATAACTAAAAAATAAGAACCAGTCTCAGGATGAGAGACTGGTCACAGGAGAATAGCGTTTAGCGACCAGCATTTTTCATAATACGCGCTTTATCTAACTGCCATTCGCGTTCTTTCACATCGGAGCGCTTGTCGTGCTGTTTCTTACCTTTCGCGACGCCAATTTTCACTTTGCACCAGGCATTTTTCCAGTACAGTGAAAGCGCAACAACGGTATAACCGTCACGATTCATTCGACCATACAGGGAGTCGAGCTCACGTTGGTTTAACAACAGCTTACGGGTACGGGTGGGGTCACATACCACATGCGTTGAGGCAACAGCCATTGGCGTGAAGTTGGCGCCAAACAGGAACGCTTCGCTGTCTTTAAGGATGACGTAGCTGTCGCCGATGTTAGCTTTACCCGCCCGCAGGGATTTGACTTCCCAACCTTGCAGAGCGAGTCCTGCTTCGAACTCTTCTTCAATAAAGTATTCGTGTCGTGCGCGCTTGTTAAGCGCGATTGTGGCTGAGCCAGGTTTGTGTGCTTTTTTCTTCGTCATAATGCCGCTCAGTATAGGTAATCTGGAATCGAAAAACACCCCATTTCATCCAGCGGGGCGCAAGGCGCTATCTTAGCACGAGTTAGGCTATAGCGTTTTTTTTAGCGGGGGATAAATGGTATTATTTGTGTGATTGATATTGATGGAAATTGTTATGCCTCAGATTAGCCGGACCGCTTTAGTACCTTACAGTGCGGAACAGATGTATCAGCTAGTGAATGATGTTAAATCCTATCCCCAGTTTTTACCGGGATGCACCGGTAGCCGTGTGCTGGAGTCGACTCCGGGACAGATGACCGCAGCGGTGGATGTCTCGAAAGCAGGGATTAGCAAAACGTTCACCACGCGCAATCAATTGACCAGTAACCAGAGCATCCTGATGCATCTGGTCGACGGACCGTTCAAGAAACTCATTGGCGGATGGAAGTTTACGCCACTGAGTCATGAAGCGTGCCGCATTGAATTTCATCTCGATTTTGAGTTTACCAATAAGTTAATCGAGCTGGCATTTGGTCGTATCTTTAAAGAGCTGGCTTCGAACATGGTGCAGGCCTTCACAGTCCGCGCGAAAGAGGTTTACAGTGTCAGCGTCAGCTAAAATTGTCGTTGAAGTGGCGTATGCGCTACCCGAGAAACAGTATCTACAGCGTGTGACGCTGCAACAGGGCGCTACGGTGGAAGAGGCTATCCGCGCTTCCGGGCTGCTGGAATTGCGTACCGATATCGATCTCAGCAAAAATAAAGTGGGCATTTACAGCCGTCCGGTAAAGCTTGCTGATGTTCTCCAGGACGGTGATAGGGTGGAAATTTACCGGCCACTGATTGCTGATCCGAAAGAGCTGCGCAGACAGCGAGCAGAGAAATCTGCTAAAAAATAGCAGACAATAAAAAAGGTGCTCATTGAGCACCTTTTTTTGATCTGTTAATCCTACTTGTTGTCGGTCAAAGCAAGTTTGTTATCAATGTTCGTCAAAATGCCGCTGCTGTTAAAGGTCAGCGTCAGTGTTTGCTGGGTTACGCCTTCATGACCAGGTTGCTGACGGAACACATAAAACCAGGTGTTAGTGCCAAAAGGATCGGACATCATTGGTGTACCCAGAGCATAAGCAACCTGCTGTTGCGTCATACCCGTGCGCACTTTGGCGACATCGGTAGGTGTCAGATAATTTCCCTGGTTGATGTCAGGGCGGTAAACCACTCGCTCCAGAGTGGAACAGCCTGCAGTCAACATCAGTAGTACTGCTGCAGCAGCAGTCAGCGTTTTACAGCGCATAGTGATTTGATTCCTTTTCGGGCCCGAGCAGTACGCGGCTCATATGTAATATGCCGATGATAATAGACCTTTCACCACTTTAAAACCTTTTGCTGTCGGGTCGGTCGGCGATTTTATGTTGAACTCAGACCTTAATAAGGTAAAAAAGTTTATGCCGCCAGCAGTTCTTTTGCATTTGCGAGGGTATTGCGCGTCACTTCGCTACCGCCAAGCAGGCGGGCTAATTCCTGCAGGCGAGCGCGTTTATCAAGCGGCTGCATGTGTGTTTCGGTCATCGCGCCATCCGTTTCTTTGCTGACGTAGAAGTGTTGATGACCACAGCCAGCAACCTGCGGCAAGTGAGTAACGCACATTACCTGAGTTGACTCGCCCAACTGACGCAGCATTTTTCCCACTACCGCAGCAGTCGGGCCGCTGATACCGACATCCACTTCATCGAAAATCAGCGCCGGTGTTTCCATTTTGCGTGCGGTAATAACCTGAATAGCCAGCGCAATGCGCGACAGTTCCCCACCTGAAGCCACTTTCGCAATCGGCTGCAACGGCTGGCCTGGGTTAGTGGTCACTTTAAACTCTACGCGATCGGCACCGTCTGCGCTCAAATGATGTTTCTCAAATTTCACATCAATGCAAAAGACACCGTGCGGCATTGAGAGAGTATGCATGCTCTCTGTAATCAGTTGTCCCAGCTCCTGAGCATAATGCTGGCGCTGTTTGTGCAGCATTTTTGCCGTTTCCAGAGCCTGCTGGTGGTGATTGTTCACCGCCAGGGTTAAGGTTTCGAGCGAGTCGGCCTGATCGTCTAACTGCTGTTGTTCATCCAGCAATGACTGATAGAACTGTGGCAGCGCTTCAGGGGCAACATGATGCTTGCGGGCCAATGAGATTTGTTTGGAAATACGCTGTTCAAGTTCGAACAAACGGTTAGGGTCCAAATCCAGACGATCGCAATAGTGGCGCAGCTCGTCGCTGGCTTCGCTGAGTTGGATCGTGGCCTCTTCCAGCATATCCAGGATACCGGAAAGTTTGCCGTCCATGCCTGCCAGTTCAGTGACCAGCTGCTTTGCAGTGTACAGCTGGCTTTGCAGGTTGATGTCTTCGCCATCCGCCAGGATAGCCAGCGCCTGTTGGCTGGTGGTGAGCAATTGCCCGCTGTTAGCCAGACGCTTGTACTCTTCATCAATTTGCTCAAATTCACCCGGCTGCGGGTTGAATTCGTTCAGTTCTTTTAACTGGTATTGCAACAGTTCCGCCCGGGCTGCGCGTTCCTGACTCTGTTGTTGATGATGCGCCAGGTCACGGCAGCTTTGGTGCCACAGCTGGTAGCGCGCAGCCATTTCCTGAGTCAGGGGCGCTTCATTGGCGTAACCATCCAGCAGAGACTTTTGGTGTTCTGATTTTGTCAGGAGCTGATGCGCATGCTGACCGTGGATTTGAATAAGCAACTGGCCCAGCTCGCGCAGCTGTGACAACGGTACGGCAGTGCCGTTAATGAAGCCGCGTGAACGTCCATCGCTGCTGATAACACGACGCAGCAAACATTCACGGCCTTCCTCAAGCTGGTTTTCTTCCAGCCAGCGCAGAGCCGCGGGGGCGTCTTTTAAGGCGAATCGCGCGCAGAGGTCGGCTCGCGTAGCGCCTGCACGTACCATGTCGGCGTCTGCGCGTCCGCCCAGGCACAAACCGAGAGCATCAATGGCAATGGACTTACCCGCACCGGTTTCACCGGTAATAACGGTCATTCCGTTCTGGAAATCGATCTCAAGTTCACGAACGATAGCAAAATTGCTGATGGTCAGTTGTGCCAACATAGCTGTTTTCCTGTATGAAAAACCATAACTGTAATTACATACAGTATAAACTGGTTTTTTATACAGTAAAGAGGTTGGCGTTAAATTAAAATAATTTTTTTGACCAGCCTAGTTTAGTGCTTAATGTATTGAAATAGCTGTAATCTTTTGGGTGTATCAGGTTCAGATGATAATCACAGCGGCGAATTAATACGTCTTCACCTTCCTGTATAGGCAGGGCGATCTGGCTGTCGCAACTGATTTCCAGATCGTTTCGGCGATGAGAGAAGCGCAGGCGAATGGTGCTGCTACTGTTGATCACCAGCGGTCGTGCGGAAAGCGTATGCGGGAACATCGGGACCAGCGTAATAGCATCCAGTGAAGGCGTCAGGATCGGACCTCCGGCAGAGAGCGAGTAGGCGGTAGAGCCGGTCGGTGTGGAAATAATCAAGCCGTCCGAACGCTGGGAGAAGGCAAAAATTTCATCGATATAGACTTCAAATTCAATCATGTGCGCCACTTTTCCGGGGTGCAACACAACTTCATTGATCGCAGTGCTAATGCGCTTTTGGCAATCCTGTTGGCACACTTGGGCTTCAAGTAAAAAGCGCTTTTCGCTGATGTAGTGGCCTTCCAGCACGTCAGCTAACTGTTGGTGGGCATTGTCTGGGTCAAGGTCGGTCAGAAAACCAAGATTACCGCGGTTAATGCCAATAACCTTGATGTCATAACGTGCCAGGGTGCGTGCGGCGCCCAGCATATTGCCGTCGCCGCCGACTACTACGGCGAGGTCTGCCTGCTGGCCAATCTCTGCAAGCGTACCGGTTTTCACATTTTTCAGCTGCAGCTCGTGGGCGATTTGTTGCTCAACGATAACCTCATAACCTTTGGCGCACAGCCAACGGTAGAGCATTTCATGTGTGGTCAGTGCAGTGGGGTGACGTGGATGCCCCACAATGCCAATACACTTGAAATGTTTGTTCATTTTCTCGAGGTCCTTGTAACGAAGATTAGTGACAATGTGAGTACTTCCCTTGAATCCCTGAATCTGATCCCCATAATAAGCCAAGTTAGCGAGATGAATGCGAAAAAAACGCGGAGAAATTCATGAGTAGTAAAGAACAGAAAACGCCTGAGGGGCAAGCCCCGGAAGAAATTATCATGGATCAGCACGAAGAAGTTGAGGCGGTTGAACCAGACGCTTCTGCTGAGCAGGTGGATCCGCGCGATGAAAAAATTGCGAATCTGGAAGCTCAGCTTGCTGAAGCCGAAACGCGCGAGCGCGACAGCGTGTTGCGTATCAAAGCGGAAATGGAAAACCTGCGTCGTCGTACCGAACTGGACGTAGAAAAAGCGCATAAGTTTGCACTGGAAAAATTCGTCAACGAACTGCTGCCGGTGCTGGATAGCCTGGACCGTGCGCTGGAAGTTGCGGACAAAGACAATGACGCTATGGCGGCTATGGTCGAAGGTATTGAGCTGACTCGTAAGTCAATGCTGGATGTTGTGGCGAAGTTCGGCGTACAGGTAGTTGCGGATATCGACGTGCCGATGGACCCGAACGTGCACCAGGCGATTGCAATGGTAGAGTCTGACGACGTTGCTGCCGGTAATGTGCTGATGGTTATGCAGAAAGGCTATACCCTGAACGGACGTACCATCCGTGCGGCGATGGTCTCTGTGGCGAAAGCCAAAGGCTAATCAGCCTCAGACCGGGTAATGCTGATGCGCTACCCGGTCTGGATTACTCTCACTGGTCCGATACGCTTTCCCGCAGCGGTTTGACGGGCAACACCTGCACCTGTTTAATCATATTATCCTGCACGTCGAGAATATCGATATCGTACTGCCCAATACGCACACGTGTGCCAGCAACCGGGATCTCTTCCAGCGCTTCAAGAATAATACCGTTCACGGTACGAGCGTCATCTTCCGGCAGGTGCCAGTTAAACGCCTTATTGATTTCACGAACGTTGGCGCTACCGTCAATGATCACCGAACCGTCATTCTGCGGCGTGACTTCTTCGGCAAGCGTCGGTGACATTGAGGTCGTGAAGTCACCAACAATCTCTTCCAGAATATCCTCGACCGTAACCAGTCCTTGAATATCGCCATATTCATTAACGACCAGGCCCACTTTCTTCTTATTGCGCTGAAATTTAATGAGCTGGGTGCTGAGTGGTGTGCCTTCCGGAACGTAATAAATTTCGTCGGCGGCGCGTAACATGGTCTCTTTGGTGAACTCTTTTTTCTCGGCCATCAATCGCCAGGCTTCACGTACGCGCAGCATACTGATGGCATCGTCGAGCGAGTCGCGATACAGCACAATACGACCGTGCGGGGAGTGCGAAAGCTGACGCACGATTGATTTCCAGTCATCGTTAATATCAATGCCGATGATTTCATTACGCGGGATCATGATGTCATCGACGCTGACTTTTTCCAGGTCCAGCACTGACAGCAGCATATCCTGGTTACGGCGTGAGATTTGCGAGCGCGATTCATTCACCAGCGTTCGCAGTTCATCTTTACTCAGCGAACCGCTCACTACGATATCCGTTTTGATGCCCATCATGCGCATCAGAAGCCGCGTAATGGTGTTGAGTAGCCATACTAACGGCATCATCAGAATCTGCAGCGGAGCCAGCAGGACGCTGCTCGGATAGGCAACTTTTTCCGGATATAGCGCGGCAATCGTCTTTGGCAGCACTTCGGCAAAAACCAGCACCACAAACGTCAGTACCCCGGTGGCAATGGCGACGCCAGCATCGCCATACAGGCGCATACCGACAATGGTGCCGAGTGCGGAGGCCAGAATATTCACCAGATTATTACCGATGAGCACCAGGCTTATCAGGCGATCCGGCTTGCGAAGTAACTTTTCAACGCGTTTTGCCTGGCGATTTCCCTGTTTGGCCCGATGGCGTAGGCGGTAGCGATTCAGGGTCATCATTCCGGTTTCAGAACCGGAAAAATAGGCGGAAATGACCACCATGATGAGGAGCGTGATAATGAGCGTGGTGGTGGAGATGTGTTCCACGTAGGGTTCCTTAAAGATTTAACTCACGAACTGCTGCAGGATACGGCTGCCGAAATAGGCCAGCGTCAGAATGCCAGCGCCTGCGACGTTAAACCATACGACGCGACGTCCGCGCCAACCTTCATGGTAATGTCCCCACAACAGAACGATATAGACAAACCATGCCACGATAGAGAGAACGGCTTTATCAATGTTCTCGGTACTGAACAGGTTATGCATGTAAAACAGGCCAGTGCACAGGGTGAGCGTCAGCAGAACCACGCCAATTTGGGTGATATGAAACATCTTCCGCTCAATACTCATCAGTGGCGGCATCTCATTGCTGAAGGCCAGTTTTTTGTTTTTCAGTTGGTAATCGATCCATGCCAACTGTAGCGCGTAGAGCGCGGCGATAATCAGCGTGGCGTAAGCGAACAGTGATAGCCCGATGTGAATCATCATGCCTGGCGTAGCTTCGAGATGGGTGATGAACTCGTTAGGCATAAATGTGGCGAAGGCCAGGTTTATCAGCGCAAAGGCGTAGACAATGGGCAGCAATAGCCAGCCACGATTGCGGGAAGCGACGATAGTCATTACCGTACAGATCATCAGGCTTACCAGCGAGCCGACGTTCAACAGACTCAGGTTTTGTCCGCTTTCACCGCCGGGTAGGATACGCGCTTCCAGGGCGATAGCATGGCTTACCAGCGCAACGACCGCAGAGAGAATAGCCATACGCCGCCAGCCGCTGTTTTTTTGCAGCAGAGCGGGAATAATCAGCGCGAGGCTGACTGAGTAGGCGACAAGGGCGAGCAGAGCAAAAACGGGCATATAGGTGTCGACAGTTGGCCAGTGATAAAGAAAAGCAGTATAGCGTTACGTGACCGCTGCTCCAACCGTTGCATAACAACAAAGGCGGCTTCATGTTATACTGCGACAAATTTCTGTTGATGTGTCGCTGTCGCGACCGACCGTTTCCACCCCAGGCGAGAGACAATGTTTGATAATTTAACCGATCGTTTGTCGCGCACGCTGCGCAATATCAGTGGCCGTGGACGCCTTACTGAAGACAACGTTAAAGAGACGCTGCGCGAAGTGCGCATGGCGCTGCTGGAGGCTGACGTAGCGCTGCCGGTAGTGCGTGAGTTTATCAATCGCGTAAAAGAGAAAGCGGTTGGTCATGAAGTTAACAAAAGCCTGACGCCGGGTCAGGAGTTCGTCAAGATTGTCCGTAACGAACTGGTTGCGGCAATGGGCGAAGAAAACCAGACCCTGAATCTGGCTGCACAGCCGCCAGCCGTGGTGCTGATGGCGGGCCTGCAGGGTGCGGGTAAAACGACCAGCGTCGGTAAGTTGGGTAAATTCCTGCGCGAGAAGCACAAGAAGAAAGTGCTGGTGGTCTCCGCGGACGTTTATCGCCCGGCGGCGATCAAACAGCTGGAAACGCTGGCCGAGCAGGTCGGTGTCGATTTCTTCCCGTCGGATGTCGGCCAGAAGCCGGTCGATATCGTTAACGCCGCGCTGAAAGAAGCCAAACTCAAATTCTACGACGTGCTGCTGGTGGATACCGCCGGTCGTCTGCACGTTGACGAAGCGATGATGGACGAAATCAAACAGGTCCACGCTTCTATCAAGCCGGTAGAAACGCTGTTTGTGGTCGACGCCATGACCGGTCAAGATGCCGCGAATACCGCAAAAGCCTTTAACGAAGCGCTGCCGTTAACCGGCGTAGTGCTGACAAAAGTTGATGGTGATGCCCGTGGCG
Organism: Citrobacter sp. Cpo012; assembly: GCF_030333015.1. Taxonomy (NCBI): domain Bacteria; kingdom Pseudomonadati; phylum Pseudomonadota; class Gammaproteobacteria; order Enterobacterales; family Enterobacteriaceae; genus Citrobacter; species Citrobacter sp. Cpo012. The sequence continues at coordinate 15,761 of NZ_JAOWGR010000029.1, read as the reverse complement.
GTGCGGCGCTCTCTATTCGTCATATTACCGGTAAGCCGATTAAATTCCTCGGCGTCGGCGAGAAAACCGAAGCACTGGAGCCGTTCCATCCGGACAGGATTGCTTCGCGCATTCTCGGCATGGGCGACGTGCTGTCGCTGATCGAAGATATCGAAAGCAAGGTTGACCGCGCACAGGCAGAAAAATTAGCCAGCAAGCTGAAAAAAGGCGATGGCTTCGATCTCAACGATTTCCTTGAACAGCTTAACCAGATGAAAAACATGGGCGGTATGGCAAGCCTGATGGGCAAGCTGCCGGGCATGGGTCAGATCCCTGACAATGTGAAATCGCAGATGGACGATAAAGTGCTGGTGCGTATGGAAGCCATCATCAACTCGATGACGATGAAAGAACGCGCTAAGCCGGAAATTATCAAAGGTTCCCGTAAACGCCGTATCGCTGCCGGTTGCGGTATGCAGGTACAGGACGTAAACCGCCTTCTGAAACAGTTCGACGACATGCAGCGCATGATGAAGAAAATGAAGAAGGGCGGAATGGCGAAGATGATGCGTGGTATGAAGGGGATGATGCCCCCAGGATTCCCAGGCCGCTAATCGGCCTGGCTTGTTTGCCATTTCGGCACCGGGGTGTGCTCGCCATCCTCACGTACTGCGTGTACGCTCCGGTGGCTGCGCGCACGCCGGCACCGAACTGATGGCACCGCCAACGGCCTTTTATAGCAGAGTTATCAACTGCTGATTGCATTTTCCCCAGAAATCAGTAAAATTTTCGGGCTTTTAATATGACACCCGGGCTCCGTTCCTCGATGGGGCCTGGGTGTTTTATTCACACAAGAGGATGTTATGGTTACTATTCGTTTAGCTCGTCACGGCGCTAAAAAGCGTCCGTTCTACCAGGTTGTTGTTACCGACAGCCGTAATGCACGCAACGGTCGCTTCATCGAGCGCGTTGGCTTCTTTAACCCAATCGCTAGCGAAAAAGAAGAAGGCACTCGCCTGGATCTGGATCGCATCGCTCACTGGGTTGGCCAGGGCGCGACTATTTCTGATCGCGTAGCTACGCTGATCAAAGCAGCAAACAAAGCAGCTTAATCTGTCACGGTGGTCATGATGAGCAAGCAACTCGCCGCACAGGCTCCTGTGGAACCCATCGTTTTGGGGAAAATGGGGTCTTCTTACGGTATCCGTGGTTGGCTCAGAGTGTTTTCTTCCACTGAAGACGCCGAAAGCATTTTTGACTATCAGCCCTGGTTTATCCAGAAGGCGGGTCAGTGGCAGCAAGTACAGCTGGAAAGCTGGAAGCACCACAATCAGGATCTGATCATCAAGCTGAAAGGCGTTGACGATCGTGATTCGGCGAATCTACTGACTAATTGCGAAATTGTCGTGGATTCCTCGCAGTTGCCAGCGCTGGAAGATGGTTCCTACTACTGGAAAGACCTTATGGGCTGCCAGGTAGTGACTACTGAAGGCTACGATCTCGGTAAAGTCGTCGATATGATGGAAACCGGTTCGAATGACGTCATCGTCATCAAGGCAAACCTGAAAGATGCGTTTGGTATCAAGGAACGTCTTGTGCCGTTCCTCGATGGGCAGGTTATCAAGAAAGTCGATCTCGCTACTCGTACTATCGAAGTAGATTGGGATCCTGGTTTTTAAACCACCGGATAAACGGTAAAAGTCGGCGTTATGGGGATTGGCTTGTGTTTATAGGTATCGTTAGCCTGTTTCCAGAAATGTTCCGCGCAATTACCGATTACGGGGTAACTGGCCGGGCAGTAAAAAATGGCCTGCTGAACATCCAGAGTTGGAGTCCTCGTGACTTTACTCATGACCGGCACCGTACCGTGGACGATCGTCCTTACGGCGGCGGACCGGGGATGTTAATGATGGTGCAACCTTTACGGGACGCCATTCATGCAGCAAAAGCTGCGGCTGGTGAAGGCGCAAAGGTGATTTATCTGTCACCTCAGGGACGCAAGCTTGATCAAGCGGGCGTTAGCGAACTGGCCACGAATCAAAAGCTGATTCTGGTATGTGGTCGCTATGAAGGAATAGATGAGCGCGTGATTCAAACCGAAATTGACGAAGAATGGTCAATCGGCGATTACGTACTCAGCGGTGGTGAGTTACCAGCAATGACGCTGATCGACTCCGTGTCCCGGTTTATTCCGGGGGTACTGGGTCATGAAGCTTCGGCAATCGAAGATTCGTTTGCTGATGGGTTGCTGGATTGCCCGCACTATACCCGACCTGAAGTGTTAGAGCAGATGGAAGTACCGGCGGTGTTACTGTCGGGGAACCACGCTGAGATACGTCGCTGGCGTTTGAAGCAGTCGCTGGGCCGGACCTGGCTTAGAAGACCTGAACTTCTGGAAAACCTGGCTCTGACTGAAGAGCAAGCAAGGTTGCTGGCGGAGTTCAAAAAGGAACACGCACAACAGCAACATAAACATGATGGGCAGGCGTAAGCCCCCAATATCAGTTTACCCAGGATAAGAGATTAAATTATGAGCAACATTATTAAGCAACTTGAACAAGAACAGATGAAGCAGGACGTACCTTCCTTCCGTCCGGGTGATACCGTGGAAGTGAAAGTATGGGTTGTTGAAGGTTCCAAAAAACGTCTGCAGGCATTCGAGGGCGTGGTTATCGCTATTCGTAACCGCGGTCTGCACTCTGCATTCACTGTTCGTAAAATTTCCAACGGCGAAGGCGTTGAGCGTGTCTTCCAGACTCACTCTCCGGTAGTTGACAGCATTGCTGTTAAACGTCGTGGTGCTGTTCGTAAAGCTAAACTGTACTACCTGCGTGAGCGCACTGGTAAGTCTGCTCGTATCAAAGAGCGTCTTAACTAAGATTCGCGCAAGCGACATCCTGTTAGAAAAGGGCTGGCCGAAAGGCTGGCCCTTTTTTTATCCCGACGTTTACTCTTTTGTTCTTTATGGCAATGGAAGGACTGCGCGGCGCGCAGCCAGTTGGGGGACGATTATGGTGTCGTGATCACGACCGCCACGCGGCGGTTTTCAGCGCGACCTTTTGATGTCTGGTTGCTGGCAATGGGATATTTCTTCCCGAGTCCCTGAGTCGTCAGGTTGCTGCGGGGTATATTAGCGCCCTGAGCCCAGGCATCGGCAACGACATTAGCTCGTTTGAGTGACAGAGCTTCGTTATAGCTGTCTTCACCGTAGTTATCAGTATGACCATCCAGGCGAGCATGATTTAGCCCGGTAGCTGCCAGTTTGGATGCCATTTCCTTGATCTGTTTTTCACTTTCAGGACGGAGTTTATAGTCATTTTTGTCAAACAGGATGGTGTCAGACAGGCCGAGAGACCAGTCTCCTGATGCTTCAGTAAATCCGTATGATTTCATGGCTGCAATTTGCTCTGGGGTAAATTTTCCCTGAGGTGCCTGACAGCCAGCCAGAATCAGTAAAAGCAGAAGAAACGGGGATAATAAACGTTTTAGCATGTGTGTAATTCCTTATTTTTTAATAATGCGTTCAGAACGCAAATGTTTAGCCTGATACATATTTTGATCGGCAAGTTCTTGTAATTTTTCGGCAGAGGCATGTTCCCACGTCAGCGCAAACCCAATGCTGAGCGTCATGCTTGCCAGATGACCATTATGCAGGTCAAAAGGTCGGTTAAACTCTTGTGACAGTGCCGCGCAGATCCGCTGAACCTCATATTCAGAATGAACGCTATACAGCACCATGGCGAACTCATCGCCGCCAAGTCTGTATGGGTAATGGCGACTCCCCCCAAACTCGGATAACCTTTTTGCGACTTCAATCAGGACCCGATCCCCCGCTGCGTGGCCCCAGGTATCATTAATAAATTTAAAATTGTCGCCATCAAGGAATAACAATGCCGAGCTGCTGTGGGCGGCATCATCATTCATTAGGGCATTTATGCTGCTGCGAAATGCGGCGCGATTTGCCAGACCCGTCAGAGGATCATGTAGTGCAGTACGCAAAAGCTGAGCGTTTTTTGCCTGCAGTTTAAGTTGCCACTCCTCCATCTCGTCCAGCAGACTATTAAAGTCCAGGGCAAAGAGATGAAACTCTTCAATGCGTTCCTCTGATACGCGCCGTGAAAAGTTACGGTTGGTACGAACATCATGTACCACCTCGGTAATGTTTTGCAGTGCATCCACAACGCCATTGTGTAAATAGCGAGTGAGCATTAATGCAATACCGGATGCCAACAGAATGCACCCGGTAAGGACGGCCAGCGACAAATAGATGAAATGACTAATAACGCTATCGCGCGCAGTCAATCGTACTTCGCCGATGACGTTGCCATTGTGCAAAATCGGCTGAGTGACCGGTTGTGGGAACAGCCAGTGGCTGATCATCCCGCTAATCTTTTCAGTGGTATCCTGCGCGTTATAGCGCCAGGTGGCGATCACCTTCTGGTTTTTATTACGAACTTCTGCAACGGAAAATTGCCCCTGCTGACCCAGTGCCGCCAGCGTTTCAGTTGCTGCAACACTATCAGAAAAGACTAATGCAGCTTCGAGCGTACGGGTCATGGTAGCGGCAGTCAGATCCAGATTCTTTTGCGCATACTGTCTTAATGCCAGCACGGAAGAAATGCTGAGCAGCAGCCAGATCAGCATCATGGTTACCAGAACGCTGATTATGCTGATACGCCGTAATGTTCGCTTAAACGTCGGGCGTGCTATGGGAGAATGGCCCTTATCCATGCTTATTATTCCGTGCAAGCATCAATACGTCTGGACTGACCCTTACGCCGCTGCGTGAAAGGGAATCCATATTTACGGAAAATCTCACATCTTCGTCTTTAATTATGAGGCAAAAGGCGCTGCCAATAACGCATTCGGGGTTCTGTTCAGCAATTAATAACAATGCCTTAGTTGGATATTTATTCTTTAACTCCACCTGATAAGTAGGGGATTCTTTTCCAAAATAAAAACCGTCACACTGCGAAACTAATATTTCTTGTTCCGTACGGATGATGACGGGAAGATAGGGTAATGCGCCTGCACTGGTATCTTTCAGGACACTGGAAAAACGCGATGAAGAGAAAATACACAGTTTTGGGGGCCCGGAAAGTGCAGGCCAGCGTGTATAACTGACGATGCCGGAAACCATAGCGCGTACCGATTTTGCTTCTTCCGTAACGCTTTGGGCATACAGCGGTAATCCGGTCAGGAGCAGTGCCAGTAGAAGTATGAGTCGGTAAGAATAGCTCATGAATAGTTACCTACCAGCGTTTGCTGTAAAACGTCGAAATACATTCAAGATTGTTTGCAACAAAATAACATTATTTTCCTAAGCCGTCATTATTCCTGGGATAATGCTATTGGTGATTTAAGTTAAATCTTAATGGTTTATAAAATATAAACCATTGTTTAATTTAACCTTATCGAGGCAGCGCCCTCGTTTGCCCCTTGCTGCCAGGCGCTGTGTAACTGGTCAACATTTTCGACAGTATCGCAACTGGGCGGAAAAGTTTTCCCGGTCAGGCCTCTGGCATAAACAAAATCCTGCTGGCAGGTTTTACGTTGCCCCTCGGCGTAACCCTTAAGGTATTCCGTACGATCGACGTCGGGGTCATTGTAGTTGTCGGCAAGCGTTTCATTATCTTTAACGGCATAACCCGAAATGGCATCTTGTATCCCGGCGTCGTACCAGTCGGTACCAGTCCAGGTAGGGGCATGGGTGTAGGGGTCTATCTGACATCCGCTAAGAAGTAATAGAAACAAGATGCTGATGAGTTGCTTCATTGCCTGTGCTCCTTCGTTTTTTTAAGCATAGTGGATCTGAAAACTTGGTGGTGTAAATTTAAATGTACACTCATAAGGGCTGTTTTTGCCTTAAAATAACACCATGTAAATTAAAATTTACGGATTGTGGATTGAAATCTTTACCTGTTGTGATATCGTTATTTCCTCCTCGCTGAGGATCAACTATCGCAAACGAGCTAAACAGGATCACCATCATGCAAAAAGACGCGCTGAACAACGTACATATTACCGACGAACAGGTTCTGATGACTCCGGAGCAGCTGAAAGCTGAATTTCCGCTGAGCCAGGAGCAAGAGGCGCAAATCGCCCAGTCGCGTAAAACCATCTCAGATATTATCTCCGGTCGCGATCCGCGCCTGCTGGTCGTATGTGGCCCATGCTCCATTCACGATCCTGAAATGGCGATTGAGTATGCTCGTCGATTTAAAGCCCTTGCCGCAGAGGTCAGCGATAGCCTCTACCTGGTGATGCGCGTCTATTTTGAAAAACCCCGTACCACTGTCGGCTGGAAAGGGTTAATTAACGATCCTCATATGGATGGCTCTTTTGATGTTGAAGCAGGTCTGAAAATTGCGCGTCAGCTGCTGCTTGAACTGGTAAATATGGGACTGCCGCTGGCAACTGAAGCGCTGGATCCAAATAGCCCGCAATACCTGGGCGATCTGTTTAGCTGGTCCGCAATCGGTGCCCGTACTACGGAATCGCAGACTCACCGTGAAATGGCTTCCGGTCTTTCGATGCCGGTTGGCTTTAAGAATGGTACCGACGGTAGCCTGGCGACCGCCATTAACGCCATGCGCGCGGCCGCGCAGTCGCACCGCTTTGTCGGTATTAACCAGGCCGGGCAGGTTGCACTGCTGCAAACACAGGGGAATCCGGACGGTCACGTGATCTTGCGCGGAGGTAAAGCGCCGAACTACAGCCCGGCAGATGTCGCCCAGTGCGAAAAAGAGATGGAGCAGGCGGGACTACGACCTTCTCTGATGGTAGATTGCAGTCATGGTAATTCCAATAAAGATTACCGCCGTCAGCCTGCCGTGGCTGAATCCGTGATTGCACAAATCAAAGATGGCAATCGCTCAATCATTGGCTTGATGATTGAAAGTAATATTCACGAAGGCAACCAGTCTTCCGAACAGCCGCGCAGCGAAATGAAATACGGCGTATCCGTAACTGACGCCTGCATTAGTTGGGAAATGACGGATGCGCTGCTGCGTGAAATTAGCCAGGATTTAAGCGGCCAGCTGTCGGCGCGTGTAGCATAAGAGGTTGGTTATGGTTGCTGAATTGACCGCATTACGCGATCAAATTGATGAAGTCGACAAGGCGCTGCTGGATTTACTGGCACGCCGCCTGGAGCTGGTTGCCGAAGTAGGTGAAGTAAAAAGCCGCTTTGGGCTGCCGATCTACGTGCCGGAACGGGAAGCCTCTATGCTGGCCTCTCGCCGGGCGGAAGCTGAAGCCCTGGGTGTGCCGCCGGACCTGATTGAAGATGTGCTACGCCGCGTTATGCGTGAGTCCTACTCCAGTGAGAACGACAAAGGGTTTAAAACGCTTTGTCCTTCTCTGCGGCCGGTGGTGATTGTCGGCGGCGGCGGTCAGATGGGGCGTCTGTTTGAAAAAATGCTCACCCTGTCAGGTTACCAGGTGCGGATCCTGGAACAGCAGGACTGGGATCGCGCGCCGGAGATCGTCTCTGATGCCGGCATGGTGATCGTCAGCGTGCCGATCCACGTCACCGAGGAGGTGATCGCCAAACTACCGCGTCTGCCGTCTGACTGCATCCTGGTGGATCTGGCTTCGGTGAAAAATGGTCCTTTACAGGCGATGCTGGCTGCACATGATGGCCCGGTGGTGGGGTTACACCCAATGTTTGGTCCGGACAGCGGCAGTCTGGCCAAGCAGGTCGTCGTTTGGTGTGACGGACGTCAGCCGGAAGCTTATCAGTGGTTTCTGGAACAGATTCAGGTATGGGGTGCGCGACTGCATCGGATCAGCGCCGTTGAACATGACCAGAACATGGCGTTTATTCAGGCACTGCGTCACTTTGCGACCTTTGCTTACGGTCTGCATTTAGCGGAAGAGAACGTTCAACTGGAGCAGCTGCTGGCGCTCTCTTCGCCGATTTACCGCCTTGAACTGGCGATGGTTGGCCGTCTGTTTGCCCAGGATCCGCAGCTCTATGCCGATATTATTATGTCGTCTGAGAGCAACCTTGCGCTGATTAAACGCTACTACCAACGTTTTGGCGAGGCGATCGGTTTGCTGGAGCAGGGAGATAAGCAAGCGTTTATTGACAGCTTCCGTAAGGTGGAGCACTGGTTTGGCGATTATGCGAAACGCTTCCAGAGTGAAAGCCGTACTTTGTTACGTCAGGCGAATGACAGCCGTCCTTAATTAAGATGCCGGATGGCGGCTTCGCCTTATCCGGCCTTCAAAAATCGTATGAACCGTAGGCCGGATAAGCGTAGCGCCATCCGGCATTGCCAAACGTTAGCTCGGATCGACTGGCACCACGTTCTCACTTGGATAGCATCCCAGTACTTTCATCGAACGCGTAATCTCACCCAGCTCTTTCAATGCTTTTTGCATCTGGGGCGATTCCAGGTTGGCCTGGATATCAAGATAAAACATCTCTTCCCACGGATTGCCGTGAATCGGGCGTGACTCCAGTTTAGTCATAATCAGATTATGGTTACGCAGCACCAGCAGCGCCTCAACCAGCGCACCGGCTTGTTGCCCCGTCGCCATCAACAGGGTTGTTTTTGCCGGAACCTGATCGGAAACATTGATTGCTTTGCGTGCCAACACCACGAAGCGGGTGATGTTTTGCGACTGGTTAGCCTCAATATGCTCGAGAACCTGCAATCCATACAGTACGCCTCCGGCTTCGCTCCCCAGGGCCGCCACGCGCGGTGAGTTAGCCTGCGCAACTTTTTCCATCGCCGCAGAGGTGCTTTCAGTGTACTCAATCTTCCAGTGCGGGTAGCGATTCAGGAACTTGCTGCACTGCTGGAACGGCTGCGGATGGCTATATACCGTTTCAATGGTCTCAAGATCCGTCGTGCCAGACACCAGTACACAGTGGTCTATCGTAATGGTCATCTCGCCAACGATAGACAGGCTGGTGTGCTGCAGCAGGTCGTAAACGTCGTTAATCCCACCTGAGCTGGTGTTTTCAATCGGTACCACAGCATAGTCAGCCTGTCCGGTTTCGACCTGATTAAAGATATCGGCAAATTTTGCGCAGCCGCTTTCAATAAATTGTTCAAAATGGCGAGCGGCGTACTGACGTGCGGCGAGATGGGAATATGACCCTTTTGGCCCAAGGAAGGCCACGCGCGCGGAGTGTGGGTTAATTTTGTTCAGGTGCTGCTGGAGCAGAGCCTGTTGAGTCAGGACGGAATCTTCGATTATGAGCTGGAACAGGCGAGTAATGTAGTGAGCATCAAGATGATGTGTTTTGCCAAGCTGAATGAGTCGGTCCAAAAGGTCACGTTCACGATCGATATCACGAACCGGACGATGCGAAAGCAGTTTGGCTTTACCAACTTCTACGGCCAGTCCACGTCGCTCAGCCAGCAGGGCCAGTAATTTTTCATCCAGCGTGCTGATCTTATCGCGCAGCGCCAGCAATGGGTTTTCCGATGTCATAGTGTTGCCTTTCTTGTTATCAATAAAAAAGGCCTCCCGTGTGGGGAGGCCTTATTGTTCGTCTTCGCATTCTTTATCACACGACGAAACGCCTCCCATTCAGGGGAAGGTAAAAAAGAATGCGAAGAAGAACGGGACAAGTTTCATGTAATTTTCCTTTGGCTACGTCAGTAAAGTACCCGTACTGTTTTCACCCTGTCAACAAAAAACGCGCCCGAAGGCGCGTTGGCGATACACTCAATGTAAGGGACTACTCTTCTTCTGCTTCGACGAAGTTGGCGTCTTTGACTGAAGTTGTTGCACGACGGGCTTCGCCTTTGTGCTGCACTTTATTGAGCTGCCGTTCCAGCTTGTTGATCAAATCGTTAATTGCGGTGTACATATCCTCGTGTTTTGCGCTGGCGACCAGATGTCCGTTCGGTGTATTGATGGTGGCATCAGCAATGAAACCCTGTGGCTCCTTAGACAGAATGATATGTGGATTAATCAGATGAGTTTGCCATTTTTCTAGTTTGGCGAGACGGTCTGCGACATGCTGGCGAATTGCCGGAGTAATTTCCATTTGTTTACTGGTAATGTTCATTGTCATAAATTTTACCTCTTGTCTTTCCCGTCTTGGTGATTCCAGCATACCGTTCCTAATGTCAAAATGTGTGATCTAAATCACATTATTTTGTCGCTTTTTGTCAAGAAAACCTTTTTGTGAGGCACCGCAGGAACAGGCGATTTTTTACTTGAGGAATACCTGAAAGCAGGCCATATTTGATGGGATGCGTTGGAGCTAAATCGCTTCAGTTGTGGCGTTAACGGATAAAAAAACGGCAGCCCTTGGGCTGCCGTTTTGCATTCTGAGGCAAATCAGGTATTGCTGTTGTTGGCGGCAATGATTTTCGCGACTTTTTCAGCCTGCGCATTCATCTGCATCTGGCGATAAGCGTTTTCCATCAACGGCAGGGCATTACGTGTTGCCTGGGTATCCGGGTAGTCGCGCAGCATGCCTTCCACACGGTTTACCACGGCAACCCATGCGCCGCGGGCAGTGTAGTATTCTGCAACGGAGTATTCATACTTCGCCAGGCGGTCTTTCAGGAACACCAGACGTTTGGTGGCGTCAGTGGTGTACTGGCTATTCGGATACCCACGCACCAGTTTGGAAAAGTCATTAAACGCAGCTCGGGCATGTTGCGGATCGCGATCGCTACGATCAACACCAAAGAATCCTTGCAGTGCGCTATCATCCAACGCCATATTGGTCAGGCCACGCATATACATGACATAATCAATGTTAGGGTGTGTCGGGTTAAGACGGATAAAACGATCGATGGCAGCCTGAGCAAGTGGCAGATCGGCGTTTTTGTAGTAGGCGTAGATGAGATCTAATTGCACCTGCTGAGAATACGGTCCAAATGGATAACGGTTATCCAACGCTTCCAATTGCGTTATTGCCTGTTTCCAGTTACCGTCCTGCAGCTTTTGCTGAGCAGTCGCGTAGATTTCATTTGGCGGATTATCGGGCACCTCTTCCTTTGAACCAGAGCAACCCGCCAAAAACAGGCTCAACGTGGCTGCTGCCACCAGATATTTCATGCGCGTCATGACGTTTTGACTTTCCTCAAAATGTAATACGGGAGATTCTCTGTTCCTGCTCCCGGTTAAGACCAGCTACAATAGCACACTATATTAAACGGCAAAGCCGTAAAACCCAACGTTAAACGAAGAAGCAGTTTATGGCACAACGAGTAGAACTCACCGCAACAGTCTCCGAAAATCAGCTCGGTCAACGCTTAGATCAGGCTTTGGCCGAATTGTTCCCTGATTATTCGCGATCGCGCATAAAAGAATGGATCCTCGACCAGCGCGTACTGGTAAATGACCAACTTTGCGATAAACCGAAAGAAAAAGTGCTGGGTGGAGAGCGTGTCTCCATCAATGCAGAAATTGATGAAGAGGTTCGTTTTGAACCTCAGGATATCCCACTGGATATCGTTTATGAAGATGACGACATTCTTGTCATCAACAAACCCCGTGACCTTGTAGTGCATCCGGGCGCCGGGAATCCCGATGGTACGGTATTGAATGCGTTACTGCATTACTACCCGCCAATCGCGGATGTTCCTCGTGCAGGTATCGTGCACCGTCTGGATAAAGACACGACCGGATTAATGGTGGTGGCAAAAACGGTTCCGGCGCAAACACGTTTAGTGGAGTCGTTGCAGCTGCGCGAAATTACCCGTGAGTACGAAGCCGTGGCAATTGGTCACATGACTGCTGGCGGAACCGTTGAGGAACCGATTAGCCGTCACCCGACCAAGCGTACGCACATGGCGGTACACCCAATGGGGAAACCGGCGGTAACGCACTATCGCATTATGGAACACTTCCGTGTGCACACGCGTCTGCGGTTGCGTCTGGAAACCGGACGTACGCACCAGATCCGCGTGCACATGGCACATATCACTCATCCGCTGGTGGGCGATCAGGTTTACGGCGGTCGTCCACGTCCACCGAAAGGCGCTTCTGACGAATTTATCTCCGTACTGCGTAAGTTCGACCGTCAAGCGTTGCACGCGACCATGCTGCGTTTGTATCACCCGATTTCCGGTATCGAAATGGAATGGCATGCGCCGATCCCACAAGATATGGTGCAGTTGATTGAAGTGATGCGCGCTGATTTCGAAGAACATAAGGATGATATTGCCTGGCTATGAGTAAGCTAATTGTCCCGCAGTGGCCGATACCGCAAGGTGTCGCGGCGTGTAGTTCTACTCGTATTGGCGGAGTCAGTATGCCGCCTTACGATTCGCTGAATCTGGGCGCCCATTGCGGCGATAACCCGGAGCATGTTGAAGAGAACCGCAAACGACTGTTTGCTGCGGGCAATCTGCCGTCAAAGCCAGTCTGGCTGGAGCAGGTCCACGGTAAGGATGTCCTGAAACTGACCGGCGAGCCTTACGCCTGCAAACGCGCAGATGCGTCGTACAGCAACACGCCGGGTACCGTGTGTGCGGTGATGACCGCTGATTGTTTGCCGGTGTTGTTTTGCAATCGTGCCGGAACGGAAGTTGCTGCGGCCCATGCGGGTTGGCGCGGATTATGCGCCGGCGTGCTGGAAGAGACGGTGGCGTGTTTTGCCGACAAACCTGAAAACATTATTGCCTGGCTAGGCCCGGCGATAGGTCCAAACGCGTTTGAAGTTGGACCAGAAGTCCGCGAGGCGTTCATGACGAAAGATCCGCAAGCGGACCTTGCATTTGTACCGCGCAGCGATAAGTATCTGGCGGATATCTACCAGCTTGCGCGCCAGCGTCTGTCCAGTGTCGGGGTAGAGAACATCCACGGCGGCGACCGTTGCACCTTCAGCGAAAGTGAGACGTTCTTCTCTTATCGTCGCGACAATACCACGGGTCGTATGGCAAGTTTTATTTGGCTGATATAACCTAAAGAATCAAGACGATCCGGTACGTGTAATTTTCTTTTCACATAATTCAGGTCATTCACCTTGAATAATTGAGGGATGACCTCATTTAATCTCCAGTAGCAATTTTGACCTGTTATGGGAGGAGTTATGCGTCTGGATCGTCTTACTAATAAATTCCAGCTTGCTCTTGCCGATGCCCAGTCACTCGCATTGGGGCACGACAATCAATTCATCGAACCACTTCATCTAATGAGCGCCTTGCTGAATCAGGAAGGGGGATCGGTACGTCCTTTATTAACGTCTGCTGGCATTAATGCTGGCCAGTTACGTACAGCCATTGACCAGGCGTTGAGCCGTTTGCCACAGGTAGAAGGTACCGGTGGCGATGTGCAGCCTTCTCAGGAACTGGTGCGTGTACTGAATCTTTGCGACAAGCTGGCGCAAAAACGTGGGGACAACTTTATTTCGTCAGAACTGTTCGTTCTGGCGGCGCTTGAGTCACGCGGTACGCTGACCGACTTATTAAAATCAGCAGGCGCGACGACCGCCAATATCACTCAGGCAATTGAACAAATGCGTGGAGGTGAAAGCGTGAATGACCAGGGGGCTGAAGACCAACGTCAGGCCTTGAAAAAATATACCGTCGATCTGACCGAACGTGCCGAACAGGGCAAACTCGATCCGGTCATCGGCCGTGATGAAGAAATTCGCCGTACCATTCAGGTGCTGCAACGTCGTACTAAAAATAACCCGGTGTTAATCGGTGAACCCGGTGTCGGTAAAACCGCCATCGTTGAAGGGCTGGCCCAACGCATCATCAATGGTGAAGTGCCGGAAGGCTTAAAAGGCCGTCGTGTACTGGCGCTGGATATGGGCGCGCTGGTTGCTGGGGCCAAATATCGTGGTGAGTTCGAAGAACGTTTAAAAGGTGTGCTGAACGATCTCTCGAAACAGGAAGGCAACGTCATTCTGTTTATCGACGAATTGCATACCATGGTTGGGGCGGGTAAAGCCGATGGCGCAATGGACGCCGGGAACATGCTGAAACCAGCACTGGCTCGCGGGGAACTGCACTGCGTAGGCGCAACAACGCTTGATGAGTATCGCCAGTACATCGAAAAAGATGCGGCGCTGGAACGTCGTTTCCAGAAAGTGTTTGTGGCTGAACCTTCAGTGGAAGACACCATCGCAATCTTGCGTGGCCTGAAAGAACGTTATGAACTGCACCATCATGTGCAGATTACTGACCCGGCGATTGTTGCGGCAGCTACGCTGTCTCACCGCTATATTGCCGATCGTCAGTTGCCGGATAAAGCTATCGACCTTATTGACGAAGCGGCATCCAGCATTCGTATGCAGATTGACTCCAAGCCGGAGGAACTCGACAGACTCGACCGCCGTATTATCCAGCTCAAACTGGAACAGCAGGCATTAATGAAAGAGTCTGATGAGGCAAGTAAAAAACGTCTCGATATGCTCAACGAAGAGCTGGACGACAAAGAACGCCAGTATTCTGAGTTAGAGGAAGAGTGGAAAGCTGAAAAAGCTTCCCTCTCGGGAACGCAAACTATCAAGGCTGAGCTGGAGCAGGCAAAAATCGCCATCGAACAGGCGCGCCGCGTTGGCGACCTGGCGCGGATGTCTGAACTGCAGTACGGCAAAATTCCTGAACTGGAAAAACAGCTGGAAGCAGCCACCCAGTCTGAAGGCAAAACCATGCGTCTGCTGCGTAATAAAGTTACGGATGCAGAAATTGCTGAGGTGCTGGCGCGCTGGACCGGGATCCCAGTTGCTCGCATGCTGGAAGGCGAACGAGAAAAACTGTTGCGTATGGAGCAGGAGCTGCACAGCCGCGTGATTGGTCAGAACGAAGCGGTGGAAGCCGTTTCTAATGCCATCCGTCGTAGCCGAGCGGGCTTGTCCGATCCGAATCGTCCGATTGGTTCATTCCTGTTCCTTGGTCCAACCGGTGTCGGTAAAACCGAACTGTGCAAAGCGCTGGCAAACTTTATGTTCGACAGTGACGATGCAATGGTGCGTATCGATATGTCCGAGTTTATGGAGAAACACTCGGTGTCTCGTCTGGTCGGGGCACCTCCGGGATATGTCGGTTATGAAGAGGGGGGTTACCTGACGGAAGCAGTACGTCGTCGTCCGTACTCTGTCATCTTGTTGGATGAAGTGGAGAAAGCACACCCGGATGTGTTCAACATTCTGCTGCAGGTGCTTGACGATGGTCGTTTGACTGACGGACAGGGGAGAACGGTCGACTTCCGTAATACGGTTGTCATCATGACCTCGAACCTGGGGTCCGATCTGATCCAGGAACGCTTCGGCGAGTTGGATTACGGTCACATGAAAGATATGGTGCTGGGCGTCGTGAGCCACAACTTCCGCCCGGAATTCATCAACCGTATAGATGAGGTTGTTGTGTTCCATCCGCTGGGTGAGCAGCATATTGCTTCTATTGCTCAGATCCAGTTGCAGCGTCTGTACAAACGTCTGGAAGAGCGTGGCTATGAAATCCATATTTCTGACGAGGCGCTTAAACTGCTGAGCGCGAATGGTTACGATCCGGTGTATGGCGCGCGTCCATTGAAACGTGCTATCCAGCAGCAGATCGAAAACCCGCTGGCGCAGCAAATTCTGTCTGGTGAACTGATTCCGGGCAAAACGATTCGTCTGGAAGTGAATGACGATCGCATAGTGGCAGTGCAGTAAGTCACAAAACAACAATAAACGGGCCCTGCGGGGCTCGTTTTTGTATAAAATCCAGGCATAAATGAACGTATTGATTGAAAAGTAATCGCTTGATAAGTTTTTTATATTTTTAACTTGTCAGCCTGAAATAACTCCCTATAATGCGCCTCCACTGACACGGAACAACGGATTACAAGCCGCCGGGTCAGCGGGG
>NZ_JAOWGR010000028.1:0-27202 GCF_030333015.1 Citrobacter sp. Cpo012 | reverse complement strand
AGGTGGCGTATATTACGCTTTCCTCTTTCAGAGTCAACCCTCATTTTCAGGTTTTTCTCTTCAACCGAACCGGCTGTTTGCGTGAAGTGATTCACATCCGCCGTGTCGATGGAGGCGCATTATAGGGATCCCATTTTTTAGCACAAGTATTTTTTGGATCTTTTTTTCTGAATGCTTGTTTTTCACTCCTTTCGCTACATTCCTGCGCAATTTGGCTGATTTTTGATAGCTAAACCACTTGCACAGTCTCAATAATCCAACCAAAGTCTTCATTACTGCTCTATTTTCGTTGAGGTAAACATGTCTGATGTACTGCGTCCTTATAAGGATCTTTTCCCACAGATCGGAAATCGCGTAATGATCGACACCAGCAGTGTCGTCATTGGTGATGCCCGTTTGGCTGATGATGTCGGAATTTGGCCACTGGTTGCCATTCGTGGCGACGTTAACTATGTACAAATTGGTGCCCGTACAAACATTCAGGACGGCAGCGTTCTCCATGTCACACATAAATCCACGTCTAATCCGCAGGGTAATCCATTGATCGTGGGTGAGGATGTAACGGTCGGTCATAAGGTCATGCTACACGGCTGTATCATTGGCAACCGCGTATTAGTCGGCATGGGTTCGATTCTGCTGGATGGCGTGGTAGTAGAAGACGACGTTATGATTGGGGCTGGGAGCCTGGTTCCCCAAAATAAACGCCTGGAAAGCGGGTATCTGTACCTGGGAAGCCCGGTTAAACAAATCCGTCCATTAAGCGATGAAGAGAAAGCAGGCTTACAATATTCAGCTAACAACTATGTTAAGTGGAAAGATGAATATTTAAGTCAGAGTAACCAAACCCAACCTTGAGCATCTTCCTGCTGGGCCTGGATCAATCCTTCAACTTCTTCTTCCAGATCCCAGCGATGCTGTTGAAAGATTTCCAACCACTGTTCAGGCGTGTCGCCGCCAAAGCGGGACGCCAGCATCTCTCCAGAGATGGCACATGTTAACTGCATACCATGAACCATCGCCGGAAACACAACGGCGTTGACATCCGTGCGCCATTCTTCTCGATCGGGAAACTGGATCGCCTGATTCATGCCGACAATTCCTGCTGCATGCTTTTAATGACGGGTTCAATCTGCGGCAAAACCCCATGCCAGAGTAAAACGGCGTGCGCTGCTTGCCCCACCAGCATACCCAGGCCATCAGCATATTGTTTCGCCCCATGTTCGGCACACCAGGAGAGGAACGGTGTATCTCCTTTCTGATAAAACATGTCATAACAATAGACAGATGGGTGAATAAGAGATGTCGGAATAGCCGGTATCTCACCGCTAATTCCGCTGGATGTCGCGTTAATAATTAGATCAAAACTGTAATTATCAAGCTCGTCCATTCCTACCGCCTGTACGCTGCCGGTATGGGAGAAGATTTGTGCCAGTTCTTCAGCGCGCGAAGCGGTACGGTTAACAATAGTCACCGCACAATCCATAGAAAGAAGAGGTAATAAAACTCCACGGGATGCACCACCCGCACCAATCAACAGAACTCGCGATCCGGGACGAATAAAAGATAAACGCTCAAGATCGCTCAACAAGCCGATACCATCCGTGTTGTCTCCCAGTAAACGTCCATCCTCCAGCCGTTTAAGGGTATTGACGGCTCCAGCAAGCGATGCCCGCTCCGTTAGTTCATCGGCACGTGCAAATGCCTCTTCTTTAAAAGGCACGGTGACATTTGCCCCCTTCCCGCCCTCAGCAAAAAAAGCGTTCAGCGTATTCACAAAATCATTGATAGGCGCCAGTACACGCCCATAGGAGTGATCAATCTTCAGCTGCTCTGCAAATTGCTGATGAATAAAGGGCGATTTACTGTGCGCTATCGGATTACCAAAAACAGCATAGGCTTCTTTCATATTACCCCTGTCGAAACTGTTCACCTGTCAGAGCATCACGGATCTCCGAAGGATTCAAACGCCCCCCGGTCTCCCCTTCAACCACGGGAAAGTCTGTACCGAACTGTGCGCGAACTTCCTCTACCGTTCTGCAAGGCGGTAAGCCACTCAAATTAGCACTGGTAGAAACTAACGGTTTGCCATAAGCCTGGCACAACGCAACCACCAGCGGGTGATCAGTGACGCGAACAGCCAGAGAATCAAAGCGCCCGGTCAACCAGCGTGGCGTTGTCGCAAGCGCTGGGAAAACGAAGGTAACAGGACCAGGCCAACGGGCGAAAACAGCGTCACGTTGAGCATCGGTGAGCATGCTATCGTCGATATATGGTTTAAGTTGTTCAAAGTTTGACGCGATTAAAATTAACCCTTTATCGACCGGACGTTGTTTTAGCGCCAACAAACGGGTTACAGCCGTTTCGCTATCGGGGTCGCAGCCGACACCAAATACAGCTTCAGTTGGATAGGCGATGACTTTTTCTTGTTTCAGAACCGCTATCGCCGCAGCGATAGCGTCTGTGGGCAGGCTATTATTCACTTTTTTATTCCGCCGAAATCGGCTTTCCACATTGTTTACTGGCACAGAAATGCTTCACACCCTGCGCGGTTTTCTTTTCGATGAGAAGCGGATAATGACACTCAGGACATTCTCCGGCTAACGGTTTGAAGTTAATGACAAACTGGCACTCCGGATAGCGATCGCAGGAGTAAAAGGTTTTGCCATAACGGGAACGCCGCTGGACAAGATGACCAGTCTGGCATTGAGGACAGACTATTGCTGTTTCATCAGGCTTGTCGATGAGCTCGGTGTGATCGCACGCAGGATAGTCACTGCATCCAATAAACATACCGAATCGTCCCTGTCTCAGCACCAGCTCAGCGCCACATGCAGGACAAAGCTTACCCTCCAGAACTTTGACAACATGTCCGTCCGCGGAAGATTTCAGCGGACGGATGTAATCGCATTCTGGATAGTGTGAACAACCGAGAAACGGACCGTGTTTCCCGGAACGAATAACCAGTTCAGCCCCGCATTGTGGGCAGGGCTCGTTTTTACGCACCGTGAACAGTGCTGATTTAGCCATAACAACTCATACTGAATGAAGATTGATTAATGCAGCATACCTTCATTCACTTCAAAGAGTAATTCTTCCATTTGCTGATAGGCATTTTCACAACCTGGAATGTTGAATAGCACCATCAGAATCACCCACTTCAGGTCTTCCAGATCGAACTCTGCCGTATCTAGCGCGAGTACGCGCTCAATAACCATTTCTCGCGTTTCGAGGTTTAGCACCTGAATCTGCTCCAGGAATAGCAGGAATCCTCTACAGCTTGCATCCAGTCGATCGCACTCTTCCGCAGTATAAATACGTATAGAAAGAGGGTCCGATGCCAGCTGCATAGGTTCAGCAAGGCCATCCTGATAGTCAGCAAGCTTCTCCAGCCAAAGTAACGCGTTGTAAATGTCTTCACGATCAAAACCAGCGTCGGTAAGATCCCGTTCCAGTTTGTCCTGATCCACACGCAGCTCAGCTTCGTTATGGATATATGTCTCAAACAAATACATTAGTACGTCGAACATGGCATGCCCTCCTCAATCGGACATAGCCGCCGGGTACAGCTGCGATCCACCCTGCTAACTCCAGTTCGAGCAGTTGAGCCACTACCTCTGGCACAGGTTGGCCGGCACGTTCAGCGACGACGTCAACAGGTGTTACCTCATCTCCTACGTTAGCCAGGAGCTCCGGAAATGGCAATGCCACCTCTTCGTGATCTGGCGAATAAATTGATTTTTCAGGTTCATCTGGCAACCATTGCAGCCCATATTGCAAATTTTCAAGAATTTCCTCTGGTGTCGTCACAAGCATGGCTCCCTGCTGAATAAGCCAATGCGGGCCTTCACTTCCCGGGCTCCCAATCGGCCCTGGTAAAGCAAACACCTCCCGCCCTTGTTCAATTGCACAGCGAGCAGTAACCAGTGAACCACTACGCTGTGCAGCTTCAACGACCAGTACACCTTTACTTAGACCACTGATAATACGATTTCGTCGGGGAAAATTGCGCGGCAAAGGGAGCGTATCTAATGGGAACTCAGACACCAGTGCGCCCCCAGCCTCAATCAGTCGCTCCGCAAGACGGATATGCTGTCGTGGGTGAATGGTCTCAAGTCCATTTCCCAGCACCGCAATACTTGTGCCTTGTCGGTTTATCGCAGCATTGTGCGCCACGCCATCAATCCCCCGGGCCAGACCGCTGGTGATCGTCACCCCACATGCAGCAAGCTTTTCACAAAACAACCGTCCCCAGCGTTCGCCATACCATGAATGTTGTCGACTACCGACAACGGCAACTTGAAATGAGTGGAGGCATGCGGGAGCTCCTGCAACAAAAAGCACCCCAGGATAATCCTCAATCGCACGGAGCTGTGGCGGATAATGCTCGCTGTCGGCAACCACAAAATGGTGGTTAGGCTGTTCAAGCCAGCGCAGCGTTTTTTCCAGCGTCAGATCTGAAAAGGTTAAAAAGCGTCTTGCCTGGCGTGGAGAGAATCCTGCCTGCAAGAGTACCGCGTTGTTAATGCACGGTTGAGTATTGAGCCAGTGAGCAACGCGCACTATCTCATCACCATACAGTTCATTCACTTGCGCTAAACGTAGCCAAATTTCGATTTGGGTCATCCCTGTTCCCCTGCCACAAGCAGTCCTGGCAATCTTTGCGATTGGTCACTGATGCTGTCAATCAGAGGGGGTTTTGTCTAGAATAGAGGTAATAATCTTTTCAACTCCTGAACTCAACTCTGGATAACTATGTCAGTTTTGCAAGTGTTACATATTCCGGACGAGCGCCTTCGCAAAGTCGCAAAACCGGTTGAAGAAGTGAATGCAGAAATTCAGCGTATCGTTGATGATATGTTCGAAACGATGTACGCCGAAGAAGGTATCGGTCTGGCAGCAACACAGGTCGATATTCATCAGCGCATCATTGTTATTGATGTCTCTGAAAATCGCGATGAGCAGTTGGTACTCATTAACCCAGAACTGCTGGAAAAAGACGGCGAAACCGGCATTGAAGAAGGCTGTCTGTCTATTCCTGAACAGCGTGCGTTAGTACCGCGTGCAGAGAAAGTAAAAATTCGTGCGCTCGATCGCGACGGCAAATCTTTTGAACTGGAAGCCGATGGCCTGCTCGCTATCTGCATTCAACATGAAATGGATCACCTGGTCGGTAAACTATTTATCGATTATCTGTCTCCGTTGAAGCAACAACGCATTCGTCAGAAAGTTGAAAAACTCGACCGCCTGAACGCCCGAGCTTAAGGACAAGGATCAACGTGTCAGACTCACTACGTATTATTTTTGCGGGTACACCTGACTTTGCAGCGCGTCATCTCGACGCGCTGCTGTCTTCTGGACATAACGTCGTTGGCGTGTTTACCCAACCGGACCGCCCGGCGGGACGCGGTAAAAAGCTGATGCCCAGCCCGGTAAAAGTGCTGGCAGAAGAAAAAGGGATACCGGTCTTTCAACCCGTCTCTCTTCGCCCTCAGGAAAACCAGCAGTTGGTTGCTGATTTACACGCAGACGTGATGGTGGTGGTGGCATATGGCCTGATTCTGCCAAAAGCCGTACTGGAAATGCCGCGCCTGGGTTGTATCAACGTTCACGGTTCCCTGCTTCCGCGCTGGCGGGGTGCAGCACCGATCCAGCGCTCACTGTGGGCAGGCGACGCCGAAACCGGTGTTACCATCATGCAGATGGATGTTGGCCTCGACACCGGTGATATGCTGCTGAAGCTGTCCTGCCCAATTACGGCAGAAGATACCAGCGGTTCGTTATATGACAAGCTGGCAGACCTGGGGCCTCAGGGGCTGATTGAAACGCTAAAACAGCTGGCTGCCGGTACAATAAAACCGGTGGTACAAGACGAATCACTGGTTACGCATGCAGAAAAACTCAGCAAAGAAGAGGCCCGTATCGACTGGTCGCTTTCGGCTGTTCAATTGGAACGCTGCATCCGCGCCTTTAACCCCTGGCCAATGAGCTGGCTTGAAATCGATGGTCAGCCAGTGAAAGTCTGGCAAGCTTCGGTTATTGCTGTAAACACCCAGGCCGAGCCAGGCACCATTCTAGAGGCGACAAAGCAGGGTATCCAGGTCGCAACAGGCGACGGCATTCTGAATCTTATCTCTTTGCAGCCTGCCGGTAAAAAAGCCATGAGCGCGCAGGATCTGCTTAATTCGCGCCGGGAGTGGTTCGTGCCCGGAAACCGTCTGGCCTGACGGTTCATCTCTTTAAGCCCGGTGTCTCCGGGCATTTTTATTTTTGCGCTTATGAAAAAACATCTTAATTTACGCAGTATGACGGCCCAGGCCGTCGAACAGGTTGTCGAGAAAGGACAATCACTAAGTAACGTGCTGCCCGCCATGCAGCAAAAAGTTGCCGATAAAGACAAAGCACTGTTACAGGAACTTTGCTTCGGCGTATTGCGTACACTCTCTCAACTGGAGTGGATGATCCAGCAACTGATGGAACGTCCAATGACGGGCAAACAGCGCACCGTTCACTACCTGATCATGGTGGGCTTCTACCAACTGTTGCATACTCGTATTCCAGCACACGCTGCGTTAGCTGAGACCGTAGAAGGCGCGGTCGTTATTAAGCGTCCACAGCTGAAAGGGCTGATCAACGGCGTACTGCGCCAGTTTCAACGCCGTCAGGATGAACTGCTAGCCGAGTTTGCGCAAAGCGATTTGCGCTTCTTACACCCCTCCTGGCTGGTGAAACGTATTAAAAGTGCGTATCCGCAGAAGTGGGAAGCCATTCTTGAAGCCAATAACCAGCGACCGCCGATGTGGCTACGAGTCAATCGTAATCACCATACTCGCGACGCCTGGCTAGACCTGCTTACCGAAGCGGGATTAACAGGTTTTCCGCATCCAGACTACCCGGATGCAGTGCGTCTGGAAACACCGGCTCCAGTTCACGCCCTCCCTGGTTTTGACGAAGGTTGGGTCACCGTTCAGGATGCCTCCGCTCAAGGATGCGTAAATTATCTGTTGCCGGAGGACGGTGAACAGATCCTCGACCTGTGCTGTGCGCCGGGCGGTAAAACCACTCACATTCTGGAAGTTGCTCCGCTAGCTAACGTCATGGCCGTCGATGTGGATGAAAAACGCTTATCGCGCGTTTACGACAATCTGAAACGTCTGGGCATGAAGGCAACCGTAAAACAGGGGGATGGCCGCTATCCACAGCAGTGGTGCGGTGAACAACAGTTTGACCGTATTTTGCTGGACGCCCCATGTTCTGCTACCGGGGTGATCCGTCGCCATCCGGATATCAAATGGCTGCGCCGCGACCGGGATATTGCCGAACTTGCCCAATTACAGGCTGAGATCCTGAATGCTACCTGGTCACATCTTAAATCTGGCGGCACGCTGGTGTATGCAACGTGCTCTATCCTGCCAGAAGAGAACCAGCAGCAAATTGCCGCCTTCCTGGCACGCACACCGGATGCGGTATTAAGCGAAACCGGTACGCCGGAAAAACCCGGACGTCAGAATTTACCGGGTGCGGAAGATGGCGATGGCTTCTTTTACGCTAAGCTAATCAAAAAGTGATGAGATAACGGGTCGCGACTGATGAAAATTATCATTCTGGGCGCAGGGCAAGTTGGCGGTACGCTGGCTGAAAACCTGGTCGGAGAGAACAACGATATCACGGTAGTCGATACCAATGGCGAACGCCTGCGCAGCCTGCAGGACAAGTTTGATCTCCGTGTCGTGCAAGGGCATGGTTCGCATCCCCGCGTATTGCGTGAAGCCGGTGCCGACGATGCCGATATGCTGGTTGCCGTAACCAGCTCAGATGAAACAAATATGGTTGCCTGCCAGGTAGCTTATTCACTGTTTAATACGCCTAATCGCATCGCCCGTATTCGTTCACCAGATTACGTTCGCGATGCCGACAAGCTGTTCCAATCCGATGCGGTGCCAATCGATCATCTGATTGCACCTGAGCAACTGGTTATCGATAGCATTTATCGCCTGATTGAATATCCGGGCGCATTGCAGGTGGTGAATTTTGCCGAAGGTAAAGTCAGTCTGGCAGTAGTAAAAGCCTATTACGGCGGGCCGCTTATCGGTAATGCGCTGTCAACAATGCGTGAGCATATGCCGCACATCGACACCCGCGTTGCGGCCATTTTCCGTCATGACCGACCGATCCGTCCGCAAGGTTCTACGATCGTTGAAGCGGGTGATGAAGTCTTCTTTATTGCGGCATCACAGCATATACGCGCCGTAATGAGTGAACTGCAGCGTCTGGAAAAGCCGTACAAACGCATTATGTTAGTGGGTGGCGGTAATATCGGTGCGGGTCTGGCACGTCGTCTGGAAAAAGATTACAGCGTCAAACTGATCGAACGTAATCAACAACGCGCATCCGAACTTGCAGAGAAACTACAAAATACGATCGTCTTTTTTGGTGATGCTTCGGATCAAGAGTTACTGGCCGAAGAACATATCGATCAGGTCGATCTGTTCATCGCAGTGACCAACGATGATGAAGCAAATATCATGTCGGCGATGCTTGCCAAACGGATGGGTGCCAAGAAAGTAATGGTGTTGATCCAGCGCAGAGCATACGTCGATCTGGTGCAAGGCAGCGTGATCGATATTGCGATTTCACCGCAGCAGGCGACCATCTCCGCGCTGCTGAGCCACGTGCGTAAAGCTGATATTGTTGGCGTTTCTTCACTTCGCCGTGGCGTCGCGGAAGCCATTGAAGCCGTCGCACACGGGGATGAAACGACGTCGAGAGTTGTAGGGCGTTCAATTGATGAAATTAAACTTCCGCCCGGAACCATTATTGGCGCCGTTGTACGTGGTAACGATGTCATGATTGCCAACGATAACCTGCGCATTGAGCAGGGCGATCACGTAATTATGTTCCTGACAGATAAAAAGTTTATTACCGACGTCGAGCGACTATTCCAGCCAAGTCCTTTCTTCCTGTAATAATTTGGGCGCTAATACAGCGCCCTTTTTATTTCCCTTTATTTTTCATGGTCTAATAAATTTTCCTTTCGGCAATACATAAATGGAAATTGCCTAAACATTTGTTAAACTTATAAACGTCAGCTGCATAGGGAGAATAAAATGAGCATTATTAAAGAGTTTCGCGAATTCGCGATGCGCGGGAATGTTGTCGATTTGGCAGTGGGTGTCATTATTGGTGCGGCATTCGGTAAGATTGTTTCATCACTGGTTGCCGATATCATTATGCCGCCGCTGGGGCTGTTAATTGGTGGAATTGATTTTAAACAGTTTGCTTTAACGCTACGTGATGCACAGGGAGACATCCCTGCCGTGGTCATGCATTACGGTGTATTTATTCAGAATGTATTCGATTTCATTATTGTTGCGTTTGCTATCTTTATGGCAATCAAACTGATCAACAAACTGAACCGTAAAAAAGCGGAAGAGCCGGCAGCACCGCCAGCTCCATCGAAAGAAGAAGTATTGCTAAGTGAAATTCGTGACCTGCTGAAAGAACAGAATAATCGCTCTTAAGCACTCACTGAAACTAGAAGGCCAGTGGTAAAAAAGTTAATTACTTTCTTGCCACTGGCCTCCCAGTTACCCCGATTGCCATGTTTGCCTTTTCGCAGATAACTTCCTTTCCCTTTCTTATTTTTCTCAACGCGCTGTCTGAACAGTGGGTCATGCAGAAGCGCCTCAATGGCGTTGTCCTTTATCTGCCCTTTGGTGTGCTGATAACGACTCATAATATCTCCAGTTTGTAGTAATTTACGCCGCGAGTGTAGACCTGGCAGTTCAAGAAATCAACAGCCTGATGCTGTTCCACTGGCGCCTTGCTCAAGAGCTTCAAGAATAGAGCAGTACACGCTGCTGTGTGCCTTGCCGCAGCATGCATCATTCAATCGTTGCAGAGACCGCTGCATCGTCTGAAGTTCAGCAATGCGGGCTTCGACTTCTTGCAGTCTTTCCTGGACGATCCCTTTTGATTCCTGACAGGTATGGTGTTCGGGATCAACCCGGATCGAAAGCAATTCACGGATCGACTCCAGAGTGAAACCAAGCTGCCGGGCATAACGAATAAACTTCAAGCGCTGAAGATCGCTTTCTGTATAGAGGCGAAATCCGCCTTCAGTACGCACTTCATGCTCCATCATCTGCTGCTTTTCATAGTAGCGGATAGTATCCGGCGTCACGTCAGCCAGTTTCGCTATTTCACCAATTCGGTACATGCTCTCTCCGCTATTCATCGTTGATCTTTTTTAGCAGCTTATCTGCGTAGTCACCGCGCAAAAACTCGGTGCTGAGTCCAGCCTGCCGAAGTTTAAGTTCCAGTAGCGACAGTCTTCGGCTCACCTCAGGATAACTGGGATCATCTTTGCGGATCCCCGCGAGTATTTCAAGCAGCTGTATTGCCTCTCTGCGTTGCTCGAGCTCAGGAGGAAGGCAACCTGCATTTTTTAATAAACGGTATCCGGCTCGGAGTTCAGGCGGGACATGGGAGTCATCGTCAAGAGTCAGCGGTTCGCCCGTTCCCGGTAAATCATCAAACTCGCCTTTAGACTGTGCATCAATAATATGGCGCTCTGCCCACTGGTCAAGTAACCACATACAACACTCCAGGGGATGAACAAAAAGAGTACAAATATTGTAGATAAGTGGGGATATGACGGATATAAAAAAACCCGCCGAGGCGGGTTTTTTTACGTTACTACAGATTACTCTGCAGCAGCTTCTGTTTTCTCTGAACGATCAACCAGCTCGATGTATGCCATCGGCGCGTTGTCGCCTGCACGGAAACCACACTTCAGAATGCGAGTGTAACCACCGGCGCGGCTCGCAAAACGCGGGCCCAGTTCGTTAAACAGTTTTGCCACGATCTCGTTATCACGAGTACGGGCGAATGCCAGACGACGATTAGCTACGCTATCAGTCTTGGCAAGAGTAATCAGCGGCTCAACTACGCGACGCAGCTCTTTCGCTTTCGGCAGAGTCGTCTTGATGATTTCATGACGAACCAGTGAACCTGCCATATTGCGGAACATAGCCTGGCGATGGCTGCTGTTGCGGTTCAGTTGACGACCACTCTTACGATGGCGCATGACCTTATCCTTCTCAGTAAAACCTTAACCTGTGATCCGGTTACTCGTCAGCGATGCTTGCCGGTGGCCAGTTTTCCAGGCGCATGCCCAGAGACAGTCCACGGGAAGCCAGCACGTCTTTAATCTCGGTAAGAGATTTTTTACCAAGGTTAGGCGTCTTAAGAAGCTCAACCTCAGTACGCTGTACCAGATCACCGATATAGTGGATAGCTTCTGCTTTGAGGCAGTTAGCAGAGCGGACAGTCAATTCCAGATCGTCAACAGGGCGCAGCAGGATCGGATCGAATTCTGGTTTCTCTTCTTTAACTTCCGGCTGACGTACATCACGTAAATCAACGAAAGCTTCCAGTTGTTCAGCCAGAATGGTTGCCGCACGACGAATCGCCTCTTCAGGATCGATTGTGCCGTTGGTTTCCATTTCGATGACCAGCTTGTCCAGGTCGGTACGCTGTTCTACACGCGCTGCTTCAACATTGTAGGCAATACGCTCTACAGGGCTGTAGCATGCGTCGACCAGCAGACGGCCGATTGGGCGCTCATCTTCTTCCGAATGAATTCGGGTAGAAGCCGGCACATAACCACGACCGCGCTGAACTTTGATACGCATGCTAATAGATGCATTCTCATCGGTCAGGTGGCAGATCACGTGCTGTGGCTTGACGATTTCGACATCACCATCATGGGTAATGTCGGCTGCAGTCACAGGGCCAATGCCAGATTTATTCAAGGTAAGAATAACGTCATCTTTACCCTGAACTCTCACCGCCAGCCCTTTCAGGTTGAGCAGGATTTCCAGGATATCTTCCTGAACGCCTTCTTTGGTGCTGTACTCATGTAGTACACCATCAATCTCAACCTCGGTCACCGCGCAACCCGGCATCGATGAGAGCAGAATACGGCGCAGTGCGTTACCCAAAGTATGGCCAAAGCCACGCTCTAAAGGCTCAAGGGTCACCTTGGCGTGCGTCGAACTCACTTGCTCGATATCTACCAGGCGCGGTTTTAGAAACTCTGTCACAGAACCCTGCATTGTGTCCTCTCTTTGGTACTAAGCTTTACTTGGAGTAAAGCTCGACGATCAGGTGTTCGTTA
This sequence comes from Citrobacter sp. Cpo012, assembly GCF_030333015.1. Classification (NCBI taxonomy): domain Bacteria; kingdom Pseudomonadati; phylum Pseudomonadota; class Gammaproteobacteria; order Enterobacterales; family Enterobacteriaceae; genus Citrobacter; species Citrobacter sp. Cpo012. Next base: position 15,024 of record NZ_JAOWGR010000028.1, on the reverse strand, counting down.
ATGTCCGCAGACAGATCAGAACGCTCCGGCTTACGCTTGAACGTACCTTCCATCTTGCCAGCATCAACTTCCAGCCAGGTTGGCTTTTCACGCTGCTCAGCCAGCTCCAGAGCGGCTTTCACGCGAGACTGCTTCTTCGCTTTCTCACGAATGCTAACAACGTCATTCGGACTAACCTGATAAGAAGCGATGTTAACAACACGACCGTTTACCATAATTGCTTTATGGCTGACCAGCTGACGTGCTTCTGCACGAGTGGCACCGAAGCCCATACGGTATACAACGTTGTCCAGACGACCTTCAAGCAGACCCAACAGGTTTTCACCGGTGTTGCCTTTCAGACGTGCTGCTTCTTTGTAGTAGTTACGGAACTGACGCTCCAGCACACCGTAGATACGGCGAACTTTTTGCTTTTCACGCAACTGCACACCATAGTCAGACAGACGCGGTTTACGCGCACCGTGCTGGCCAGGAGCTTGTTCAATTTTACACTTGGTATCGATCGCGCGAACGCCAGACTTAAGGAATAAGTCAGTGCCCTCACGACGGCTCAGCTTGAGCTTAGGACCCAAATATCTTGCCATTTTCTTTCTCCAACAATCCTAGAAACGACAGCGTTATACGCGACGTTTTTTCGGCGGACGACAACCGTTATGAGGGATCGGAGTCACATCAGTAATATTAGTGATGCGGAAACCAGCGGCGTTCAGAGCACGAACAGTAGATTCGCGACCTGGACCCGGTCCTTTGACCATAACTTCCAGATTCTTGATACCGTATTCTTTTACGGCTTCAGCGCAACGCTCTGCTGCAACCTGAGCTGCAAACGGAGTGGATTTGCGAGAACCACGGAAACCGGAACCACCGGCTGTTGCCCAACCCAGTGCGTTACCCTGACGATCAGTAATGGTAACGATGGTGTTGTTAAAAGAAGCATGGATATGAGCCACGCCGTCAGAGACTTGTTTTCTTACACGTTTACGTGCACGAATTGGTGCCTTTGCCATTATTCAATCACCCCGATTATTTCTTGATCGGTTTGCGCGGACCCTTACGGGTACGTGCGTTGGTCTTGGTACGCTGACCGCGAACCGGGAGACCACGACGATGACGCAAACCGCGATAGCAACCAAGGTCCATAAGGCGCTTGATGCTCATGCTAACTTCACGGCGCAGATCACCTTCAACGACAAATTTGGCAACTTCGTCACGCAGCGTGTCGATTTGTTCTTCAGACAGCTCACTGATCTTAACATCTTCAGCGATACCCGCGGCAGCCAGAATGGCTTTAGAACGGGTCTTGCCGACGCCGTAGATCGAAGTTAATGCGATCACAGCATGTTTCTGATCAGGAATGTTAATGCCTGCTATACGGGCCACTATGCACTCCTACTATTTAATATGTACGCACCATGCTGAAAAGCCCGTTTCAGGATACTCAAATGGAAACGCACAGACATACAAAAGATTGGCTGGCTAATCTAGCCAGCTCAACCCAACTTTGCAAGAAAAATATGCGAATAAATCAGCCTTGGCGCTGTTTATGCTTCGGCTCGGCACTGCAAATCACACGGATGACACCATCACGCTTAACGATTTTGCAGTTACGGCATAATTTCTTGACGGAAGCACGAACTTTCATTTTTACTCTCCGTAACTTCTCGGGCGACTGTTAACGGCCGTAGCCTTTCAGATTCGCCTTCTTCAATGCAGACTCGTACTGACTTGACATCATCAGAGTTTGCACTTGAGCCATAAAGTCCATAATCACGACAACAACGATAAGCAGTGAGGTCCCACCGAAGTAGAACGGTACTTTCATTGCATCACGCATGAACTCCGGGATCAGGCAGATAAAGGTAATGTAGAGCGCACCAACCAAAGTCAGGCGGGTCATTACTTTATCGATATACTTCGCCGTTTGCTCTCCCGGACGAATTCCTGGTACAAATGCACCGGACTTCTTCAGGTTATCTGCTGTTTCACGCGGGTTGAAAACCAACGCCGTGTAGAAGAAACAGAAGAATATGATTGCAGACGCATAGAGTAACACATAAAGCGGTTGCCCAGGCTGCAAATACAGCGAAATTGTTGTCAGCCAGTTCCAACCAGTCCCGCCCCCGAACCATGACGCGATGGTCGCCGGGAACAGAATAATACTGGAAGCGAAGATTGCCGGGATTACCCCCGCCATATTCACTTTCAGCGGTAAATGTGTGCTCTGTGCAGCATAGACACGACGACCTTGCTGACGTTTTGCGTAGTTTACCACAATACGGCGTTGACCACGCTCAACAAATACAACAAAGAACGTCACTGCGAATACTAATACTGCAACCAACAGCAACACGAGGAAGTGCAGGTCGCCTTGACGCGCTTGCTCGATAGTATGGGCAATGGCTGGCGGGAGTCCCGCGACAATACCGGCGAAGATAATGATTGAGATACCGTTGCCGATACCACGTTCAGTAATCTGTTCGCCCAACCACATCAGGAACATCGTCCCTGTAACCAGACTTACAACAGCGGTGAAATAGAATGCAAAGCCTGGGTTCATCACCAGGCCCTGCATACCAGGCATATTCGGCAGACCGGTAGCAATACCGATCGACTGGAATATTGCCAGCACCAGAGTACCGTAGCGGGTGTACTGGCTGATCTTACGACGACCAGACTCCCCTTCTTTCTTAATTTCTGCCAGCGTTGGATGAACCACCGTCAGCAGCTGGATAATGATCGACGCCGAAATATACGGCATGATCCCCAGAGCAAAGATAGAAGCACGGCTGAGAGCACCACCAGAGAACATGTTAAACATTTCAATGATGGTGCCTCGCTGTTGCTCAAGCAGTTTGGCAAGTACAGCGGCATCAATACCAGGGATCGGAATGAAAGAGCCAATACGGAACACAATCAGCGCGCCGATTACAAACAGCAGTCTGCGTTTCAGCTCGCCTAAGCCACCTTTGGCACTTTGAAAATCTAATCCCGGTTGTTTAGCCATCTGCTACTTATTCCTCGATTTTACCGCCAGCAGCTTCGATAGCAGCACGAGCGCCTTTAGTAACACGCAGGCCACGAACAGTTACCGGAGTAGTGACTTCACCAGCCAGGATCACTTTCGCGAACTCGATCTGGATACCGATAATGTTAGCTGCTTTCAGCGTGTTCAGGTCTACAACACCGCCTTCAACTTTAGCCAGGTCAGACAGACGAACTTCGGCTGTAATCGCTGCTTTACGTGAAGTGAAGCCGAATTTCGGCAGACGACGGTACAGAGGCATCTGACCACCCTCGAAACCGCGACGTACGCCACCGCCAGAACGAGACTTCTGACCTTTGTGACCACGACCACCGGTTTTACCGAGGCCAGAACCGATACCACGACCCAGGCGGCGAGCCGCTTTTTTAGAGCCTTCGGCCGGAGACAGAGTATTTAAACGCATCTCTTACTCCTCAACTTTAACCATGAAGGAAACCGCGTTGACCATACCACGAACAGCAGGAGTATCCTCGCGCTCTACGGTGTGACCAATACGACGCAGACCCAGGCCAAGCAGCGTTGCCTTGTGTTTCGGCAGACGACCGATTGCACTGCGGGTTTGAGTAATTTTAATAGTCTTTGCCATGGTTTATTTCCCCAGAATTTCTTCAACGGATTTACCACGCTTGGCAGCGACCATTTCCGGAGATTTCATATTTTCCAGGCCATCGATAGTTGCACGCACCACGTTAATCGGGTTAGTAGAACCATACGCTTTAGCCAGAACGTTACGAACTCCAGCGACTTCCAGAACGGCGCGCATTGCACCACCGGCGATGATACCGGTACCTTCGGAAGCCGGCTGCATGAATACACGAGAACCCGTGTGAGTACCCTTAACCGGGTGCTGCAGGGTGCCGTGGTTCAGCGCGACGTTAATCATATTGCGACGGGCTTTTTCCATCGCTTTCTGGATCGCTGCTGGAACTTCACGCGCTTTACCGTAACCAAAACCAACGCGACCGTTACCATCACCAACTACAGTCAGAGCTGTGAAGGAGAAAATACGACCACCTTTAACGGTTTTAGATACGCGGTTAACCGCGATCAGCTTTTCCTGCAGTTCGCCAGCTTGTTTTTCGATGTGAGCCATCTTACACCTCTACCTTAGAACTGAAGGCCAGCTTCACGGGCAGCATCTGCCAGTGCCTGGACACGACCATGATATTGGAACCCGGAACGGTCAAAAGAAACATCTTTGATGCCTTTTTCCAGAGCGCGTTCAGCAACAGCTTTACCTACAGCTGCAGCAGCGTCTTTGTTACCGGTGTACTTCAATTGTTCAGCGATAGCTTTTTCTACAGTAGAAGCAGCTACCAGAACTTCAGAACCGTTCGGTGCAATTACCTGTGCGTAAATATGACGCGGGGTACGATGTACCACCAGGCGAGTTGCACCCAGCTCCTGGAGCTTGCGGCGTGCGCGGGTCGCACGACGGATACGAGCAGATTTCTTATCCATAGTGTTACCTTACTTCTTCTTAGCCTCTTTGGTACGCACGACTTCGTCGGCGTAACGAACACCCTTGCCTTTATAAGGCTCAGGACGACGGTAGGCGCGCAGATCTGCTGCAACCTGACCGATCAGCTGTTTATCAGCGCCTTTCAGCACGATTTCAGTCTGAGACGGACATTCTGCAGTGATTCCCGCAGGCAGCTGATGGTCAACTGGGTGAGAGAAACCTAAAGCCAGGTTTACTACATTCCCTTTAACCGCTGCACGATAACCTACACCAACCAGCTGAAGCTTCTTAGTGAAGCCTTCGGTAACACCGACAACCATTGCATTCAGCAGGGCACGCGCGGTACCAGCCTGAGCCCATCCATCTGCGTAACCATCACGCGGACCGAAGGTCAGTGCATTATCTGCATGATTTACTGCAACAGCATCGTTGAGAGTACGAGTCAGCTCGCCGTTTTTACCTTTGATCGTAATAACCTGACCGTTGATTTTTACATCAACGCCGGCAGGAATAACGACCGGTGCTTTAGCAACACGAGACATTTTTTCCTCCGATTAGGCTACGTAGCAGATAATTTCGCCACCAAGACCAGCCTGGCGCGCTGCACGATCAGTCATAACACCTTTAGAGGTAGAAACAACTGCGATACCCATGCCAGCCATAACTTTCGGCAGCTCGTCTTTACGCTTATAAATGCGCAGACCTGGGCGACTGACACGCTGAATGCTTTCTACAACAGCTTTACCCTGGAAATACTTGAGAGTAAGTTCCAGTTCCGGCTTGGTGTCGCCTTCAACTTTAAAATCTTCAATAAAACCTTCTTCCTTCAGCACGTTGGCAATTGCCACTTTCAGCTTGGAGGAAGGCATGGTGACCGCAGCTTTATTCGCGGCCTGACCGTTACGGATACGGGTCAGCATATCCGCGATCGGATCTTGCATGCTCATCTGTCTTTACTCCCGTGATTCAATTGGTAATTACCAGCTAGCCTTTTTCAAGCCTGGTACTTCACCGCGCATGGCGGCTTCACGCAGTTTGATACGGCTCAACCCGAACTTGCCCACATAGCCATGCGGACGACCTGTTTGACGGCAGCGGTTACGCTGACGGGACGGGCTGGAATCACGCGGCAGAGACTGCAGCTTGAGAACTGCGTTCCAACGATCTTCGTCGGTCGCGTTCACATCAGAGATAATAGCTTTCAGTTCAGCGCGTTTTGCGAAGTACTTATCAGCTAAAGCTACGCGCTTTACTTCGCGTGCTTTCATTGATTGCTTAGCCATTCAGTAACCCTACCTTACTTGCGGAACGGGAAGTCAAAGGCAGCCAGCAGAGCACGGCCTTCTTCATCAGATTTCGCAGTAGTGGTAATGGTAATATCCAAACCACGCACGCGGTCGACTTTATCGTAGTCGATTTCTGGGAAGATGATCTGCTCACGGACACCCATGCTGTAGTTACCACGACCGTCGAAAGACTTAGCGGACAAGCCACGGAAGTCACGGATACGTGGAACAGCAATAGTGATCAGGCGCTCAAAGAACTCCCACATGCGTTCGCCACGCAGAGTTACTTTACAGCCGATCGGATAGCCCTGACGGATTTTGAAGCCTGCAACTGATTTGCGTGCTTTGGTGATCAGCGGTTTTTGACCGGAGATTGCTGTCAGGTCAGCTGCTGCGTTATCCAGCAGTTTCTTGTCAGCGATCGCTTCACCAACACCCATGTTCAGGGTGATCTTCTCGACCCGAGGGACTTGCATGACAGAATTGTAGTTAAACTCAGTCATGAGTTTAGCGACTACTTCGTCTTTGTAGTAATCATGCAGTTTCGCCATCGTACTACTCCAAATTACTTGATAGTTTCGCTGTTAGATTTGAAGAAACGGACTTTTTTGCCGTCTTCGAATCTAAAGCCTACACGGTCAGCCTTGCCGGTTGCCGCGTTGAAGATAGCAAGGTTAGAGATCTGAATAGCTGCTTCTTTCTCTACGATGCCGCCTGGTTGGTTCAGGGCCGGAACCGGCTTCTGATGTTTCTTAACCAGGTTGATACCTTCAACAATGACCTTGCCGGAAGACAGGACATTCTTAACTTTACCGCGTTTACCTTTATCTTTACCGGTTAACACGATAACTTCGTCATCACGACGGATCTTCGCTGCCATGATTCGCTCCTTAGAGTACTTCTGGTGCCAGAGAGATAATTTTCATGAACTTCTCGTTACGAAGTTCACGAGTTACCGGCCCAAAAATACGCGTACCGATAGGTTGCTCGCTGTTATTGTTTAAAATAACGCATGCATTACCATCGAAGCGAATGACAGAACCGTCCGGGCGACGAACACCCTTCTTGGTGCGCACCACTACCGCCTTCAGCACATCACCTTTTTTGACCTTACCACGCGGAATTGCTTCCTTGATGGTGATCTTGATGATATCGCCGACGCCTGCGTAGCGACGGTGCGAGCCACCCAGAACCTTGATACACATTACGCGACGTGCACCGGAGTTGTCGGCGACGTTCAGCATAGTCTGTTCTTGGATCATTTTAGTGCTCCGCTAATGTCAACTACTACTGAGACCCGAAAATCAGGTCGTTAAAAAAGCCCCATATCGGGGGCGCGGCATTATAACACCGCTTCAACGATATGGGTAGAAAAAATAAACGGCTCATCGCTGAGCCGTTTATTCGTTGAGAATGCCTACTGTATTACAGAACGGCTTTCTCTACAACGCGAACCAGCGTCCAAGACTTAGTCTTGGACAGCGGACGGCATTCGCGGATTTCAACCACGTCACCAGTACCGCATTCGTTGTTCTCGTCATGTACGTGCAGTTTGGTCGTACGCTTAATGAATTTACCGTAGATCGGGTGTTTCACAAAACGTTCGATAGCAACAACGATGGATTTCTCCATTTTATCGCTAACAACGCGACCTTGCAGAGTACGGATTTTATCGGTCATTACGCACCCGCCTTCTCAGTCAGTAAAGTCTTAACGCGTGCGACGTCACGACGCACTTGCTTCAACAGGTGAGACTGTTGCAGCTGGCCACTTGCAGCCTGCATACGCAGGTTGAACTGCTCACGCAGCAGATTCAGCAGCTCGGTGTTCAGCTCTTCAACACTCTTCTCACGCAGCTCTTTTGCTTTCATTACATCACCGTCTTAGTTACAAAGGTGGTTTTAATCGGCAGTTTCGCTGCTGCCAGCTTGAATGCTTCACGGGCCAGCTCTTCCGGTACGCCGTCCATTTCATACAGGACTTTACCCGGCTGAATCAAGGCAACCCAATACTCCACGTTACCTTTACCTTTACCCATACGCACTGCCAGCGGCTTTTCAGTGATCGGTTTGTCCGGGAATACACGGATCCAGATCTTACCTTGACGCTTAACTGCACGGGTCATAGCACGACGTGCTGCTTCGATCTGACGGGCAGTCAGACGACCACGGCCAACAGCTTTCAGACCGAAGCTGCCGAAGCTAACATCCGCGCCAGCAGCCAGACCGCGGTTACGGCCTTTGTGCATTTTACGGAATTTTGTACGCTTTGGTTGTAACATCAGCGACGCTCCTTATTTACGGCCTTTACGCTGCTGCTTTTTAGGTTGCGCAGCCGGTTTTTCCGGTTGTTCAACAGCAGCCATACCACCCAGGATCTCGCCTTTGAAGATCCACACTTTAACGCCGATTACACCGTAAGTGGTGTGCGCTTCAGAGGTGTTGTAGTCGATGTCAGCACGCAGAGTGTGCAGAGGTACGCGACCTTCGCGGTACCATTCGGTACGTGCGATTTCCGCGCCGCCCAGACGGCCGCTAACTTCAACTTTGATACCTTTAGCGCCCAGACGCATTGCGTTCTGTACAGCACGCTTCATAGCACGACGGAACATAACACGACGTTCCAGCTGAGAAGTGATGCTGTCAGCAACCAATTTTGCGTCCAGTTCAGGCTTACGCACTTCGGCGATATTGATCTGAGCAGGAACGCCAGCAATATCCGCTACGACTTTGCGCAGTTTTTCTACGTCTTCGCCTTTCTTACCGATAACGATACCCGGGCGAGCGGTGTGAATGGTCACACGGATGCTCTTAGCCGGACGCTCGATAACGATACGAGATACAGACGCTTTCGCCAGTTCCTTAGTCAGGTACTGACGTACTTTAAAATCGCTGTCCAGGTTGTCAGCGAATTCTTTGGTGTTCGCAAACCAGGTTGAGTTCCATGGTTTTACAATACCCAGGCGAATACCATTAGGATGTACTTTCTGACCCATTGCTAGTCTCCAGAGTCTCAGCGATCGGACACAACCACAGTAATGTGGCTGGTGCGCTTCAGGATGCGATCTGCACGACCTTTTGCACGCGGCATAATGCGCTTCATGCTCGGGCCTTCGTCTACGAAAATTTTCGTAACTTTCAGATCGTCAATGTCAGCGCCATCGTTGTGTTCAGCGTTAGCAATGGCAGATTCCAGGACTTTCTTAACCAGTACAGCCGCTTTCTTATTGGTGTAGGTCAGAATATCCAGAGCCTGCGACACTTTCTTACCGCGAATCAGGTCTGCAACAAGGCGAACCTTCTGAGCAGAAGAACGAGCATGGCGATGTTGAGCTAAAGTTTCCATCTCTTCCTCCTACCTTATTTCTTCTTCGCTTTTTTATCAGCAGCGTGGCCGCGATAAGTACGAGTCGGTGCGAATTCACCCAGTTTGTGACCGACCATTTCGTCGGAAACAAATACCGGAACGTGCTGACGACCATTATGGACAGCGATGGTCAAACCGATCATGTTAGGAAAGATCGTTGAACGACGGGACCAAGTGCGCAGGGGCTTCTTGTCTCCGCTTTCCACCGCTTTCTCTACCTTCTTCAGCAAGTGCAGGTCAATAAAAGGACCTTTCTTGAGAGAACGTGGCATGGCTTATCCTCTAAAATTATTTGCTACGGCGACGTACGATGAATTTATCAGTACGCTTGTTGCTGCGGGTCTTCTTACCTTTGGTCTGAACGCCCCACGGAGTTACCGGGTGCTTACCAAAGTTACGACCTTCACCACCACCATGTGGGTGATCGACTGGGTTCATCGCAGTACCGCGAACGGTAGGACGAACACCACGCCAGCGTGCAGCACCTGCTTTACCCAGAACGCGCAGCATATGCTCAGCATTGCCAACTTCGCCCAGAGTTGCACGGCAGTCTGCTTCGACTTTACGCATTTCACCAGAACGCAGACGCAGGGTGACATAAGCACCATCACGAGCAACGATCTGAACGTAAGTACCAGCGGAACGTGCCAGCTGACCGCCTTTACCTGGTTTCATTTCTACGTTATGAACGGTAGAACCAACCGGGATATTGCGCATCGGCAGGGTGTTACCTGCTTTGATTGCAGCATCAACGCCAGACTGAATCTGGTCGCCAGCTTTCAGGCCTTTAGGGGCCAGGATGTAACGGCGTTCACCGTCTTTGTACAGAACCAGCGCGATGTTCGCGGAGCGGTTCGGATCGTACTCAAGACGTTCAACAACTGCCGGGATACCGTCTTTGTTGCGTTTGAAGTCAACAATACGATAAGCCTGCTTGTGACCACCACCGATGTGACGAGTGGTGATGCGGCCATTGTTGTTACGACCACCGGATTTGCTGTTTTTTTCAACCAGCGGAGCAAAAGGTTTGCCCTTGTGCAGCTCTGGGTTGACCACTTTAACAACGTGGCGACGACCCGGAGATGTCGGTTTACATTTAACAACTGCCATTGTATTACTCCTCCGACTTACTCAGCGCCGCCGACGAAGTCCAGATTCTGGCCTTCCTTCAGGGTGACGTAAGCTTTTTTCCAGTCGCTACGACGACCGATACGCTGTCCGTGACGTTTAACTTTCCCTTTAACTACCAGGGTGTTAACGACTTCGACTTCGACTTCAAACAGTTTCTGCACAGCAGCTTTGATTTCTGCTTTGGTCGCGTCTTTAGCAACTTTGAGAACGATGGTGTTAGTTTTTTCCATCGCAGTAGACGCTTTTTCAGAAACGTGCGGTGCGCGCAGCACTTTCAGCAGACGTTCTTCACGAATCATGCCAGCATCTCCTCAACTTGCTTAACAGCATCAGCAGTCATTACGACTTTGTCGAAGGCGATCAGGCTAACCGGGTCGATACCAGTTGCATCGCGTACGTCAACCTTGTGCAGGTTGCGCGCAGCCAGGAACAGGTTTTCGTCCAGCTCACCGGTGATGATCAGCACATCTTCCAGAGCCATGTCTTTCAGTTTCTGTGCCAGCAGCTTAGTTTTAGGCGCTTCTACAGAGAATGATTCGACAACGATCAGACGATCCTGACGTACCAGTTCGGACAGAATGCTTTTCAGCGCGCCGCGGTACATCTTTTTGTTAACTTTTTGACTGTGGTCCTGTGGACGAGCAGCGAAGGTCACGCCACCTGAACGCCAGATCGGGCTCTTGATAGAACCTGAACGCGCACGGCCGGTACCTTTCTGGCGCCACGGCTTTTTGCCTGAACCAGTTACTTCAGCACGAGTCTTCTGAGCACGAGTACCCTGACGAGCACCAGCTGCATAAGCAACAACAACCTGGTGAACCAGCGCTTCGTTGAAATCACGACCGAAGGTAGTTTCGGAAACAGTCAGCGCGCTCTGCGCGTCTTTCAATACTAATTCCATTGCTATCCCCTTACGCCTTCACAGCTGGTTTAACGATCAGGTCGCAACCGGTCGCACCCGGAACACCACCTTTAACCAGCAGCAGGTTGCGCTCAGCGTCAACACGTACTACGTCCAGGCTCTGAACGGTTACACGTTCGTTGCCCAGCTGACCTGCCATTTTCTTGCCTTTGAACACTTTGCCCGGAGTCTGGTTCTGACCGATAGAACCCGGAACGCGGTGAGACAAGGAGTTACCGTGAGTAGCGTCCTGGGTACGGAAGTTCCAGCGCTTAACGGTACCAGCGAAACCTTTACCTTTAGAGGTACCGGTTACGTCAACTTTTTTAACGTCAGCAAACAGTTCAACGCTAATGTTCTGACCAACGGTGTATTCTTCACCATCTGCCAGACGGAATTCCCACAGGCCGCGGCCAGCTTCTACGCCAGCTTTAGCAAAGTGGCCAGCTTCCGGCTTAGTTACGCGGTTAGCTTTTTTAGCACCGGTGGTAACCTGAACAGCGCGATAGCCATCGTTAGCCAGATCTTTAACCTGAGTAACGCGGTTTGCTTCAACTTCGATAACGGTTACTGGGATAGATACGCCATCTTCAGTGAAGATGCGGGTCATACCCACTTTTTTACCGACTAAACCAATCATTGTATCAACCTCTCAATCGCTCGATGACCTGATTAACCCAGGCTGATCTGCACGTCTACACCGGCAGCCAGGTCCAGACGCATCAGAGCATCAACGGTTTTTTCAGTTGGCTCAACGATGTCAACCAGACGCTTGTGAGTACGGATCTCGTACTGATCACGCGCGTCTTTGTTGACGTGCGGGGAGATCAGAACGGTGAAACGCTCTTTGCGGGTCGGCAGCGGGATCGGACCACGAACCTGCGCACCAGTGCGCTTGGCAGTCTCGACGATTTCCGCGGTTGATTGATCGATCAGACGATGATCAAACGCTTTCAAACGGATACGGATTCTTTGGTTCTGCATGAGACCAGAGCTCCAATTATTTTATAGACGAAATAGTTACTCCTCAAACCCATTACGATTGATGGGAGAGTGTAACCGTTCTTACAGAGTTCCCCGATTGGGAACATTGTCTGGTATTGCTTTCGCAGTACCGGTGGCTCATATCGAACCGCTGTCAATATTAGACAAGCCCGCGCATTATACGTAAATCTCAGTCTTAAGCAAGTGCCGCGTATAAATTAATCACTCGTTCACCAATGCGGCGCTCCTTCCACTCTGATTGTATGTCCTGTGGTGCAACGCGTTTTCCGTGGAAGAGAGCATCCATAACCCATATCCCAGGCTTGTAGGGCCGCCGGGTTTACCTGAAGGTAAACTCTTTACCAGATAAGGCTTGCCCATGTACATCGACCTCCCCTTTCTGTTGATTTATGTTTCGCTATCAGGGCTGCTCTTAGTCCATGACCTACGTACCGGGTTGCTGCCCGACAAATTTACCTGCCCTCTTTTGTGGGGCGGTCTTATTTATCATCAATGCTGCAGACCTGCACAGTTATCCGACGCGCTTTGGGGTGCTGTAGCGGGCTATGGGGTATTTGCTTTGTTCTACTGGGGGTATCGTTTGATATGCCGACAGGAAGGGTTAGGCTTTGGTGATGTCAAATTTCTTGCCGCGCTAGGCGCATGGCATTGCTGGGAATCATTACCACTTTTGGTTTTACTTGCCGCGGGTATGGCATGTTGCCTCACCGGGATTTCCTGCGTCCGTTACGGGAAACAGGTACTAAAAAACCCGCTGCCATTTGGGCCATATCTGGCGGCTGCGGGTTTTGTTATTGGCCTGGTAAGTATGATACAGGGCGGTTAGTCACTGACTTTAATTTGCGATTGCAGATAATTTTGTAAGCCAAGTTTTGCAATCAGGTCCAGCTCGGTTTCGAGCCAGTCAATATGCCCTTCTTCTTCAGTCAGGATCTCAATCATCATATCCCGGCTGACATAATCATGAACGCTATCGGCATAGGCAATGGCTTCACGTAAGTCTTTAGCACCATCGAGTTCGAGTCGAAGATCGGATTGCAGCATCTCTTCAACGTCTTCGCCAATACCCAACTTGCCAAGATCCTGCAAGTTCGGGATCCCTTCTAAGAATAAAATACGCTCGATATATTTATCAGCGTGTTTCATCTCATCGATAGATTCATGGTACTCAACATCATTGAGGCGAGTCAGTCCCCAGTTTTTAAACATACGAGCATGGAGAAAATACTGGTTGATCGCGACAAGCTCATTTCCCAATAGTTTATTGAGATAATTTATGATTTTAACATCACCTTTCATTTTATAGTCCCTCCGCTTCCACTCTTAGAGCGTAGATGGGGCTACAGGGATGTCAAAAAAAAGAGTGTGACTTAGGCGATCTCTTTAAATTCTGGCATTTGCGTTAATTCATCCTGCATGACTTCGCGGGCAGCACGAATGCACTTACCGCATTGATTTCCAACAGGAATAAATTTACGTAATTGCTGAAAAGACTGAGGATGAAACTGGCGAACAGCCTGACGTATTTTTTTATCACTTATCGCATTACACAAACAAACGTACATGATCGCTCCCGTTCAATTTCTGCGCAAAGTGTAAATGAGAATAGTTATGATTACAATAGCACAACGCGATTTACGCGGCGGGAGAATGAATAAAAAATGCGAATAAATATGACTACGACTAAATTGCAGGTAGCAAAAAGGGCGCCGAAGCGCCCTTTTTAAGCTCAAAGCTAATTAATCAATAATTAGCTCATTACTTTAGCAACAACGCCTGCACCAACAGTACGGCCGCCTTCACGGATTGCGAAACGCAGACCGTCGTCCATCGCGATTGGGTGGATCAGGGTAACAACCATTTTGATGTTGTCGCCCGGCATTACCATCTCTACGCCTTCTGGCAGTTCGATGGTACCAGTCACGTCAGTAGTACGGAAGTAGAACTGCGGACGGTAGCCTTTGAAGAACGGAGTATGACGGCCGCCTTCGTCTTTGGACAGAATGTACACTTCAGATTCGAACTTGGTGTGCGGCTTGATAGAGCCCGGCTTAGCCAGTACCTGACCACGTTCGATTTCTTCACGTTTGATACCACGCAGCAGAACACCAACGTTCTCACCAGCACGGCCTTCGTCCAGCAGTTTGCGGAACATTTCAACGCCAGTACAGGTAGACTTAGCAGTCTCTTTGATACCAACGATTTCAACTTCTTCACCAACTTTGATGATACCGCGCTCTACACGACCGGTAACAACGGTACCACGACCGGAGATGGAGAATACGTCTTCGATAGGCAGCAGGAACGGCTTGTCAATCGCACGCTCTGGTTCTGGGATGTAAGAATCCAGGAAGCCAGCCAGTTCGATGATTTTCGCTTCCCACTCTGCTTCGCCTTCCAGCGCTTTCAGAGCAGAACCACGAACGATCGGAGTGTCGTCGCCCGGGAAATCGTACTGAGACAGAAGTTCACGAACTTCCATTTCTACCAGTTCCAGCAGCTCTTCGTCATCAACCATGTCGCATTTGTTCAGGAACACGATGATGTACGGAACGCCTACCTGACGACCCAGCAGGATGTGCTCACGAGTCTGCGGCATCGGGCCGTCAGTCGCAGCAACAACCAGGATCGCGCCGTCCATCTGCGCAGCACCGGTGATCATGTTTTTAACATAGTCGGCGTGGCCCGGGCAGTCTACGTGTGCGTAGTGGCGAGTCGGGGTGTCGTATTCAACGTGAGAAGTGTTGATGGTGATACCACGAGCTTTTTCTTCCGGCGCGTTATCGATCTGGTCGAATGCACGAGCAGCACCGCCGTAGGTTTTAGCCAG
>NZ_JAOWGR010000027.1:0-32975 GCF_030333015.1 Citrobacter sp. Cpo012 | reverse complement strand
TGGAGGCGCATTATAGGGAGTTTCCTGCGGCCCGCAACCCTTAAATGACAGAAAAATGACTGACTGCTGCATTCCACAGCGAAACCCCGCCTTATACCCATTTACACACAGAGTTATCCACAAACCACACGATCGTTTCTACGATCCACTCGTTATATCAGCCTCCTTCAACAGAAAAAGAAGAGGTCAAAATCGAAATTTAAAAATTCGCGAGCGTTGCGCAAACGTTTTCGTTACAATGCCCCCGCAAAACAAGGATGCCCCGTAAGGGGCGTTAGCTGAGTTTTTAGCCAAGAATTCACCTAACGCTCTCTGTAATAGTCAAATCCAGGGGATTTACCATGCAACAACGTCGTCCAGTCCGCCGCGCTCTGCTCAGTGTTTCTGACAAGGCCGGTATCATCGAATTCGCTCAGGCACTTTCCGCACGTGGTGTGGAGCTGCTGTCTACAGGTGGCACTGCGCGCCTGTTAGCGGAGAAAGGTCTGCCAGTGACCGAAGTTTCCGATTACACCGGCTTCCCGGAAATGATGGATGGACGCGTGAAGACCCTGCATCCGAAAGTCCACGGCGGCATTCTTGGTCGTCGCGGTCAGGATGACGGAATTATGGAACAGCACGGTATCGCCCCTATCGATATGGTGGTTGTAAACCTGTATCCATTCGCCGAGACCGTCGCCCGTGAAGGCTGCTCGCTGGAAGATGCGGTAGAGAACATTGATATCGGCGGCCCGACCATGGTGCGTTCCGCTGCCAAGAACCATAAAGACGTAGCGATCGTTGTGAAGAGCAGCGACTACGACGCCATTATTAAAGAGATGGATGCCAACGAAGGCTCCCTGACTCTGGAAACCAGCTTTGACCTCGCGATTAAAGCCTTCGAACACACCGCCGCCTACGACAGCATGATTGCCAACTACTTCGGCAGCATGGTTCCGGCTTACCACGGTGAGAGCAAAGAGGCCGCCGGTCGTTTCCCGCGTACGCTGAACCTGAACTTCATTAAGAAGCAGGATATGCGCTACGGCGAGAACAGCCACCAGCAGGCTGCCTTCTATATAGAAGAGAATGTTAAAGAAGCGTCCGTTGCCACCGCGCAGCAGGTACAGGGCAAAGCGCTTTCCTACAACAACATCGCAGATACCGACGCGGCGCTGGAGTGCGTGAAAGAGTTCAGCGAGCCAGCCTGTGTGATCGTTAAGCACGCTAACCCGTGCGGCGTGGCGGTAAGTACCTCTATTCTCGACGCTTACGACCGCGCCTATAAAACCGACCCGACCTCCGCGTTCGGCGGCATCATCGCTTTCAACCGCGAACTGGATGCCGAAACCGCGCAGGCAATTATCTCCCGTCAGTTCGTGGAAGTGATCATCGCCCCGTCCGCAACCGAAGACGCACTGAAAATCACCGCCGCCAAACAGAACGTTCGCGTTCTGACCTGCGGTCAGTGGGCACAACGTGTACCGGGCCTGGACTTCAAACGCGTTAACGGCGGTTTGCTGGTTCAGGACAGGGATCTGGGGATGGTGAGCGAAGGCGAACTGCGCGTGGTGTCCAAACGTCAGCCGACCGAGCAAGAGCTGCGCGATGCACTGTTCTGCTGGAAAGTCGCCAAGTTCGTGAAATCCAACGCCATTGTTTATGCCAAAGAGAACATGACTATCGGCATAGGCGCAGGCCAGATGAGCCGCGTGTACTCCGCAAAGATCGCCGGGATTAAAGCGGCTGACGAAGGTCTGGAAGTGAAAGGCTCCGCCATGGCCTCTGACGCCTTCTTCCCGTTCCGCGATGGTATTGATGCTGCCGCCGCCGTTGGCGTGAGCTGCGTTATCCAGCCAGGTGGTTCTATCCGTGATGACGAAGTCATTGCCGCTGCCGATGAACACGGTATCGCGATGATCTTTACCGACATGCGCCACTTCCGCCATTAATCCACGGAGCAGACGATGAAAGTATTAGTGATTGGCAACGGCGGGCGCGAGCACGCCCTGGCCTGGAAAGCCGCACAGTCCCCGCTGGTTGATACCGTTTTTGTTGCACCAGGTAACGCGGGCACCGCACTGGAACCAGCACTGCAGAACGTGGCTATCGGCGTCACCGATATTCCAGCTCTGCTGAGCTTTGCCCAGAACGAGAAAATTGACCTGACCATCGTCGGCCCGGAAGCGCCGCTGGTGATTGGCGTGGTCGATGCGTTCCGCGCCGCTGGCCTGAAGATCTTCGGGCCAACCGAAGGCGCTGCACAGCTGGAAGGCTCCAAAGCCTTCACCAAAGATTTCCTCGCCCGTCACCAGATCCCGACGGCGGAATATCAGAACTTCACTGAGATTGAGCCAGCGTTGGCCTATCTGCGTGAGAAAGGCGCGCCGATCGTCATCAAAGCTGACGGCCTGGCCGCCGGTAAAGGCGTTATCGTGGCGATGACGCTGGAGGAAGCAGAAGCCGCCGTTCATGACATGCTGGCAGGTAACGCTTTTGGCGATGCGGGCCACCGTATCGTTATCGAAGAGTTCCTCGACGGCGAAGAAGCGAGCTTTATCGTAATGGTCGACGGCGAGCATGTGCTGCCGATGGCCACCAGCCAGGACCACAAACGCGTAGGCAACGGCGACACTGGCCCGAACACCGGCGGTATGGGTGCTTACTCACCAGCGCCGGTGGTAACTGATGAAGTGCATCAGCGCACCATGGAACGCATTATTTGGCCAACCGTAAAAGGTATGGCGGCGGAAGGGAATACCTACACCGGTTTCCTGTACGCGGGTCTGATGATCGACAAACAGGGCAATCCGAAGGTTATCGAGTTCAACTGCCGCTTCGGCGATCCGGAAACCCAGCCGATCATGCTACGCATGAAATCGGACCTGGTGGAGCTTTGCCTGGCCGCCTGCGACGGCAAGCTGGATGAGAAAACCTCCGAGTGGGACGAACGCGCCTCGCTGGGTGTCGTCATTGCTGCCGGAGGTTATCCGGGCAACTACAACACCGGAGATGAAATCCACGGTCTGCCGCTGGAAGAAGTAGAAGACGGAAAAGTGTTCCATGCAGGCACTAAACTCGCCGAAGACGATCGTGTGTTGACCAGCGGTGGTCGCGTGCTGTGCGCCACCGCCCTGGGTCATACCGTGGCTGAAGCGCAGAAACGCGCTTACGCCCTGATGACCGACATCCGCTGGGATGGCAGCTTCAGCCGTAACGACATCGGCTGGCGCGCCATTGAACGCGAGCAACGCTAACGCGAAATTTTCGCCAGCAGCGTTTTACGCGTAATGCCTAACTGACGGGCGGCTTCCGTTTTATTGCCGCCCGTTTTTTCCAGCGCCGCCAGAATCACCTCTTTTTCGACATCCACCAGCGGTTGGATCTCGCCACTGAATTCCGTTTTTATCGGCGTCGCGGCAATCGCCATCGGCAGCTCGCGTTCGGAAATATATTCTCCCGTCAGCAGCACCACCGAGCGCTCAATCGCATTTTCCAGCTCACGAATATTGCCCGGCCAGTCGTAGTGGATCAGCAGATCCATCGCCTGCGGAGTAAATCCTTTCACCGCTTTACGGTTACGCGCGGCAAAACGCTGGAGAAAATGTTCGGCTAACAGCGGAATATCTTCCCGGCGCTGGCACAGCGCTGGCATTTCAACGGTGACGACGTTCAGGCGATAGTAGAGATCCTGACGAAAGCGCCCGGCACTGACTTCCTCGGCCAGATTACGATGCGTGGCGGCGATCAGCCGGACATCAACCGCAATAGTCTGATTGCTACCAACACGCTGCACTTCTCGCTCCTGGATAGCCCGCAGCAGACGTACCTGCATCAGCGGTGAAATATCACCGATTTCATCAAGAAATAACGTGCCGCCATCGGCTTCCACAAAGCGACCTTCCCGCCGTTTATCCGCCCCGGTAAACGCCCCTTTCTCGTGACCAAAAAGTTCGGACTCCAGCAGCGATTCATTAAGCGCCGCGCAGTTGAGCGTCACCAGCGGTTTATCGCGACGGGCGCTGCTGGCATGTAGCGCCCGGGCCACCAGCTCTTTCCCCGTACCGGAGTCTCCGTGAATAAGCACCGTCGCATCCGAAGGAGCAACCATCGCAATTTCGTTGAGCAACTGCTGCATCGCCGGACTGCTGCCAATCATGCCAAACTGCGCAGCCGACGCCGATGGCAGTTCAGCGCCCGTTTCCCGCGTATGCGCCAGCGCCTTTTCCAGCGTCTCCTGCAGACGGTCAAAATCCAGCGGCTTGATTAAGTAGTCCAGCGCCCCGGTTTTAAGCGCTTCAACGGCAGTCTCCACGCTGGAGAACGCCGTCATGATCAAGACTGGAATCGCCGGATTCAGCGCTTTAATCTCTTTCAGCGTTGCGATGCCGTCCATCTCCGCCATGCGTACATCACACAGCACTAAATCAAATACGCGTTCGCGCACCTGTTCCAGCGCCGCTCGCCCGCTATAGGCCAGCGCGACCTCATAACCCCAGCCGCGCAGCAGCGCCTGTAAAATGGTGCAGTGGCTGATATCGTCATCTACCACCAGAATATTGATTTTTCCGCGCGTCATCCTTGTTAATCCTGTTGTTTCGCTTTGGTCGGCAGCCAAAGGGTAAAGGTCGCGCCTTTGCCCTCAACGCTTGCCACCTGAATGGTGCCACCGTGCTGTTCGATAATGTTCTGCACTACCGCCAGCCCGAGACCGGTTCCGTCGGCTTTGGTCGTAAAGTAAGGCGTAAAAATGGCCTCCAGCTGTTCCGCCGCAATCCCCTTCCCAGTATCGGTAACCACAATTTTAACGCGATCGCCGCTGCTTTCATTCGCTTCAACCGTGATCGTGCCCTGACGACCAATCGCATGAATGGCGTTCAGATACAGATTCAACAAAACCTGAGTCAGTCGGTCAGGATCGGCCTGGATAGCGGGCAGCGTAGAATTGGCCGAAAAGCGGAGCTGGATTTCCCGGCTTGCCGCATCCTGACTCACCAGGTGTAATGAGTGGGTGATAACCTCATTGAGATCCACCTTTTGCAGCGTCAGATGCGCAGGTTTCACCAGCTCCAGCAACTCACTCACCACCCGATTTAAACGATCCGCCTCTTTCGCCATCACCTGTGCCAGCTCGTGCGACTCGCCTCCTGCCGGGGTTCGCTCGGCAAAATACTTCGCTAACCCTTTGATCGATGAAAGCGGGTTACGAATTTCATGCGCCACCCCAGCCGCAAGATGACCGAGCGCTAACAGTTTTTCTTTACGCTTCATCGCATCCTGGAGTTCTTTGTACGAGCGCTGATAGCGCTGATACCAGAAGAACGTCAGCACGGTGGCCAGCAACACAGCCGCCAGCGCAGAGAGGACTATCAGTGTGTTACGCCACTCCCTTGCCTGAGTCGCTGTCAGATCGCTGGCATCAAAGGCGATAAATATGGTTTGTGCTGGGGAGATAAGCTGCCCGTCATTGCTGGCACAGCGCGCCATGCCGTGGCGTCCTGGACCATACATCGGCTGAAACTGGCGATAAATTTCCAGTGCTGGCGTTTTTTCACCATCCCTCGCTGGAATTTCAATATTCCGCCAGCTTTCTTGCTCCCCAGGACTAAGCTGTCGCAGGACATCCGATGAATAGAGCGTTTTGCCGACCATCGCGGAATTGCTGTGGGTAATAATGACACCATGCTCATCGACGACAGCAAACCATAGCACGCCAGGCTGTACAGCCATTTCCTCCAGTAGCGTCTGCTGTTGTGCATGATGCATGCGCATCCCCATGCCTACGCGCGTACCAGACTCCAGAGCGCGAATGAGCACACTGCCTTTTTCCAGTAGCGTTTGTCGTGCGGCGCCACTTTCCCGCCCATAGTCCCGAATGGTCATAATCGAAAACCAGCCGACCAAAATCAGGATTGCCGCCAGCAAGAGTCGGCTCAACCACTTTGCCACCGTATCCTTATAAAGACGCATACGCTCTCCCTTCACCCCGCTTGTTCCTTTCATCGTTGCAGGTATACAGCAGAAATCATGCCATTTTTTCCCCCTGATAACCCTGCCCTCAGACACAAACAGCTGAAAGTAACGGGTAAAAATGACTCGCTGGCGCGTTCTGGCGAGTCATTTTTACTCGTTTCCCTGCAAAGACGGCGGGTACAACGCCCGCAGGACTCGGATTGCCGCTTTGGCACGGAAGATGCAAAAGGGAATGTAAGCTAACCAACAGGAGAACGAACGATGAAACGGAACAACAAACTGGCACTGATTGCACTTTCTCTTATCGCACTAGGCTCCACCCCGGTACTGGCACAGAATCACTGGGGATATGGTGATGGAATGCAGCAACGGGGCGGTACGCCAATGACCGCTGATCAGCAGGCTGCCGCACAGAAAATCTATGATGATTATTATTCCCAGACCAGCGCGTTGCGCCAACAGCTGACATCCAAACGTTATGAGTACAATGCTCTATTAACGGCCAGCTCGCCGGACACGGCAAAAATTAACGCCGTTGCAAAAGAGATGGAAGCGTTGAATCAGTCTCTGGACGAGCAGCGCGTTAAACGTGATGTCGCAATGGCGCAGGCTGGCGTGCCACGTGGAGCGGGAATAGGCTACGGCGGATGCGGCGGTGGCGGTAACCATCGCGGCGGCGGTCATATGGGAATGGGCCACTGGTAAAAGACTTAATGCCTGATGACACTATACGGATCAGGCCTGCTGATTTCCTGTATTCAGGTTTTCAGAAAGTTTTGGCTGTAGGCTGCCAGTGACAAAAATCTTCATTGGCGACCAGCAGTAGCTGCGACCCTTCGGGCGCTTCCAGCCATGCCACACTCACCTCTACGGATGAATGTCTCTGGCGGCGCTCGATATGGTTTATCGCCCACGACTCCAGGTCTGGCTTCAGCGTTTCACCTTCACAGGTTGTGACCGTGTTATCCGCATGCCAACGTCCCTGACGCAATATCACCCGTCCCTGACGCAGCGCATCGCTGGTCTGGCGAATTTGATCGGCACGATAGCGGTAAAGCGCGATTTGATCGCTGGAAAGCTGCTGCTTTTGCCCGTCGACTTCACGCTGCATGAAGCTCAGTTCGCCCCGGTCATCGAAGCGTATACGGACATGTTCAGCCGGTTTACTGTAAACGTTGAGTTCTATCAGAGAGAGCGAATCACCCTGCCAGCGGTATTCACTGGTAGTGGTTTCGCCTTTACGCCACGGACTAAATACCGAGAGCAAGTGAACATCGTCACCGGAGTCTTTACGCCAAATGCGTACCGCCCCCTGATCGCCAACATAGCCGCTGGCCGTGAACGGAGGAAGCTCAGAATGGCTACCGCAGGCTGACAGTAACAGAACACCTGAAAGCCAAAGCGAATGACGCCAGATGGACAAAAGGGGCGAAACCGCCCCTTCGTTAAAACTGTTCACTGCCACGCGAATTACTTAACCGCGTCTTTCAGTGCTTTACCAGAAACAAATGCCGGTACGTTAGCTGCGGCGATTTTGATTTCTTTACCGGTCTGCGGGTTGCGGCCAGTGCGCTCAGCACGGTGGTTCACTTTGAAGGTACCGAAACCAACCAGTTGTACAGCATCGCCTTCTTTCAGAGACTCAGTAATAGCAGCCAGAGTGGATTCCAGAGCAGCTTTAGCCTGTGTTTTAGACAGTTCTGCTTTGTCTGCAATTACATCAATCAGTTGAGTCTTGTTCATAAGTTATCCTTACAATGTGTTTATCGCTTGCTAAGCATCGAGTGCGACGGAAATGCCAGAAAAGCACTCTCCTGCATACACGCACCGATAGCCACTTTTTTTCGCCCCCCAAATGTAGACCAGACCGGGGGCGGATGGGAAGCCTTCAGGCACGACAAATCAGGCGTTAAATCACGTTTTGTGGTGTCATTGCTGAAAATTTATACCAATATTGCTCTCGCCAGCCTCGCGCAGGTCTGCACGCAGCCCTTTTATCAGCTCAATATCGCGTTCTTCACAGTCGGCTAAAAGTCGGAAAATTTCCCACTGAATATCCCATTCTTGCTCAACGGCAGGGTTCTCTTTGAGCTCTTCATCGGTCATTTCGCGACCAGCCTGAGTCATTTCCAGCATCGCAACCGTCGTAATCGAAGCCTTACTCACTTCGATTGCATGCTCCAGCGTTTCACCGCTAAGACGCGAATGCATCAGCTCGCTTAATGCCACACAGGCATCAATCGCCGGATAAACACCGTACAGATCGTAATCGTCTGCAGAAGGAATGGCCTCTTCAAATTTTTCCAGCTGGCTGTCGAAATTGATTTTCGCGTCTTTAACCGTCAGCGCTTCCCAAATCAGATCCAGAATTCGGCGGTAAATCTGTCCATCGCCAAATTCAGTTTGCTTGCAGAACATGGCGTAGTTTGGGTACATGCGTTCGCACAGACAGGCCATAAACGTGACGTGCTGCCAGCTTTCCAGCTTCTCCAGACGCAGGTGAATCGGATTTTGTAACATGATGAGTTCTCAAATACGGAAATTAGCCGCAGTTTACCCGATATAGGGCGTTTTTGCTGCAAGCCGAGTAAAAGCCGGGCGTTCGGATGCTACCGCATCTGCCCAGCGTGTTGGTTCCGGCAAACGATAGCCGTTCATACAGCGTTGAACCCACGCCAGTGCGCTGTCCATACTCACGCGGTGACCCGTAGAAATAAACAACGGGTTACAGCGCGCTTTGCTGCGCCAGACCCATGCCAGTTGTTCGCCTTTATCCAGCAACGGCGCTAGCGCACCAGGTTCAGCAGCGAGCGGTTCAAACTTGCCGCACAGCCGCTTTTTCGCCACGCCGATCGTCGGGACATCCACCAGCAGACCAAAATGGCTGGCCACGCCCAGACGACGCGGGTGAGAAATACCATGCCCGTCAACGAACAGCAGATCTGGCTTGTGCGAGAGCAGTTGCCAGGCGGCCATCAGCGCGGGAGTTTCACGAAAGGAGAGAAAACCGGGAATGTAGGGCATGGTGGTAGCGATACGCGCCACCTTGTATTCGACCAGTTCAAGCGTGGGATACTTCAGTAAGACCATCGCGGCTCGCGTCACTTCGCCACCCTGCTCAAACCCAACGTCCGCCCCGCCGATCAGATCCGGCGGATCGTTCTTCAGACGATCCTCGCGGATCACTGAAGAGGCCAGTTCAAGCTGCTGCGCGCGTAATGACGCGAGATCCATGATAACTCCTTAGCGGTGGTACTGTTCGGACAACCGATGTACCGCCTCCACAAAGACACCCGCATGTTCTGGCGGGACGTCCTGATGAATGCCGTGGCCCAGGTTAAAGACATGCCCTTCACCCTGACCGAATCCGGCCAGAATTGTCGCCACCTCTTCTTCGATGCGGGCTGGCGGCGCATACAGCATGGACGGATCCATATTGCCCTGGAGCGCCACTTTATGACCTACACGACGACGCGCATCGGCAATGTCAGTGGTCCAGTCGAGACCTAACGCATCACAGCCGGTTTCCGCCATCGCTTCCAGCCACTGACCACCGCCTTTGGTAAACAGCGTCACCGGTACGCGACGACCTTCGTTCTCGCGCAGCAGGCCATCAACGATTTTGTGCATGTAGTACAAAGAGAACTGCTGATAATCGCGACCGGTCAGCACGCCACCCCAGGTGTCGAAAATCATCACCGACTGCGCACCCGCTTTGATCTGCGCGTTCAGGTACAGCGTGACGCTCTTCGCCAGCTTATCAAGCAGCAGATGCAGCGCTTTAGGATCGGCGTACATCATCTTTTTAATCACGGTGAAGGCTTTGCTGCTGCCGCCTTCAACCATGTAGGTCGCCAGCGTCCACGGACTACCGGAGAAGCCGATCAGCGGCACTTCGCCTTTCAGTTCACGGCGGATAGTACGCACCGCGTTCATCACGTACCCCAACCCATCTTCCGGATCCGGGATCGGCAGTTTGTCGACGTCAGCCTTGCTGGTAATCGGAGAGGTAAAGCGTGGACCTTCTCCTGCTTCAAAATACAGCCCGAGTCCCATCGCATCCGGGATCGTCAGGATATCCGAGAAGAGGATCGCGGCATCAAGTTTATAGCGACGCAGCGGCTGCAACGTGACTTCGCAGGCCAGCTCGGCATTTTTGCACAGCGCCATAAAATCGCCCGCTTCGGCACGGGTAGCTTTGTATTCCGGTAGATAGCGGCCTGCCTGGCGCATCATCCATACCGGAGTGACATCAACGGGCTGGCGCAGCAGCGCACGCAGATAACGATCGTTCTTCAGTTCGGTCATTTTTGCAGTTCCTTATTGCGTCAGTCCATCAGTGTATCACCACTCGCTCTTTACTCGTACTCAGCCCGACACATTGCCACAGTGTCTTCAATCAATCGACGCGCGACAGTACCCGGCGGGGGTAAGAGCGGTAAGTCGTCATAGCGATACCAGTTCGCTTCCAGCAGCTCTTTCGGGTCGATGACGATTTCGCCGCTATCATACTCCGCCATAAATGCGGTCATCAAAGACTGTGGGAATGGCCACGGCTGAGAAGTGACATAGCGCAGATTTTTCACCTTAATCCCGCTTTCTTCCATAACTTCACGCGCCACCGCCTGTTCTAAGGTCTCACCTACTTCGACAAAACCCGCCAGTACGGTATGCACGCCGTTACGATGGCGAACATGTTGGGCAAGCAGGATGGAATCATCTCGGCGAATAGCGACGATTATGCACGGGGCAATTTGCGGGTAATAACGTTCACGGCAGTGGCTACAGAGCATCGCCCACTCCGTTTTACTCGGGTGCATGGGATGGCCGCAGTAGCCGCAGAATTTATGCGAGCGATAGAACTCCGCCAGCTGTACGCCGCGTCCGGCCAGTTGAAACAGGCCAACATCCTGGTCAATGACCTGGCGCACCGACCCCATATCGTGTCGACGCTGCTGCTGTACCAGCCAGACAGTTTCCCCTTCCCACTCGCCTATTGGCAGCGCGCGCTGACCAATCAGATCAAAACGGGCTGCGTCGCCATAAGGTAGCTCGCCATGAGGTAACCATAACTTTTGCTCATGACTGACGATCCACCAGCCGCTATCTAATTTTTCAATTATACGATCCATATCTCTTGCGCAACCTTTGCTTCACAGGCATGTTGTTTACATTATTTTTACATTTACGGGTGAGCAGTTCCTAAACACCATCTTGCGGAGTCAATCATGCTAAACCAGCTGGAAAGCCTGACGGAGCACGTCGGAGGAAGTAATAAACTGGTTGATCGCTGGCTACATGTACGTAAGCACCTGCTCGTGGCTTACTACAATCTGGTTGGCATTAAGCCTGGCAAAGAATCGTACATGCGACTCAATGAAAAGGCGCTGGATGATTTTTGTCAGAGCCTGGTCGATTACCTCTCCACCGGACACTTCAGTATTTATGAACGTATTCTCCATAAATTGGAAGGGAACGGGCAGCTTTTAAAAGCCACAAAAATTTGGCCGCTGCTGGAAGCCAATACGCAGCTGATCATGGACTACTATGACTCCAGCCTGGAAACTGCGATTGATCATGATAACTTCCTTGAATTTCAACAGGTTTTATCGGATCTCGGCGAGGCACTGGAAGCCCGATTCGTGCTGGAAGATAAGCTGATCATGCTGGTATTTGACGCAATGCACGAGAGTAACACTCTCAAACGTCATGCTTGAGATTTGCGGCATTAACGCGTAGTTTACATTCATTACCTCTTTACTGAGGTTACTTCTTGTCGGAGTGCTTATTTTCCACAGCAGCATGAGTGGAAAAGGCTGAGACCGTTAATTCGGGATCCGCGGAACCTGATCAGGTTAAAACCTGCGAAGGGAACAAGAGTCAATCTGCAATAGCATCGCCCCCGGGCGAGCTTCTCTCTTGCTTCATCCGTCGTCTGACAAGCCATATCCTTACTTTTATTTGGAATGAGCTATGTCTGCCACTACTAAACCATCACGCCGCGAACAGCGCGCTCAAGCCCAACACTTTATCGATACCCTGGAAGGGACCGCCTTCCCTAACTCAAAACGCATTTATATTACCGGTTCGCAGCCGGATATCCGCATTCCGATGCGCGAAATTCAGCTCAGCCCAACACTGACTGGCGGTAGCAAAGACAACCCGCAGTTCGAAGAGAACGAAGCCGTTCCGGTATACGACACCTCCGGACCGTATGGCGATCCTGACGTGGCGATTAACGTCCAGCAGGGTCTGGCAAAGCTGCGCCAGCCGTGGATTGCGGCGCGTAACGATAGCGAAGAATTAGACGACCGGAGTTCCGCTTATACCAAAGAACGTCTGGCCGACGATGGCCTGGACGAGCTGCGTTTCACCGGCCTGCTGACGCCAAAGCGCGCCAAAGCGGGTAAACGAGTCACCCAACTGCACTACGCCCGCCAGGGAATAGTGACCCCGGAGATGGAGTTCATCGCCATCCGTGAAAACATGGGCCGCGAGCGCATTCGCAGTGAAGTGCTGCGTCACCAGCATCCGGGGATGAACTTTGGTGCACGCCTGCCGGAAAACATCACGCCGGAATTCGTGCGTGATGAAGTGGCCGCGGGCCGCGCGATTATTCCTGCCAACATCAACCACCCGGAATCCGAGCCGATGATTATCGGTCGCAACTTCCTGGTGAAGGTTAACGCCAACATTGGTAACTCTGCCGTCACCTCCTCCATTGAAGAAGAGGTAGAGAAGCTGGTGTGGTCGACGCGCTGGGGCGCTGACACGGTGATGGATCTCTCCACCGGTCGCTATATCCACGAAACCCGCGAGTGGATCTTGCGTAACAGTCCGGTACCGATCGGTACTGTGCCGATCTACCAGGCGCTGGAGAAGGTCAACGGGATCGCCGAAGATCTCACCTGGGAAGCCTTCCGCGACACGTTGCTGGAGCAGGCCGAACAGGGCGTCGACTACTTCACCATTCACGCGGGCGTGCTGCTGCGCTACGTGCCGATGACTGCCAAACGCCTGACCGGCATTGTCTCACGCGGCGGTTCAATTATGGCGAAATGGTGCCTTTCTCATCACAAAGAGAACTTCCTGTACGAACATTTCCGCGAGATTTGCGAAATCTGCGCCGCCTACGATGTCTCTTTGTCGCTGGGTGACGGCCTGCGCCCGGGTTCAATTCAGGATGCGAACGACGAAGCGCAGTTCTCCGAGCTGCATACGCTGGGCGAGCTGACCAAAATCGCCTGGGAATACGACGTGCAGGTGATGATAGAAGGTCCAGGTCATGTGCCCATGCATATGATCCAGCGCAACATGACCGAAGAGCTGGAGCACTGCCATGAAGCACCGTTCTACACTTTAGGACCGTTGACCACCGATATCGCGCCGGGCTACGACCACTTCACTTCCGGGATCGGTGCGGCGATGATCGGTTGGTTTGGCTGCGCGATGCTGTGCTACGTCACGCCAAAAGAGCACCTCGGCCTGCCGAACAAAGAAGATGTTAAACAAGGGTTGATTACCTACAAGATTGCCGCCCATGCAGCTGACTTAGCAAAAGGTCATCCGGGCGCGCAGATCCGCGATAACGCCATGTCGAAAGCGCGCTTCGAATTCCGCTGGGAAGACCAGTTTAACCTCGCGCTCGACCCGTTCACCGCCCGTGCCTACCACGATGAAACCTTGCCACAGGAATCCGGTAAGGTCGCCCACTTCTGCTCCATGTGCGGGCCGAAGTTCTGCTCGATGAAAATCAGCCAGGAGGTTCGCGACTACGCTGCTGCACAAACAATTGAAGTCGGCATGGCGGATATGTCGGAGAACTTCCGCGCCAAAGGCGGCGAAATCTACCTCAAAAAAGAGGAGGCATAATGTACCAGCCTGATTTCCCGACCGTGCCGTTTCGCCTCGGGCTTTACCCGGTGGTAGACAGCGTGGAATGGATTGAACGCTTGCTGCAGGCGGGCGTACGCACCATCCAACTGCGCATTAAAGATAAGCGTGATGAAGAGGTCGAAGCCGACGTTATGGCCGCCATTGAACTGGGGCGTCGCTATGACGCCCGCCTGTTTATCAACGACTACTGGCGTCTGGCAATTAAGCACCGCGCTTACGGCGTACATCTGGGCCAGGAAGACCTTGAAACCACCGACCTGAAGGCGATTCAGGCGGCGGGGCTACGCCTGGGGGTCTCCACTCACGATGATATGGAGATCGACGTCGCGCTCGCCGCCAAGCCTTCTTATATCGCGCTGGGTCATGTTTTCCCCACGCAAACCAAACAGATGCCTTCCGCCCCGCAGGGACTCACGCAACTGGCAAACCATATTGAACGATTAGCGGATTACCCGACCGTCGCCATTGGCGGTATCAGCCTTGAGCGCGCCCCGGCGGTACTGGCGACCGGCGTCGGCAGCATTGCCGTGGTCAGCGCCATTACCCAGGCGGCTGACTGGCAGGTCGCCACGGCCCAACTACTGGATATCGCGGGAGTGGGCGATGAATGACCGCGACTTTATGCGTTACAGCCGACAGATCCTGCTCGGCGATATCGCCATTGAAGGCCAGCAAAAGCTACTCGATAGCCATGTGCTGATTGTCGGTTTAGGCGGGTTAGGTTCGCCTGCCGCGCTGTATCTGGCGGGAGCAGGCATCGGAAAACTGACGCTGGTAGACGATGACGACATTCATCTGAGCAACCTGCAGCGCCAGATCCTGTTTACCACTGATGATATCGCACGTTCAAAATCGCAGGTTGCCCAGCAGCGCCTGACGCGGCTCAACCCAGATATCGAGCTGGTGTCACTCCAGCAGCGACTGAAAGGCGATGCGCTTCGGCATGCGGTAGCGCGTGCCGATGTGGTGCTCGACTGTACCGATAATATGGCCACGCGCCAGGAAATTAACGCCGCCTGCGTAACGCTCAACACCCCGCTCGTCACCGCCAGCGCCGTCGGCTTTGGCGGCCAACTGATGGTGCTGACGCCCCCGTGGGAACAAGGATGTTACCGCTGCCTGTGGCCGGACGATGTAGAGCCCGAACGCAACTGCCGTACCGCCGGTATCGTCGGACCGGTTGTGGGCGTGATGGGCACCTTGCAGGCGTTGGAAGCGATTAAATTGCTCAGCGGTATTGAGACGCCCAGCGGAGAGCTACGCCTGTTTGACGGTAAAACCAGCCAGTGGCGCAGCTTCGCACTACGACGCGCCAGCGGCTGCCCGGTATGCGGAGGGCAACATGCAGATTCAGTTCAATGATGAGCCGATGCAGTGCGCCGAAGGACAAACCGTCAGTGGGCTGCTCACTGCGCTTAATCAGCTTAAACCGGGCGCGGCGCTGGCGCTCAATCAGCAGATCCTCCCGCGCGAGCAGTGGGAGCAGCAAATCGTGCAGGAAGGCGACCAGATCCTGCTTTTTCAGGTTATTGCAGGGGGTTGATATGTTACGTATTGCCGACAAAACGTTTGATTCGCATCTGTTCACCGGCACCGGAAAATTTGCTTCATCGCAGCTGATGGTCGAGGCGATTCGCGCCTCCGGCAGCCAACTGGTAACGCTGGCCATGAAGCGCGTGGATTTACGTCAGCACAACGATGCCATTCTGGCGCCGCTGGTAGACGCTGGTGTGACGCTGTTGCCCAACACTTCGGGGGCAAAAACTGCTGAAGAGGCGATTTTTGCTGCCCAGTTGGCGCGTGAAGCGCTGGGCACAAACTGGCTGAAATTAGAAATCCACCCGGACGCCCGCTGGCTGTTACCCGATCCAATCGAAACATTGAAAGCCGCAGAAGCACTGGTGAAAAAGGGCTTCGTGGTACTGCCTTACTGTGGCGCAGATCCGGTGCTGTGCAAACGGCTGGAAGAAGTAGGCTGTTCTGCAGTCATGCCGCTCGGCGCGCCCATCGGTTCTAATCAGGGGCTGGAAACCAAAGCGATGCTGGAGATTATTATCCAACAGGCGACCGTGCCGGTGGTGGTTGATGCAGGCATCGGCGTCCCCAGCCACGCCACGCAGGCGCTGGAAATGGGTGCCGACGCGGTGTTGGTCAATACGGCAATCGCGGTAGCCGACAGCCCGGTGATGATGGCAACCGCCTTCCGTCTGGCCGTTGAAGCTGGCTTGCTGGCACGCCAGGCGGTACCAGGAAGCAAAAGTTCGCAGGCAAGTCCCACCAGCCCGTTAACCGGATTCCTGGAGGCCTTCGCATGAAAACGTTCAGCGACCGCTGGCGACAGCTGGACTGGGACGACATCCGCCTGCGTATCAACGGTAAAACCGCCGCTGACGTGGAGCGCGCCCTCAACGCTTCGCATCTTAGTCGCGACGATCTGATGGCATTGCTCTCTCCTGCCGCCGCCGATTATCTGGAGCCGCTGGCGCAGCGGGCGCAGAAGCTCACCCGTCAGCGTTTTGGTAACACGGTGAGCTTTTACGTGCCGTTGTATCTCTCCAACCTTTGCGCCAACGACTGCACCTACTGCGGTTTTTCGATGAGCAACCGTATCAAACGCAAAACGCTGGACGAAGATGAGATAATACGGGAGTGTGCGGCTATCCGTGAGCTGGGCTTTGAGCATCTGCTGCTGGTCACCGGTGAACATCAGGCAAAAGTGGGGATGGATTACTTTCGTCGCCATTTGCCCGCCATTCGCCGCCAGTTCGCCTCTTTACAGATGGAGGTACAGCCGTTGTCAGAGGCTGAATATGCAGAGCTGAAGACGCTGGGGCTGGATGGCGTAATGGTGTATCAGGAGAGTTATCATGAGGCAACTTACGCTCGTCACCATTTAAAAGGGAAAAAGCAGGATTTCTTCTGGCGCCTGGAAACGCCGGACAGGCTGGGCCGCGCAGGGATCGACAAAATCGGTCTTGGCGCGTTGATTGGTTTGTCCGACAGCTGGCGGGTTGATTGCTATATGGTGGCTGAACATCTGCTATGGATGCAGCAGCATTACTGGCAGAGCCGTTACTCTATCTCCTTCCCTCGCCTGCGCCCATGCACCGGAGGCGTTGAGCCTGCATCGATCATGGATGAGCGACAGTTGGTCCAGACCATTTGCGCGTTTCGTTTACTGGCGCCAGAAATTGAGCTGTCGCTCTCCACCCGCGAATCGCCATGGTTTCGTGACCATGTGATCCCGTTGGCGATCAACAACGTCAGCGCCTTCTCAAAAACCCAGCCCGGTGGTTATGCCGATAACCACCCCGAACTGGAACAGTTCTCCCCGCACGACGATCGTCGCCCAGAAGCCGTTGCTGAAGCACTCATGGCCCAGGGTTTACAGCCCGTGTGGAAAGACTGGGACAGCTATCTGGGGCGCGCTTCACAGGTACCGTAGGTCAGGAGCAATCGCATAAACAAAAAAACCCGCTTTCGCGGGTTTTTTCTTCACTGGCACTTAACTGCTCGGGCTCTGGCCTTCATCGCTATCGTAAGCGCTCGTGAAATTATCGGCGATTACAGCGCGACAACGTTAACAGCAGACGGGCCTTTAGCGCCATTCTCCACGGAGAACTCCACCTTTTGACCTTCGTCTAACGTTTTAAAATCGTTACTCTGGATAGCGGAGAAATGTACAAACACATCCTTGCTACCGTCCTGAGGAGTGATAAAGCCGAAGCCTTTATCAGAGTTAAACCATTTTACTAAACCAGTCATTTTGTTAGACATAGATACTTCCTTTCATGTTTTTGAGCCGCTTATGCAGCGAAGATGGCCTGTTTTGCAGAAATTAACTTATGGGGCACTTAGGGAGGAGGCTCATGAAGAAGAGTATCTGAGGATAACGCTTGAACTGAGAACTGCTTTACTAAAACTGCTTGCATAAGGTCTGTGTTCCAAACCGATGCCGCTATAGTAGACCTACTTCTAATCATTAAGCAAGCATTAATTTTTTTAATACCCACTGAGTGATGCAATGTTGAACCATCGCGGCTAAGCATCCTGGATAACAGCTTGATCTACAATGAACAAAAGCCCCGACTATTGCAGTCAGGGCTTTACGTTACTACACACTTCAAATTTAACATTAATAAACTTAACGATTTAATACTGCTGATGGTACTACTTTAAAATGTACACGTTTACTACAGATAATATTGGATATTGATACTAACTGAAGCTTTCCTCTATTTACCGTTAAACACATTCCACCCGCTTGATAATAGAACTCAAGGCTGGTGACCTAAACAAGTACACTTCCCCTCGCGACATATACTCTTTGATGCGTTGCCTTATTTCCCTTGTGATAACCAGAAAAGCAGAAATCACAAACATTTACTATAAAATCATGGCGTTACATCGTCGCGCTTTACTGACTTTTTGCGATTAGATATATCAACTACGTGGCCTGAAAGCATTGTCGAAGTGAAAAATAGCGTTTTCAGCATCGACTATCCCATACAAAAAATACTTCGTGGCCTTTATCGCAAACCCCAATCAAGCTCTACTAACACTTACTACGTTAACAGCAAACTACAATTTCTCCGCTGTTAAGTATTAACATACGGGTTTAAAAAACGCTGTCAATACTGTTTTTTATAACATGTCTTTATTGACAGTGATTATATATTCCAGCATGTGAT
Organism: Citrobacter sp. Cpo012; assembly: GCF_030333015.1. Classification (NCBI taxonomy): domain Bacteria; kingdom Pseudomonadati; phylum Pseudomonadota; class Gammaproteobacteria; order Enterobacterales; family Enterobacteriaceae; genus Citrobacter; species Citrobacter sp. Cpo012. The sequence goes on along the minus strand of NZ_JAOWGR010000027.1, from coordinate 14,436 downwards.
AAGCGAGTCAAAAAGCCGCTGGCTCTGGTCCAGAACGCAGGGTTCTGCCTCTTTTTGTAACCGGTTTCAGAAAAAGCGGCTTTCTTTGTGATGCCTTGCACACAATCGTTGCAAAGCAGTTGTTGCTATAGCTGGCTCGCGATAATTATCAACTCACACATGTTGATCGAGACTGCTTATGAAAAACATCGTTTTATGCTGTGCCGCCGGAATGTCCACCAGCATGCTGGTGCAAAGGATGAAAGATGCCGCCCAGAAAAAAGGCGTCGACGTCACTATCAAAGCCGTCCCGGTGGCCGAGTTTGAAGAGAATATCTCTACAGCGGATATCGTTTTGCTCGGTCCACAGGTTAAGTATGAACAGGCCAAGCTACAGGCGATCGCCGACCCACTAGGCAAAAAGGTCGCCGTTATCGACATGATGGATTACGGCATGATGAAAGGCGATGCGGTACTGGATAAGGCGCTGAAACTACTGGAGTGATGGTATGGAAGAGTTAGAAACGATCATCATGGAGTTATTGGTAAACGCTGGCGCTGCCCGCAGCCAGGCCCTGACGGCACTGCAACTGGCGCGTAAGGGTGATTTCGCCGGTGCAGAACAAGCGATGACGGAATCACGCGAGTACGTCAAACAAGCGCATAAAATCCAGACCCAGCTGATCGGTATTGACGAGGGCACTGGCAAACTACCGGTTAATCTCATCACCGTCCATTCGCAGGACCACCTGATGAATGCCATGGTGATTCAGGATCTGGCCGGCGATATGATTGAGCTTTATCGGCGGTTACCACCGATAAATTAATGACACTGCCGGATGGCTTCGTAGACCTGATAAACGCCATCAGAAATAACATAGACATAAAAAAACCCGCCGAAGCGGGTTTTTTTTTATGGTCGGCAACGATTAATCGTTGTCAGAACCGCCCAGGCCTGCGTTCAGCAGTTCTGCCAGGCTGGCAGACGCATCTTCAGCAGTTACCTGCGGTGCAGCTGGCAGTTCGCCCGCTGCGCGACGGCGCATACGATCCTGGTGGTACGCATAACCAGTACCTGCCGGGATCAGACGACCCACGATGACGTTCTCTTTCAGACCGCGCAGTTCATCACGTTTACCTGCAACAGCTGCTTCGGTCAGGACACGCGTGGTTTCCTGGAACGATGCTGCAGAGATGAAGGACTCGGTTGCCAGAGACGCTTTGGTGATACCCAGCAGATCGCGGGAGAACGTTGCACCCACTTTGCCGTTCGCTTCCAGCTCGCGGTTTGCGATCTTGACGCGGGAGTATTCAACCTGCTCGCCTTCCAGGAAGTCGGAGCTACCAGCGCTTTCGATGGTGGCTTTACGCAGCATCTGACGAACGATAACTTCGATGTGTTTATCGTTAATCTTAACACCCTGCAGACGGTATACGTCCTGAACTTCGTTAACGATGTAACGAGTTACAGCATGCACACCACGCAGACGCAGGATGTCGTGCGGCGCTTCCGGACCGTCGGAAACCACGTCACCACGTTCTACACGTTCACCTTCGAACACGTTGAGCTGACGCCATTTCGGAATCATCTCTTCGTACGGTTCGCTACCGTCTACCGGGGTGATAACCAGACGACGTTTACCTTTGGTTTCTTTACCGAAGGAAATGATGCCGCTGATTTCAGCCAGGATTGCCGGCTCTTTCGGACGACGTGCTTCGAACAGGTCCGCAACGCGCGGCAGACCACCGGTGATATCCTTGGTACCGCCGGATTCCTGCGGAACACGCGCCAGGGTGTCACCAGAGCTGATCTGTACGCCATCTTCCAGCTGAACAATCGCTTTACCCGGCAGGAAGTACTGAGCAGGCATATCGGTGCCTGGGATCAGAACGTCGTTGCCCTGAGCATCAACAATTTTCAGTGCCGGACGCAGGTCTTTACCACCCGCAGTACGCTCTGCAGAATCCAGAACCACCAGAGAAGACAGACCGGTCAGCTCGTCGGTCTGACGAGTAATGGTCTGGCCGTCGATCATGTCAGTGAAGCGGACGAAACCACTCACTTCGGTGATAACCGGCATGGTGTGCGGATCCCAGTTTGCTACGGTTTCGCCGCCAGCAACCTGTTCGCCATCACCTTTCGCCATAACGGAGCCGTAAGGCACTTTATAGCTTTCTTTGGTACGGCCGAATTCGTCGATCAGTTTCAGTTCGGTGTTACGTGAGGTGATAACCAGTTTACCGCTGGAGTTCACAACCGACTTCGCGTTGCTCAGACGGATGCTACCTTTGTTTTTCACCTGGATGCTGGATTCAGCAGCCGCACGAGATGCCGCACCACCGATGTGGAACGTACGCATCGTCAGCTGTGTACCCGGTTCACCGATGGACTGTGCCGCGATAACGCCGATTGCTTCACCTTTGTTGATGATGTGGCCACGCGCCAGGTCACGACCATAGCAGTGCGCACATACACCAAAGTCGGTGTCACAAGATACAACGGAACGGACTTTAACGGAGTCAACGGAGTTCTCTTCCAGCAGATCACACCACTGTTCGTGCAGCAGTGTGTTGCGTGGAACCAGAATATCCGCCGTACCCGGCTTCAGAACGTCTTCAGCAGTTACACGACCCAGAACGCGATCGCGCAGCGGCTCTTTAACGTCACCACCCTCGATAACCGGGGTCATGGTGATGCCTTCCAGAGTGCCGCAATCGTCTTCAGTAACAACCAGGTCCTGCGCGACGTCAACCAGACGACGAGTCAGATAACCGGAGTTCGCTGTTTTCAGTGCGGTATCCGCCAGACCTTTACGAGCACCGTGAGTAGAGATGAAGTACTGGAGTACGTTCAGACCTTCACGGAAGTTCGCGGTGATTGGCGTTTCGATGATGGAGCCATCTGGCTTCGCCATCAGACCACGCATACCGGCCAACTGACGAATCTGTGCTGCAGAACCACGCGCACCGGAGTCGGCCATCATGTAGATGCTGTTGAAGGAAACCTGCTGCTCTTCTACGCCGTCACGGTTAATAACGGTTTCGGTTTGCAGGTTATCCATCATCGCTTTGGATACACGATCGTTCGCCGCAGCCCAGATATCGATAACTTTGTTATAGCGTTCGCCTGCGGTTACCAGACCAGACTGGAACTGCTCCTGGATCTCAGCAACTTCAGCTTCCGCTTCAGAGATGATCTCGTGTTTCTTCTCTGGGATGACCATGTCATCAATACCAACAGATGCACCTGAACGCGCTGCATATGCAAAGCCGGTGTACATTGTCTGGTCAGCGAAGATAACGGTCGGCTTCAGGCCCAGAATGCGGTAACAGGTGTTCAGCATTTTGGAGATAGCTTTCTTGCCCAGCGCCTGGTTGACGATGGAGAAAGGCAGACCTTTCGGTACGATCATCCACAGAATGGCACGGCCAACGGTCGTGTCTTTCAGGCTGGTTTTCGCAACGAATTCGCCGTTTTCATCTTTTTCATATTCGGTGATACGCACTTTAACGCGCGCATGCAGAGAGGCCAGACCTGCGCGATAGATACGCTCAGCTTCTTTCGGGCCAGTCAGCACCATGCCTTCGCCTTTGGCGTTAACACAGTCACGGGTCATGTAGTACAGACCCAATACAACGTCCTGAGACGGAACGATGATAGGTTCGCCGTTCGCCGGAGACAGGATGTTGTTGGTAGACATCATCAGCGCACGCGCTTCGAGCTGGGCTTCCAGCGTCAGCGGTACGTGAACAGCCATCTGGTCACCATCGAAGTCGGCGTTATATGCCGCACAAACCAGCGGGTGCAGCTGGATAGCTTTACCTTCGATCAGTACCGGTTCAAATGCCTGGATACCCAGACGGTGCAGTGTTGGTGCACGGTTCAGCAGTACCGGGTGTTCGCGGATAACTTCGTCCAGGATATCCCAAACGACAGCTTCTTCACGCTCAACCATTTTCTTAGCGGCTTTAATGGTGGTGGCCAGGCCACGCAGTTCCAGCTTGCCGTAGATGAACGGTTTGAACAGTTCCAGTGCCATTTTCTTCGGCAGACCGCACTGATGCAGACGCAGGTATGGACCTACGGTGATTACAGAACGACCGGAGTAGTCAACACGCTTACCGAGCAGGTTCTGACGGAAACGACCCTGCTTACCTTTGATCATGTCGGCCAAAGATTTCAGAGGACGTTTGTTAGAACCGGTGATCGCACGACCGCGACGACCGTTATCCAGCAGAGCGTCAACCGCTTCCTGCAGCATACGTTTTTCGTTGCGTACGATGATGTCCGGCGCAGCCAGATCCAGCAGACGCTTCAGACGGTTGTTACGGTTGATAACGCGACGATACAGATCGTTCAGATCCGATGTTGCGAAACGACCACCATCCAGCGGAACCAGCGGACGCAGATCTGGCGGCAGAACCGGCAGAACGGTCAGGATCATCCACTCTGGCTTGTTGCCAGACTGTACGAAGGCTTCCAGCAGTTTGATACGCTTGGTCAGCTTCTTACGCTTGGTTTCGGAGTTGGTTTCGTTCAGCTCTTCGCGCAGAGTTTCACACTCTTGCTCCAGATCCATGCTCTTCAGCAGGGCCTGAATAGCTTCCGCACCCATCTTCGCGTCGAATTCGTCACCGAACTCTTCCAGCGCGTCCAGATACTGCTCTTCAGTCAGAATCTGTTGACGTTCCAGGTTAGTCATACCGCCTTCGATAACAACATAGGATTCGAAGTACAGTACACGTTCGATATCGCGCAGCGGCATATCGAGCAGCAAACCGATACGGGACGGCAGAGATTTCAGGAACCAGATGTGAGCGGTCGGAGACGCCAGCTCGATGTGGCCCATACGCTCACGGCGTACTTTGGTCTGGGTCACTTCAACGCCGCACTTCTCACAGATCACACCACGGTGTTTCAGGCGCTTGTACTTACCGCACAGGCACTCGTAGTCTTTTACCGGCCCAAAGATACGGGCGCAGAAAAGGCCGTCACGTTCAGGTTTGAACGTACGGTAGTTAATGGTTTCCGGCTTCTTAACTTCACCGAAAGACCATGAACGGATCATGTCTGGCGAGGCCAGAGCAATTTTGATCGCATCAAACTCTTCGGTTTTAGTCTGCGCTTTCAGAAACTTTAATAAATCTTTCACGGATTTGCTCCCGTCGGAGTTAGCACAATCTGGCGCTGGCTGTTACGCCAGCACCAGTGACCTGTTTGATCGAGAGTTACTCGTCTTCCAGCTCGATGTTGATACCCAGCGAACGAATCTCTTTCAACAGTACGTTGAAGGATTCCGGCATGCCTGGTTCCATCTGATGGTTGCCGTCCACGATGTTTTTATACATCTTAGTACGACCGTTCACGTCATCAGACTTAACGGTGAGCATTTCCTGCAGGGTGTATGCTGCGCCATATGCTTCCAGCGCCCACACTTCCATCTCCCCGAAGCGCTGACCACCGAACTGCGCCTTACCACCCAGCGGCTGCTGAGTAACCAGGCTGTAAGAACCGGTAGAACGCGCATGCATCTTGTCATCAACCAGGTGGTTCAGTTTCAGCATGTACATGTAGCCAACGGTAACCTGGCGCTCGAATTGCTCACCGGTACGACCGTCGAACAGTGTGATCTGACCGGAAGTCGGCAGGCCACCCAGCTGTAACAGTTCCTTGATTTCAGACTCTTTCGCACCGTCGAATACCGGCGTTGCGATCGGCATACCTTTTTTCAGGTTTTCAGCCAGACGCAGAACTTCTTCATCGCTGAAGGTATTCAGGTCAACTTTCTGACGAACATCTGAACCCAGATCGTAAGCACGCTGGATGAATTCGCGCAGTTTCGCGACTTCTTGCTGCTGTTTCAGCATGGCGTTGATCTTATCGCCGATACCTTTTGCAGCCATACCCAGGTGGGTTTCAAGGATCTGACCGATGTTCATACGCGATGGTACGCCCAGCGGGTTCAGTACGATATCTACCGGCGTACCGTTAGCATCGTGTGGCATATCTTCGATCGGGTTGATCTTAGAGATTACACCCTTGTTACCGTGACGACCTGCCATCTTATCACCAGGCTGGATCCGACGTTTAACCGCCAGATACACCTTAACAATCTTCAGCACGCCCGGTGCCAGATCGTCGCCCTGAGTGATTTTACGGCGTTTCGCTTCGAGTTTTTTCTCGAATTCGTGTTTCAGTTCGTCGTACTGCTCAGCCAGTTGTTCCAGCTGATTCTGTTTCTCTTCGTCGGTCAGGCCGAGTTCTAACCAGCGGTCACGCGGCAGTTTGTCGAGCTTCTCAGCTTCAACACCACCGGAAACCAGCACAGCGTAGATACGGCTGAACAGGCCAGCTTCGAGGATCTGCAGTTCTTCAGACAGGTCTTTTTTCGCCTGCTTCAGCTGCATCTCTTCGATTTCCAGCGCACGTTTGTCTTTTTCTACGCCATCGCGAGTAAAGACCTGAACGTCGATAATCGTACCGGAAACACCGTTTGGCACGCGCAGAGAAGAGTCTTTAACGTCAGACGCTTTCTCACCGAAGATCGCACGCAGCAGCTTCTCTTCTGGCGTCAGTTGGGTTTCACCTTTCGGCGTTACCTTACCAACCAGAATGTCGCCACCGGTCACTTCCGCACCGATATAAACGATACCGGATTCATCCAGTTTGGAGAGCGCAGCTTCACCCACGTTCGGGATGTCAGCGGTGATCTCTTCTGGCCCCAGCTTGGTGTCACGGGACACACATGCCAGTTCCTGAATGTGGATGGTGGTGAAACGGTCTTCCTGGACAACACGCTCGGATACGAGGATGGAGTCTTCGAAGTTGTAACCATTCCATGGCATGAATGCCACGCGCATGTTCTGACCCAGCGCCAGTTCACCGAGGTCGGTGGACGGACCGTCCGCCAGCACATCACCACGTTCAACCGGCTCGCCCAGAGATACGCAAGGCATCTGGTTGATACAGGTGTTCTGGTTAGAACGGGTGTATTTGGTCAGGTTATAAATGTCGATACCTGCTTCGCCCGGGTACATCTCGTCTTCGTTAACTTTGATAACGATACGGGAAGCATCCACGTACTGAACAGTACCGCCACGTTTAGCAACTGCAGTAACACCGGAGTCAACGGCAACAGCACGTTCCATACCGGTACCAACCAGCGGCTTATCAGCGCGCAGAGTCGGAACCGCCTGACGCTGCATGTTCGCACCCATCAATGCACGGTTGGCGTCATCGTGTTCCAGGAACGGGATCAGGGACGCACCGACGGATACCACCTGCTGGGTGGATACGTCCATGTAGTCAACCTGGTCGCGGCTGAACAAGCTGGATTCGCCTTTGCTACGGCAGGTAACCAGATCTTCTACAAAGTGGCCTTCGTCATCCAGGTTGGAGTTCGCCTGAGCGATAACGTAGTTGCCTTCTTCGATAGCAGACAGGTAATGAATTTCGTCAGTTACAACACCGTCGGTCACTTTACGATACGGAGTCTCGAGGAAGCCGTATTCGTTAGTCTGTGCATACACGGACAGGGAGTTGATCAGACCGATGTTCGGACCTTCAGGCGTTTCGATTGGACATACGCGACCGTAGTGAGTCGGGTGTACGTCTCGAACTTCGAAGCCTGCGCGTTCACGGGTCAGACCGCCTGGGCCGAGTGCGGAGATACGACGTTTGTGCGTAATCTCAGACAGCGGGTTGTTCTGGTCCATAAACTGAGACAGCTGGCTGGAACCAAAGAACTCTTTCACTGCTGCAGAAATCGGCTTGGCGTTGATCATATCCTGAGGCATCAGGGTATCCAGATCGCCCAGAGACAGACGCTCTTTCACCGCACGCTCAACACGTACCAGGCCAACGCGGAACTGGTTTTCCGCCATTTCGCCTACGGAACGGATACGACGGTTGCCGAGGTGGTCGATATCATCGACTTCGCCTTTACCGTTACGGATATCGATGAGCTTCTTCATCACTTCGATGATGTCGTCTTTGCTCAGGATACCGGAACCTTCGATTTCGTCGCGCAGCAGAGAACGGTTGAACTTCATACGACCAACCGCAGACAGGTCATAGCGGTCTTCGGAGAAGAACAGGTTCTCGAACAGGCTTTCAGCAGCTTCACGAGTCGGCGGCTCACCAGGACGCATCATGCGGTAGATTTCTACCAGTGCGCTCAGACGATCGTTGGTTGGGTCAACACGTACAGTTTCAGAAATGTACGGACCGTGATCCAGATCGTTAGTGAACAGCGTTTCGATACGCTTGTGACCAGACTGGCTCAGCTTAGCCAGCAGATCCAGGCTCAGCTCCATGTTAGCTGCGCAGATCAGCTCGCCAGTAGATTCGTCAACGTAGTCTTTAGCCGCAACTTTACCAGCAATGTATTCAACCGGAACTTCGATATGTTTGATATCGTCTTTTTCCAGTTGGCGAATATGGCGCGCAGTGATGCGACGGCCTTTTTCGACGTAGACTTTGCCGTTAGCTTCAATGTCAAAGGAAGCGGTTTCACCACGCAGGCGTTCCGGCACCAGTTCCATCTGCAGCTTGTTGTCGCGAATTTCGAAAACAACTTTTTCAAAGAACAGGTCAAGGATCTGCTCAGTGGTGTAGTTCAGTGCACGCAGAATAATGGTCGCAGGCAGTTTACGGCGACGGTCAATACGTACGAACAGGTTGTCCTTCGGATCGAATTCGAAGTCCAGCCAGGAACCACGGTAAGGGATGATGCGCGCGTTATACAGCACTTTACCCGAAGAGTGGGTTTTACCTTTGTCGGAGTCAAAGAAGACGCCAGGACTACGGTGCAGCTGAGAAACGATAACACGCTCAGTACCATTGATTACAAAGGTACCGTTGTCAGTCATGAGCGGAATTTCGCCCATGTAGACTTCTTGTTCTTTAATGTCTTTTACGGTGCCTTCCGGCGCTTCGCGCTCGTAGATCACCAGACGCAGTTTTACGCGCAGCGGTGCGGAATAGGTCACGCCACGGATCTGACATTCCTGAACGTCAAACACCGGTTCGCCAAGGCGGTAGCTGACGTATTGCAGCTCGGAATTACCGCTGTAGCTCTGAATCGGGAAAACGGAACGGAAAGCTGCTTCCAGACCATACTGCCCTTCAGGATCTTGCTCGATGAACTTCTGAAACGAGTCAAGCTGGATAGAAAGGAGATAAGGTATGTCCAACACTTGTGGACGTTTACCAAAATCCTTACGAATACGTTTTTTCTCGGTATAGGAGTAAACCATTAGGGTTCCTCAGCTCGCTGACAAGTCGACCCATCTGTCCGACGAAGGGACAGTTTGTGCAACACTATTTTGTTGACCGGAAAATCGAATACTTTCCGCAATGCCTGTTGCTATCACGCTTAAACCATTTCATTGCGATTTACACAGAACTGATGCTCTGTCGCAGTATATTAAGACGTCGATAGAAACAAGCATTGAAAGGCACAGCAGTAGTCAAACAGTGTGAAATGCTACTGGCGCCTTACAGCGCAAAAAGGCTGGTGACTAAAAAGTCACCAGCCATCAGCCTAATTTCTTAGGCTGCAACCAGAAAAGTTGGCTTATTTAACTTCAACTTCAGCGCCAGCTTCTTCCAGAGATTTTTTCAGTGCTTCTGCGTCGTCTTTGCTGATGCCTTCTTTCAGGGCAGCCGGAGCAGATTCTACCAGGTCTTTAGCTTCTTTCAGACCCAGGCCAGTTGCGCCACGTACTGCTTTGATTACAGCAACTTTGTTAGCGCCAGCAGCTTTCAGAATTACGTCGAATTCAGTTTTTTCTTCAGCAGCTTCAGCCGGGCCAGCAGCTACAGCTACAGCAGCAGCAGCGGAAACACCGAATTTTTCTTCCATTGCAGAGATCAGTTCTACAACGTCCATTACGGACATAGCGGATACTGCTTCAATGATTTGATCTTTAGTGATAGACATTTAAATTGTTCCTGAAAATCAGAATAAGTTTATACGTAAGCAGATGCTTGAGAAAGATAACTGCGATTAAGCAGCTTCTTTCGCATCGCGTACAGCAGCCAGAGTACGAACCAGTTTGCCAGCCGAAGCTTCTTTCATGGTTGCCATCAGGCGTGCAATTGCTTCTTCGTAGGTCGGCAGAGTTGCCAGGCGATCGATTTGCGATGCCGGGATCAATTCACCTTCAAAGGCTGCGGCTTTGACCTCAAATTTTGCATTCGCTTTCGCGAACTCTTTGAACAGACGAGCAGCAGCGCCCGGGTGTTCCATAGAGTATGCAATCAGGGTCGGACCAACAAACGTGTCTTTCAGGCACTCGAACTGAGTACCTTCAACGACGCGGCGCAGCAGGGTGTTACGAACAACACGCATGTATACGCCAGCTTCACGACCTGCTTTACGCAGTTCAGTCATTTTATCTACAGTTACGCCACGGGAATCCGCAACTACTGCAGACAGCGCGCCTTTGGCTACTTCGCTGACTTCAGCAACAATCGCTTGTTTGTCTTGAAGATTTAAAGCCATTAGCTTTGCTCCTGGATGTTTGCCGGAACTCATGTTCCGGAACTCACTTCACTCTCCCCAACGGAAAGAGCGTCTAAATACGGTGAGCAGAAACAAGCCAGAGTATCAGAAATAATCTTAGCGTTCTGTCACCGTCTACGCAGGGCATTAAGTTTCTTACGAAACACCTGCGGTCTTCGACGGAGGCCTGGATAGGCCAGGCTCCAACGAACAAATCTTGTCTATCTGTCGCTATTCAATCTGTGACGGCGTTGACTGCCTTCGTTCACACCAGTCACATAGTTAACTATGCTCCTGGCGATTCACTCAGTTGTCGCCTTGCCACAGCCTGAATATCTCGGATATACGTCTGCAATTAGCAGAAACGTGGGGGTAAGATTGTAGACAAAATCACCGCCCACGTAAAGGCGAATATTAGTTCGCCACAGTCGCAGTCAGACCGGACTGATCAACGGCAACACCAGCACCCATGGTGGTGGAGATGCTAACTTTCTTGATGTACACGCCTTTAGCCTGAGTCGGTTTCGCTTTTTTCAGCGCAACCAGCAGAGATTCCAGGTTTTCTTTCAGTTTGTCAGCGTCAAAATCCACTTTACCGATGGTGGTGTGGATGATGCCGTTTTTGTCGTTACGGTAACGAACCTGACCTGCTTTAGCGTTCTTAACTGCTTCAGCAACGTTAGGGGTTACAGTACCAACTTTCGGGTTTGGCATCAGGCCGCGCGGGCCCAGAACCTGACCCAGCTGGCCAACAACGCGCATTGCATCCGGGGAAGCAATAACAACGTCAAAGTTCATTTCGCCTTTCTTGATCTGGTCAGCCAGATCTTCCATACCTACCAGCTCAGCGCCTGCAGCTTTAGCAGCTTCAGCGTTTGCGCCCTGGGCAAATACGGCTACGCGAACGGAACGGCCAGTACCGTGCGGCAGTACAGTTGCACCACGTACGTTCTGGTCAGATTTACGAGCGTCGATGCCGAGGTTAACGGCAACGTCTACGCTTTCTACGAATTTAGCAGTGGCCAGCTCTTTCAGCAGAGCAATAGCTTCGTTGATGTCGTACTGTTTAGTTGCATCAACTTTGTCACGGATCACGCGCATACGCTTGGTCAGTTTAGCCATTTCTTAGTCCTCCACTACCAGGCCCATGGAACGTGCAGTACCTTCAATGGAGCGAGTCATCGCTTCAATGTCGGAACCAGTCATGTCGGCAGCTTTGGTCTGCGCGATTTCCTGCAGCTGAGCGCGGGAAATTTTACCCACTTTGTCTTTGTTCGGCTTGCCGGAACCAGACTTGATACCAGCCGCTTTCTTCAGCAGAACTGCTGCCGGAGGCGTTTTGGTAACGAAAGTGAAAGAACGGTCAGCGTAAACGGTGATAACAACCGGGATCGGCAGACCTTTTTCCATGGAATCAGTTTTTGCGTTGAACGCTTTGCAGAATTCCATGATGTTCACGCCTTGTTGACCCAGTGCTGGACCTACCGGCGGACTCGGGTTAGCCATACCAGCTGCAACCTGCAGCTTGACGTAGGCCTGGACTTTCTTAGCCATTCTAAATTCCTCTAGTTGGGTTATAGCGCCTCAAGGAGGCTCCCCGTGATTAAATTCGTTTTACGGACAGGGCCCATAAAAACAAAAGGCGCGAAATTGTATTCCAATCTCGCGCCTTGTGCAACGATTAAATCGCCGCTTTTTTGATCGCTGTTTAGGCTTTTTCTACCTGGGCAAAGTCCAGTTCTACCGGGGTCGCACGACCGAAGATAGAAACAGAGACTTTCAGGCGGGACTTTTCGTAGTCCACTTCTTCAACCACACCGTTAAAGTCAGCAAACGGACCGTCACTAACGCGAACCATTTCACCTGGCTCAAACATCGTTTTCGGACGCGGTTTATCGCCAACCTGCTGCAGACGGTTCATGATCGCATCAACTTCTTTGTCGCTGATCGGCGCCGGACGGTCAGATGTACCGCCGATAAAGCCCATCACACGCGGCACGCTGCGCACCAGGTGCCAGCTTGCGTCATTCATCACCATCTGGACCAGTACATAGCCCGGGAAGAATTTACGTTCGCTCTTGCGACGCTGGCCACCACGGATTTCGACCACTTCTTCGGTCGGCACCATGACTTCGCCAAACAGCTCTTCCATATTTTGTAACTTGATATATTCGCGCAGCGACGTGGCTACGCGGCCTTCAAAACCGGAAAACGCCTGAACGACGTACCAGCGCTTTTTAGGGGCTTCAGACATCTTAGAACCTCAGGCCAGTGATAAAGGATACCAGGCGAACCAGAATACCATCCAGTCCCCACAGGATCAGTGACATTACTGCGGTAACCGCAGCCACAATTAATGTGGTGTGCAATGTTTCCTGGCGAGTTGGCCAAATGACCTTACGGACTTCGGTTCTCGCTTCACGGGCAAAAGCAACGGTCGCTTTACCTTTTGTTGTCAACAGCGCGACACCACCCGCTGCGGCAATCAGAATCACTACGGCCAGCGCACGCAGCGGCAGCATCATGTCACGATAGAGGTAGTTGCCAACGATAGCTACAAGCAGCAATACAGCGACAACAACCCACTTCATCGCTTCCAGGCCGCGCCCGCTTCCTTGAGCTTCGGTATTCGCACTCATAAACCAACCTGTCAGAAGTATTCTACAAACATTTTCACCCCGCGTAAGCGAGGCGATCCAAACCGAAATGCTCTGGTGCGTTTCGGACTAAACGCCCTCTTCAGAGCCTGTCTCAGCAATGATTATGACAAAAAAAATCACTGATGAGCCAGGTTCTGGTGTGAAAGCGTGCAAAAAGGGCATCAAATGATGCCCTTTTATTGCGCATTGCGTCAAATGTTATTCGGCAATTAGCTCATTACTTTAGCAACAACGCCCGCACCAACAGTACGGCCGCCTTCACGGATTGCGAAACGCAGACCGTCGTCCATCGCGATCGGGTGGATCAGGGTAACAACCATTTTGATGTTGTCGCCCGGCATTACCATCTCTACGCCTTCTGGCAGTTCGATGGTACCAGTCACGTCAGTAGTACGGAAGTAGAACTGCGGACGGTAGCCTTTGAAGAACGGAGTATGACGGCCGCCTTCGTCTTTGGACAGAATGTACACTTCAGATTCGAACTTGGTGTGCGGCTTGATAGAGCCCGGCTTAGCCAGTACCTGACCACGTTCGATTTCTTCACGTTTGATACCACGCAGCAGAACACCAACGTTCTCACCAGCACGGCCTTCGTCCAGCAGTTTGCGGAACATTTCAACGCCAGTACAGGTAGACTTAGCAGTCTCTTTGATACCAACGATTTCAACTTCTTCACCAACTTTGATGATACCGCGCTCTACACGACCGGTAACAACGGTACCACGACCGGAGATGGAGAATACGTCTTCGATAGGCAGCAGGAACGGCTTGTCAATCGCACGCTCTGGTTCTGGGATGTAAGAATCCAGGAAGCCAGCCAGTTCGATGATTTTCGCTTCCCACTCTGCTTCGCCTTCCAGCGCTTTCAGAGCAGAACCACGAACGATCGGAGTGTCGTCGCCCGGGAAATCGTACTGAGACAGAAGTTCACGAACTTCCATTTCTACCAGTTCCAGCAGCTCTTCGTCATCAACCATGTCGCATTTGTTCAGGAACACGATGATGTACGGAACGCCTACCTGACGACCCAGCAGGATGTGCTCACGAGTCTGCGGCATCGGGCCGTCAGTCGCAGCAACAACCAGGATCGCGCCGTCCATCTGCGCAGCACCGGTGATCATGTTTTTAACATAGTCGGCGTGGCCCGGGCAGTCTACGTGTGCGTAGTGGCGAGTCGGGGTGTCGTATTCAACGTGAGAAGTGTTGATGGTGATACCACGAGCTTTTTCTTCCGGCGCGTTATCGATCTGGTCGAATGCACGAGCAGCACCGCCGTAGGTTTTAGCCAG
>NZ_JAOWGR010000026.1:0-5549 GCF_030333015.1 Citrobacter sp. Cpo012 | reverse complement strand
GCATCAAATAAAAGCGAAAGGCTCAGTCGAAAGACTGGGCCTTTTGTTTTATCTGTTGTCTGTCGGTGAGCGCTCTCCTGCCCAGGACAAATCCGCCGGGAGCGGATTTGAACGTTGCGCAGCAACGGCCCGGAGGGTGGCGGGCAGGACGCCCGCCATAAACTGCCAGGCATTAATTTAGTGAAAAAGCCCATCCTGACGGATGGGCTTTTTTGCGTCTGTGCGGAATGAAAACCGCCGGATGCGGCGTGCCGCCTTATCCGGCCTGCAGGGGCCGGGCTGAATGTATTTTGTAGGCCTGATAAGCGCAGCGCATCAGGCAACACGTCTGCATACTGCCGGATGCGGCGTATCGCCTTATCCGGCCTACAGAGGCAGGGCTGAATGTATTTTGTAGGCCTGATAAGCGCAGCGCATCAGGCACATCACAACACCGCACCATCGGGTGCAAAGCAATATCCAAAACCTCCATAACACAAGCCATCCTGCGGTATATGCGGTAAACTAGGCGCGATTTTGCATCAGGAAAGCGTCTATGAATCACTCCCTTAAAGCCTGGAACACCTTCGGTATCGATCAGCAAACGAATGAACTTGTCTGCGCCGAAAATGAACAACAATTACTGAATGCCTGGCAATCAGCCAATGCATCGCATCATCCTGTACTGATCCTGGGCGAAGGGAGTAACGTCCTGTTTCTTGATACCTTCCAGGGTACGGTGATCGTCAATCGTATTAAGGGTATTGAGATTACAGAACAACCTGATGCGTGGCATTTGCACGTAGGTGCGGGTGAAAACTGGCATCATCTGGTCCAGCATACGTTGCAGCTTGGCATGCCTGGGCTGGAAAATCTGGCGCTTATCCCAGGCTGCGTGGGTTCATCGCCAATCCAGAATATTGGTGCCTATGGCGTAGAGCTAAAGCGCGTCTGCGAATACGTAGACTGCGTTGAGCTGTCGACTGGCAAACATCTGCGCGTTGGTGCAGCAGAATGTCGTTTTGGTTATCGTGACAGCATCTTCAAACATGAATACCAGGATCGCTTCGCAATTATTGCTGTTGGTTTACGCTTGTCTAAACAGTGGCATCCGGTACTGACCTATGGCGATCTGACGCGCCTGGATCCTACAACGGTGACGCCTCAGCAGGTTTTTGATTCTGTCTGCCATATGCGCACGACAAAACTGCCCGATCCGAAAGTAAACGGTAATGCAGGAAGCTTCTTTAAAAACCCGATTGTCATCGCAGAGATTGCGCAGGAGCTCCTGGCAAAATTCCCAACAGCACCTCATTACCCGCAGGCTGATGGTTCTGTGAAACTGGCAGCCGGCTGGCTTATCGACCAGTGTCAGCTAAAAGGTAAGCGCATTGGTGGCGCAGCGGTACATCAACAGCAGGCACTGGTGCTGATCAATGCAGACAATGCGACGAGTCAGGATGTGGTGCAACTTGCACATCATGTACGTCAAAAAGTCGGTGAGAAATTTAATGTCTGGCTCGAACCAGAGGTCCGGTTTATTGGCCCGCAGGGTGAAATGAATGCTGTGGAGATCATTGTATGAAGGATAATACCGTCCCTCTGACGCTTATTTCATTACTCGCTGATGGCGAATTTCATTCCGGTGAGCAGCTCGGTGAAAAGTTGGGAATGAGCCGTGCCGCAATCAATAAGCATGTCCAGACGTTACGCGACTGGGGGGTTGATGTCTTTACTGTTCCAGGTAAAGGATACAGCTTACCGGAGCCTATCCAACTATTAGATGCCTCACTTATTCATTCTCAACTGGATGGTGGAAATATCACAGTCCTGCCGGTTATCGACTCAACCAATCAGTACCTGATGGACCGAATAGGTCAACTGGAGTCAGGGGATGCCTGTGTCGCTGAATATCAGCAAGCCGGGCGTGGTCGCCGTGGCCGCAAATGGTTTTCACCGTTTGGTGCCAACCTGTACCTTTCAATGTTCTGGCGGTTGGAACAAGGACCGGCTGCCGCGATTGGCCTGAGTCTGGTTATTGGTATCGTCATGGCTGAGGTTTTACGCGATCTGGGCGCAGAGAAGGTACGTGTAAAATGGCCCAACGACCTCTATTTGCTCGACCGTAAGCTAGCAGGGATCCTGGTTGAACTGACCGGTAAGACAGGGGATGCCGCGCAGATTGTTATCGGTGCGGGTATTAATATGTCCATGCGCCGGGTTGAAGAAAATGTGGTTAATCAAGGCTGGATTAACTTGCAGGAAGCGGGCATTAACATTGATCGCAATACCCTTGCTGCCCGACTGATACGTGAGTTGCGTGCTGCGTTAGTGCTCTTTGAGCACGAAGGTTTAGCGCCGTATCTGTCTCGCTGGAAGAGACTGGATAACTTTATCGACCGCCCGGTCAAACTTATTATTGGCGATAAAGAAATATTTGGCATCTCTCGTGGAATAGACGCGCAAGGTGCATTATTGCTTGAACAAAATGGCGAGATCAAACCCTGGATGGGTGGAGAAATATCGCTAAGAAGCGCTGAGTAATAAGAAGGGGAGCTGTTGCTCCCCTTTTTTATTTATTTTCTCAACCTGACTTGCTCAACGGCATGATTGGCACTTTTCGTCATGATTAAGCTTGCTCGCTCACGAGTTGGTAATATATTTTGTTTTAAATTCAGCCAGTTAATCTCTTTCCATAACGATGTGGCGGTGTTGATAGCCTCATCTTCTGATAATTTTGCATAGTTATGGAAATAAGAGTCCGGGTTGGTAAACGCCCCTTCACGGAATTTCAGGAAACGGTTGATATACCACGTCTGGAGTAATTCTTCTGGCGCATCAACATAAATAGAAAAGTCGACAAAGTCAGAAACAAATACATGATGCGGATCGTGAGGATAGTCCATCCCGCTCTGTAATACATTTAGCCCTTCGAGTATTAATATGTCGGGCTGGGCAACGGTTTTGTCGCCATCAGGGATCACATCATAGATGAGATGGGAATAGACCGGCGCCGTGACGTTAGGTACGCCTGATTTCAGATCGGAAACGAATTTAACCAAGCGATGCATATCATAGGACTGGGGGAAGCCTTTCTTCTTCATTAGTCCACGATCTTTCAATACCTGGTTAGGGTGGAGAAAGCCATCGGTAGTAATCAACTCAACCTTGCGATGCTCGGGCCAGCGACTGAGCAAAGCCTGCAAAACACGCGCAGTCGTACTTTTACCGACGGCGACGCTGCCAGCAATGCTAATAATATAAGGAATACGCTCGCCATTCGTGCCTAAAAATTGCTCCAGCACGGCCTGACGTCGCAGGTTCGAACTGATGTAAAAGTTTAGCAAACGCGAGAGAGGCAAATAAATCTCGGCAACTTCTTCCAGCGATAAGTCTTCGTTAATGCCTTTAAGACGAGCAATCTCTTCCTCGGTCAGGGTCATCGGCACGGAATCACGAAGCGCAGCCCACTGGTTGCGATCAAACTGTAGGTAAGGCGACGTTAACGCTTGCTCTTTTATACTCATACGCATGGTCTGGCTGTCATTGCTATATCAGGTCTGCGGTAAAAAACGAAATCATCCCGGTACGCAATGGCACGCACATTTCAGTTAATTTGGACAATGGGCAGGAGGGTAACACCAGATGGGGGGGAATAATAAGAAAAAATCATCCTCTGAAATGCAATGTGACGGGTATTCCAGATGTATAAAGATGTGCTTTCTCTCTATCAAAGCGTACCTGCCGGAGCAAAATTCCTCCCAGAGGAGGCACCTGACGTTGGAAATTTGTCCAATCCAAAGAGGAAATAGATTATTTATCGGTCGTATAGTGCAAAATGTGAGCGATAGAACATTTTATGCAATTTTTTAGTTGCATGAGTGCGCGTGTCTCCATAAAATGCGCGCTACTTGATGCCGACTTAGCTCAGTAGGTAGAGCAACTGACTTGTAATCAGTAGGTCACCAGTTCGATTCCGGTAGTCGGCACCATCAAGTCCGGTGGGGTTCCCGAGCGGCCAAAGGGAGCAGACTGTAAATCTGCCGTCACAGACTTCGAAGGTTCGAATCCTTCCCCCACCACCACTTTCTGGCAGCGTTATCGCCGCCTGAGTTGATTAAAAAATTAATCAGCTCGAACAGAAAAGAGAGAAATCTCTTTTTTGTTGCAGAAAGAACTGGGTAGCCGAGTTTCAGGATGCGGGCATCGTATAATGGCTATTACCTCAGCCTTCCAAGCTGATGATGCGGGTTCGATTCCCGCTGCCCGCTCCAGACGTGCTGATATGGCTCAGTTGGTAGAGCGCACCCTTGGTAAGGGTGAGGTCCCCAGTTCGACTCTGGGTATCAGCACCACTTCACTTCTCCTTCCCGTTTCTCTCTGTTTACTTTTAAAAGCATTCAACAGCTCAGGTATATTGCCTGGTTGATGTGGTGATATCACCGATTTATCCGTGTCTTAGAGGGACAATCGATGTCTAAAGAAAAATTTGAACGTACTAAACCGCACGTTAACGTCGGTACTATCGGCCACGTTGACCATGGTAAAACAACGCTGACCGCTGCAATCACTACCGTTCTGGCTAAAACCTACGGCGGTGCTGCTCGTGCATTCGACCAGATCGATAACGCGCCGGAAGAAAAAGCTCGTGGTATCACCATCAACACTTCTCACGTTGAATACGACACCCCGACTCGCCACTACGCACACGTAGACTGCCCGGGCCACGCCGACTATGTTAAAAACATGATCACCGGTGCTGCGCAGATGGACGGCGCGATCCTGGTTGTTGCTGCGACTGACGGCCCGATGCCGCAGACTCGTGAGCACATCCTGCTGGGTCGTCAGGTAGGCGTTCCGTACATCATCGTGTTCCTGAACAAATGCGACATGGTTGATGACGAAGAGCTGCTGGAACTGGTAGAAATGGAAGTTCGTGAACTTCTGTCTCAGTACGATTTCCCGGGCGACGACACTCCGATCGTTCGTGGTTCTGCTCTGAAAGCGCTGGAAGGCGAAGCAGAGTGGGAAGCGAAAATCATCGAACTGGCTGGCTTCCTGGATTCTTACATCCCAGAACCAGAGCGTGCGATTGACAAGCCGTTCCTGCTGCCTATCGAAGACGTATTCTCCATCTCCGGTCGTGGTACCGTTGTTACCGGTCGTGTAGAGCGCGGTATCATCAAAGTTGGTGAAGAAGTTGAAATCGTTGGTATCAAAGAGACTGCTAAGTCTACCTGTACTGGCGTTGAAATGTTCCGCAAACTGCTGGACGAAGGCCGTGCTGGTGAGAACGTTGGTGTTCTGCTGCGTGGTATCAAACGTGAAGAAATCGAACGTGGTCAGGTACTGGCTAAGCCGGGCTCTATCAAGCCGCACACCAAGTTCGAATCTGAAGTGTACATTCTGTCCAAAGACGAAGGCGGCCGTCATACTCCGTTCTTCAAAGGCTACCGTCCGCAGTTCTACTTCCGTACTACTGACGTGACTGGTACCATCGAACTGCCAGAAGGCGTAGAGATGGTAATGCCGGGCGACAACATCAAAATGGTTGTTACCCTGATCCACCC
>NZ_JAOWGR010000025.1:0-89707 GCF_030333015.1 Citrobacter sp. Cpo012 | reverse complement strand
GTCAGTGGAGGCGCATTATAGGGAGTTATTTCAGGCTGACAAGGGGAAATTTAAAATAATCTTCCGAGTGCGTATTTTTTATTCTTTGCGCTTATTTTAACAACGCTTTGTTGGTTAATTGGGCTATTTCCCGCGCGAATCTCGCAACCTGTTCCCAATCGGTATACACCACTTCTTTATTCGTATCCGTTTCACCACCTGACATCTTCATTATCAGTTGGATCATAACGCGGTCATACCAGCGATAGCGTGGATACAGCAAAGCACCCGCAATAACTGCACTGTGGTCTGGTCGCCACGGCGAACTCATCAGGAACTTACGCGCATAGCTGTTGGTTTGCGGCGTACGTTTCTCCGGCTTACGGGCTACGAGGTTTACGGAGTAGAACGCGCTCGGCATCGAATTCAGCCGTGTGGCATGCTTTTTCACAAACTCCTGAAAAGCAGCATGGTAATGACCGTAGCGAATCGAGGCGCCAATTACCACGCTGTCATAATTTTGCCAGTCCGGCTCCGCGGTACGATGCAAATTAACAACATCTGCCCAAACGCCCAGCTCTTTGAGTTCAGAAGCCAGATATTCAGCGATTTCACGCGTTTGTCCGTCCCGGGAAGAAAAAAGAATCAGTGTTTTCACGTGTTACTCCATTATTCACGCCAGAAGGTAGGGGTAAAGAGCACCAGCAGAGTAAAGACCTCCAGACGACCAAACAGCATATTGGCAATCAGGATCCACTTCGCCACAGGGTTCATACTGGCAAAGTTGTCGGCGACAACCCCCAGTCCAGGCCCCAGGTTATTCAACGTTGCCACTACGGAGGCAAACGCGGAGAAGTCATCAACACCGGTCGCAATAATCGCCAGCATACTGATAATAAAGACCAGCGCATAGGCAGAGAAGAATCCCCATACGGCTTCAAGAATTCGCTCCGGCAACGCACGGTTACCCAGTTTGATACTGTAAACCGCATTCGGATGGACCAGTCGTTTCAATTCGCGGTTACCCTGCTTAAACAGCAGCAGGATACGAATCACCTTCAAGCCACCGCCCGTCGACCCGGCACAGCCGCCGATAAAAGCAGAACACAGCAACAGCACTGGCAGAAACAGCGGCCAGCGGGCAATACTGTCCGTAGTAAACCCGGCGGTCGTCGCCATCGATACCACCTGGAAAAAGGCCTGGTTGATCGTCGTGAGCGCCGAGCCATAGGTATTGTGTATCCATAGCACCAGCGTACAGACTGCCACCAGCGTCAACTGCACGCCGATAAACATGCGGAATTCCGGATCCCGCCAGTAGACCTTCAGACTACGCCCACTTAATAAAGAGAAGTGCAGACCATAGTTACAACCGGAGATCAGCAAGAAGATAGCAATGATGGTGTTAATCGTGGGACTGTCGAAATACCCCACACTGGCATCGTGTGTGGAAAAACCACCGATGGCGATTGTGGCAAAACTGTGCCCAATGGCGTCAAACGCGGGCATCCCGGCAAACCATAGCGCCAGCGCGCACGCCACCGTCAGTAATACATAGATTAGCCACAGCGTTTTCGCCGTTTCGGCAATACGCGGGCGCATTTTATTATCTTTCAGCGGCCCCGGCATTTCTGCACGATAGAGCTGCATCCCACCAACGCCAAGAATAGGCAGGATAGCCACCGCCAGCACGATGATCCCCATCCCGCCGAACCATTGCAGCATCTGGCGATAAAAGAGAATCGCGTGTGGCAATGAATCCAGCCCCACCAGCGTCGTCGCACCTGTAGTGGTTAATCCGGAAAAGGATTCAAAAAAAGCGTCGGTTATCGTTAGGTTAGGGCTTTCCGCAAAGATGAACGGTAGCGCACCCACACTGCCCAGAACGGTCCAGAACAAAACGACAATCAGAAATCCTTCGCGCGATTTCAGTTCACCCTTCTCTTTACGGTTTGGCCACCACAGCATGGAGCCGATCGCCAGAGCAACGAAGAAAGTTTGGGTGAATGCACGCCCTGCCCCATCGCGGTAGATGAGCGCTACCAGTCCGGGGATAATCATTGTCCCCGAGAATAAGATGACCAGTAGTCCAACGATTCGGGTGATGGCGCGAAAATGCATCTCTGCCGCTTCCTTAGTTCTTTAAAATGAGGTGGGGATTATTCTTCAATCGCTAACAATTGCAATGAACCACGACTAAAATCCGCCAGTTTTGCCGAAAACTCATCCACTTTGGCAAAAGGAAGCGCCACCCTGAGCCGAACAAAAGCCTGGTAATCACTGGCAACGACTTTACCGTCAAACTGCCCCAGCAAGGCTTCAATGCCTGCCAGCTGACCGTACTCACACTGCAAAGTATATTCGGTTAATGGCGTCTTGCGCTGTGTCGTTAACTGGCGCAACGCCTGATTCACACCACCACCGTAGGCTTTTACCAACCCTCCAGTACCGAGAAGGATACCGCCGTAGTAGCGCACGACTACAGCGGTAATCTCGCCGACACCGCTCCCCATCAGCTGCGCAAGCATCGGTTTACCTGCCGTACCCGCCGGTTCGCCATCGTCTGAAAACCCTAGCTGCTGCGAGTCATTGGGCGCACCCGCCACCCACGCCACACAATGGTGGCGGGCGTCCGGGTGTTCCGCTTTGACTGACTCAACAAACGCCTTTGCCGCTTCTACGCCGTCCGTATGGGCGAGCAGCGTAATGAAGCGGCTTTTTTTGATCTCTTCGACGACGCTAACCGGCGCCGCAGGGATTAACCAACTGTCCATTACGCCAGTTTCAAATCCCGCGTCATGTTTTCGATATTGTTTTCGTGGACCACCACGTTGTCTTCAATACGAATACCGCCGAACGGTTTCAGTGCTTCAATTTTCTGCCAGTTGAAGTGCTTGCTGAACTGTCCTTCACGCCACGGTGCCAACAGAGATTCAATGAAGTAAATGCCCGGTTCGATGGTCAGAACCATGCCTGGTTGCAGTACGCGGGTGCAACGCAGGTAAGGATACTTCGACGGCGCGGCCAGATGAGTACCGCTGTCATCCTGCATAAAGCCTGCGACATCATGCACCTGCAGACCCAGCGGGTGACCAATACCGTGCGGCATAAACGGCCCGGTAAGATCGTTTTCCACCATCGCTTCTTCACTCATACCGGTGATGATTTGATGCTTACGCAGCAGCTTCGCGATACGCTGATGGAACTGAATGTGATAATCCACGTAGCTGGTGCCTGCTTTCATGGTGGCAATCAGCGCCAGCTCTTCGTCGTTAACGTCTTTCACCAGATGCGCATAGTCGTTGTCGTTTTTCGCCGACCAGGTACGCGTCAGGTCTGCCGCATAGCCGTTGTATTCCGCACCAGCGTCGAGCAGGAAGCTGCGGATTTCAGACGGTGCCTGATGATCCAGCTTGGTATAATGAAGAACCGAAGCATGCTCGTTAAGCGCCACGATGTTGCTGTATGGCACGTCGGTGTCGCGGTGACCGGTGGCAGTCAGGTAAGCGAGGTTGATGTCAAACTCGCTCATTCCGGAACGGAACGCTTCTTCTGCGGCACGGTGTCCATTTACCGCCATTTTCTGCGCTTCGCGCATACAGGCCAGTTCGTATTCCGTTTTATAGGCGCGGTAATAATGCAGGTAGTCGATCACCCCTTTCGGGTTGATGTTGCTGGCCGCGATGTCCAGTTGCAGCGCACGTTCCGGAACCGGGCCGATATAACCAATATTGCCTCGAGCAGCAGGCAGTTGGCTACCGATACCATCCGCTTTCGGCAGCGCGATGATCTCGATTTCTTCCGTCCAGAAAGAGGTTGGTAGCGGCTCAACGTTGTGCCAGTAATCGACCGGCAGGTAGAACCACAGTTTCGGCTTGTTTACGCCATCCACCAGCAACCAGCAGTTAGGAACCTGTGTTACAGGCACCCAGGCTTTAAATTGTGGATTGACCTTAAACGGATATGGATGATCGTCGAGAAAGACGTTAACAAGTTCGCCAGAGTGAATAAGTAACGCATCCAGTTTGAAGCGATCCAGCGCGTCGCGCGTCCGTTCCTGTAAGGTAACGATATGATTTTTATAGAGTGCGGCCAGCGATTCCATTTTCTATCCTTCTGTTTTTTGACCTCAAGTCTCCGCATCTTAGCACATCGCTTTGTGAGTGCGTGATTTCTGCCGAGCGTGATCGAATCGTCATTTCTTTAATCATTCATTTGCATTTTATTAACATAAAACACACACTTCGATTCATCTGGTATGACCAGATCACCTTGCGGATTCAGGAGACTGACATGCTTTACAAAGGCGACACCCTGTACCTCGACTGGCTGGAAGATGGCATCGCCGAACTGGTGTTCGATGCCCCTGGTTCGGTCAATAAACTCGACACGGCCACCGTTGCCAGCCTGGGCCATGCGCTTGATGTGCTGGAAAAACAACCGAATTTAAAAGGGCTGCTGCTGCGTTCTAACAAAGCAGCCTTTATTGTTGGTGCCGATATCACCGAATTCCTTTCACTGTTCCTCGTGCCTGAAGAACAACTGAGCCAGTGGCTGCATTTTGCCAACAGCGTCTTTAATCGCCTCGAAGATCTGCCTGTTCCGACCCTGTCAGCAGTAAACGGCTACGCGCTGGGTGGCGGCTGCGAGTGTGTTCTGGCAACCGATTATCGTCTGGCAACGCCGGACCTGCGCATTGGCCTGCCGGAAACCAAGCTGGGCATTATGCCGGGCTTTGGCGGCTCCGTGCGTATGCCACGTATGCTGGGTGCGGACAGCGCGCTGGAAATTATTGCGGCAGGTAAGGATGTTGGTGCTGAGCAGGCGCTAAAAATCGGCCTGGTCGATGGCGTAGTGAAGCAAGACAAACTGCTTGATGGCGCGATCGCAGTATTACGTCAGGCGATTAACGGCGACCTCGACTGGAAGGCCAAACGTCAGCCGAAGCTGGAGCCGTTGAAACTCAGCAAAATTGAAGCGGCTATGAGCTTTACCATCGCTAAAGGCATGGTGGCACAGACGGCAGGGAAGCATTATCCCGCGCCGATTACCGCGGTAAAAACCATTGAAGCAGCGGCCCGTTTTGGCCGCGAAGAAGCGCTGAATCTGGAAAATAAAAGCTTTGTTCCACTGGCGCACACCAGTGAAGCTCGCGCGCTGGTTGGGATCTTCCTTAACGATCAGTTCGTCAAAGCCAAAGCCAAAAAACTCACCAAAAATATTGAAGCACCGAAGCAAGCTGCGGTGCTGGGCGCGGGCATTATGGGCGGCGGCATCGCTTACCAGTCAGCCTGGAAAGGCGTGCCGGTTGTCATGAAAGATATCAACGACAAATCATTAACGCTGGGCATGACCGAAGCGGCCAAGCTGCTGAACAAACAGCTTGAGCGCGGCAAAATTGACGGTCTGAAAATGGCGGGTGTGATTTCCACTATTCATCCAACCCTCGACTATAGCGGTTTTGAGCGTGTGGACGTGGTGGTTGAAGCTGTCGTGGAAAACCCGAAAGTGAAAAAAGCGGTACTGGCAGAAACCGAAGATCAGGTACGCCCGGACACCGTACTGGCTTCAAATACCTCCACCATCCCAATCAACGAGCTGGCCAGCGCGCTCAAGCGCCCGGAAAACTTCTGTGGGATGCACTTCTTTAACCCAGTACACCGCATGCCACTGGTTGAGATTATTCGCGGCGAGAAAAGCTCGGATGAAACCATCGCCAAAGTTGTCGCTTGGGCAAGCCAGATGGGCAAAACCCCAATTGTGGTCAACGACTGCCCCGGTTTCTTCGTGAACCGCGTGCTGTTCCCGTATTTTGCCGGTTTCAGCCAGCTGCTGCGCGATGGGGCGGATTTCCGCAAAGTCGACAAAGTCATGGAAAAACAGTTTGGCTGGCCGATGGGCCCGGCTTATCTGCTGGACGTGGTGGGAATTGATACCGCACATCACGCGCAGGCAGTGATGTCCGCAGGCTTCCCTCAGCGTATGCAGAAAGATTATCGCGACGCGATAGACGCCCTGTTTGATGCGAACCGTTTCGGACAGAAAAACGGTCTTGGATTCTGGCGTTATAAAGAAGACAACAAGGGCAAGCCGAAGAAAGAAGAGGATGCCACCGTTGACGATCTGCTGGCAGAAGTCAGCCAGCCGAAACGCGACTTCAGTGATGAAGAGATTATCGCTCGCATGATGATCCCAATGGTCAACGAAGTGGTGCGTTGTCTGGAAGAAGGCATTATCGCCAGCCCGGCAGAAGCCGACATGGCGCTGGTGTATGGCCTGGGCTTCCCTCCGTTCCACGGCGGCGCGTTCCGCTGGCTGGATACGCTCGGCAGCGCGAAGTATCTCGATATGGCCCAGCAGTATCAACACCTCGGAGCGCTGTATGAAGTTCCGGCTGGTCTGCGTGATAAGGCGCGCCATAACGAACCGTATTATCCCCAGGTTGAGCCTGCCCGCCCGGTTGGCAGCCTGAAAACGGCTTAAGGAGTCACAATGGAACAGGTTGTAATTGTTGATGCGATCCGTACCCCGATGGGCCGTTCGAAAGGGGGCGCGTTTCGTAACGTGCGGGCAGAAGATCTCTCCGCACACTTAATGCGTAGCCTGCTGGCGCGAAATCCTGCGCTGGAGCCATCCGCGCTTGATGATATTTACTGGGGCTGTGTGCAGCAAACGCTGGAGCAGGGTTTCAACATCGCCCGTAACGCCGCGCTGCTGGCGGAAGTTCCGCACTCCGTTCCAGCCGTCACGGTCAACCGCCTGTGCGGTTCGTCCATGCAGGCGCTGCACGATGCGGCACGCATGATCATGACCGGCGATGCTCAGGCGTGCCTGATTGGCGGCGTGGAGCATATGGGCCATGTGCCAATGAGTCACGGCGTTGATTTCCATCCGGGCATGAGCCGCAACGTGGCAAAAGCCGCGGGAATGATGGGTCTGACTGCGGAAATGCTCTCTCGCATGCACGGCATCAGCCGTGAAATGCAGGACGCCTTCGCCGCGCGTTCACACGCCCGTGCCTGGGCAGCAACGCAGTCTGGCGCGTTTAAAAACGAAATCATCCCGACCGGCGGCCATGATGCCGATGGCGTGCTGAAGCAGTTTAACTACGATGAGGTTATCCGCCCGGAGACAACCGTTGAAGCGCTCTCCACCCTGCGCCCGGCGTTCGATCCGGTTAGCGGAACGGTCACTGCCGGTACCTCCTCCGCACTCTCCGACGGCGCTGCGGCGATGCTGGTCATGAGCGAAAGTCGCGCCCGTGAGCTGGGTCTGACGCCGCGTGCCCGTATTCGTTCGATGGCTGTTGTTGGTTGCGACCCTTCAATCATGGGTTACGGTCCGGTTCCGGCCTCAAAACTGGCGCTGAAAAAAGCGGGACTCTCCACCAGCGATATCGGTTTGTTTGAGATGAACGAAGCCTTTGCCGCTCAGATCCTGCCGTGCATTAAAGATCTGGGGCTGATGGAGCAGATCGATGAGAAGATCAACCTCAACGGCGGGGCGATCGCTTTGGGCCATCCGTTGGGTTGCTCTGGGGCGCGTATCAGCACCACCCTGCTCAATCTGATGGAACGTAAAGACGTACAGTTTGGCCTGGCGACGATGTGTATCGGTTTAGGCCAGGGCATCGCGACGGTATTTGAGCGAGTTTAATCAAAGCATGTGACTTATTGTAGGCCGGGCAAGCGAAGCGCCCCCGGCGACTATGCCGGATGGCGACGCTGATGCGTCTTATCCGGCCTACAACACAAATGCCATTGTATAACAATTTAGTTGCCGTTCTTCCCGCCTGTCAGGGGCGGGTTTTTTATTTCCCTGAACTACCACGTACCACTAACTGCACCGGCAACAGCAGATTCTCTTCCTGATTTTCTTCCAGCAATAAACGCAGCGCTTCACGCCCCAATTGTTGTTTATCAACCGCAATGGTGGTGAGTGGTGGATGTGACCAGGCCGCAGCATCGATATCATCAAACCCCACCAACGCAAGATCTTCCGGGATACGTATACCCTGCTGCGCACACACCCGTTGAACAACCAGCGCTGCCGCATCGTTATAGGCAAAAATAGCGTCGGGCGGCTCTGGCAGACTGAGCAATTCATTCACCGCCTCCACCAAAGATTGCTCGGTATCCAGCAGCGGCGGCGCAACGGCTTCATACTCTGGCGGCATCAGCAAACGGGCCTCATACAATGCCTGACGGTAACCCTTCTCGCGCTGACGGATGCTGTAGTGCGCAAGCGTGCTGGCAAGAAAAGCAATACGGCTGCGACCTTGTGCAATCAAATGTTGTGTAGCCAGATAACCGCCCTGGGTGTTGTCCGGATTCACGCAAGGCAGGCCCGGCGCCCAGAGATCCACCAGCACCAACGGCAGCTTCATCTGTTGCAGCAAGCCAAGTAATTCAGGCTCAAAAAATCCGGCACAGATCAGCGCATCAGGCTGGTGCAGCAGCACCTGCTCACTCACTGCATCGCCTGGACCAATGGAGAGAAAGCTCAGCGCAATACCATGGTCACGACAGTTATCTTCTATGCCCAGCAGCAGTTGAGAGTAAAACGGCAATGCCCGGCTGATATTGTGCTGGCGGTGAAGCAAAAACAGGACGCGTTTGATCTTGTCAGTGCGCAGACGGGAAAAATCATAACCCTGCTGCTGCGCCACAGAAATAATGCGCAGCCGGGTGTCTTCACGCAGCCCCGGCTGCCCTTTTAGGGCGCGGGAAACTGCACCAACTGAAACACCACAAGCTTCGGCAATATCTCTGATACGTACAGGTTTTGTCATTTCACTCTCATTGATTCTACTATGGCTTGTTGCGCCCCCAGCCAGGCCGCACCGCGTACGCCGCTGCTGTCGCCGTGACGGGCCCGAACGATCGGTGTGCGGCACTGCTTACCAAATACGTACTGCGCCACTCGCGCCTGCAAACCCGAATACAGTAAATCGATATTGGATACCCCACCCCCAAGCACGATAACATCGGGATCGAGCGTATTCACCACGCCCGCCAACGCACGCGCCAGTTGATCGCAATAACGTTCCCATACAAAGCAGGCATCCGCATCACCCGATTCTACCTGTTGCATAATTTGTGGCACACCCACATGCTGCGCGGTGTGATTCAGGTACTGGCGTTCCAGACCGCTGCCAGAAATAAAGCTCTCAATACAGTTCAACTGTCCGCAATAGCATCTCACTCCAGCCCCGTCCTGAGATTCGTGGTAGCGCGGCAATGCATTATGCCCCCACTCTCCTGCGCAGGCGTTAGGTCCAGAGATCAAGCGGTTATCGATGCATAGTCCACCGCCGCAACCGGTACCGAGGATCACGCCAAATACCACGCTATGCCCGTGTCCGCTACCGTCCATCGCTTCCGACAAGGTAAAGCAGTTGGCATCATTGGTAACCGGCACTGGCATTCCTGATGCTCGCTCAAGGTCTTGCGCAAAGGCCTGCTGATTCAGCACCAGGATGTTCGAATTCTTAATCAAACCTTCGCTATCCACCGCGCCAGGCACCCCAACGCCAACCGATAAAGGCTGATTAACGGCCAGTCTGGCCTTAGCAATCATCTCCGTCACGGCCTGGAAAAAATCACCGTAACTCTGCTTTGGTGTCGCGCATCGCTCGCGGTAAACAATTTCACCCGCGTTATCAATCACCACTGCTTCGATTTTAGTCCCGCCAATATCCAGTCCGAGCCTCATGGTTTTCCTCGTTTGCGCCTCGCAATTTGATTGTGCCTAGTTTGCCAATTTTGTTTACTAAACAAAAAGAGACCTGTCACAAAAGCTAAGTTTTGTGATTAATAGACAGGAAAAATATGTTTACTAAAAAACGTGGTGAAAAAGAGAAACAACGAGACCGGGCTTGCACCCTGTTAGAAGAAGTAAGGTTGGTGATGAATGCGCCGGAAGGGCCCCGGCGCACAGCGCTTAAATGAACGCGAAAGCGTCGCCAAACAGGCGATCTTCACGCGCACTGCGCTCATTACAGAAGAGATCGCGCGCGATTTTGGCCATTTCAAAACGCCCGGCAATGTAGATATCATGCTCCGCCAGGGTACCGTAATCCTGCAATACTGCCGTTAACACGGTTCCCGTACGACCACGCCAGCCGTCTTCAGGCTGTTCCACCACTGGCTCAACGCGCAGATTCGGGTGGTTCACAGACAGCGCTTCCAGCTCGGAGAGATCGTAGAGATGCTTCTCCTCGCGACCGCCCCAGTAAATGGTGATATCGCGGTTTGGGTTGCGCGCGAGCGCGGTAAGCAGAATAGAACGCACGTAAGAGAACCCTGTACCACCGGCAATCAGGATCAGCGGGCGCTCGTCTTCATCTCGCAGCCAGGCTTCGCCATGCGGAATGTCGACTTTGATTTCCCGGTCTTTCAGAATGCGGTCCATCACGGCCATGGCGTAAAGATTTAGCTCAGAGGCGCCAACGTGCAGCTCAATGAATCCTTGCTCGTCCGGCGTTGATGCCATGGAGAACGGACGCTTATCCCTTTCATCCATCACGACCATTAAATACTGGCCAGCACGAAAGGAAAACGCCGCGTCTGGCACTAAACGAACGCGATATACGGTGTCAGTGATAGCTTCTACCGAGGTCACTTTACAGCTTAAGGTTGTCATGCGCTCTCTCTGTCGGATCAATAGGCAAAACGATCGCGCCTCAGGCGCTTTTGCCGTCATTAAAGATGGCCAGTTCATCCCAAATTGCGTCAATGCGCGCAGTCACTTCAGGATCCTTTTTAATCGGACGTCCCCATTCGCGTTGGGTTTCGCCCGGCCATTTATTTGTGGCATCCAGCCCCATTTTTGAACCAAGGCCGGAAACCGGCGAGGCAAAGTCCAGGTAATCAATTGGCGTATTCTCTACCAGTACCGTATCCCGGGCCGGGTCCATACGGGTAGTAATTGCCCAAATCACATCATTCCAGTCGCGTGCGTTGACGTCATCATCGCAAACAATAACAAATTTGGTGTACATAAACTGACGCAAAAACGACCAAACGCCCATCATGACGCGTTTGGCATGACCAGCGTACTGTTTTTTCATCGTCACGACGGCCAGGCGATAAGAACAGCCTTCCGGAAGTAGATAAAAATCGACGATTTCCGGGAACTGCTTTTGCAGAATAGGCACGAAGACTTCGTTCAGCGCCACGCCGAGCACCGCGGGTTCATCTGGCGGGCGTCCGGTATAGGTAGAGTGATAAATTGCATCTTCACGCTGGGTAATGTGCGTGACGGTAAAGACCGGGAAGCTATCTACTTCGTTGTAGTAGCCGGTATGATCACCATACGGCCCTTCCGGAGCCAGCTCGCCCGGTTCAATGTACCCTTCCAGCACGATTTCTGCGCTGGCAGGCACTTCCAGGTCGTTGGAAATACATTTAACCACTTCGGTCTTGGTTCCGCGCAACAGCCCGGCAAATGCGTACTCGGATAATGTATCAGGGACCGGCGTCACGGCCCCCAGAATGGTCGCAGGATCTGCTCCTAACGCCACAGAAACCGGGAAGCGTTCGCCCGGATGCGCTGCGCACCACTCCTGGTAATCAAGCGCGCCGCCGCGATGGGACAGCCAGCGCATAATGAGCTTGTTTTTGCCAATCAGCTGCTGACGATAGATGCCCAGATTCTGCCGCTCTTTATGCGGACCACGCGTCACGGTGAGCCCCCAGGTAATCAGCGGCGCGGCATCTTCCGGCCAGCAGGTCATAATCGGAATGCGGTTTAAATCAACGTCATCGCCCGAGTAGATTTTTTGCTGACAAGGTGCACCGCGCAACCGCTTAGTCGGCATGTTCAACACCTGCTTAAACTGCGGCAGCTTATCAAACAGATCGCGGAATCCTTTCGGTGGCTCTGGCTCTTTCAAAAACGCCAACAGTTTACCGACTTCTCGTAGCGCCGAGACATCTTCTTGTCCCATCCCCATCGCAACACGCTTTGGTGTGCCAAACAGGTTACACAGCACCGGCATTGAATAGCCTTTCGGATTCTCAAACAGTAACGCAGGCCCACCGGCACGCAGAGTGCGATCGGCAATTTCAGTAATTTCCAGATGGGGATCCACCTCAAGCGAAATGCGTTTGAGCTCGCCCTGCTGTTCAAGCAGCGTCAGGAAGTCGCGTAAATCGTGATATTTCATGGCGTCCATTGTGGCCTCTTCGTAAGCGCTTCATTATACGGCGTTCATCATTGTGATGCTGTATTTTTGTTAAATTAGCGTGAACTCTGGCGATACATATAAGCCCCGGGCGTATATACCCATTGGGTTTCAGCCTGCGTTGAGGTGGGTATAATTAACTTAACGCATGGCTTTTGCTATGCTTGCGCTCAGAACAAGCGGATAAGAGTTATTATGCAATCCTGGTATTTACTGTACTGCAAACGTGGGCAACTTCAGAGAGCCCAGGAACACCTGGAAAGACAGGCGGTGAACTGCCTGACGCCTATGATCACCCTGGAAAAAATAGTGCGCGGTAAACGTACCACAGTCAGTGAACCACTATTCCCTAATTACATGTTTGTCGAGTTCGACCCGGAAGTGATCCACACCACCACTATCAATGCCACGCGTGGTGTCAGCCATTTCGTCCGTTTTGGCGCGACGCCTGCGACCGTCCCTTCTCCCGTTATTCACCAGCTTTCTATCTACAAGCCTGAAGGTATTGTGGACCCGCAAACTCCTCAGCCAGGGGACAGCGTGATTATTACTGAAGGGGCATTTGAGGGGCTAAAAGCGATCTTCACCGAACCGGATGGCGAAGCGCGTTCCATGCTACTGCTTAACCTGTTGAATAAAGAAGTTAAGCAGAGCGTGAAAAATACCGGTTTTAGAAAAATTTAAGCCGTTTAGAAGGTCACTTCGAACAACGTTCGGACGTTAGCATCAATGGTTGCTGACAGCCATTGAGGATCTTCTCCGCGCCAGTGGGCAATACGCTCAAGAATATGTGGCAGGTGCGCCGGTTCATTGCGCCGTGACGTCGGTTTAGGCGTTAAGTCGCGAGGAAGTAGGTAAGGCGCATCGGTTTCGATCAGTAGCCTTTCCACCGGAATAAACGGCAGCAGTTCCCGCAGTTCCATCCCACGGCGCTCATCACAGACCCAGCCGGTAATACCAATATAAAGCCCTCGGTCCACACAGTCCTGCATCTCCTGCCGCGTTCCGGTAAAACAGTGCAGCACCGCGCCCGGGAGACTATCCAGCCACGGCTCCAGCAACGTCAGAAAACGCTCATGGGCATCCCGACAATGCATGAAAATCGGCATCTGCAGTTCAGCGGCAATGCGCAGTTGTGCCTCAAAAGCACGTTCCTGCTCCTGTGGCGTGGAGAAATTGCGATTGAAATCCAGACCGCACTCGCCAATAGCGACCACCTCAGACTGGTTTGCCAGCGCGATAATCTCGTCTTCCGTTGAGGATTGCCATTGGCTACTGTCATGCGGGTGCACGCCAGCCGTGGACCAGCAATGCGGATAATGTTGCGCCAACTTCAGCGCCTGCTGGCTTTCGTGCAGGTTTGTTCCGGTCAGAAGCATACCGTTTACGCCCGCAGCAAAGGCGCGCGCCACAACATCATCCCTGTCTTTCGCAAATTGTGAACTGGTTAAATTAACGCCAATATCAAACATGCTACCTCCCATATGACAACCGCCCTGACGGGCGGTTGAATTTACTCTTCTGTTTTCTCGGTGGCTTCGGCTTCTTTTGCTTCTTCAGCCTCGTTGTCCTCATCTCGCGTACGTCGCTTACCGACATAGAAACGAGAGAAGAAAACGCCCACTTCAAACAGGCAGTACATCGGTATCGCCAACAACGTTTGCGAGAAGACATCTGGCGGAGTCAGTAACATCCCGACGACGAATGCTCCCACCACCACGTAAGGTCGTTTCTTACGTAAATCTTCAGGTGTCGTAATGCCCATCCAGCATAGCAGCACAATGGCGACAGGGACCTCAAAAGAGACACCGAAAGCCATAAATAGCGCCATTACGAAGCTGAGATAGCTGGCAATATCTGTCGATACCTGCACGCCTTGCGGAGCCGTGTTAGCCAGAAAACCAAACGCCAACGGGAAGACGACAAAATAGGCGAATGCCATGCCGATGTAGAACAACAACGAGCTGGAGACCAGCAGCGGCACAACCAGGCGACGTTCATGTTTGTACAAAGCAGGCGCAATGAATGCCCATACCTGGTAGAGGATCACTGGCGCAGACAGGATCAGCGACACCATGAAGGTTAACTTTATAGGGGTAAAGAACGGTGAGGCCACATCGGTGGCGATCATCGTTGCACCCTGCGGCATCTGTTTAATCAGCGGTGCCGCAACCATATGGTAAATGTCGTTGGCAAAGTAAACCAACGCCAGAAAGATCACGATAACCGCAATAATGCAGTTCAGGAGTCGCTTACGCAGCTCGATAAGATGCGTAATGAGCGGTTGGGTATCTTCTACAGCCATGTTTACGGTTTATCACTCGACGAGGGGGAGGATTCGACAACAGGTGCGGCAGCTTTCTTTTCTGCATCCATCAACGTGGCGGAAGTGTTTTCCGTCTGCTCTGGCGTTTTAGCACCCGCGGATTCCGGTTTTTGCTCCGGCGAACTGGCCTGGTTTTCAGCGGCGGCAGGGGTGACCCCTTCTCGCTGCGCTTCACCTTCTTTCACCACCGGATTATGGATAGTGTGCGCTTCATCGCTCGCTTTCTCAGGATCGTGCACGCTGTAAGAACGCTTCATCGATTCCGCCGCTTCACGCAGCTCATCCATTGACGCTTTCAGCTCCGGGGTCAGATTTGTCAGGCTCGCTTTCTCTACTTTCTTCAGGCTGTCCTGAAACTCCTGAAGCTTAAGCTCCTGGGTCAGTTCATTCTGAACAGTAGTTGCAAGGGAACGCAAAGCGCGAACCCAGCCAGCAACCGTTTTTACCGCTACAGGTAATCGTTGCGGCCCCAGAACAATGAGGCCGATCACGAACACCAATAACAGTTCGCTAAAACCGATATCAAACACGGATTATACCTGCTCTTTATCTTGGCTTTTGGCGTCTTCCTTTTTCACTTCACCCTGCTTATCGGTGATGGATTTAGCAGTAAAATCAGCGTCCTGGCTGGTCTTATCTTGCTTAGGCTCATCATCACCCATCGCTTTTTTGAAGCCTTTGATCGACGCGCCAAGATCGGAACCGATGGAGCCGAGTTTCTTGGTGCCAAATAGCAGTACAACGATGACGGCAATGATCAACAACTGCCAAATACTGATACCACCCATACATGTTCCTCTGTCATAGATGATGAATTAATAAGGCCGTAGTATACGTTACACGACCTGCCTTGGGCGATGAAAAATTCAGCGCATTTTGCGCCAGCCGATCAACCAGGCTATGACGCCTCCCGCCATTAACCAGCCCGGCATAAGCCCCCACTCAGGGCGGCTTACCAGCAGGAATGTTCCACTTAGCAACAATGTTGCGCCAATGCCCAATAAATAACGGGATTGTCCCTGGCGTACATGATTCGCGTGAAGCTCGCGGGCAATCTTATCAACACTGTGCTGTAAATATTTGCCCTGGCGCAAACTGTCATACACAAGTTCAGGTATTTCTGGCATTTTTTCGACCCAGAACGGTGCTTTTTCTTTAAATGCCCTAACGAGCGCCGGAATACCGACCTGATCTTTAATCCAGGATTCGAGGAATGGCTTAGCCGTTTTCCACAAATCTAACTGAGGGTAGAGTTGTCGTCCGACACCTTCAACGTACAGTAGCGTCTTCTGGAGCAATACCAGTTGAGGCTGAACTTCCATATTGAAGCGGCGCGCAGTGTTGAACAGATTCAACAGCACGTGACCAAAGGAAATCTCCGCCAGCGGCTTTTCAAAAATCGGCTCGCACACGGTACGAATGGCAAATTCAAACTCTTCTACGTTGGTATCCGGCGGAACCCAACCAGAATCCACGTGCAGTTCAGCAACTTTGCGGTAATCGCGGTTAAAGAACGCAATGAAGTTTTCAGCCAGGTAGCGCTTATCTTCTTTGTTTAAAGAGCCCACAATCCCACAATCAATACCAATGTATTTCGGGTTTTCAGGGTGCTCATAACTGACAAAAATGTTCCCGGGGTGCATATCCGCATGGAAAAAGCTGTCGCGGAATACCTGAGTAAAGAAGACCTGAACACCACGCTCGGCCAACAGTTTCATATTGGTGCCGTTCTTCTCAAGCGTGGTGACATCTGAAACCGGGATACCGTAAATGCGCTCCATCACCATCATGTTCTGACTGCAATAGTCGGAATACACTTCCGGGATGTACAGCATCGGACTATCTTCAAAATTACGTCGTAGCTGAATGGCGTTCGCCGATTCGCGCAGCAGATTCAGTTCATCGATCAACGTTTTTTCATATTCACGGACGACTTCTGTTGGTCGCAGGCGACGTCCATCTGGCAGCAGACGAGGAACCCAACGAGCCAGGCGGTAGATCAGTTTTAAATCCGCTTTGATGACCGGGAGTATGTCCGGGCGAATAACTTTGATCACCACCTCTTTGCCATTCGATTTCAATCGCGCAGTGTGGACCTGAGCAACAGACGCAGATGCCAGTGGCGTGATTTCAAAATCATCAAACCATTCCTCAACGGGCAGCCCGCCCATAGCCTCTTCGATTTGTTTTTTCGCTCTAAGCCCATCGAACGGGGCAACCCGATCCTGCAATAGCGCAAGCTGATCGGCGATGTGCGGAGGGAAAAGGTCACGACGGGTAGAGAGCATTTGCCCAAATTTGATCCACACCGGGCCGAGTTCCTGTAAAGCCAGTCTCAGCCTTTCTCCCAGCGGTTTGTCTTTATGTCGGTTGGGCATCCAGAACAACGAGTAACGCCACAACCGAAGCGGCAGCGTGATTCGCATTTTGGGGATGAGTTCATCAAGACCGTAGCTTAAAAAAGTGCGAATGATGAAATAAAGGCGCCGTACTTCACCTGGCGTCATTTGGCCTCCAGTTTTTCCAGCCGTTTGGCCAGAGATTCAACCGCGCGCTCAACGGCTGCCGTTTCTTCAGCAAACCATGCAACCTCTAGTGGACCAGGAGCCATGCGCCACTCTTCAGTGATCGCTTCGGCGACATAGCGCTGCTGGCGCTGAAAGTTATGGCACAGGAACTTCGCTCCACCACGCAAGACTTTACTGACCCCTTCCGCGACGATATCGCCGGTATAGGGTGCTAACAGTTCTGCAGGATCCAACTCCGCCAGATCGGCCAGCGCAACAAAGTTCTGTACTACCTGGATATCGCCCTGGACTTCCAGCTCACCGCTGCGGATAAGCGTGGTGAGTTGCTGTCGAT
This sequence comes from Citrobacter sp. Cpo012, assembly GCF_030333015.1. Lineage (NCBI taxonomy): Bacteria > Pseudomonadati > Pseudomonadota > Gammaproteobacteria > Enterobacterales > Enterobacteriaceae > Citrobacter > Citrobacter sp. Cpo012. The sequence goes on along the minus strand of NZ_JAOWGR010000025.1, from coordinate 72,353 downwards.
CACGCAATTTCGGTAACACACTGGCATATGTGATTACGGTGCAATCGGCTTCGCCTTCCCATGCCCCCAGCACATCGACCTGGCGCTCGCTAAATACCAGGACTAACGGTGTTGAAAATCCTTTGAGATCAACACGCAGCACCTTACCCTGTAAACGCGTTCGGGCTGACTTCAGCGCAGGAGAACGGTACAGAAAGGTGTTGAGCAGATTTTCAACGCCTGCGGTTACTAAGGGTTTTAAAGGCATCCCCACTCTCCTGTCAGAACTTGTAACCACGATGCAGCGCAACGACACCTGCTGTCAGGTTGTAGTAATCAACGCTTTCGAACCCGGCATCTTGCATCATTGCTTTTAAGGTGTCCTGATCGGGATGCATACGGATGGACTCCGCCAAATAACGGTAGCTGTCCGCATCGCTTGCTACCATTGAACCTATGCGCGGCAGAACATGGAAAGAGTATGCGTCGTAGGCTTTGCTCAACGGTTCGATTATGGGTTTGGAGAATTCCAGCACCAGTAGACGTCCGCCCGGCTTCAATACGCGGTACATGGAGCGTAATGCTTTGTCTTTATCCGTTACGTTGCGCAGACCGAAAGAGATGGTGATGCAGTCAAACGTGTTGTCAGGGAAAGGTAATGCTTCCGCATTCGCCTGAACGTACTCAACGTTACCTACCACGCCAATATTACGCAGCTTTTCGCGACCCATTTTGAGCATTGAGTCATTGATATCCGCCAGCACAACTTTGCCGGTTTCACCAACCATGCGAGAGAATTTCGCTGTCAGATCGCCGGTACCGCCTGCTAAATCGAGAACGGTTTGCCCGCGACGCACGCCACTGCAATCAATGGTGAAGCGCTTCCACAAACGATGAATGCCAAATGACATTAAGTCATTCATAACGTCATATTTAGACGCCACAGAATGAAAAACGTGGGCCACCATGTCAGCTTTCTGCTCTTTAGCGACGGTCTGAAAGCCAAAGTGCGTCGTTTCTTGTGAATTATCCACCATCTCAGTGCCTGCTCATCCAAAAAATGTTCGAGAAGTGTAACAGATTGGGCCAATTTGCCCTACCCTTCTACCGGGTTCAACTACCCCAAATGGACTAGTTTGATTGCTGATTTACCGCTTCATCCTCGGGGTAAGATGCATCTTGTTGCGTCTCAGGGACCGAGCGCAAGCGGTATTCTTCATCCTGTGTAGTAGCTTGTTCAGCCAGCTCAGGATTTATCTCGCGCTTAATTTCCACGCCTAAACTACGAAACGCTTCTGCCTGCGACAGGACGTTTCCACGACCGGAAGAGAGTTTTTTCATCGCCTGTCGGTAGTTGTCCTGGGCTTTGTCCAGGCTTTGACCTATTGCCGACATATCATCCACAAACAACCGCATCTTGTCATAAAGTTTGCTGGCCCGATCGGCAATTTGTTGCGCATTACGACTCTGATGCTCGTAGCGCCACAGGTTGGCGATCGTGCGCAATGCCACCAACAGCGTGGTAGGGCTCACCAGCATAATGTTATTTCTAAGCGCTTCGGTAATCAGTTCGGGCTGTCTGTCGAGCGCCAGCAAAAAAGCGGGCTCAACGGGGATAAACATCAACACATAGTCAAGCGTACGCAGCCCAGGAAGCTGCTGATAATCTTTGCGCCCCAGTAGTCGAATATGGTTGCGCACCGAGGCGATGTGCTCCTGCAATGCACTTTCGCGGGTGTATTCATCTTCTGCGTTAAAATAGCGCTCATAGGCGACCAGCGTCATTTTCGCATCGATCACCACATCTTTACCCTGCGGTAGCCGAACGATGACATCAGGCTGCATTCGCGAACGGGCGTCGTTTTCGATGCTGACCTGGGTTTCATATTCATAACCCTCACGCAGACCAGAAGCTTCGAGTACCCGCGTGAGTACGACCTCTCCCCAATTACCCTGCGTTTTGTTATCGCCTTTTAATGCCCGCGTCAGGTTTACCGCTTCCTGCGCCATCTGCGCATTCAGTTGTTGGAGATTACGAATTTCGTGTGCCAGGGTATGGCGTTCTTGTGCCTCTTTACCAAAGCTATCCTGAACCTGGCGACGAAAACCGTCCAGTTGTTCACGAAGCGGCGCAAGCAGGCTGTTCAGACTTTGGCGATTTTGCTCATCAACACGGCGGTTGCTGTGCTCAAAAATACGATTCGCCAGATTTTCAAACTGTTCACTCAGACGCTGTTCGCTGTTGATCATCTGGCGGATTTTATCTTCCGCATGCTGTTGCGTTGCTTCCAGCCGGGTAGTGACTTCACGGAGATCGGCTTCCAGAGAGGTGTTGATACTGTGCAGACTGCGTAATTCGTTATTGAGTAGTTCGCACTCATCACGCCAGTGAGCTTCCTGCGAGAGCTGCTGGCGAGCGGCGCTTAGCGCAATATCCAGTTCACGTCGCTCTTCGATGAGGTCGGCACGGATTTGATCGGCGCGTGCTTTTGTCGCCAGCCACCCTACCAGTAGCCCTGCGGCTAACGCCAACACGGCACTCATCATAATTGAAATATCCACAACGCCCCCTTACAGCAACGACTTACCCGCACAAAATAGAATTGTGCTGTATAAACGTCCAGTTTAAAAGGAATTTCCTGCGAGGCACTACGCAAAATAAAAAGGCCGAACGCGTCGGCCTTTTTGAATAGACGGGAGAATTACAGTAAACGACGCGCGGCTTCTACCACGATTTTCACCGCGTGACTTTCCGTTTGTTTCATCGTTTCCGCATTAGGGATCTCTTGCTGAGTACGGTTCACGATAACACCCGCGACCATACCGGCACGCAGACCCTGGCTTGCGCACATGGTCAGTAGCGTAGCAGATTCCATTTCGTAGTTCATGACGCCCATAGACTGCCACTCTTCCATTGAGCCTTTGAAACGGCTCACGACGCGACCAGAGAAGGTGTCATAACGCTCCTGGCCCGGGTAGAAGGTGTCAGAAGACGCGGTAACACCCACGTGAGTGGTGGCGCCGATAGATTTCGCCGCTTCCACCAGCGCGGTGGTGCACTCGAAGTCCGCAACGGCCGGGAATTCCATTGGTGCGAAGTGCAGGCTTGCACCGTCCAGACGAACAGATGCAGTGGTAACCAGCACATCACCCACGTTGATATGCGGCTGGATAGCGCCAGTCGTACCGATACGCAGGAAGGTACGAATGCCCAGCTGTGCCAGTTCTTCTACGGCAATAGAGGTGGACGGGCCGCCGATACCGGTAGAGCAAACGATCACGGCTTTACCATCCAGCTCAGCACGCCAGGTGGTGAACTCGCGATGAGATGCCAGCTTAACCGGCTTATCCATCAGCGCGGCGATCTTTTCCACACGCTCCGGGTCGCCAGGGACGATAGCAAGCGTAGCCCCTTGTAAATCGTTCTTAGTGAGGCCGAGATGAAAAACATCAGACTTAGACATAAAAACTCCTCTGTGAATCGGTTTTGTCAGAAGAAGCAAAAACACACTTTACCGAAGGCATAAACATATTTTCGTGACAGTCATCACTATGATGTAAATCAATTGCATTCAATTACCATTAAATAGTGATCTTTATCACATAAATGATGCGATATAAGGAAGCCCTGCACAAAAGATAGCCCGTTTAAGGCAATGTGGTTCGTTGCATGTGTCTATAGTTAACAATGCGCTTTTTTGCTGAATATTTAAGGGTACGGAGAATACCATGACAACACGACAATCTGGCTTTGCACCTGCTGTATCTCCACCGACGTCTACCACGGTTCACACCCCGGATAATGCAATTATCGCCGGTGTAACGTCTATACCTTCACAAGGCGATGATATGCCAGCGTATCACGCACGACCAAAACAGACTGATGGCCTGCTGCCCGTAGTCATTGTCGTGCAGGAGATTTTTGGTATTCATGAGCACATTCGTGACGTTTGCCGTCGTCTGGCTCTGGAAGGGTATCTGGCTATCGCACCAGAACTCTATTTTCGCGAAGGCGATCCCAATGACTTTGCCGATATCCCTACGCTGCTTAGTGGCCTTGTCGCCAAAGTGCCTGACTCTCAGGTACTGGCCGATCTGGACCACGTCGCCAGCTGGGCCTCCCGCAACGGAGGAGATGCGCACCAGTTGATGATCACCGGATTTTGCTGGGGTGGACGCATCACCTGGCTGTATGCCGCACATAATCCGCAGTTAAAAGCAGCCGTGGCGTGGTATGGCAAACTGGTGGGTGACAAAACCCTCAACTCGCCAAAACATCCCGTTGATATCGCAACCGATCTTAACGCCCCCGTTTTGGGGCTTTATGGCGGCCAGGACACCAGCATTCCGCAAGATACCGTTGAAACAATGCGCCAGGCGCTACGCGCCGCCAATGCTAAAGCGGAAATCGTGGTCTATCCCGATGCCGGACATGCGTTCAACGCCGATTATCGCCCGAGCTATCACGAAGAGTCCGCGAAAGACGGTTGGCAGAGAATGCTGGAGTGGTTCGTGCAATACGGTGGGAAGAAATAAACGTTAATTGCCCGGTGGTGGCGACGCCTTACCGGGCCTACAACTATTGCGATTTCCTGTAACCCGGGTAAGCGCAAGCGCTTCCCGGGCAATGAATTACGCCTGACGCAGATTCTGCGCCGCTTTGACCATGTTCGCCAGCGCAGCACGGGTTTCCGGCCAGCCGCGGGTTTTCAGGCCGCAGTCCGGGTTCACCCACAGACGTTCTGCTGGAATGCGCTGCTCGGCTTTCTTCAACAGGGCTTCAATCCACTCCACGCTCGGAACGTTCGGCGAGTGAATATCGTATACGCCCGGCCCGATTTCGTTCGGATAGTCGAACTCTTCAAACGATTCCAGCAACTCCATATCAGAGCGCGAGGTTTCGATGGTGATCACGTCCGCATCCAGCGCCGCAATGGAGTCCATGATGTCGTTGAACTCGCAATAACACATGTGGGTGTGGATCTGGGTTTCATCCTTCGCTACCGCCGCGTTAATGCGGAAGGCTTCCACGCCCCACTCCAGATACGCCGCCCAGTCGCTGCGACGTAGTGGTAAACCTTCGCGCAGTGCCGGTTCATCAATCTGGATGATGCCGATACCCGCCGCTTCCAGATCCGCCACTTCATCACGCAGCGCCAGCGCGATCTGCTTCGCGATGGTTTCACGCGTCACGTCTTCACGCGGGAATGACCAGCAGAGAATGGTCACCGGACCGGTCAGCATGCCTTTTACCGGTTTGTCGGTCAGCGACTGGGCATATTTCGCCCACTCCACGGTGATCGCTTCCGGGCGGCTGACGTCGCCAATCACCACCGGCGGCTTCACGCAGCGAGAGCCGTAGCTCTGCACCCAACCGTTCTGGGTAAAGACGAAACCGTCCAGATGCTCGCCAAAGTATTCAACCATGTCATTACGCTCGGCTTCACCGTGTACCAGCACGTCGAGACCCAGACGTTCCTGTTCAACAATCGCCTGTTTAATATGTTCCGCAATTCCGGTGCGATAGTTACCGGCATCCAGGTTGCCCTTTTTGAAATCCAGGCGCAGGCCGCGAATTTCTGTGGTTTGCGGGAATGAACCGATAGTCGTAGTCGGCCATGCCGGCAGATTAAAGCGGGCACGTTGCGCCTCGGCACGAACCGGGTAAGCGTTAGCGCGCTGGCTGTCCTGGGCGGTGATTGCCGCCAGACGTTTTTCCACTGCGGCGTTGTGTACGCGGGTAGAGTGACGACGAGCCTGAATAGGTGCGCTCCACTCGACAATTGCTGCCGTATCACCGCTATTCAATGCATCGCGCAGCAGCGCCAGCTCGCCGCATTTTTGCAGGGCGAAGGCAAACCAGCTCTTCACTTCTGCATCAAGGCGGGTTTCAACACTGAGATCGATTGGGCTGTGCAGCAGGGAGCAGGAAGAAGCCACCCACAGGTTACGTTTCCCGACGATATCTTTGATTTGTGAGTATTTTTCGCTGAGATCGGCACGCCAGACGTTGCGGCCGTTCACCAGCCCCGCTGACAGCAGCCAGTCGGCTGGCAGACGCGTGTGCAGCTCGGCTGCATCATCTTTGCCGTGCACGAAGTCAACGTGCAGTCCCTGCACCGGCAGGGCGGTAATGGTATCCAGGTTTGGCGTTACGCCTTCGAAGTAGGTGGTCAGTAGCAGCTTCACCTGACCCGTCAGCACGTCATAAGCAGGTTTGAAGGCGTCCAGCCACGCTTGCGGCAATTCCAGTACCAGCGCGGGTTCGTCAATCTGCACCCACTCAATACCGCGTTTCGCCAACTCGGCCAGTACCTGCTGGTAAACCGGCAGAATGTCGTTCAACAGGCTCAGGCGATCAAACTGTTCGCCTTTCACTTTACCCAACCACAGGTAGGTTACCGGCCCCAGCAGCACAGGCTTCACCTTGTGGCCGAGCGCCAGCGCTTCGTCCACTTCATCCAGCAGTTGGGTCCAGGTCAGTTTGAACTGCTGACCTTTAGTGAACTCTGGCACCATATAGTGATAGTTGGTGTTAAACCATTTGGTCATTTCTGCCGCCGCTGCGGGTTCACCCGTTGGTGCGCGGCCACGGCCAATGCGGAATAAGGTATCGATATCGACCGAGCCGTCTTTATTTTGATGGCGAGCCGGAACGTTGCCGAGCAGCAGGCTGGTGGTCAGCACGTGATCGTACCAGGCAAAATCACCCACCGGCAGCAGGTCAACACCCGCCTGCTTCTGCTGATCCCAGTGGCGGGCACGCAGCTCTCGGCCAACGGTCAGCAAATCTTCACGGGAAGAATTTCCCGCCCAGTAGCTTTCTTGCGCTTTCTTCAACTCGCGACGCAGGCCAACGCGAGGGAAACCGAGGGTGTGATTCAATATTGTCATTTTTCTTCCTCTAATTATATGTAAATCCTATGGATTTTGAATTTAGGGAAGGCGGCAAGTTTACTCATCCCCAGGAGCTTACTGAAGTAAGTGACCGGGGTGGGGAAACGAAGCCAACGCACCATAAATTTAAAAGACGAAGGATTTTAGCCGTCCAGATGTTTACACATCCATAATTGGCGGTTACTGTATATTCCTCAAGCGCAATTTGTTCATGCCGAAGTGAAGGACTTTCATGATCGAGATTAAACACCTGAAAACGCTCCAGGCGTTGCGGAATAGTGGTTCTCTGGCAGCCGCAGCGGCGACGTTGCATCAGACCCAATCCGCCCTTTCTCACCAGTTCAGCGATCTGGAGCAGCGCCTTGGCTTTCGACTTTTTATCCGTAAAAGCCAGCCTCTGCGCTTTACGCCGCAGGGAGAAATCCTGCTGCAGTTAGCCAATCAGGTGTTGCCGCAAATTGGTCGTGCGCTGCAGGCCTGCAACGAACCGCAGCAAACCCGGTTGCGAATTGCGATTGAATGTCACAGTTGTATTCAATGGCTGACGCCCGCGCTGGAGAATTTTCGTGCCAACTGGCCGCAGGTGGAGATGGACTTTAAATCCGGCGTGACGTTCGATCCGCAACCAGCGCTACAGCAGGATGAGCTGGATCTGGTGTTAACCTCCGACATCCTGCCGCGCAGCGGATTGCACTACTCACCGATGTTTGATTTTGAAGTCCGCCTGGTACTGGCGCCTGACCATCCGTTGGCCAGCAAAACACAAATCACACCGGAAGATTTGGCCAGCGAGACACTGCTGATTTACCCGGTACAGCGGAGTCGACTGGATGTATGGCGGCATTTTCTGCAGCCTGCAGGCGTTAGTCCGTCGCTGAAAAGCGTGGATAACACCTTGCTGCTGATTCAGATGGTTGCAGCCAGAATGGGTATCGCGGCATTACCGCACTGGGTGGTGGAGAGTTTTGAACGCCAGGGCCTGGTAGTGACCAAAACCCTGGGTGATGGGTTGTGGAGCCGACTGTACGCCGCCGTGCGTGATGGCGAGCAGCGACAGCCGGTCACAGAAGCGTTTATTCGCTCAGCGCGGAATCACGCCTGCGATCACCTGCCGTTTGTACGGAGTGCGGAACGACCCACTTTCGATGTACCCACAGTGAAGCCACTATCACAGCCGCACCAATGATGAAGCTTGGCCAGTGAGGTTGTTGATGCCAGATAGCCAGGTTAACCAGCAGTCCGGCAGGGACATGCATATTGTTCATTATGCCCAGCGTGCCCGCATCCACCTGGGTCGCGCCGTAGTTCCACATAAAGTAACCAATGCCGGACGCCGCCACGCCAAGAAAGACCAGAATTCCCCACTGTAGCGTGGTTGCAGGCATTTTCTGCGCATTGCCCAGCATGAACCAGGCCACGACAGCCACCATAAAGGCGCCCATATAAAACCAGGCAAAGGCGTTGTGCTGCGGCATTGGCCGCGTCTCCATCAGACGTTTATAGCCCACCATACCAATGGCAAAGCTGATATTGGACAACTGCACCAACAGCAGACCGGTCCAGAAGTGGCTGGTCACCTGATCGTAACGAATGATCCCCGCGCCAATCACCGCCAGTAACGCACTAAAGGCGTAACTCCAGCGCAGACGACGTCCGCTCATCAGATCATAAATCAGCGTAATGTAGAGCGGCGTCAGCACGGTAAAGAGCAGCAGTTCTGAAACCGTCAGGTACAGATAGGCGTGAAAACTCAGCATGTACATAATGCCAAGCTGCATGGCACCCACCAGCATATACAGCCCGATCGTTTTTACGCTGTGCCCACGAGTACGTAGAAACGGCAGGAACACCAACGCCGCCAGCCCAACGCGCACCAGCACCGCAAAATAGCTATCGACATGACCGGCAAGGTACTCGCCAAACAGGCTAAAGGAAAAGGCCCACAGAATTGTGGTAATGATGAGTAACGCCACAATGGATGTCTCTTAACAAAAGGTACACCCATTGTAGCGGAGTTTTTAGTTGACAACTGGTCAGCTAACGAACAGAAGGTTGCTGCAAAAACAGTTCACGCAGATAGTGTGGCACGGCATCGTCGGCATTAAGACCAATGACTTCCAGTTCCGGGTGCAGATCCTTCAGGCGCTGGTGGGCGTTGCCCATGATGCAGCCTTTACCTGCCATGGAGAGCATTTCCGCATCGTTCATCCCATCGCCAAAGGCGATGCAGTCTTTCAGGCTGTAGCCCATCGCTTTTGCTACCGCTTCCAGCGCATGACCTTTCGATACGCCGCCAGCCATGACTTCCAGACAGGTAAGCGTAGAGAAGCTGACGTTGACGCGATCGCCCCAGCGGGCGTTGATCGCCTGCTCCAGCGGCAGTAGCCTTTCGTGAGAGTCGGTGGTGAAGAACACTTTGCTGACGCCCTCAGGCTCCAGTAATGCAGGTTCAAACAGTGAATAGTTAAACACCGCTTCTTTGAAGAAACGCATTTCGTCCGGACGATGGCGATTCATAAACCACTCATCATCACGATATACATTGGTCACGATGTCCGGGTTTGCATTCACTACGCCAAACAGGTCGCTGGCAATATCGCGATCCAGGTTATGGGAAAACACCAGATTCCCGTCAGAATCATGCACGCGCGCGCCATTGGACGTGATCATGTAGGTTTTAATGCCGAGGTTATCGCGAATTTGCCCCACATCAACATGATGACGGCCAGTCGCAAACACGAAGTTAACGTCGCGAGCGGTCAATAACTTCAGCGTCTCTTTGGCATAAGGGGACAGAGTATGGTCGGGAGAAAGCAGCGTACCGTCTAAATCAGACGCAACAACCTGATACATAAGAAAATTCAACCTCTAGGCAAAGCGGGTTCCGCTGGATGAGTTATGCTTGTCGAAAAATTCGACAATAGCGTTAAGCGCGACTGAGCGCATGGCGTCCTTTTCAAAAAGGATCTCATGGTACGCGCCTTTGATGACAAGCGGCTGCCCCCCTTCTACAGGATGGCCCGCTGCAGCGCGGAGTTCACAAAAACGATCGTGCATGCGGTTATCTACCACACGCTCTTCCTCAGCCTGAATCAGCAGCGTCGGCGTCGCATCATCTCCGGCGCCAGCCAAAACCTGTTCGCCAGCCAGAATCCCTTCACGTACCCAGTGATAGGTGGGACCGCCAACGCGCAACCGCGGCTCATCAGCATAAAAGCGTAGATTGCGCCGATAGCGCTGTCGACTATGGGTTAACGCATTCATACCGAACGGCAGCGCCCGCCAGCGCCCGGTTCCCATCGCATAGCCTTCGCGGATCCGCGGATGCCCTTCGGCCCAGTCCAGTATATGGCGCACCATCCAGTCGGGAAAGCGCATCACAATACCAAACATCGGTGCGCAAAGCGCGATGGCATCACACTGATTCGGGTGGCGCTGCAGGAATAACGTGGCAATCGCCCCGCCCATTGAATGCGCCAGGATATAGCGTTTTCTCCACGGGCCGGGTAGCACTTCCTGCTGCCAGAAGGCGGTTAGATCGTCGACATAATCATTAAAGTTATCGACATGACCGCGATGCGGATCCGAAAGCATACGCCCGGAACGCCCCTGGCCACGGTGATCGATAATGAGAACGTCAAAACCAGAATGAAACAGGTCATACGCCAGTTCAGCGTATTTCACGTAACTTTCAATGCGTCCAGGACAGACGACGATGACGCGATCGTTTTTTTCTGCATGAAAACGAACAAAATGTACGGGAATATCATCCACGCCCGTAAATTCCGCTTCTTCCCGCTGACGCCAGAAATCTGTCAGTGGCCCCATGGAAAAAGCAGCAAACGCGTTTTCTCTTGTTTCCCAGTCTTTTTGCTGCTGAAACATCGGGTATCCAGCCTCGCTGACCAAGTAAAATCGTTTTTTTCGCCGTCACTGACACAACCTAACGGCAGTAGCGTATTGTGGCATAAAAATAGACAATCCGGGAGTTTCTCATGACCTTTGAATGGTGGTTCGCCTACCTGCTGACCTCTATTATTTTGAGCTTGTCCCCAGGCTCTGGCGCAATCAATACCATGACCACCGCCATCAGCCACGGATATCGCGGTGCCAGCGCGTCGATTGCAGGTTTGCAGACCGGGTTGGGTATTCATATCGTTCTGGTTGGCGTAGGACTGGGAACGCTATTTTCACGTTCGGTGATCGCATTTGAGGTGCTGAAGTGGGCGGGAGCGGCCTATCTGATTTGGCTGGGTATTCAGCAATGGCGCGCGGCGGGTGCTATCGATCTGAACACTATGGCAAATACGCAATCGCGCAGCCGGCTGTTCAAACGCGCGGTCTTTGTTAATCTGACCAATCCTAAGAGCATAGTTTTCCTTGCCGCTCTGTTCCCGCAGTTTATCCTGCCGCAAGAACCGCAGTTGATGCAGTACGTGGTGCTTGGCGTCACGACCATCGTGGTCGATATCATTGTGATGATCGGTTACGCGACGTTGGCCACGCGCATTGCTGGCTGGATTAAAGGGCCAAAGCAAATGAAGGCGCTCAACAAAGTGTTTGGCTCGCTATTTATGCTGATAGGCGCCCTGCTGGCATCGGCAAGGCATGCCTAGCAAATGGAACGTCGCTCGCAATGAAATGCTATCTGTAAGAGCCTCTGAACATGGCTTTTCGTACTTCGCCGCAAAGGGAGAAAAGCCTTTTATCCTGTACTGTTAGACGTTGATTGCTAATGCCAGAATGCTGCCATATTCACCACACACGGATGATTAACGATGGCGGAAGTAACAACACCACATGACGCAATATTTAAAACCTTCCTCTCCCGCGTGGAAACCGCGCGGGACTTTATCGAACTTCATCTTCCTCCCTCGTTAATCAAAATATGCAAACTGGAAACGCTTCGTCTGGAATCAGGCAGTTTTGTGGAGGACGATCTGCGCCCCTATTTCAGCGATATTCTCTACTCACTGGAAACCACCAGCGGACATGGCTATGTACATGTGCTCATTGAGCATCAAAGCTCACCGGATAAGCACATGTCATTTCGCCTGATGCGCTACGCTATCGCAGCGATGCAGCGTCATCTTGAGGCTGGAAACGACACTCTGCCGCTGGTTATTCCAGTGCTCTTTTACCATGGCAAGCAAAGCCCATGGCAAGGCTCAATGAACTGGCTGGATCACTTTGAGGATTCTGGAACCGCCCTTCAACTTTACAGCACACCATTTCCGTTGGTGGATGTGACGGTTATTCCAGATGATGAGATCATGCAGCATCGCAGTATGGCAGCGCTGACATTAGTACAAAAACACATTCGCCAGCGCGACATGGCGCAGTTGCTGGATAAACTTACCCGCCTGTTTATGCTGGAGAAGATGAGCGGACAACAAATAACCGTGCTGGTAAACTACATGGTGCAAGCAGGGAATACACAAGATGTTCAGACATTATTGTATAAGCTGGCACAGCGGGTGCCGCAGCATGGAGAAAAACTGATGACAATGGCGGATCAACTAAAGCAGATAGGCCGTGAAGAAGGGAGGCGCATTGCCCTTACTGATGTAGCAAAAGCGATGCTCGAGCGAGGTCTTGATACCGACGCGATTATGGAAATGACCGGCCTTTCGAAGGATGAGCTACAGAAGCTTGCGCAATAAGCCGCATACCGCCTGGGACTCCCAGGCGGGCAACAAACTTAGCGCGAAATAATCAGATGGATACCGAAGCCTGCGAACAGCGCGCCGGCAAAACCATCAATCCACTTCGCCAGACGCTGATAGCCACGACGCATTTTCGGGAGCGCAAACAGGCTGGCGACCACGGTAAACCACGCCAGCGTTTCCACGATAATCAGAGCAAAGATCCCCCAACGCGCGCCCGTTCCCACGTTGTCGCCAACGAACAATGAGAAGACGGAGCCAAAATAGATAATGGCTTTAGGGTTCGCCAGGTTGGTCAGCAGACCTTTCAAAAAGCTGCGTCCGCTCTGCGCCAGCTCCACCTGCGGAGTGGGCGCTGCAACATCCTGTTTTTTAAACGCGCCGCGCAGCATCTGATAACCCATCCAGCACAGATACAGCCCCCCGCCGACCATAATAATGGTATGCAGCCAGGCCATTTTTTCGATAATCAGATGCAGGCCGAGCAGTGCCACGCCAGCCCAGACCATGACGCCGCAGGTAATGCCCAGCACGCCCATCATAGCTTCTTTGCGCGAACGGCTAACCGCAGTTTGAGAAACAAAAAAGAAATCGGGACCGGGGCTCATCAGCGCAACGATATGCACCAACGCAACGGTGAAAAATAGCGTTAACATAAAAATGACTCGCGGGGGAATAGTTCAGTGAGTCACCATCCTGGCACTTTTTTGCCCGGCTGACTACTCTTCGTCGTCACCATCAACGTGTGTGCGAATAAGCGCCATAAACTCTTTACCGAAACGCTCCAGTTTACGCATCCCCACACCGTTGACGCTTAGCATTTCACTCGGTGAAACCGGCATCTGCTCCGCCATTTCAATCAGCGTGGCGTCGTTGAACACCACGTACGGCGGAATGTTCTCTTCGTCGGCAATGGCTTTACGCAGCTTACGCAATTTGGCGAACAGTTTGCGGTCGTAGTTACCACCGAAGGATTTCTGCATCGCACGCGGTTTCAGCGCTACAATACGTGGTACAGCAAGCTGTAACGCAACGTCACCGCGCAACACCGGACGCGCGGCTTCGGTTAGCTGTAACGCGGAGTGATGAGCAATATTCTGCGTCACCAGGCCCAGGTGAATAAGCTGGCGAATAACGCTCACCCAGTGTTCGTGGCTTTGCTCGCGACCAATGCCATAGACCGGCAGTTTGTCATGAGCCAGTTCGCGAATACGCTGGTTATTCGCTCCGCGCAGCACTTCCACGACGTATCCCATGCCGAAGCGTTGGTTAACACGGTAAATCGTCGACAGCGCTTTGCGCGCATCCATAAGTCCGTCGTACTGTTTTGGCGGGTCGAGACAGATATCGCAGTTGCCACACGGCTCCTGGCGCCCTTCGCCAAAATAGTTCAGCAACACCAGACGACGACAGGTCTGCGCCTCGGCAAACGCCCCCATCGCATTGAGCTTATGACGTTCGATATCCAGCAGTTGCCCGGCGGGTTTCTCTTCGAGGCAACGGCGTAGCCATGCCATATCAGCCGGATCGTAAAACAGCATCGCTTCCGCCGGCAGGCCATCACGCCCGGCGCGGCCGGTTTCCTGGTAATAGGATTCGATGTTACGCGGAATATCGAAATGCACCACGAAGCGTACGTTAGGTTTGTTGATCCCCATACCGAACGCCACGGTCGCCACTACGATTTGCAGGTCATCACGCTGGAATTTCTCCTGCACCTCGGCGCGTACGGCATTTTCCAGCCCGGCATGATAAGCCCCGGCGCTGATGCCACGGCTTTGCAGACGCGCGGCGGTGTCTTCGACTTTGGCGCGACTGTTACAATAGATAATGCCAGACTTACCGCGCTGCTCTTGCACGTAGCGCATCAGCTGATCGAGCGGCTTAAACTTCTCCATCAGCATGTAGCGAATGTTCGGGCGGTCAAAGCTGCTGATCTGAATTAACGGATCGTTGAGTCCCAGCAGACGCACAATGTCCAGCCTGGTTGTCTCATCCGCGGTCGCGGTCAGCGCCACAAACGGCAGCGTCGGGAAACGCTGGCGCAGCTGGCCCAGCGCAGCGTACTCGGGGCGGAAATCATGCCCCCACTGCGAAATACAGTGCGCTTCATCAACCGCCAGCAGCACCGGATTCCAGTGCGCCAGATGCTCAAGGAAGTTATCCAGCATCAGGCGTTCGGGCGCAATGTACAGTAAGCGAATCTGCCCGCTGCGACAGCCCGCCATCACCTCAAGCTGCTGTTCACGACTTTGAGTAGAATTCAGGCACGCCGCCGCCACGCCGTTGGCTAGCAGTTGATCGACCTGATCTTTCATCAGGGAAATCAGCGGGGAAACAACAACGGTGAGTCCGTTTAGCAATAATGCGGGAATTTGATAGCACAGGGATTTACCGCCGCCGGTCGGCATAACGACCAGGCAGTCGCGACCAGAGAGCACGGTATCAATGATTTCTTCCTGACCGGGGCGAAACTGTTGGTAGCCAAAGGTTTCCTGCAAAACCTGTTTAGCGCCCATTTCCAGATTCAACACTTCCGCCTGCGCCACATTAACCCCATTAGCCTGAAATAAAAACAGGCGCTATTTTCAGCGCCTGAGAGAGAAACTGCAATGATTAAAATACTCTCAATACTTATCAGAAGATATCGTTGAGCATCACGCCCACACCAACACGCGTCTGATTGAAGTTGTAGTCAATCAGCGATTCGCCGTAACCACTGTAGACCTGAGTGTATAGACGCACATGCTTCGTGATGGGATAGCTGGCCCCCAGCTCTGCGCCGCCGTAGCCGGTATTCCAGTTGTACTGGCCTTTCACGCTGATAACCGCGTCACCCAGGTGATACCCCATTTTCAGCTGATAGTAGCCCATGTATTTAGTGATATCAGGGTTATCGTCGGTGCTACCAATCACGTACCACGGCTTAACTTCCACCAGCCAGTTACCATTTTCAGCCATCAGACGGGTATAAAGACGGTTCCAGCTACGTGACGTGGGATCGGATCGGCCGTTGGAGTCATGGTTATAACCCATTTCGACATCACGAAGCGTCCAACCGGCAAAGCGATAGTCGGTGGCGAAACCGAGGAACAATTGCGGTTCGTAGTTGGTTTCGCGAAACGGTGAAGACTCTTCACTGTTCGAAAGCTGCCACCAGGACTTCTGGGTATAGGAACCGCCAAGTACCGAGTTTGGGCCTAATATCCCGCGCCAGAGCGGAAACGCCAGGCTTAACTGAAACTTAACTTCATCTTTGCGCGCATTTTCGGACCAGCTATAACTGCTGATCGCCTCTTTGTTCATGTCGCTGGTATTGGTGTAAATAAGATAGTTGGTGTCATAAGGATAAAGCGTGAAAGGGTTGTCATGTTCCTGCAGCATATTAGCGATAATACTGCCACGAACCGCCGGTGCATCATGAATCTCTTTCACTGTCGCTTCCTGCGCATACGCGGTCAACGGCAGCATAATTGCTGGTAGTAACCATCCCAGAATCGCCCGCATCGGTAATGTTCTCCTGAACCAAAATATTGATGAATTGTATAATTATCTGGCAAGTATTCTACATACTTAGCTAATTCCTCGTTAGTTATCCCGTCCTAAAGTAGAAAACAACAAATAATAAGCATAATATCAACATTTCATTAACCATAGAGATGTAGGGATCGTATGTCTGCCGTACTTACTGCTGAGGAAGCGCTGAAGTTAGTGGGTGAAATGTTTGTCTATCATATGCCGTTTAACCGGGCGCTGGGACTGGAGCTCGAACGCTATGAGAAAGAATTTGCTCAATTAGCCTTTAATAACCAACCGATGATGGTCGGCAACTGGGCGCAAAGCATTCTGCATGGCGGCGTGATCGCCTCGGCGCTGGACGTCGCCGCCGGGCTGGTATGCGTTGGGAGTACGCTGACCCGCCATGAAACGATCAGCGAGGACGAACTACGTCAGCGGATGTCACGCATGGGTACAATCGATTTGCGTGTTGATTATCTGCGCCCCGGAAGAGGGAATCGCTTTACCGCCACCAGTAGCCTGCTGCGGGCGGGTAATAAAGTCGCTGTTGCGCGCGTGGAATTGCATAACGAAGAACAGCTTTATATTGCCAGCGCAACCGCCACTTATATGGTGGGGTAAGTGCCTAAAAAAAGGTAAACTGCTGTTACATTTCTGCAATGAGTTTTCCCGATGGATGCTAAACAAACGCGGCAGGGCGTGCTACTCGCTCTTGCTGCTTATTTTATTTGGGGTATCGCTCCCGCCTACTTCAAGCTGATTTACTATGTCCCGGCGGATGAGATCCTGACGCACCGCGTCATCTGGTCATTTTTCTTTATGGTGGTACTGATGAGCATCAGCCGCCAGTGGTCAGGCGTTAAAACGCTGCTACAAACGCCAAAGAAGATCTTCCTGCTGGCGCTCTCTGCAGTGCTCATCGGCGGAAACTGGCTGCTGTTCATTTGGGCGGTCAATAATCACCATATGCTGGAAGCCAGCCTCGGCTATTTTATTAACCCACTGGTGAATATTGTGCTGGGAATGCTATTCCTCGGTGAGCGCTTTCGTCGCATGCAGTGGCTGGCGGTACTGTTAGCCGCCTGCGGCGTGCTGGTACAGCTGTGGACCTTCGGATCGCTGCCAATAATCGCGCTGGGACTGGCGTTCAGCTTTGCGTTCTATGGGCTGGTGCGCAAGAAGATTGCCGTCGAAGCACAAACCGGCATGCTGATCGAAACCCTGTGGCTTTTACCTGTCGCCGCCATCTATCTGTTTGGCATTGCGGACAGCTCAACCAGCCATATGGGGCAAAACCCCATGTCGCTCAACCTGCTGCTGATTGCCGCGGGTGTCGTGACCACCATTCCGCTGCTGTGCTTTACCGGCGCGGCAACCCGCCTGCGTCTGTCCACGCTGGGATTCTTCCAGTATATCGGGCCTACGCTGATGTTCCTGCTGGCCGTCACCTTCTATGGTGAAGTTCCGGGAACGGATAAAATGGTCACGTTTGCGTTTATCTGGGTGGCACTGGCGATTTTCGTGATGGATGCGATTTATACGCAACGACGGGTTCGTCGGAGCTAGGGGAGTGCCGGATGGCGCTTCGCTTATCCGGCCTACAAAAGCACATCGCCGTAGGCCGGATAAAGTACAGTGATTACAGCCAGTTCTTGCGCTTAAAGTACAGATACGGCGCCAGTCCCGCGAGCATCATAAAGACAATCGCGCCCGGGTAACCGAAGCTCCAGTGCAATTCCGGCATAAACTCAAAGTTCATCCCGTAGCTGGAAGCCACCAGCGTCGGCGGCAGGAATACCACAGAAACCACCGAGAAGATCTTGATGATGCGGTTCTGCTCGATGTTGATAAAACCCATCGCCGCCTGCATCAGGAAGTTAACCTTCTGGAACAGCGATTCATTATGCGGCAGCAGTGACTCGATATCGCGCAGGATCTCACGCGCCTGCTCCAGCTGACTGCCCGGCAAACGCGCTTTACGTACCAGGAAGTTCAGCGCGCGCTGGGTATCCATCAGACACAGACGTACTTTCCAGCCGATATCTTCCAGTTCCGCCAACGTCGACAGCGCTTCGTCATACTCATCGCCCTGACGCCCTTCCATGATCACACGGCTGAGTTTTTCCAGGTCGCTGTAGATGTTTTCGATCTCATCCGCCAGCTGTTCAATTTTGGTTTCGAACAGGTCGAGCAACAGCTCGTAGGCGTTGCCATCCACCATCGCCTGGTTACGCGCACGCATGCGGTACAGGCGGAAGGCCGGCAGTTCGCGCTCGCGCAGAGTAAACAGGCGGCCTTCGCGAATGGTAAATGCGACGGTTGAGTTACCCGCGTGATCGTCGGCGTCTTCGTAAAAGAAGAAGGAGTGGATGTGCAGACCGTCTTCGTCTTCAAAAAAACGTGCGGATGCTTCGATGTCTTCCAGTTCAGGGCGCGTAGCCAGATTCTGGCCCAAGTCCTTTTGCACACGGTTTCGTTCTTCGTCATCCGGCTCGACTAAATCGACCCAAACCGAACTGGCCAGGTGCTCGATCTCGTCTGCCTCAAGGCGAGTTAAACGATTGTTTTCCAGTTGAAATGCGCTCAGCATGACCGGGACTCCCAATGCAAAAAATTATCGGACAGTTCGGAGGGCACACAGAAACAAATTGGGTTTCAGACCATTAAACAGCCTGACTCAGCGCGACGGGAAAAAACAGAAGGTCGCTGACAACCGCGAAGGCTATCAGCAAAAAGGGATAGCCTTAGGAGTTGATCCTGGATGACAGGATAATGAGCCAGTATCTACTGGGTGTGTCCAAGGCGAATGTCCTCTTAGCGTAATCGTGCGCGCATGTTACGCCAGCAAAATTTTGACGTCAACACGCAACGGATGGCGAAAAAGTAATAATTTCCCCTTATACAGAAAGGTTAGCAGAGGGGAATTATTTATCTATGATTTCAGAATATTAACCGACAGATAGCCGGATGGCGGCTTCGCCTTATCCGGCCTACAAATCAAAATATTACGTTCCGCGTAGGCCTGATAAGCGCAGCGACATCAGGCGATCATACCGTTTCCAGTCTGGCGTAGGCGGCAACCAGCCATTTGATCCCCTGCCCCTGGAAAGCGACCTGCAAACGACTGTGTTCGCCGCTTCCTTCCAGGTTGACGATGGTGCCCTCGCCAAATTTAGCGTGGCGCACGCGCTGGCCGAGCTTATAGCCGGTATCATTTTCCGCCATTGGCGTGCCCATCCGCTGATGGCTCACCGGGCGGCTGACAGTGGCGCGCAGGCGAACCTCTTCAACGCACGCTTCCGGCAGTTCGCCGATAAAGCGCGACGGACGATGGTAAACCTCTTTGCCGTACAGACGACGCGTTTCGGCGTAGGTCAGGGTCAGCTTTTGCATTGCGCGGGTCACGCCTACGTAAGCCAGGCGGCGCTCTTCTTCGAGGCGACCGCCTTCGTCCAGCGACATCTGGCTGGGGAACATGCCTTCTTCCATCCCGACGATAAACACCTGCGGGAACTCCAGACCTTTCGCCGAGTGCAGCGTCATCAGTTGTACCGCGTCCTGCCAGGTATCCGCCTGCCCTTCGCCCGCTTCCAGCGCAGCGTGAGACAGGAATGCCTGCAGCGGCATTAAGTCTTCGTCTTCTTCGTTGTAGCTGAACTGGCGCGTTGCCGTCACCAGTTCGTCTAAGTTTTCGATACGCGTCTGGCCTTTCTCGCCTTTTTCCTGCTCGTACATCATGCGCAGGCCGGAGTCTTTAATCACCCGGTCAGTCTGCACGTGCAGCGGCATATCGGCGGTCTCCTGCGCCAGTGCGTCAATCAGCTCCATAAAGCGCTGTAAGGCGCTGGCGGCGCGACCCGCGAGGGCTTTTTCCTGCAACAGCTCACGACAGGCCTGCCACAACGTTAGCTGGCGGTCACGGGAGGTCTGACGCACCACGTCCAAAGTACGATCGCCAATCCCGCGGGTGGGCGTATTCACCACGCGCTCAAATGCGGCGTCGTCATTGCGGTTGGCGATCAGACGCAGGTAGGAAAGCGCATCTTTGATTTCCTGGCGTTCGAAGAAGCGCATCCCGCCATAAATCCGATACGGCATGCTGGCCTGTAACAACGCCTCTTCCAGTACGCGCGACTGGGCGTTGCTGCGATAAAGAATAGCGCATTGCTCCAGCGCACCACCGTTGTCCTGCCAGGTCTTGATACGATTGACCACAAAGCGCGCTTCATCGAGTTCGTTGAACGCGCAGTACAGCGAGATCGGTTCGCCGTCGACGCCATCGGTCCACAGCTTTTTACCCAGACGCCCGTTGTTGTTTTCAATCAGGGCGTTGGCCGCGCTGAGGATATTGTTAGTCGAGCGGTAGTTCTGCTCCAGGCGAATAGTTTCTGCGCCGGGGAAATCCGTGAGGAAGCGCTGGATGTTCTCCACCTGCGCTCCGCGCCAGCCGTAGATTGACTGATCGTCATCGCCGACGATCATTACCTTGCCGGTATCGCCCGCCAGCAGGCGGATCCACGCGTACTGAATGTTGTTGGTATCCTGAAATTCGTCCACCAGGATATTGGTAAAACGTTCGCGGTAGTGCTGCAGGATATGCGGTTTGTTGAGCCACAGCTCGTGGGCGCGCAGCAGCAGCTCGGCGAAATCCACCAGCCCCGCGCGGTCACACGCTTCCTGGTAAGCCTGATACACTTTCTGCCAGGTTTGCTCAACCGGGTTGCCGTAGCTTTGCAGATGATGCGGACGCAGCCCTTCGTCTTTCTGGCTGTTGATGAACCACATCGCCTGACGCGGTGGCCACTGCTTCTCATCAAGATTCATCGCTTTGATCAGACGCTTGAGCAAACGCAGTTGGTCTTCACTGTCGAGGATCTGAAAATCCTGCGGCAGGTTCGCATCCATATGGTGCGCGCGCAGCAGACGGTGCGCCAGACCGTGGAATGTCCCCACCCACATACCGCCCTGGCTGGTTCCCATGATCTGGCCGATACGGTGGCGCATTTCCGCCGCCGCTTTGTTGGTAAAGGTCACCGCCATAATGGAGTACGGCGAGTTGTTCTCAACCGTCAGTAACCAGGCGATACGGTGCACCAGCACGCGCGTTTTACCACTCCCCGCGCCTGCCAGAACCAGCATGTTGCTGCGTGGCGCGGCCACCGCTTCACGCTGTTTATCATTAAGGCTGTCGAGCAGGTAAGAAACGTCCATTGGCACCGCCGCGTAAAAGTAGGTAAGGCGGATAAGCGTAGCGCCATCCGCCAAAAAGCTGGGTATATATACAGAGTTCTGCTGGTGATTATATCAGCGAGGTCAGAGATGCCAACTGTGAAATTTCGATATGCGGCAGCAAACGACTGTCTGCGGTTTGCATCAGGTCGGCATTTTCCGGTTTGATCCAGCAGGCCTGCATACCACAACGGATGGCGCCCGCGACGTCCGTCGTCAGGTCATCACCCACGTGCAGAATCTCACCCACAGGCATTTTCAGTTTTTCCGCCGCCAACGTGTACATGTCGCTAAAGGGTTTTGATCGCCCGTCGGGACCGGCGCGCAGCACAAACTCAAAGTAATCACCCAGGCCAAACAGTTCCGGCTGCGCGTTACCGTTGGTGATCGCCACCAGCGGCCATTTGCGGGCCAGCGCCTTCAGCGTGTCATGCGTCGTCTGCGGGACTTCAATGCGGCTACGCCATTTGGCAAAATTCATCATCGCCGCATTCGCCCCCATTCTGGCTTCTGCCGCTGACAACCCCGCCTCCAGCATAGCGCGCTCTACGGCACGGTGACGCCATTGGGTAACATCGTGGTAGATTTCCGGCTCGGCGTCGCGAACGGCCTGACGTAAGCGCTGTAGGTCGCTATTTTGCAGCGAATTCAACGCCGGATGGTAATTCTGTACAAACGCGAGCGCTTCCTGCTCGGTGCGTGTGATAACGGGACGGTTATCGTAAAGGGTGTCATCAAGGTCAAAGGTGAGCGCAGAAATGCGCCCCAAAGGCCGGTAAAAACGCATTATTTCCCCCGTTTGGCGCGCGGATGCGCCGCATCGTACACTGAAGCCAGGTGTTGAAAATCAAGATGGGTATAGATTTGAGTCGTGGAGAGATTGGCATGACCCAATAACTCCTGCACTCCGCGCAGATCGCCGCTCGACTCCAGCATATGCGTCGCAAAGGAGTGACGCAATTTGTGGGGATGTACGTGGCTGTTCAGCCCCTGCTTGATACCCCATTCAGCAAAGCGTTTCTGCACATTACGCGCCGAGATGCGTTTGCCCAGTTTGGACAGAAATAGCGCATCGTCATCGCTGCCAAATAGCCCGCGTAGATCCAGCCAGTGCTCAATCCACGCCACCGCGTTGCGGCCAATCGGCAGGCGACGCTCTTTACTGCCCTTACCCATCACCCACACTTCGCCGGTGTCGAGGTCGAGATGTTTAATATCCAGCCCAACCAACTCAGATAAACGCAGACCCGCGCCGTACATCACTTCCAGCATTGCTCTATCGCGCACGGCAAGGGGATCGTTGAGATCGATATCCAGCAGACGATTAACATCGTCGACATCGATATTTTTAGGGAGATGACGCGGTGCTTTCGGCGCGGAAACGCTTTTTGCCGGATTGGCTTTCAGCTCGCCCTGATTAACCAGCCAGTCGAAGAAACTGCGTAACGCGGAGAGACGCAGCGCCAGACTCGCCGGCCCCAGTCCCTTACGACGGCTGCGAACAGCAAAACTACGTACCATCGCAGCATCACATTGTTGCCAGCTTTGCAGACCGGTCTCTCCGGCTAACGCAATGATGGCATCAAGCTGACGCTGATAATTAAGCAATGTGATCGGGCTAAGCTGACGCTCAACGCCCAGATAGCGCAAAAAGCGCGCCACATCCTGAGAAAGGGGTGAATCGGTCATACGCGTTCAATCCAGCGCTCCAGCAGCTCCGGCAACATCAGCGAGATTTCCTGCAGCAATTGCGTGCCTTGCCCCTGCTGGTAATGATTAACGTCACGGCTGCTAAACAGCATCACGCCCAGAGAGCCATCTTGCCCGAGCATCGACATCGCCACCGAGCCTATGGCTTTCGCCTCCGGCATCATGACCAGCAATTCCGGACCATTGAGCGGCCCAAGATAGTGCTGTGACTGACCCAGACGCTGGATACGCAGCGGTTCAAAAGCCTGACGGCTTAATGCCAGATGGGTGAATTTTGATGGCGCGCTAAGTCGCCAGCGATCCGGGAACAGACGAACCGTCGCTCCGGCCAGCCCTAACTCACGCGCCCAGCGATGAAATCGCATCAGCATGTCGTCAAGACTGCTGGCCGACACCAGCCGTCCTTGCAGATTTAACAGACGATAGAACAGGCTTTCATTGGCATTGGCTTGTTCCATCAACAACGCCATGTTCTCTTCCAGCACGTTAATATGATTACGTGCCCGCGCCATATGCCATTCCACTAAAGAGACCGTGCCCCGCACTGGGTGCGGAACTCGCATCGCTTCAACGGCCTGGGCATTACGGATAAAAAACTCAGGATTACGTTGCAGGTAATCGACGACCGCCCGGTCGTCCAGCTCCATGAGCGTTTCCTGTAGTTCTTCCCCTGGTTGCTTCATAAGTGAATAAATCCGTCGTAGACATGTGCCGCCGGGCCAGTCATATACAGCGGATGACCCGGACCTTTCCAGGCGATATCAAGTCGACCGCCCGGTAATTCCACCCTCACTTCTTCTGCCAGCAGACCCTGCTGGATACCGACCGCAACGGCAGCGCACGCACCGCTGCCGCAGGCCTGCGTTTCACCCGCGCCGCGCTCATAGACGCGCAGTCGGATATGCTCGCGTTTTACCACCTGCATAAATCCGATATTGGCGCGTTCAGGGAAGCGTTCGTGGCTTTCCAGAACCGGTCCCAGTGTTTCTACCGTGGCCGTATCAACATCATCAACCTGAATCACGCAGTGCGGGTTCCCCATTGAAACCACGCCGCACAATACTGTCTGTTCGGCCGCGCGCATAATATAGGTCTTCTCTGCTTTGTTAGCGCGAAAAGGAACCTGCGAGGGTTCAAAATTGGGTTCGCCCATATTCACCCGCACCAGCTCGTCGTCGGTTACGGTTAATACCATACGACCATTCGCGGTACTGACGCGAATATCACGTTTATTAGTCAGCCCTTTCAGGCGAACAAAACGGGCAAAACAGCGGGCGCCATTGCCACACTGTGACACTTCACTGCCGTCGGCATTAAAAATACGGTAGTGGAAATCCAGCTCCGGATCATACGGAGGCTCAACCACCAGCAGCTGATCAAATCCAACGCCGAGATGTCTGTCGGCCAGGCGGCGGATCAGCTCTGGTGAGAAAAAGACATTCTGCGTTACCGCGTCGACGACCATAAAATCGTTGCCAAGGCCATGCATTTTAGAGAATTGCATCATTCACTCCGTTCACGCGGGTACAGAAATGTAAAATCTATTCCTGCCGTTAGTAATTCACCTGAGAAGGCCCATCACTAATCCCACGATCGTTTTTCTCAGGCGTGGTGGATTGCGATTGCGGCTGAACGCTCTTGGTCGGAGGCGGCGCGGTTTTATCAGCTGGCGGGAAATAGAGCGGGCCTTTTAACCCACAGCCCGTCAGGCTGAACAGAGTAAAAATGACAGCGAGTGGCTTTAACACGTTTTTCATTATGGATTGCCTGTAAAGTTCATGCTTTCTGTTTTCTATCATCGCAGGAGAAGGCGTAAAAGCAAGAGTTTGGCTAAAAACTGCATCGCGATTTATTCCACGTTATACTGCGGGCATCACGAAAAATAGGATAAGAAAATGAACGACAGTGAATTTCATCGCCTTGCTGACACCCTGTGGATGACCATTGAAGAACGTCTGGATGACTGGGATGGCGACAGCGATATCGATTGTGAGATCAACGGCGGCGTGCTGACCATCAGCTTCGAAAACGGCAGCAAAATTATCATTAACCGTCAGGAGCCGCTGCACCAGGTGTGGCTGGCGACCAAACAGGGCGGCTACCACTTTGACCTGAAAGGCGACGAATGGATCTGCGACCGAAGCGGCGAAACGTTCTGGGATCTGCTGGAACAGGCGGCAACGCAGCAGGCGGGTGAAGAGGTGAGCTTCCGCTAAGCTTTAGTGCCGGATGCGCTTTGCTTATCCGGCCTACTTTAGCCCGGTAAGCGTCGCGCCACCGGGCAAGTTAACTCACGAGAAATACTGCTGTAACAGCGGCGTGTCGTTGTCCTGACTGGCTGGCGGAACAGCGCTAATCGGTTGGGTACGGAACGGAATCACCTGCGCGCGCCCGTCGGTTTTCACAATCTGATAGAACTGCGGCAGGTTAAAGTTGATGAAGCTGGAGCCGTAGGTAAAGCGATCGTGCGACGATGAGTAGAAACGACTGACGTCGCGTACCAACTCCTCTTTGCTACCTTCGCAGTGGTGATACACCTCGGCCCGATTGCTTTCGTCCAGAATGTAGATATTAAAGCCCTGCTCATCACCCGTTTCTTCGAAAAAGAACTGAATAATCCCTTCACTGGCAAAACCGTCGACCACCGACGGAAGTTTCACATGGTTGGTCTCAACCTGGACGGAAAGCCCGTGCAGTTTGTTATGTGAAATCGCGCCATAGAATTCAATTGCGTTTTCCAGCTTCTGTACCGAAACGTTCAGGCGCTCGAAGAACAATCCCCACGTCTGGCCGGAAACGCGCAACGCTTTGAAACGTCCGGTTTCCTGACGGGTGCTGGAGAGACGTAATTCGATGCACTCAGACACCAGTTGCTGGACGCGGGTGCGAATTAAACCGCGCAGATGCTGGCTATAGCAGAACACCTCGACGCTATCTGGCGGCGCGGCATCCTGGTGCATTTTGCCCAGAATCGTTTTTAACGCTTCAATCATCGCCTGCTCGCCGTTGAAGTGCAGCGTACGCACTTCATTCCACGAGTTGCGGTACAGCAGGTCGACGCTACCCACCAGGCAATTTTGCTCTTCGCCAAAGCTGAAGACGTCCAGCTTACGGAAATCAAAATGTACCACCTGATTGCGAAACGCTGCCGTTGGGTCATATTCGAGGTTAACGATAATCGCCAGATGGCGAATTTCGCATGGGCTATAGAGCGCTTTCGGCGTTGGTGCAGGCAGCCGCAGCGGGAAGTGGTGCGACACGTCGGCGACCATTTCCTGCAGCTTCGGCAAATCAACAATGCCGTTGCCCTTAATAAACAAATGCGTACGCGAGGTCAGCAGGCCGTTGAACCAGGCCCACGCCACCAGCTTGTTGAGATAGCGGTTATATTCCAGCGGCTGATGGCTGATGATCGAGTCCATGTTCGGCGCGCGGTTGTAGAGATACCAACCTGAACGGTTGGCACGACCCGGCGGTACATGGATAAAGGTCAGATTCGGTTCCGAGAGATCCGGAGATATCTGTGGGTTCACCAGCGTGACTTTACCCGGCAACGCTTCAAACGCGGCATACAGCTTACGGGTCAGCACGCCGATATCCTGCGGGCTGGCGCTGACGCTGAGGTTATTGCGCCGCGCAAAGCGGATCAGATTACGATAGCTCTGCATCATCGCATCGAGCAGTTCGTTATGCGCTTCGCGTACCTGGTCAATCTTCCAGTTAGCGCGGTTATCCAGCATGGTCAGACGGGCGTCATCCCAGCCCCACTCTTTCACTAACTGACTTAATACTTCACGACGCCAGCCCACGCAGGCGCGCTCACGGCTCAGTTTCTCACACACTTTTAAGTAGAAACATCGACGCACTAAATCCAGGCGCGTCGGATCTTCGATCGCCGTGAGGTACTCGGTAACGCGCTCCAGCATCATGCAGTAAGGGTCGAGACCAAAAGAGACGATCTCGCCATCGTGCAGGCGCTGTTTAATATCTTTCGCCAACAGGCGTGGATTCGGGTATTCCCAGGAATAAGCTTCCAGCAGCAGCGTTTTCAGCACCGCTTTGTACGGGGAGTCGATACTCTTGTACAACTGCCAGAGGCTGGCGCCAAAGTACTCTTCGGCGGAAAGCGAACTGAGCCCGCCGAGATCCAGCCATTCGTTTGGCGTTAGCACCCCCTGCGCGTAGAGCGTCATGACGTAATCGTCGTAATGCTCTTCTTCGTCGCCAGGCACCATATTCCACAGAATACGTTTACCCGCGAGGCGCACAGCGGTGCGATAGAATTCATCAAGCAACAGGATATGCTGCGTCGAGCCACAGTCTTCACCACCCAGACTGCCGCTTTCATTGTGACGGAAACGGTTTTCATCAATCAGGAAGAAACTGACCTCCACGCCTAGCGAGGCGGCCCAGCTTTCCAGCAGGCTACATTTTCGCTGCAGCAGCTGGCGCTCTTCGCTATCCAGCCAGGATTGATGGCAGACCCAGATATCAAGGTCAGAGGAACAGCTTTGCCCTACCGAAGAGGTGCTGCCCATTGAGTAAACGCCGGTGATCGGCAGTTCGCCCTTGGGAGGATCCTGCGGCGACATACCGCGGTACAGTTCCAGTTCGTTCAGGTAGTGGCGTTGGGTTTCATCAGGCGTGTAAAAGCATATGCCTTTGGGAACGTTACCATCGAGGTAACCCGGCATCAGCGGATGGTGGTAGTGCAATAATGTCGGCAGCAGACTGTATACCTGCTGGAAGGCAGGTCCCATGGCAGCAAGCGCGCGATCCACACGCAGTTGATTTATGGCATCCAGTCTCTGTTTCAGAGTCTCAATATAGAGGTACAAGACGTATCGCCTGATGTTGCTATCCGTCATGTTGTCGATTGCCGCGGCGCAAGCGCTCACAATAATCGCCATCAATTCGGATAAACCGTATGTCAAAAATAACCGTTACCTGTTTTTCGCCCATATTTTTTTATGCTGTTCAGCCGAAAAAATGGTCTAAAACGTGATCAATTTAACACCTTGCTCATTGACCGTAAAGAAAGATGCGCTACATACAAGTGTAGCACCGTTCGTTACGTGTAAATTCCTTCATACGGTCGGGAGGTTTCTCGTCATTATTCACTGCCAGTGATGATGCAGCGCCTTTTCCTCTCACTTACGTTTGAGCGTAACGCTGACATCCCTTTGATAAGGATGTTAGGATGGTCAATGATTGATAATGACGGTAACAAGCATGTTAGACAATGTTTTGAGAATTGCCACACGCCAAAGCCCCCTTGCGCTCTGGCAGGCACATTATGTCAAAGACGCCTTAATGGCAAACCACCCCGGTCTGATCGTGGAACTGGTTCCTATGGTAACCCGTGGCGATGTGATCCTTGATACCCCGCTGGCGAAGGTCGGGGGGAAAGGGTTGTTTGTTAAAGAGCTGGAAGTCGCGCTGCTGGAAAAACGCGCCGATATCGCTGTGCATTCCATGAAGGATGTGCCGGTTGAATTCCCTGACGGTCTTGGGCTGGTCACCATTTGTGAGCGAGAGGATCCGCGTGATGCTTTCGTCTCAAATAAGTACAACTCGCTGGATGAACTCCCCGCAGGCAGCATCGTCGGGACATCCAGTTTGCGCCGCCAGTGCCAGTTGGCGAAGCGTCGCCCGGATCTCGTCATCCGTTCGCTGCGCGGCAACGTAGGCACGCGCCTCAGCAAACTGGATAACGGCGATTATGACGCCATTATTCTGGCAGTCGCCGGATTAAAACGTTTAGGTCTTGAGTCGCGAGTCCGCACCGCTCTGCCGCCGGAAGTCTCCCTGCCCGCTGTCGGGCAAGGCGCAGTAGGCATAGAATGTCGACTGGATGATATGCGCACTCAGGCGCTGTTAGCGCCGCTCAACCATGAAGAGACCGCGCTACGCGTCAAAGCAGAACGCGCCATGAACACCCGCCTGGAAGGGGGATGTCAGGTACCTATTGGCAGCTATGCCGAAATCATCGACGGTGAGATTTGGCTACGTGCGCTGGTCGGCGCGCCAGACGGTTCACAGATGGTATGCGGAGAACGTCGCGGCGCCACACAGGATGCCGAACAGATGGGCATCTCTCTGGCAGAAGAACTGCTGGAGAACGGTGCGCGCGCCATTCTGGCGGAAGTTTATAACGGAGAAGCCCCCGCATGAGTATTCTGGTCACCCGCCCGTCTCCCGCAGGGGAAGAGTTAGTGAGCCGACTGCGCACACTGGGGCAGGTGGCCTGGAGTTTTCCGCTCATCGAGTTTTCACCTGGTCGGGAACTGGCAACGGTTGCTTCCCGACTGTCGGCGCTGACGGAGAACGATCTGGTCTTCGCTCTCTCGCAGCACGCCGTCACCTTTGCAGATGCCGAGCTTCGCCAGCAAGAGAAAAGCTGGCCATCCCTTCCGCGTTATTTTGCCATTGGCCGTACAACGGCGCTGGCGCTGCATACTGTTAGCGGCTTCAATATTCACTACCCTCTGGATCGGGAAATTAGCGAAGTCTTGCTACAATTACCTGAATTACAAAATATTGCGGGAAAACGCGCGCTTATATTACGCGGCAACGGTGGCCGGGAGCTGATAGGTGAAACCCTGACGGCACGCGGAGCCGATGTCGATTTTTGTGAATGTTATCAACGCAGTGCAAAACATTACGATGGTGCGGAAGAAGCTATGCGCTGGCAATCCCGTGGCGTAACCACGGTGGTTGTCACCAGCGGAGAGATGCTACAACAGCTCTGGTCGCTCATTCCGCAGTGGTATCGTGAGCACTGGTTACTACGCTGTCGGCTGTTGGTCGTCAGTGAGCGTCTGGCGCACCTCGCCCGGGAACTGGGCTGGCAAGATATTAAGGTCGCTGATAACGCCGACAACGATGCGCTACTACGCGCATTACAATAACTCTCATAATGGGATGCCATAATGACGGAACAAGAAAAATCCTCCGCCGTGGTTGAAGAGACCAGGGAGGCCGTGGAAACCACGTCACAGCCAGTCAATACTGAAAAGAAGAGTAAGAACAGCACGGCGCTGATTCTGAGCGCTGTGGCGATTGCTATTGCGCTGGCTGCAGGCGTTGGGCTGTACGGCTGGGGGAAACAACAGGCAACAACACAAACGGCAACCAGCGATGCGCTGGCGAACCAGCTGACGGCGCTGCAAAAAGCGCAGGAAAGCCAAAAAGCTGAGCTGGAAGGCATTATTAAACAGCAGGCAACGCAGCTGGATGAAGCCACTCGCCAGCAGGCCACGCTGGTCAAACAGCTTGATGAAGTCCAGCAAAAAGTCGCCACCATCTCCGGCAGCGATGCTGGCACATGGCTGCTGGCGCAGGCTGATTTTCTGGTGAAACTGGCCGGTCGTAAATTATGGAGCGATCAGGACGTCACCACCGCCGCTGCGCTGTTGAAAAGCGCCGACGCCAGCCTGGCGGATATGAACGACCCGAGCTTAATTACCGCGCGACGTGCGATTACTGACGACATCGCGAGCCTCTCCGCGGTGACTCAGGTCGACTATGACGGCATTATCCTGAAAGTGAATCAGCTCTCTAATCAGATTGATAACCTGCGTCTGGCCGACAACGACACCGACGATTCACCAATGGACTCCGACAGCAGCGAGCTTTCCAGCTCGATTAGCGAATGGCGCGTCAATCTGCAAAAAAGCTGGCAGAACTTTATGGACAGCTTCATCACTATTCGTCGTCGTGATGAAACCGCCGTCCCGCTGCTGGCACCGAACCAGGACGTTTACTTACGTGAGAACATCCGTTCTCGTCTGTTAGTGGCCGCACAGGCCGTGCCGCGTCATCAGGAAGAAACATATCGCCAGGCGCTGGAAAATGTCTCCACATGGGTGCGTGCTTACTACGACACCGACGATGCAGCGACCAAAGCGTTCCTTGAAGAAGTAGACCAGCTGAGCCAGCAAAGCATCAGTATGGATGTTCCGGAAACGCTGCAGAGCCAGGCTATTCTCGACAAGTTAATGCAGACCCGCGTACGTAATTTACTGGCGCAGCCTGCCACAGCACCGGTAGCAGTAGCACCTGCGCCAGCGCCTTCGACAGATGCTCCGGCAACCGCGCCGCAAGGAGAATAATGATGCTAAAAGTATTGTTGCTCTTTGTGCTGTTGATCGCCGGGATCGTCGTCGGTCCGATGATAGCCGGTCATCAGGGTTACGTGCTGATCCAGACGGATAACTACAATATCGAAACCAGCGTTACGGGCCTGGTGATCATCCTTATCGTCGCCATGGTCGTCCTGTTTGCGATTGAATGGCTGTTGCGCCGAATCTTCCGCACCGGCGCACATACCCGTGGGTGGTTTGTGGGTCGTAAGCGACGTCGCGCCCGTAAGCAGACCGAACAGGCGCTGCTCAAACTGGCAGAAGGTGACTATCAGCAGGTTGAGAAGCTGATGTCGAAAAATGCCGATCATGCAGAACAGCCGGTAGTGAATTACCTGCTGGCGGCAGAAGCGGCTCAGCAGCGCGGTGACGAAGCGCGCGCCAACCAACACCTTGAGCGTGCTGCCGAACTGGCCGGAAATGATACGATCCCGGTAGAAATCGCTCGCGTTCGCCTGCAACTGGCGCGTAATGAAAATCACGCTGCACGCCACAGCGTAGACAAACTGCTGGAAGTGACGCCACGTCATCCGGAGGTGCTGCGTCTGGCTGAGCAGGCCTACATTCGCACCGGCGCATGGAGTTCCTTGCTGGATATCATCCCATCCATGGCAAAAGCGCATGTGGGTGATGACGAGCACCGCGCCATGCTGGAACAACAGGCATGGGTTGGCTTGATGGATCAAGTCCGCGCCGATCAGGGCAGCGAGGGGCTGCGTGCATGGTGGAAAAACCAGAGCCGTAAAACCCGTCATCAGGTTGCTTTGCAGGTAGCGATGGCTGAACATCTGATTGAGTGTGACGATCACGATACGGCGCAGCAGGTCATCATTGATGGTTTGAAACGTCAGTACGATGACCGCCTGGTGCTGCCGATCCCGCGTCTGAAAACCAATAATCCGGAACAGATAGAAAAAGTGCTGCGCCAGCAGATTAAAGCCGTGGGCGATCGCCCGTTGCTGTGGAGTACGCTGGGTCAGTCGTTAATGAAGCATGGGGAATGGCAGGAAGCTACGCTCGCCTTCCGTGCTGCTCTCAAACAGCGCCCGGATGCCTATGACTACGCCTGGCTTGCTGACGCGCTGGACAGACTGCACCAGCCGGAAGAAGCCGCCACCATGCGCCGTGATGGCCTGATGTTGACGCTGCAGAACAACAATCCCCCGCAGTAATTCCCTCTTGCCCGGTGGCGCCTCGCTTACCGGGCCTACATATTTTTCAATCGCATAAACAAAATCCTTCGAGAAGTCACTTGAAGGATTTTGTTTATGCATAAAAAAACGCCCGCTCGGTAAGGAGCAGGCGTTAAACAGGTCTGTATGACAACATAAATGGGTGCTTCACTCAACGTTATGTCCATGGTGTTTGATGAGGCCTGAGCGACATCTGTCTGTGGACGATAAGCACCGTAAACGGCTCTGCATCATTCCTGAGTTTATGAGGCCAGATGGCGAACATAAGAGATGGAATGAGCATCTACCCGCATATTATTGCACAACGCATGCCACGATTGCACTGCAAAAACCAGGTATTCGGACTTTTTAAGACTTCAGGAAATTCGCAGATGCGCAGGCTAAGAAGGGAAAATCTGAAAACAAAAAACCCCGCCGAAGCGGGGTTCAAAATTGGTCGGCGAGAGAGGATTCGAACCTCCGACCCACTGGTCCCAAACCAGTTGCGCTACCAAGCTGCGCTACTCGCCGTTTTACTGCTTTTTGAATTTTTAGTTCAATTCTTTAAGTCGTGGTGCGAGGGGGGGGACTCGAACCCCCACATCCTAAGGACACTAACACCTGAAGCTAGCGCGTCTACCAATTCCGCCACCTTCGCATTTCACAACTTTAAATTAATGGGGTGGCTAATGGGATTCGAACCCACGACAACTGGAATCACAATCCAGGGCTCTACCAACTGAGCTATAGCCACCACTGCAAATCTTTTACGCGGTATTAAAACCACCGCAGCTCTGGCACCCTACTAAATGGTGCGCCCGACAGGATTCGAACCTGAGACCTCTGCCTCCGGAGGGCAGCGCTCTATCCAGCTGAGCTACGGGCGCTTAGCGCCGTTGCGGGGCTGGATATTACGGAGGTCTCGGTCTTCTGTCTAGTGCTTTTTTAAAATAAATTATCGTTTGGTCATGGTTTGTGCGTTTTGTCGCTTATTCCCGCAATTTATGGGCTGTGCCATGACGATTCAGACCAAAAACCTTATAAATGAGTGTCACGGCCAGTAAGAAACCCATGCCAACAAAAAGCGACATTCGGGTATCTTCATTAAAGTACATGCCAATTAATACGCAAATCAGGAACGCCATCGTCAAATAATTCGCCCACGGGAACAGAATGGAGCGGAATGGATGACTGGCAATCGCCGCTTTATGCGCCTGACGGAAACGCAACTGGCTTATCAGGATCACAAACCACGGCACCATCCCCGGCAACACGCTGGCACTATAGACATAAACAAACACGCGCTGCGGGTTAGGAATGATGTAGTTCAGGCATGAGCCAATCAGCAGGATCGCGATAGAAATAGCCACTCCGGCAACCGGCACGCCATGGCGTGATACTTTTCCAACAACGGCAGGAAGCTGGCGATTCTTTGCCAGCGCGTAGAGCATACGCCCACAGCTGTACATGCCGCTGTTACAGCCAGACAGCGCCGCCGTCAGCACCACAAAGTTAATAATCCCTGCCGCAGCAGTAATACCAATCTTGGCAAAGGTGAGAACAAACGGGCTGCCGTTGCTGCCAATCTCATTCCACGGGAAAATAGTGACGATGACAAAAATCGCACCAACGTAGAAAATCAGAATGCGCCACAGCACTTTACCCACCGCGCTACGCAGCGTGACCTGTGGATTCTTCGCTTCCCCTGCAGTGATGCCGATCAGCTCCACGCCCTGGTAAGACGCCACAACAATACACAATGCCGTCAGGAAGCCCTTCCAGCCCCCAGCAAAGAAGCCACCGTGCTCGGTCAGGTTGCCAAAACCAATCGCCTGGCCGCCATTGCCGAAGCCGAAGAAAATCACCCCAACCCCAATGACAATCATCACAATGATGGTGGTCACTTTGATCATGGCAAACCAGAACTCAATTTCACCATACAGGCGAACCGCAGCGAGGTTTGCCAACGCAACCAGTCCGACCGCGATCAGTGCGGGTATCCATTGCGCCATTTCCGGAAACCAGAACTGCACATACACCCCGATGGCGGTAATCTCTGAGATCCCCACAGCCATCCACATAAACCAGTATGACCAGGCGGTGAGATAGCCAAAGAAGGGGCTCATATAACGGTGAGCGTAAACAGCGAATGAACCTGCAACCGGCTCGAGGAATAACATCTCCCCCATAGAACGCATAATGAAAAACACGAACAGCCCGGCGACGATATACGCTAGCAGAACCGAAGGGCCCGCCCATTTAAGGGTACTGGCGGCCCCCATAAATAGCCCAACGCCAATAGTGCCCCCAAGGGCAATTAATTCGATGTGACGAGCCTCCAGCCCACGCTGTAGCTCAGGTTTGTTCTCAGCCATAAATCCTCTTGATGTGTTTGCATGCTGTCCGGTATTACCGGTTCTCGTTATGGGTACATCTTGTTATGCCATAACAGGCCATGCGGCACCGACCGCTTTACGGTTGGCGCCAAAAACACCACGGCACTGCAATGATTGTTGCGAATGGTTTCCTAAAATCGCTTAAATGGCAATTAAAGCATTCAAAAAATGAATAGATTGTGCGATAAAGCAGCGATTATGTTGTGAATAAGTAGCGTAATTAGCAGATCACGCTACTTATCAGAGGAGAGAGGGCGTCAGAGGTTGCCGGTATAGTGCCAGCGGAGATAGCGTAATAAGCGAAGTTGTCGAGTAATACGGCTCGGCTGCGACAATAAGCGATACAGCCACTCCAGCCCCAGATTTTGCCAGATTTTAGGCGCACGCTTAACGTGACCGGTAAAGACGTC
Organism: Citrobacter sp. Cpo012; assembly: GCF_030333015.1. Lineage (NCBI taxonomy): Bacteria > Pseudomonadati > Pseudomonadota > Gammaproteobacteria > Enterobacterales > Enterobacteriaceae > Citrobacter > Citrobacter sp. Cpo012. Next base: position 37,231 of record NZ_JAOWGR010000025.1, on the reverse strand, counting down.
GTAGGTGCCCCCTACGCCCATATACAGCGCGTCGGGGTGAGTCTTGCGGCAATCACGCATAAAGATCTCTTGTTTTGGCGAGCCCATCGCCACCGTCACAATTTGCGCACCGCTGGCGTGAATACGCTCAAACAACGCCTGACGCTGCTCTGGGGTAAAATAACCGTCCTGACTACCCACAATGTTCACGCGCCACTGTGCACGTAGTTTTGCTTCTGTTTGTGCCAGAACTTCAGGCTTGCCGCCAACCAGGAAAACTGGCGTTCCGTTTTGCCCAGCTCGCGCCATCAGCGCTTCCCAAAGGTCAGCTCCGGCCACGCGTGAAACCTGCGCCTGTGGGAATTTTTTGCGCACCGAACGCACCACGCTAATCCCATCCGCATACTTGAACTCCGCGGCGTTGATCAGCTCCCTCACTTCAGGGTTATCTTCTGCTGTCAGCATCTTCTCAGCGTTAATAGCCACCAGTGTTCCTGACCTGAGGTGTCCTGCGGCAAACAGGTAATTCAGCGCATGTTGCATATCGCGCCAGCCAATCAGTTGTAATCCGCGCAGCGAATACAGCGGCGCAGTTGTGTTATCTGTCATTACGATCCTTCAATCTGTGTCCGGGGCAGCGATTTGATTCGTTTATGAATGAGTCCCGCGCTATCAAACAGCCAGAACAGCAGTTTTGCCACCAGTAGGCAAACGCCGAAAATCACGAGGAAAAAGACCACTCGTGAGACAAACGAATCCAGCCCTTCACGTGCCAAAACGATCATATTGAAAATGGCGCCAAAACAGAAACTGTGCAAAATCGCCGCCTTATAGCGATTGGTTTCGCGATTGCCAAGCTCATACAGCCAGTCGAACCACTTGATAATGAGCCCAACAACAATCGCGCCTAATGGTATAAACAGCGCCCCGCCCATCACCACCAGTGAACCAATTAACGTCGGCGAAATCGCCAGTCCTGAGTGGTTGTTCAACACTTCCCAGGTAAAGTAGTTCGCTGAGTTGAGTACAATACTCGGCCGCCCAGGCCACAGCCAGGAGGGAATAAAGACGTAGAAGTCACGGACAATCGGTGCCAGCCCCTGGAACTCAATATTGTGGTAATTCTGCAGCAACAGCGCCAGGTTCTCCCACGGTGAGAAGGTGTCGCGCGTAAGGTACAGGAACGTATAGAACGCCTCATCGCCGCTAACGCTCATTCCGTAGCGCTTCAACGCCAGCCAGAACATCCCGACAATGCCCAACACGCCTGCAGCGGCCAACATCCACAGCGAAATCCAGCCGCGAATAATGCCGATAAACAAGAAGATGGCAAACGCGATAATGATATTGGCGCGCGTCCCACCCACAATCATATAGGTCAGCAAACCAAACGCGACGGTACTCACGAGGAAGAACACCCACGCTTTGCTGTCCTGACGCAAGAAATAAACCACCAGCATTGCTGGAATGAAGAAGTAGAAGAAACGCTTCAGAGCGACGCCAGAGACTTCACTGGAAAAAATCTGGCTATAGGATTGCAGTCTGAACAGCAGGAATCCGTTGTGCATAAAGAAGATGCCCACGCTCACCAGCGCAATCGCCATCAGGATAACCCAGGTCAAATGGGCTTCAACGCGATTGATAGTAAACAGCGGCCTGCGCGGCTTATCATCTACTCGTTTGCGCAAGCGCGTTTTATACGTCACGTAGTAGACGGCATAGAAACAGGCGGCTGACAGCAAGGCCTGCAGCAGGATCTCCGGCGGAGCCACTGCCACATCAAAGCGGAACACCAGGATGCTGGTTAACGGGAATCCGAAGAAGAACGTCAGCAAGAACAACAATGAGAAGAAAACATTGAAGTTAAAACGCACGCGGCGGAACTCAAACCAGGTCAGCGTGGCGATAAACAAGGTGGAGAGCAGCCAGACCACCAGAAGACCGCTGAATTGCATCAGGCTCATACGGTTTCTCCTGAAGCAATGCGCAGCGCGTTGTGCCACGGCTGCAGATAATTCGGGCTAAAGAAGGTAATAGTATTTTTATCTACCGATGCCAACTGGCGCTGCGCTTCACGTACGACGCCTTCATTGAGATCATCAGTGGTAAATAACACCGGAAGATTTTGTTCCACCATATCCTGCCAGAAGGGATTGTCACGGTTGAGCACGCATGGGATACCCGCCTGGATCAGCAAACACAGTGTACCGATTCCCTGTTGACGGGCAAAAATAAAGTAACCCAAATCGCATTGACGCAATAACGCGAGATAAGCGTCAAATTCCAGCTTTTCACTCAAAATTTGCAGATTATCAGCGCTAAATAACGCCAGACCAGCCTGGCGAACCTCGTCGATATAGGCCGCATTATTGGCGGGATAACCCATCGGCACAATCACATTCACCGTGTCGCCAAACTGCTGATGGACGGCGCGAAGCGCGGCAACATGCTCATTGCTGCGATCGCCAGAGTTGCCAACCAGCACCGTCATCTTGCCGCTGCGCTGGCAATCATTGCTCATGTTATTGAGTGACGGATCCATTCGCGTTGGGAAATAGAGCAACTCACCCCGCACACGGGGATGTTGCTCGGCGAAATAACGTAAATCGCCCCGTGTGGCAAACACGCAGCCCACACGATTCTGCGCCATGCGGCGAATCGGGTAAAACAGGCGGAATTTCAGCCCACTGGAGACTTCGTATAAATCAGCGCCCCAGATATGCCAGTAAAACTGCGCCGGTTTAATCCCGCCACTCAGCAGCGCCAGCCACAGGCTGGTGTTGAACTGGCCGTGGAAGAAGAAACGCTGTTGGCGATCCGCTTTTGCTTTCGCGATCACAGCGTCAGCAAGCGCCTTTTTCCCGCTGTAGAAGCTTAGCGATAACGCCGGGCAGCTCTCACTGAGTCCCGCATCCTGACCGGCAACCATAAACGTGTGCGCATGCTCGCTCGTCGCGGCCAGCGAGTCGTTGAAAAACCGCAACACGGTTTGGTTATGGTGAGGGATATCCGATCCCAGAACGTGAATCAGTACAGTCATGCCCGCCTACGCCAGAGTAAAAACACGCCACAACAAAGAGAAAAATAGACGATGTACGTTGCCATATAAGCCTGTGCCGCACCCAGCGCACCGTGTGCAGGGATCAGCCAGTGAGCAAACACCGTCAATAACATGAACTGGCTAATTTCAGCCAAAATATAAAACCGCAGCGATGCTTTCGCGATCACCAGATACCCAAAGACATACGCCCCAACTTTCAGTACATCGCCGACCAGTTGCCAGGCAAACAGATCGCGCATGGCGGTGAATTTTGCGGAGAAAAGCAGCCAGATCGCAAAATCACGCAGCAACCAAACAGTAAAGCTCGCAGCGGCAACCGCCGGTAACACGAACTTCAGCGACTTAATCACCTCGCGCGTAATGTCGCGCTTTTCGGTCAGTCGCGACAACGTCGGAAGCAAGTAAACGCTGAATGAGGCGGTAATGAATTGCAGATAAGCATCAGAGATACTGCTTACTCCCTGCCAAATCCCTACATCATCCCAACTGTACTGCGCCGCCAGCAGGTTTCGCATCATCACGTATGCCACAGGCAGCGTTACGGAGGTAATCAGCGCCATCAGGGTAAACTTGCTTAGCTGTCCAGCCAGACCGTTATCCCACGAGGGTTTCAGGTAATGCAGGGGAATCGCCCCACGCTTAATCAGCATAATAGCGGCGGGGATAACGACCAACGCGGGCACTAACGCCAGACCCAGCAAAGCGCCTTCATACCCTCCCAGGCGATAACAGCCATAATAAGCCACTACGCCCACCAGGCTACCCACAATCAGCGACAGCGCGTTACCCGCCGCATCGCGAAAGCCCTTCATCAACGCCAGCAGCAGGTTCGCCCAGGCAATACCCATTTGCACCAGCGCAACCAGTCTTACCAGCCCCTGATAATGAGTATGGCCAAACAATCCCTGACTGATTGGCGCGGCCGCCAGCAGAAAAATCACCGCCATCAGCGTAGAGAATCCCAGCACCATCGCGGAAGATGTACCGACTACCTTACGGAGCCGGGTCGGATCGTCATGGTGCTGCGCAACATATTTCGTGACGCCGTTGAAAATGCCGGCCCCCGCCAGAACACCAAGCACGGTGACCATCTGGCGGAAGTTACCCGCCTGCCCCACGCCTGCCGGGCCAAACGACACCGCCAGCAGCTTCACGACCAGCAAACCTGCACCAATTTTTACCAGCGTACTGGCTGCCGTCCATAAGGACGCTTTAGCAAGCGACATATCAGGCGAAGTAGTTGAGTAAGGTCGAAATGACCGTTCGCTGGTTTACTTGCGACAGGTTGTAAAACAGCGGCAAGCGCAGCAGACGCTCGCTCTCTTTAGTGGTGAAACGATCAACACCGGCAAATACGCCGAATTTATCGCCAGCCGGACAATCATGTAGCGGGATATAGTGGAACACCGCCATAATTTCAGCTTCTTTCAAGAAGTTAATCAACGCCGTGCGATCGTCGATATCGCGCAGCTTGATATAAAACATATGGGCATTCTGCACGCAGTTTTCCGGGACAGAAGGCAGATCAATGCGTCCGGCACGCGCCAGCGGTTCGAGAGCATCATAGTAGTTCTGCCACAGCGCCAGACGCTGCTGGTTAATACGGTCAGCCGCTTCCAGTTGTGCCCACAGATAGGCAGCCTGCAGATCGGACATCAGATAGCTGGAGCCAATATCACGCCAGGTATACTTATCCACCTGACCGCGGAAAAACTGGCTGCGGTTAGTTCCTTTTTCACGGATGATCTCTGCACGTTCCACTAATTTTTTATCATTAATCAGCGTCGCACCACCTTCACCGCCTGCGGTATAGTTTTTGGTCTCATGGAAGCTAAAGCAACCGATGTGACCAATCGTCCCCAGCGCCCGACCTTTGTAAGTCGACATGACGCCCTGGGCCGCATCTTCCACGACAAACAGGTTATGTTTGGTCGCCAGCGCCATGATGGTATCCATTTCACAGGCTACGCCCGCGTAATGCACCGGCACGATAGCGCGGGTCTTGTCGGTGATCGCCGCTTCAATCAGCGTTTCGTCAATGTTCATGGTATCCGGGCGGATATCAACAAAGACAATTTTCGCACCGCGCAGCACGAAAGCATTGGCCGTGGAGACAAACGTATAGCTCGGCATAATGACTTCATCGCCAGGCTGGATATCCAGCAGCAATGCCGCCATCTCAAGCGATGCGGTGCAGGAAGGCGTCAGCAGTACTTTCTCGCTGCCAAAATGCTGTTCCAGCCACTGTTGGCAGCGACGGGTAAAACCACCGTCGCCACACAGTTTGCCGCTGTTCATCGCAGACTGCATGTAATCGAGTTCAGTGCCCACCACCGGCGGTGCGTTAAATGGAATCATCGTGTCACCTGTATAACCAATACGCGGTGCTTTCCACATTCGCACCACTGTGTATATAACGTTTAAGCGCGGCGGTATTGCCCATTTGGGTCGCCACGCGTAATGTTGTTTTACCGCGAGCCTGCGCCCAGCAAAGGGCAGCCTGCATCAGTTCTGCTCCCGCCCCACGCCCGGCCAGCAGGCCAATTCGCGCATCGGTCGCATTCAGTTCACGCAGCGAGACATAGCCACGAATATCACCTGCCGGTGTACGAAAAACGAGGCATTGATGATCGAACGTCCCCAGCACCGCGTTTTCAATCCACTGCGCATAAAAACGCGTGCTGGCATCTGCGGCATACCACGGGGTACGAAAACGACTTTGCGCGAACGCCTGCCCTGCCAGTTGGCGTAATGCAGGGATATCCGTAGTTTGTGCGATCTGCGCACCGGGGTCGCCATGCGCACACATCACCGGCAGCACAAAATCCACTTCACCTTCAACCAGTGAGAAGCCCAACTGTTGCAGGGCGTCTAATTCATGGGTATTGGCGGCAGGAATTTTTGCCTGTACCCGCGACCAGGGCTGCAACACATCCGCAGTCAGAACCGGCGCGTGTTGGTCAAAACGCACAATGGCGCTATTCACGCCAAAGAACGTATTTTCCCAGCTAAGCGGCTCAATACTGGCGCGGACGAGCACGGAGCAGCTCCAGCAGGTATTGACCATAACCCGTTTTGGCCAGTGAACTGGCAGCACGCTTCACGCCTTCGTCATCCAGCCAACCGTTACGCCAGGCGATTTCTTCCAGACAGGCTATTTTAAAGCCCTGGCGTTTTTCCACCGTCTGCACAAAAGTACTCGCTTCGATAAGACTGTCGTGCGTACCGGTATCCAGCCAGGCAAAGCCACGCCCGAGCAATTCTACCGTCAGATGTCCGTCATCAAGATACATCTGGTTGATAGACGTAATCTCCAGCTCCCCACGCTCAGAAGGTTTTACGCGTTTTGCATATTCCACCACCTTGCTGTCATAGAAATAGAGACCAGTCACTGCCCAGTTGGATTTTGGTGCTTTCGGCTTCTCTTCCAGCGAAATAGCTCGAAAATTGTCGTCAAACTCCACGACACCAAAACGTTCAGGATCCATCACCTGGTAACCAAACACCGTCGCGCCTTGCGTTCTGGCGGCTACGTGACGCAGTTTTGGACTGAATCCCTGACCAAAGAAGATATTGTCTCCTAACACCAGACATGATGGTTCACCGTTAAGGAACGTTTCACCAATGATAAACGCCTGTGCTAATCCATCCGGACTGGGTTGCTCAGCATAGTGCAATTCAATGCCGAACTCAGATCCATCGCCCAGTAAGCGCTGGAAATAGCCTTTATCTTCCGGTGTAGTGATAATCAGGATTTCGCGAATTCCCGCCAGCATCAATACTGATAACGGGTAGTAAATCATCGGCTTATCGTAAATAGGCAATAGCTGCTTCGATACGCCACGCGTAATGGGATACAGGCGAGTACCTGAGCCACCCGCCAGAATGATACCTTTCATGCGTTGTCTCCTCCGGGAGCCAAAACCAGGCTGTTAGCCCTTCAGACCTAAACGTTCGCCCTGGTAACTGCCGTCCTGCACGGGTTTCCACCATGCCTGATTAGCCAGATACCATTGCACGGTTTTGCGCATTCCGCTTTCAAACGTTTCTTGCGGCATCCAGCCTAGTTCACGCGCAATTTTCGACGCGTCAATGGCATAACGCAAATCATGACCCGGGCGATCGTCCACAAAAGCGATCAAGTCGCGGTACTGCGCGATACCCTGCGGCTTTTGCGGTGCCAGCTCTTCCAATAGGCTGCAAACCGTTTCGACAACTTCCAGGTTTTTACGCTCGTTATGGCCACCGATATTATAGGTTTCTCCCACCGCGCCCGTTGTCGCCACACAATAGAGCGCCCTGGCGTGATCTTCTACATACAACCAATCACGGATCTGTTGCCCATTGCCGTAAACCGGCAACGGCTTCCCCGCCAATGCGTTGAGGATCATCAGCGGAATCAGTTTTTCCGGAAAATGGTACGGACCATAGTTGTTAGAACAGTTGGTTATCAGCGTTGGCAGACCGTAGGTACGCAGCCAGGCGCGAACCAGATGATCGCTGCTGGCTTTCGACGCGGAATAAGGGCTGCTCGGTGCATACGGTGTGGTTTCAGTGAAGAAATCATCCGTAGAATGCAGGTCGCCATACACCTCGTCAGTCGAGATATGGTGGAAACGAAACGCTGATTTTTTCTCGCTGGTTAAATCACCCCAGTAAGCGCGCGCCGCTTCCAACAGCGTGTAGGTTCCCACGATGTTAGTTTCGATGAAGGCGGCCGGACCATCAATTGAGCGATCGACGTGGCTTTCTGCCGCCAGATGCATCACGCAGTCCGGCTGATAGTGTTGAAACACCCTGTCGAGCGAAGCTCGATCGCAGATATCGACTTTCTCAAAGGTAAAACGAGGATTCTGTGCAACCGGCTCCAGCGACATCAGATTTCCGGCATAGGTCAGTTTATCGACCACAACTACCGCATCCTGAGTCTCATGAATGATATGCCGAACAACCGCAGAGCCGATGAATCCCGCTCCACCGGTAACCAGAATTCGTTTCATTAGCGCCAAACCCCTTTGGTATCAACGACATATTGCTGATGAACCGCATCGCCTTTAATGGCTTTAAATTCATTATGGTCGACCAGCAAGACCAGCACATCGGCGCTTGCCAGGGCATCGTCCAGCGTTGCCAGTTGGCACAGACCGTCCAGTTTTTTCGGCAGTTGATGGATGTTCGGTTCCACCACCAATGTTTCGCCTTTGTGCCAATGCGCGATGCTTTGCGCAATCCCCATCGCCGGGCTTTCACGTAAATCATCAATATTCGGTTTAAATGCCAGACCAAAGCAGGCAATTTTCACTTCGCTGGCCCGTTTATTGGTATCCGCCAGACAGTCGGCCACGGCAGCTTTTACCCGCTCGACCACCCAATGAGGCTTACCGTCGTTTACCTCACGCGCGGTGCGAATCAATTTCGCCTGCTGCGGGTTCTGCGCCACGATAAACCACGGATCAACTGCGATACAGTGCCCGCCAACACCCGGACCCGGTTGCAAAATATTCACGCGCGGATGGCGATTTGCCAGGCGAATCAGTTCCCAGACGTTGATCCCCTGATCGGCGCAAATCAGCGACAGCTCATTGGCAAAGGCGATATTGACGTCGCGGAAGCTATTTTCAGTCAGCTTGCACATTTCCGCAGTGCGGGCGTTAGTCACGACACATTCACCCTCAAGGAAGATGTTGTACAGTTCGCTAGCACGCGCGGAACAGACAGAGGTCATTCCCCCAATCACGCGGTCGTTTTTAATCAGTTCAACCATCACCTGGCCCGGCAGCACGCGCTCTGGACAATAAGCAATGTTAACGTCAGCCTGTTCACCGACCTGTTGCGGGAAAGTCAGATCAGGACGCATTTCAGCCAGCCATGTGCCCATCTGTTCGGTAGCCCCGACAGGCGACGTCGATTCAAGGATCACCAACGCGCCTTTTTTCAGCACCGGCGCAAGAGACTTCGCCGCAGCTTCCACATAAACCATATCGGGTTCGTGCTCCCCCTTAAACGGAGTAGGCACAGCAATCAGATAGGCATCCGCATCTACAGGGGTTGTGGTCGCACACAGAAATCCATTTGCGACCGCCGTTTTCACCACGGCGCCCAAATCTGGCTCAACGATATGAATTTCACCGCGATTAATGGTATCCACCGCGTGTTGATTTACATCTACGCCAATCACATGCTTTTGACGGGAAGCAAAGGCAGCCGCCGTCGGCAGTCCGATATAACCCAGCCCAATGACAGAAATGGTCGTAAAACTCATAGCGATATCCGATTATTTTTTAACGCGTGTAAAATGCGGCCACATGCCTGCCCGTCACCATACGGATTATGGGCGCGGCTCATGGTCTGATATTCATTGTCGTCATGCAGCAAACGCGTGACTTCTTCGACAATACGCTGCGGGTCTGTCCCTACCAGACGTACTGTGCCCGCAGTAATCGCTTCCGGACGTTCCGTCGTTTCGCGCATCACCAGTACCGGTTTCCCCAGAGATGGGGCTTCTTCCTGAATCCCACCAGAGTCGGTAAGGATCAGCCAGGCGTGATTCATCAGCCAGACAAACGGCATGTAATCCTGCGGTTCAATCAGGATGACGTTTTCAACGTGACCCAGAATACGATTAACCGGTTCGCTGACGTTAGGATTCAGGTGCACTGGATAGACAATCTGTACGTTCTGATTGGCCGCGGCAATTTCCGCCAGCGCGTGGCAAATGCGTTCAAAACCGCGACCAAAGCTTTCCCGACGATGACCGGTCACCAGAATCATTTTTTTATCAGCGGCCAGGAAAGGATAACGTTCTGCCAGATCGGTACGCAGCACCTCGTTTCCCAGTACACGGTCACGAACCCAGATCAACGCATCAATAACCGTATTACCTGTTACGAAGATACGGCTATCAGAAATGTTTTCCCGTAGCAGGTTTTGGCGCGAGTTTTCTGTTGGCGCAAAATGATACATCGCCAGATGCCCGGTCAGCGTACGGTTCGCCTCTTCCGGCCAGGGAGAGTAGAGATCGCCTGTACGTAAACCCGCCTCCACATGCCCTACCGGAATGCGTTGATAGAACGCGGCCAGGCTAGTGGCAATGGTGGTCGTGGTATCGCCGTGAACCAACACAACGTCGGGTTTAAAATCAGCCAGAATAGGCTTTAATCCTTCAAGGATTCGGCAGGTAATTTCTGTTAGTCCCTGACCTGGCTGCATAATATTGAGATCGTAGTCAGGTACAATGGAAAAAAGGTTCAACACCTGATCGAGCATCTCCCGATGCTGTGCCGTGACGCAAACTTTTGCCTCAAAATCAGGATCTTTTGCCAGCGCATGAACCAGAGGTGCCATTTTTATGGCCTCCGGTCGCGTGCCAAATACAGTCAGTACTTTCACATCGATTCTCTTCGGATTGGCAGTGAGGGCCCAGCCCCTCACTGCAACGATATTGCTAAATCGTGCGGCGACGGGTTAACGCGACACCAGCACCGATCAGAGCCCCAACGATGCCCCACATAATCATCAGGAAGGCACGACGAGGGCTGTCACGTTTTACCGGTTCCTCCGGCGTACGCAAATAACGATAGGTCTGAAAACGCGGATCCAGAGTTGGCCCAACGTTCAGTGTGTTAAGCATGGCTCGGTTTTGGAAGTAGTCCAGATCGAAATCGGGACCAACAGATTGCAGGTTTTCGAGTCGCGCCTGCAGCATAGGACGTCCAAGCAAAAACAGTTCAGAATCGGGTAGCTCTTCAGCCGGAACGTCAGTGGAAGTACGCGAAATATTATGCTGTTCAGCAATTTTGAGAGCCTGCTCAATATTATGAACACGGCGAGAGAAAATCGATTTCGCCACTTCTTCCTGGCGTTTAACCTGTGCTTTCATCTGCACGGTGCGCGCAGCCCAGGCTCCCTTTAACTCGTCGTTCAGATGACGCGCTGCACGCTGACTGGCAAACGCGACGTACTGTCGCAGCAGATTGTTGGCATCAGGTGCCGTCTCGGCAATCAGTTTCACGCTGTCATTGGTATTACGAACCGCATCGCCGGGCATAAACTGAATGTTATTGATCAGTTCATCCAGCATCGCCGCATCGGCTTTACTGTTACCCACCATACGTTGCTTGTAGTAATCAGTCTGCAGCCAGAATTCACGGCGCGTATCCCATGAGGCAAGCTGCATAATAAATTCTTTATAGGCTTCATCCATCACTGACGGTTGATCCGCAGATGCAAGACTGGCCTTGATGTCCAGGTTACGCAAGAACTGCTGCTGAGAATAATAGCCGCCCAACATATTGACCGTTGGCCTGTCTGAAATCGCCGTTGCACTCCACTCCTGACGAGCAAAAAACGTATACGCGAGAGCGACTATCGCGAAGGCGAGAGCCATGCCGACAATCCACACTTTCCCTGCCCATAAGGCACGAAACAACCCACGGATATCCAGTTCATTTTCTGCGCTCACGGCGTGTTCCCCCGGTAATGGTTGTGTCATCGCATCCTCAATTCACTTGGTTAAGTTTGGTTTGCCTTCGCGGTGCCTTCGTAGCCTGCGCTTAACACGCTTAATAAATCTCGCGACCTTCCATGCCCGCTTAATACAGTAACCGTAAAGACCGAATGCCAGTAAAAAGAGCACCAACATGGCCCATTCAGGAACTAAACGAAAATATTCAGCCAGTGCACCGATAGAGGCCAGAATCGCTGCAGCCAACGTGATCAGAACAAATGCCTGTCGGGAAGTAAACCCGGCGCGCATCACTAAATGATGAATATGCTGGCGATCGGCAGAGAAAGGACTCATGCCTTTACGTAAACGACGATACATGATCGCCACCATATCCATTAACGGAATGGCGATAATCCACAGTGCAGTGACCGGGCTAATAGGATGCGTTTTACCTTGAGTGGTCTCCAGCAGGATCCAGATTACCGTAAAGCCAATCAGCGTACTCCCCGCATCGCCCATAAAGACCTTATAGCGGCGTCCAAGAATACCCAGGTTCAGCATGATGTAAGGCAGGATGGCGGCAATCATGGCAAAACACCAGATAGCCAGGCTTGTCTGACCATCGAACCACAGGATAAACCCCATCGCTGCGAATGAGACGCTGGATAGCCCGCCTAACAAGCCATCAATGCCATCAACCATATTAAAGGCGTTAATCGCCGCCCAGACGGCAAAAAGGGTGAGAAAATAACCAAAGGGACCCAACAACAACTCCCACGGGCCAAAAATATATCCCAGGCTACTTAGATAAAGCTCACCTTTTACCATCATCAAAATAGCAATCACCGCCTGAACAACTGCTCGTACTTTTACGCTGATGTCAAAACGATCGTCAAGCGCACCAACAAACACCAGCACACCTGCACAGAAGAGGTATAACGAGGCATGGGGAATGTAATAATCCGAAAGGCCAAACATGAAATTGATTCCTGCAAACACAGAAATCCCGCCCACTAACGGAATAATCCCTTGGTGACGTTTGCGGAAGTTTGGCTTATCCACTAAACCTATTTTTATGGCTACTTTTCGTGCCAAAAAAATAAAAATGGTTGTGAATAAAAAAATACTAACTAGCTCAGAGAAAGCAGCGAGTAGATTCACAGTGTATGTGTTCTCAGCATATATCATTTCCTTAAAGTATAATGCGTTAAGACGCCCCCTTGAAGAGAGCAGCTAAAACATTACACTTCCTACCTCTTGTCGGTCATGCCACTCATTGTGACAATCCATGACGCCGATAATAATGACAATTTTATCTGACCAAACATTAGGATGAATCGTAAAAGCAAAACGCCACGTAAAAACGTGGCGTTTTCAGATGATGCCCGAATCAGGAACGCTTCATCATATCGAAGAAATCGTCGTTGGTCTTGGTCATCGCCAGTTTGTTAATGAGGAATTCCATTGCATCGATTTCACCCATCGGATGGATGATTTTGCGCAGGATCCACATTTTCTGCAGCTCTTCCTGGGTAGTGAGCAGCTCTTCTTTACGGGTACCGGAACGGTTGTAGTCGATAGCCGGGAAGACGCGTTTTTCAGCAATCTTACGAGAGAGATGCAGTTCCATGTTGCCGGTACCTTTAAACTCTTCGTAGATAACTTCATCCATTTTAGAGCCGGTATCAATCAGCGCAGTCGCGATGATGGTCAGGCTACCGCCCTCTTCCACGTTACGTGCAGCACCAAAGAAACGCTTCGGACGATGCAGGGCGTTGGCATCCACACCACCGGTCAGTACTTTACCGGAAGCCGGAACCACGGTGTTATATGCACGCGCCAGACGGGTGATGGAGTCAAGCAGAATGATAACGTCTTTCTTGTGTTCAACCAGACGTTTCGCCTTCTCGATAACCATTTCCGCAACCTGAACGTGGCGGGAGGCAGGTTCGTCAAAGGTAGAGGCAACCACTTCACCTTTCACCAAACGCTGCATCTCGGTAACTTCTTCCGGACGTTCGTCAATCAGCAGCACCATCAGCACGCAGTCAGGATGATTGTATGCAATGCTCTGCGCGATGTTCTGCAGCAGCATGGTTTTACCCGCTTTCGGCGGAGCAACAATCAGACCACGTTGGCCACGACCGATCGGCGATGCCAGATCCAGTACACGCGCCGTTAAGTCTTCAGTAGAACCGTTACCACGTTCCATACGCAGACGAGAGTTCGCGTGCAGAGGCGTTAAGTTCTCAAAGAGGATTTTGTTACGGGCGTTTTCAGGTTTGTCGTAGTTAACTTCGTTAACTTTCAACAGCGCAAAGTAGCGTTCACCTTCTTTCGGCGGGCGAATCTTACCAGAAATGGTATCACCAGTGCGGAGGTTGAAACGGCGGATTTGGCTGGGAGAAACGTAGATGTCATCAGGACCGGCGAGGTAGGAGCTGTCTGCAGAGCGGAGGAAACCAAATCCATCCTGCAATATCTCCAGCACACCGTCACCAAAGATATCTTCGCCACTCTTTGCGTGCTGCTTCAGGATGGCAAAAATAATGTCCTGCTTGCGCATACGAGCCAGGTTTTCAAGGCCCATATTTTCGCCGAGAGTGATCAGCTCAGAAACCGGCGTATTCTTTAATTCGGTAAGATTCATAATGGTGTGAGTTCTTAAACTTGGGGTAAATCTCGAACTTAATGTTGTGAATGGTATGGCAGGGTCATCCATGCCTGTTTACGGCCATCAACTCATGTCTGTTCGCTTTCTGGTCACAGGAAAGTACGCAGAACTGAAACGACAAGACGGATTGAGTGACAAGCCAGGAATCTGTCCACTTCTCGCGCGAGAAACAACGGGAAGTATTGGATATAACTAGATTCAAACTTAATAAGGTATGTTTAATACGAAGTCAACACTAACTTAGCACGACTCAAGTCGGGCGTCCAGTCATCCGAATCATTTCGAAGTAGGGTCGCCCGATCATGAGACTTCCTTACGCTAAATTAGCGTCGAGGAATTCTTTCAACTGACCTTTGGACAGCGCGCCGACTTTCGTCGCCGCAACTTCGCCGTTTTTAAACAGCAGCAGGGTCGGGATGCCACGGATACCATACTTCGGCGCGGTGCCTGGGTTTTGGTCAATGTTCAGTTTAGCAACCGTCAGTTTGCCCTGATATTCGTCAGCGATTTCATCCAGAATCGGAGCGATCATTTTGCACGGACCGCACCACTCTGCCCAGAAATCAACGAGGATTGCTCCGTCCGCTTTGAGTACATCCGTGTCAAAACTGTCGTCAGTCAGGTGAATAATTTTATCGCTCATAATAACTCCACAGGAATAAGCCTGGTGCATTGGTGTAGCATTAATCAACGACGTGTTGATGTAGCATTAACCAACTAAAGGTTGACTTTATTTCACCGGATACGCTTTCGTAAAGCAATAGTAAGCTGATATTCTACCACACTATGAGCAAAACACATTTAACAGAACAGAAGTTTTCCGACTTCGCCCTGCACCCAAAGGTGATAAAAGCCCTTGAAAATAAAGGCTTTCATAACTGTACGCCCATTCAGGCCCTCGCGCTGCCGCTAACGCTGGCTGGTCGTGATGTTGCCGGGCAGGCGCAAACCGGTACCGGAAAAACGATGGCGTTCCTGACGTCAACGTTTCATTATCTTCTCTCTCATCCCGCGATTGCCGATCGCAAGGTGAACCAACCGCGTGCGTTAATTATGGCGCCAACGCGTGAATTAGCCGTGCAGATCCACGCCGATGCCGAGCCGCTGGCACAGACTACTGGTCTGAAATTAGGCCTGGCGTATGGCGGCGACGGTTACGATAAACAGCTGAAAGTGCTGGAAAGCGGCGTCGATATTCTTATCGGCACGACCGGTCGTCTCATCGACTATGCAAAACAGAACCACATTAATCTGGGCGCGATTCAGGTCGTGGTGCTGGATGAAGCCGATCGTATGTACGATCTGGGCTTTATTAAAGATATCCGTTGGCTGTTCCGTCGTATGCCGCCAACCACCCAACGTCTGAACATGCTGTTTTCTGCAACCCTCTCTTACCGCGTTCGCGAACTGGCGTTCGAACAGATGAATAACGCTGAGTACGTTGAAGTCGAACCGGAACAGAAAACTGGCCACCGCATTAAAGAAGAGCTCTTCTACCCTTCCAACGAAGAGAAAATGCGTTTGCTGCAAACGCTGATTGAAGAAGAGTGGCCAGATCGCGCCATTGTTTTTGCTAACACCAAGCATCGTTGTGAAGATATCTGGGGCAGCCTTGCTGCGGATGGTCATCGCGTCGGTCTGCTGACCGGTGACGTAGCACAGAAAAAACGTCTGCGTATTCTTGATGAGTTCACCCGTGGCGATCTCGACATTCTCGTTGCGACGGATGTCGCTGCGCGTGGCCTGCATATCCCAGCAGTAACGCACGTATTTAACTATGACCTGCCGGATGACTGTGAAGATTACGTTCACCGAATCGGTCGTACCGGACGTGCTGGCGCAAGCGGTCACTCTATCAGCCTGGCCTGTGAAGAGTACGCGCTGAATTTACCCGCAATCGAGACCTATATTGGCCACTCGATTCCGGTCAGCAAATATAACCCGGATGCGCTGATGACCGATCTGCCGAAGCCGTTGCGCTTAACGCGCCCGCGTACAGGCAATGGCCCACGCCGTACCGGTGGTGCTCCGCGTAATCGTCGTCGTTCAGGTTAAGAAAAGTTATGCCATACACAAAATCATTCAGCCTGTATCAAGGCGGCAAGAAAACGAATCCCGATGAGCTTACTTTAGTAAGTGATTCGGGTGAGAGAACGCAGCCAACACAGATACAGGTTGAAGGATGAAGTGTATGAATTCTACTTCGCTGTATGCAGCAATCGATCTCGGCTCGAATAGTTTTCATATGCTGGTTGTACGCGAGGTGGCAGGAAGCATCCAGACGCTCACGCGTATCAAACGCAAAGTGCGTCTGGCCGCTGGACTCAACGGTGACAACGAGCTCTCTGTTGAAGCGATGGAGCGCGGCTGGCAATGTTTGCGCCTGTTTGCTGAACGTCTGCAGGATATTCCGCATCCACAAATCCGCGTGGTCGCCACGGCAACATTACGCATCGCCATAAATGCCGATGTGTTTATTGCCAAAGCGCAAGAGATCCTTGGCTGCCCTGTCCAGGTGATTAGCGGTGAAGAAGAAGCGCGACTGATTTATCAAGGTGTAGCCCATACAACCGGCGGTGCCGATCAGCGTCTGGTTGTGGATATTGGTGGCGCCAGCACTGAATTAGTCACCGGTTCCGGCGCACAAACCACCTCTCTGTTCAGCCTGTCGATGGGCTGCGTCACCTGGCTCGAACGCTATTTTACCGATCGTAATCTGGCACAGGAAAACTTTGACGAGGCAGAGAAGGCCGCACGTGAAGTTCTGCGCCCGGTCGCCGACAAACTGCGTTTTCATGGCTGGAAAGTTTGCGTTGGTGCCTCTGGTACCGTCCAGGCGTTGCAGGAAATCATGATGGCGCAGGGTATGGATGAGCGTATTACGTTGGCCAAACTGCAGCAGCTTAAGCAGCGCGCCATTCACTGCGGTCGTCTGGAAGAGCTGGAAATCGAAGGGTTAACGCTGGAACGTGCGCTGGTTTTCCCCAGCGGGCTGGCCATTCTGATTGCTATTTTCACCGAACTGAACATTCAATGCATGACCCTGGCCGGCGGCGCATTACGTGAAGGTCTGGTCTACGGTATGCTGCACCTGGCGGTGGATCAGGATATTCGTAGCCGCACATTACGCAATATCCAGCGTCGCTTTATGGTCGATACAGAGCAAGCACATCGCGTTGCCAATTTAGCGACTAAATTTCTCGATCAGGTAGAAAAAAAGTGGCATCTTGAACCGATTAGCCGCGAACTACTGATTAGTGCCTGTCAGCTGCATGAAATTGGCCTGAGCGTTGATTTTAAACAGGCACCACAGCATGCCGCTTATCTGGTGCGCAATCTCGATCTTCCGGGTTTTACCCCTGCGCAAAAGAAACTGCTAGCAACGCTGTTACTCAACCAGACCAATCCCGTCGACCTCTCTTCGCTCCACCAGCAAAACGCAGTGCCACCGCGCATCGCGGAGCATCTTTGCCGTTTGCTACGTTTGGCGATCATCTTCGCCAGCCGCCGCCGTGACGATCTTGTGCCGGAAATTCAAATGGATGCAAGAAACGAGCACCTGACGGTCACGCTACCAGAAGGCTGGCTGGAACATCATCCGCTGGGTAAAGAGTTAATCGATCAGGAAAGTCAGTGGCAAAGCTATGTCCACTGGCCGCTGGACGTTCATTAGATGTTGGTTGCCGGATAGCGCTTACACGTATCCGGCCTACAAAATATCTACTTCGCTTTAGCTTTCGCCATCATCGCCCGAATATTAGCGATGCTGGCCTGCCCTTTTTGCATCCGCTCCTCGGCGCTCACCACTTTTCGCTCTTGCTCCCAGATAACGTCATCCTGTGGCAGTTCCAACAGGAAGCGACTCGGTTCCGGGCGCACCAGTTCACCGTACTGACGACGCTCTTTGCATAGCGTGAAGATGAGCTCTTTTTGTGCACGCGTAATCCCTACGTAAGCCAGACGACGTTCTTCGTCGATATTGTCTTCATCGATGCTGCTCTGGTGCGGCAAAAATCCTTCTTCCATTCCCACCATAAACACGTACGGGAACTCCAGCCCTTTTGAGGCATGCAGCGTCATCAATTGCACCTGATCCAGCTCTTCTTCGCTCTCTCCACGCTCCATCATGTCGCGCAGGGTAAAGCGGGTAACGACCTGGGTCAGGGTCATCGGCTCTTCCAGCTCACTGCCTTCCAGCATCTCCGTCATCCAGCTGAACAGCGTATTGACGTTTTTCATACGCATTTCAGCCGCTTTCGGGCTCGGCGAGGTTTCATACAGCCAGGATTCGTAATCAATACCGTGAATCAGATCGCGTACAGCGGCAACCGGTTCGCGCTCCGCCAGGCGCTGAATTTCACCCAGCCAGTGCGTAAAGCGGGTCAGAGAATCATACCCGCGCCCGGTCAGTGTCTGGCTAAGCCCCATATCAAAGCTGGCGGTAAACAGGCTTTTATTACGCGTCATCGCCCATTCACCCAACTTTTGCAGCGTGGCCGGACCGATTTCACGCTTTGGCGTGTTTACGATGCGCAAAAATGCGCTGTCGTCATCCGGGTTGCTCAGCACACGCAGGTAGGCCAGCAAATCTTTAATCTCCGGACGCGAGAAGAACGATGTTCCGCCGGAAATTTTGTACGGGATACGGTTCTGCATCAGAAACTTTTCGAACACGCGCGACTGATGATTACCGCGATAAAGGATGGCGTAGTCTTTATATTGCGTCTTGTTCACAAAGTGATGGGCAATTAATTCCCCGGTCACACGTTCGGCTTCATGCTCTTCATTATTTGCGCTCAGCACCTTCAGCTCAGCGCCGTAGCCCAGCTCAGAAAAGAGCCGCTTTTCAAAGACGTGTGGATTGTTCGCAATGAGGATGTTCGCCGCTTTCAGGATGCGACCTGATGAACGGTAGTTTTGCTCCAGCTTCACCACCTGCAAAGCCGGAAAATCTTTGCTCAACAGTACCAGGTTCTGCGGACGGGCGCCGCGCCAGGAGTAGATCGACTGATCGTCATCGCCCACGACGGTAAAGCGCGCACGTTTCCCTACCAGCAACTTCACCAGCTCGTACTGGCTGGTGTTGGTATCCTGATATTCATCCACCAGCAGGTAGCGGATTCTGTTTTGCCAGCGCTCACGCACTTCTTCATTGCGCTGTAGCAGCAGAGTGGGCAGCAGGATAAGATCGTCAAAATCGAGGACGTTACACGCCTTCATATGCGCGTCATACAGACCATAGCAGTGGGCAAAAATACGATCGCGCTCGCCCTTTGCGCTGGCTGCCGCCTGCGCTGGCGTCATCAGATCGTTTTTCCAGTTGGAGATCGTCGAGATCAGCTGCTGGAGAATATGCTTATCGTCTTCGATTAGCCCTTCGGTCAGTTCCTTAAGCAGGGCCACCTGGTCAGTATCGTCAAACAACGAGAAGTTAGATTTCATCCCCAGCGCCGCGTATTCACGCTTAATGATATCCAGTCCCAGGGTGTGGAAGGTGGAGATCATCAACCCACGCGCCTCTTTACGACCCAGCGTTTGCGCCACGCGCTCTTTCATCTCGCGCGCAGCCTTATTGGTAAAGGTCACTGCCGCAATATGTCGTGCCTGATAGCCACATTCACGGATCAGATGGGCTATTTTGTTGGTGATAACACGCGTCTTGCCGGAACCCGCTCCCGCCAGCACCAGGCAAGGTCCGGTGACGAATTCGACGGCTTGTTGTTGTCCGGGGTTCAAACGCATAAAGGATTGCTCAATCTGTAAACACGGGGGAGGTGGATTGTAGCAGAAAGAGGGAGAAAAAGAGTAACTGGCTACCCCTGTGAGTAGCCAGAAAATCGGGTCAATCAGGAAACCGTCGCGGCAAGCGGTGTGTAACCGTTGCGCTGTGCGCTCTTGATCCAGCTGTAGGATCCCATCACCGCGATTGCCGTCAGCAGGACATATTCGAATGACATGGCGTAGACGCCCTGCACCGCGTAAATAACCACACTAATCACGTCGATGAGCACCCAAAGCAGCCAGTTTTCGACATATTTACGCGTCATCAGAATCATGGCCGCAATCGACAACACCAGCATGGTGGAATCCCAGAACGGGAAGGCATCGGGCTGAAGGTCAGGCATCGCGACCGGTATACCTATCATTTGTAGCAGTGCAATCATAATGCGGGTAAGCGCTGCAAACACCGGATCGATAAACAGCGTCATCAAAACTATCGCCACCGCGCAAACGCCGCCCAGTACCAGGGTTTGCTGGCGGGAAAGCCAACGTACCTTGAGCGCAGCTTCCTGCGCCTCGTTTTGTCGGCTCCAAGCATACCAACCGTAAATGTTAGCGGCGAAGAAAAACACCTGTAGCAACAAGCTGGCATAGAGCTGAATCTGGAAAAAGATTGCCGCAAACAGCGTGACGTTAATCAGGCCAAACAGGTAATTGATGATTTTTTCCCGGCTGGCACACCAGATACATAACAGACCAAATACGGTACCAATGGCTTCAATCCAAGATAGTGCATAGCCGCCTTCGCCGAGAGGAATGTTGACCATTACATTGTTAATGCTAAAAAAGTCCATCACTGACCTCCTTGCTGACTATCGGAATGAATGGCGCGTAGCGCTAGGGTAATTTGCCGTTCTTCGCCCTGTTGGCACAACGTTTCCTGCTGGACATAATCATTGATACTGCTATCCAGACAACCGTTGTGGGCAACCACCACATTGAGTAATGACGCCGTACGTAACCCGCGCAGCGCACCGATGGTCATCAAAGCGGCACTTTCCATATCCGCACCCAGAACGCCGAGTGCCGACCACTGCGCATCCAGTTCCGCTTCCCGGTCGGTATAAAAACTATCGTGGCTGCGCACCAGGCCGCATGTGGCGGGAATATTCATCTGCCGCGCTTGCGCCATCAGTTCCCAGGTTAACTGCGGGTCGGCGCAGGCCGGATAGCCCGCAGGCGCATAGGTACGGCTGGTCCCGTCATCCGTTACCGCGGCATGGGCGATAATCATGTCACCAAGCGCAAGATTATCCTGCAATGCCCCGCAGCTACCGATACGAATCAGGGTCTTTACACCGATTTGACGCAGTTCTTCAATGGCAATAGCCGTAGACGGTCCACCGATTCCGGTAGAGAGCACTAAAATCTCGATCCCCTGATACCAACCTCGCGCGGCGCGAAACTCACGGTTTTGACCAAGCGATTCTGGGTTATCAAGAAAATTGGCGATGCGATCGACTCGCAACGGGTCTCCCGGCAGCAGCGCATAGCGTGCGCCTGTCATCTCCTTGCTTAACTGGATATGGGGTTGCAGCGACATTCTCGCGCCTCCTTCACTCTTACGGTTATCCGATATCAGCCTCCTGCTTTAACTTTTCAGGGACTAACAACACAATGCTTTCACCATCGGTATCAATAATCTGTAACGCTTTCAGGTCATGTAAAATACGGTTAATACTGCGTGTCGTCGCCGCCAGTTCCTGACTGAGGTTTAGCTTATCCAGCAAAATTTCATTCGTTCCATCTTGTTGATAACGCAGCCATAACGCCTGGCACACTCGCTGATACAGCGAGTAAAGATTGTCGCTGCTGGCCTTTTTCGACAGCTGGTAATATTGCTGACTAAAGAAGCGCAGCATCCGCTGGTTAAAATGGTTATCTAACGCCAGCCAGCGGCTGAAGTATTCCTGCGATAAGCTCAGAAGCTGCACATGTCCTACCGCCACTACCGAACAGATGTAATGGCGCGACTCAAAAATCTCGAGTTCGCCCAGCATATCGCCTTTCCGGTAGCGGGCTTGACGATAACGACGTCCATCTTCAGCCTCATAGAAAACATCGACTTCACCGGCAATAATCAGCGAAAAACGCTGACATATTTCCCCCTGCCGACAGATAAAGGCACCGCGTTGGATCTCTTCAAAACGCCAGCGCTGCATGATGTCCAGAGGGCAATATTTCAATAATTCATAGAGCTGTGGATCGCGAACAATATCACCCAGCCCGGTAAGCCATCCGACTGAAAATTCAGTTTTTTTCATTGTATCCATGATATCTCGCTCCATGGCTGTAGGGACAGGACGGAGGTCCCCGGCAAAAGGGAATGCGGCAGAGAAAATGTCGCTCATCTCCCGTTTCCATACATCAGGCGAGACATCTGTCCCGCGATGGCGAAGAGTATATGTCCACGACTAAGACGGGTGATAAAGTAATGGGACATCTTTGAGACATGAGAACAAAATAATGGCTAAGAGCGCGGCAGCCCTACATATCCTGGTGAAAGAAGAGAAATTAGCTCTGGAGATCCTGAGCAAGCTGGATCGCGGTATTAGCTTCGATCATTTGGCAAAACGCTATTCTCGCTGCCCCTCTGGGCGCAACGGAGGCGATCTGGGCGAGTTCAAACAGGGGATGATGGTGGGGCCATTTGATGCCGCTGTGTTTAGCTGCCCACTGCTTAAACCTTACGGGCCTGTAAAAACCAAATTTGGCTACCACATCATCAAAGTGCTGTATCGACGGTAAGCCATGCTAAAATCGCGAGCCTTACAGACCCCCTTTTGAAGGCACGATCATGGCAAAAACAGCAGCAGCAGTGCATATCCTTGTTAAAGAAGAGAAACTGGCACTGGATCTTCTGGAACAGATTAAAAACGGCGCCGACTTCGGCAAACTGGCGAAGAAACACTCCATCTGCCCATCAGGCAAACGCGGTGGTGACTTAGGCGAATTCCGTCAGGGCCAGATGGTTCCGGCGTTCGATAAAGTGGTCTTTTCCTGCCCTGTGCTGGAGCCAACCGGTCCGCTGCACACTCAGTTCGGTTACCACATCATTAAAGTGCTGTACCGTAACTAATAGAAAGCCCGGTGTTTAAACACCGGGCTTTTTTTGCCGGATAGCGCTTCGCTTATCCGGCCTACGAAGCGCTGTTGATATGCCATTCCTCTATGAGGAATTATCCTGCGACCGCAATGCGCTTCATATCGGTCATGTAGCCACGCAGTTTCTGGCCCACTTTCTCGATAGCATGGCCGCGAATCGCATCGTTCACGTCACGCAGCTGCGCGTTGTCTACCGCGCCTTCAGCAATCGCTTTGCCCAGGTCGCCGGTCTGCAGGGTGGTCATGAACTCTTTCAGCAGCGGTACGCAAGCGTAAGAGAACAGGTAGTTGCCGTATTCTGCGGTATCAGAGATAACCACGTTCATTTCGTACAGACGCTTACGGGCAATGGTGTTGGCGATCAGCGGCAGTTCGTGCAGTGATTCGTAGTAAGCAGATTCTTCGATGATGCCGGAATCCACCATGGTTTCGAACGCCAGCTCAACGCCCGCTTTCACCATCGCAATCATCAGAACGCCTTTATCAAAGTATTCCTGCTCGCCGATTTTACCGTCGAACTGGGCAGCGGTTTCGAACGCGGTTTTGCCGGTCTCTTCACGCCAGGTCAGCAGTTTCTTATCGTCGTTGGCCCAGTCAGCCATCATGCCGGAAGAGAATTCACCGGAGATGATGTCGTCCATGTGTTTCTGGAACAGCGGTGCCATGATCTCTTTCAGCTGTTCAGACAGCGCGTAAGCACGCAGTTTCGCCGGGTTAGAAAGACGGTCCATCATCAGAGTGATGCCGCCCTGCTTCAGCGCTTCGGTGATGGTTTCCCAGCCGAACTGAATCAGTTTTTCAGCATATGCCGGGTCAGTACCCTCTTCCACCAGCTTATCGAAGCACAGCAGAGAACCGGCCTGCAGCATACCGCACAGGATAGTCTGCTCACCCATCAGGTCAGATTTCACTTCCGCAACGAAGGAGGACTCCAGTACGCCAGCACGGTGACCGCCGGTGGCCGCAGCCCAGGCTTTAGCAATCGCCATGCCTTCGCCTTTCGGATCATTTTCCGGGTGAACGGCGATCAGCGTAGGTACGCCGAAACCACGTTTGTACTCTTCACGAACTTCAGTACCCGGGCATTTCGGTGCCACCATCACAACGGTGATGTCTTTACGGATCTGCTCGCCCACTTCCACGATGTTGAAGCCGTGGGAGTAACCCAGCGCCGCGCCGTCTTTCATCAGCGGCTGTACAGAACGCACAACGTCGGAGTGCTGCTTGTCCGGCGTCAGGTTAACCACCAGATCAGCCTGCGGGATCAGCTCTTCGTAGGTACCCACTTTGAAGCCGTTTTCGGTCGCTTTACGCCAGGAAGCACGCTTCTCAGCAATGGCTTCTTTACGCAGTGCGTAGGAGATATCCAGACCGGAGTCACGCATGTTCAGGCCCTGGTTCAGACCCTGGGCGCCACAGCCGACGATGACCACTTTTTTACCCTGAAGGTAGCTCGCACCATCGGCGAATTCGTCGCGACCCATAAAGCGACATTTACCCAGCTGTGCCAGCTGCTGGCGCAGGTTCAGTGTATTAAAGTAGTTAGCCATGATGGTGTACTCCGTGATGTTGTGTTGTGGTGCTTATTATTCGGTTCGCAGATTTGTATTTGCGAGATTGAATCCACATTACAACAGGAAATTTATTGCGGAAATTGATATATTCACAACGTCACATTGCAATTTATGCAACGTAGAAAATCGGAGGCTCGTCTGTGGATTTACGCGATCTGAAAATGTTCCTGCATTTGGCTGAAAGTCGTCACTTTGGCCGCAGCGCGCGGGCAATGCACGTCAGCCCATCCACGCTTTCCCGGCAGATTCAGCGCCTCGAAGAAGACCTCGGCCAGCCGCTGTTTGTGCGCGATAACCGCACGGTTACACTGACCGAAGCCGGTGAAGAGCTGCGCGTGTTTGCCCAACAGACGCTGTTGCAGTACCAGCAGTTACGCCACACTCTCGATCAACAAGGGCCGTCGCTGTCGGGCGAACTGCATATCTTCTGTTCGGTAACTGCCGCCTACAGCCATCTGCCGCCAATCCTTGACCGTTTCCGCGCCGAGCATCCGTCAGTGGAAATTAAGCTCACCACCGGCGACGCCGCCGATGCGATGGATAAAGTGGTCACTGGTGAAGCCGATCTGGCAATTGCCGGTAAGCCCGAAACACTGCCTGGCGCGGTGGCGTTCTCGATGCTGGAGAATCTGACGGTTGTGTTGATCGCTCCGGCGTTGCCCTGCCCGGTGCGTAATCAGGTATCGGTCGATAAGCCGGACTGGTCGACGGTGCCGTTTATCATGGCCGATCAAGGTCCAGTACGCCGCCGTATCGAGCTGTGGTTCCGCCGTCACAAAATCAGCAACCCATCGATTTACGCCACGGTGGGTGGCCACGAAGCGATGGTCTCAATGGTGGCGCTGGGCTGCGGCGTGGCGCTGCTGCCGGAAGTGGTGCTAGAAAACAGCCCGGAGCCGGTGCGTAATCGCGTGATGATTTTAGAGCGCAGTGACGAAAAAACACCGTTCGAGCTTGGCGTCTGCGCGCCGAAAAAGCGACTGCATGAACCGCTGATCGACGCGTTTTGGAAGATTGTTCTGGAACGTAAATCCGCAGAGTAGCGCCAGCGTCAGGTCTAAAATCAGTGGTAGATTCAGTATTGGCGCTCCTTTTCTGTATAATGTCGTGATCCATTGTAGTGGGGGGCTTGTTAACCATCGCGTTAAGCAGGCCAGAACAGACGGTGTCATTGCGCACTTGACAGCGAAAATACAAACTTAATTAGCCATCATTATGATAATCAAACCAAAAATTCGTGGATTCATCTGTACAACGACCCATCCAACTGGCTGCAAAGTCAACGTGGAAAAGCAGATCGAGTATGTTAAGCAGAACGGGAAAATCGAGAACGGCCCGTCTCGCGTGCTGGTGATCGGTGCTTCCACCGGTTACGGTCTGGCTTCCAGAATTTCCGCCGCCTTTGGCAGCGGTGCCGCCACTATCGGCGTATTTTTCGAAAAACCGGGCACGGATACCAAACCAGGTTCCGCAGGCTGGTATAACTCTGCAGCTTTCGACGAAGCGGCCAAGCGTGAAGGTCTGTACTCCAAAAGCATCAACGGCGATGCGTTCTCTGACGAATGCCGTGATGAAGTGATCAAACTGATCAAAGAAGACCTGGGTCAGATTGACCTGGTGGTTTACTCACTGGCTTCCCCAGTGCGTAAAATGCCGAAAACCGGTGAAATTGTCCGTTCAGCGCTGAAGCCAATCGGTGAGGTTTACACCTCTAAAGCGATCGATACCAACAAAGATCAGATCATCACCGCCAGCATTGAGCCGGCTACCGAAGAAGAAGTTCAGAACACCGTCACCGTCATGGGCGGCGAAGACTGGGAACTGTGGATGGGTGCGCTGAGCGAAGCGGGCGTGCTGGCTGATGGCGTGAAAACCGTAGCCTACTCCTACATCGGTACCGACCTGACCTGGCCAATCTACTGGCACGGCGCGCTGGGCAAAGCGAAAGAAGACCTCGATCGAGCGGCAGGTGAACTGCGTAACCAGCTGGCACCGCTGAACGGTTCCGCTAACGTTGCCGTACTGAAGTCCGTCATCACCCAGGCATCTTCTGCGATTCCGGTAATGCCGCTGTACATCTCCATGGTCTTCAAGCTGATGAAAGCGCAGGGGATTCACGAAGGTTGTATTGAGCAGATCAACCGTCTGATGACCACCAGCCTGTACGGCGATAAAGTGGCGCTTGATGACAACCAGCGTATCCGTATGGATGACTGGGAACTGCGTGACGACATTCAGCAGGCATGTCGCGATCTGTGGCCGCTGATCACTACCGAAAACCTGGCGCAAGAAACTGACTATGCAGGATACAAGCAGGAATTCCTGAACCTGTTCGGTTTTGCCCTCGACGGTGTGGATTACGATGCTGACGTGAATACCGAAGTCGAATTCGACGTTATCACGCTGTAATCTGCTGATACAGTAGCAAAAAGGGTTCATGTTTTTACATGAACCCTTTTTTAATGGCTGTCATTAACCCGCCAGGAAGAACCTGAACGCCGGGTTATGTGTTTCATCATGACAGTCATAACCCAGTTCATTCAGCCGCGTTTCGAAATCAGGCTCGTGTTCACCCAACTCAAACGCCGCCAGCACACGACCATAGTCAGTGCCGTGACTGCGATAGTGGAACAATGAAATATTCCAGTGCGTCCCCAGGGTATGCAGGAATTTGAGCAACGCCCCCGGCGACTCCGGAAATTCGAAGCTATAAAGACGTTCCTGTAAGGGTTTCGACGGACGTCCACCGACCATATAGCGCACGTGTAGCTTCGCCATCTCGTCATCAGACAGATCCACCACGCTATAGCCGCCCTCATTGAGCAGTTGCAGGATTTCCTTACGCTCTTCCAGCCCACGGCTCAGACGTACGCCGACAAAAATGCAGGCGTCTTTCGCATCAGCAAAGCGGTAGTTAAACTCGGTCACCGAGCGCCCGCCCAGCAGTTGGCAAAACTTCAGGAAGCTGCCCTTTTCTTCCGGGATGGTCACGGCCAGCAAGGCTTCGCGCTGTTCCCCCAGCTCGCAACGTTCAGAAACGTAGCGCAGGCCGTGGAAGTTAACGTTAGCGCCGGAAAGAACATGCGCCAGACGCTCGCCGCGAATATTATGCTGGGCGATATATTTTTTCATCCCCGCCAGCGCCAGCGCCCCGGAAGGCTCCGCCACCGCGCGTACATCTTCGAACAGGTCTTTCATTGCCGCGCAAATAGCATCGCTATCCACGGTAATAATATCGTCGAGGTATTCCTGGCACAGACGGAAGGTTTCATCGCCAATACGTTTCACCGCCACGCCTTCGGCAAAGAGACCCACTCGCGGCAGATCCACCGGATGACCGGCATCCAGCGCCGCTTTCAGACAGGCCGAATCTTCGGCTTCCACGGCAATCACTTTGATTTGCGGCATCAGCTGTTTAATTAGCACCGCAACACCTGCCGCCAGACCGCCGCCGCCAACTGGCACAAAGACGCGATCGAGATGCGCATCCTGCTGGAGCAGCTCCAGCGCCAGCGTGCCCTGCCCGGCAATCACCATCGGATGATCGAACGGCGGCACCCAGGTAAAACCCTGCTGCTGCGACAATTCAATCGCTTTGGCTTTGGCTTCATCAAAGTTCGCGCCGTGCAGCAGCACTTCTCCGCCGAAGCCGCGAACGGCGTCGACTTTGATATCGGCGGTAGCCGTTGGCATGACAATCAGCGCCTTCACGCCTAATCGCGCAGAAGAGAAAGCGACGCCCTGAGCATGATTACCAGCCGATGCGGTAATGACGCCATGCGCTTTTTGCTCTTCGGTCAAGCCCGCCATCATGGCATAGGCACCGCGTAGCTTGAAGCTGTGAACAGGTTGACGGTCTTCGCGCTTCACCAGAATGACATTGTCGAGGCGCGAAGAGAGTTTTTCCATTTTCTGTAGCGGCGTTACCTGTGCCGCTTCGTATACCGGCGCACGCAGTACCGCTCTGAGATACTCGGCGCCCTCAGGAGCGCCGGATAGAGGTTGTGAATCCGCCATGGTCATTATCCCCCGAGCTTCGACTTATCGCGCACCGCACCTTTGTCGGCACTGGTTGCCAGGCTGGCGTAGGCGCGCAGTGCAAAGGAGACCTGACGCTGACGATCTTTTGGCGTCCAGGCTTTGTCACCGCGAGCTTCCTGCGCTTCACGGCGCGCAGCGATTTCCGCATCACTCAGTTGCAATTGAATGCCACGATTCGGGATATCGATGGCAATCATGTCACCATCTTCGATAATCGCGATATTACCGCCGCTGGCCGCTTCCGGAGAAACGTGACCAATGGAAAGCCCCGAAGTACCGCCGGAGAAACGACCATCGGTAATCAGCGCGCAAGCCTTACCGAGGCCCATCGATTTCAGGAAGGTGGTTGGGTAGAGCATTTCCTGCATGCCTGGCCCGCCTTTCGGCCCTTCGTAGCGAATGACAACCACGTCGCCAGCCACCACTTTACCGCCGAGGATGGCTTCAACCGCATCGTCCTGGCTTTCATACACTTTTGCCGGGCCGGTGAATTTCAGGATGCTGTCATCCACGCCTGCGGTTTTTACAATACAGCCGTTTTCCGCGAAGTTACCGTACAGAACTGCCAGACCGCCGTCTTTGCTGTAAGCGTGCTCCAGCGAGCGAATGCAGCCTTCCGCGCGGTCGTCATCCAGCGTATCCCAACGGCAATCCTGTGAGAATGCCTGGGTTGTACGAATGCCGGCCGGGCCAGCACGGAACATTTTTTTCACCGCGTCGTCTTTGGTCAACATCACGTCATACCGATCGAGCGTTTGCGGCAGAGTCAGCCCCAGCACGTTTTTCACGTCGCGGTTCAGCAGTCCAGCACGATCCAGTTCGCCTAAAATACCCAGTACGCCGCCTGCGCGGTGCACGTCTTCCATATGGTATTTCTGCGTGCTCGGTGCCACTTTACACAGTTGCGGGACTTTGCGGGACAGCTTGTCGATATCACTCATGGTGAAGTCGATTTCCGCTTCCTGCGCAGCCGCCAGCAGGTGCAGAACGGTATTGGTGGAGCCGCCCATGGCGATATCCAGCGTCATGGCGTTCTCAAACGCTGCCTTGCTGGCAATGTTGCGCGGCAGCGCGGAAGCATCATCCTGCTCGTAATAGCGTTTGGTCAGCTCGACGATGCGCTGGCCTGCAGTGAGGAAAAGTTCTTTACGGTCGGCGTGAGTCGCCAGCAGTGAACCGTTACCCGGCTGCGACAGGCCCAGCGCTTCAGTCAGGCAGTTCATCGAGTTAGCGGTGAACATACCGGAACAGGAGCCGCAGGTCGGACAGGCGGAACGTTCAACCTGCTCGCTTTGTGAGTCGGAAACTTTCGGGTCAGCACCCTGAATCATCGCATCAACCAGGTCGAGCTTGATGATTTGGTCAGAGAGCTTAGTTTTCCCGGCTTCCATCGGGCCGCCGGAAACGAAGATAACCGGGATGTTCAGGCGCAGAGAGGCCATTAACATCCCCGGGGTGATTTTATCGCAGTTGGAGATGCAGACCATCGCATCGGCGCAGTGGGCGTTAACCATGTACTCAACGGAGTCAGCGATCAGCTCACGCGACGGCAGTGAATACAGCATGCCGCCATGGCCCATGGCGATACCATCATCCACAGCAATGGTGTTGAACTCTTTCGCCACGCCGCCTGAGGCTTCGATTTGTTCGGCAACCAGCTTACCGAGATCGCGCAGGTGGACGTGACCCGGCACAAACTGGGTAAAGGAGTTCACCACAGCGATAATCGGTTTACCGAAGTCATCATCGGTCATCCCGGTGGCGCGCCACAATGCGCGGGCACCCGCCATATTGCGGCCGTGGGTGGTGGTAGCAGAACGATACTTAGGCATGCTTGATTAACTCCCGTCTGTCTTTCCCCTGCATACTTCACGCCGCAGGTGCGTTGGCCGCCTCGCTCACCCCAGTCACTTACTACAGTAAGCTACTGGGACTTGCTGCGTTGCCGTCTTCCTGCAACGTGAATTATTTTGGGGAAATATTAATTTTGTTATTGGTTTACTGAATCCAACCAGCCGTATTTATCTTCCGTTTCACCGGTGAAGAGGCCAAAGAAGGCCTGCTGGATGCGTTTGGTGACCGGACCGCAGCGGCCTTCGCCCACCTGGATACCATCGACACTGCGTACTGGGGTGATTTCAGCCGCGGTACCGGACATGAACACTTCGTCAGCCAGGTACAGTGATTCACGGGACAACACCTGCTCACGTACTTCGATATCGAGATCTTTCGCCAGCTTAATGATCGCGTCACGGGTAATACCCGGCAGCGCGGAAGAGGTAAACGGCGGGGTAAACAGAATGCCGTCTTTTACTTCAAACAGGTTTTCGCCCGCACCTTCGGAGATGTAGCCATTCACGTCCAGCGCAATGCCTTCCTGATAGCCATGACGACGCGCTTCGCTACCCACCAGCAGCGAAGACAGATAGTTACCACCCGCTTTAGCAGCAGTAGGAATGGTGTTCGGCGCAACGCGGTTCCAGGAAGAAACCATCGCGTCGATCCCCTGCTCCAGTGCTTCAGCACCGAGGTAAGCGCCCCACGGGAACGCGGCGATGATCACGTCAGTGGTGTATCCCGCTGGCGGGTTAACGCCCATCCCCACGTCGCCAACAAACACCAGCGGACGGATATAGGCGCTGGTCAGATTGTTTTTACGAATCACCTCGCGGCAAGCTTCCATCAACTCATCAACGCTCTGAGAAACCGGAAAACGATAGATCTTGGCTGAATCACGCAGACGCTGCATATGTTCGCGATGACGGAACACCACCGGCCCTTTGTGAGAATCGTAGCAACGGATGCCTTCGAATACTGAAGTACCGTAGTGCAGCGCGTGGGACATCACGTGGACCTTCGCGTCTTCCCAACGAATCATCTCGCCATTAGACCAAATGTAATCAGCTTTTTTCGTCGTCATTTTTCTTCCTTTTGCGCTCAGGCGCGGATTTGTTGTGATGTGGTTGTGCTCTGGCAGATAGCAACATGTGCAACGTCTACCAGTTTACTTAACTGACTAAACAGTAAGTCGACCGACCGGGGGCTGGCAACGGTCAATTCGATATTTATATTTTGCGCATCGCTGGCGGCTTCCATATTCATGGAGCACACCTGAAAACCACGATGGCGTACCACGCGTAAAACACGTTCTAACGTTTCCGGATTGAAACGAGCCTCAACGGCGACCTGATGTTGCATCATGATAATTTCTCCAGCATTTCTGAGTTACTGGCACCTGGTGGTACCAGAGGCCAGACATTCTCAAGTTCGTCGATTGAGACATGAAGCAGGTATGGCCCCTCGCTGTTCAGCATGGTGTCGAGTGCCGCTTCAACCTGGTCTTTACGGGTGATGTGTTGACCTGGTATGCCGAAGGCGCTGGCCAACATGAGGAAATCGGGGTTATCGGTAAGGGTGGTTTCGCTATAACGTTCCTGGAAAAACAGCTGCTGCCATTGTCGCACCATGCCTAACCGCTGGTTGTCGAGTAAGACTATTTTCAGCGGCAACTGCTTGCGTTTTACGGTGCCCAGTTCCTGTACATTCATCATGAAGGAACCGTCACCGGAGATACAGATTACCGTATCGTTCGGGCGAGCAACCTGCGCGCCAACCGCTGCTGGCAGGCCAAAGCCCATCGTACCCAAGCCGCTCGAGGTGATGAAATTTTCCGGGCGGGTGTAGGTCATATGCTGCGCCGACCACATCTGATGCTGACCAACATCCGTTGTCACTACGCTGTCCGCGGGTTTGCGATCGGACAACTGCTTCAACAACAGTGGCGCGTAGATAGCCTCACCGGGATGATCATAGCGCCAGGTATGCTCTGTGCGCAGTTCAGCGCTATGCTGACGCCATGCGTCAATCTTCAGAGATTGCTGCAATGCCGGCAGCAGAGAATTTAAATCACCCTGCAGGGCGACGTGCGCCTGGCGCAGCTTGTTCATTTCCGCCGGGTCGATATCC
Organism: Citrobacter sp. Cpo012; assembly: GCF_030333015.1. Taxonomy (NCBI): domain Bacteria; kingdom Pseudomonadati; phylum Pseudomonadota; class Gammaproteobacteria; order Enterobacterales; family Enterobacteriaceae; genus Citrobacter; species Citrobacter sp. Cpo012. The sequence goes on along the minus strand of NZ_JAOWGR010000025.1, from coordinate 4,604 downwards.
ATGTGGATCACGCTGGCGTTCGGCGCGAAGGTATTCAGCTTGCCGGTCACCCGGTCATCAAAACGCGCGCCCACTGCAATCAGTAAATCACATTCTTGCACCGCGAAATTTGCTGCTTTAGTGCCATGCATTCCCAACATACCCAAATAGTATGAGTAGTCAGCTTCTACTGCGCCCAGCCCCTTCAATGTGCAGGCGACCGGCATTTGGGTTACCGCGATAAATTCACGCAGGGCCGGGACCGCCTGCGCCATACCAACGCCGCCACCGACGTACAGGATCGGTTTTTGCGCCTGCGCCAGCATTTTACGCGCCAGCTCAACGTCAGCGTGCGGGAAAACCTCTACGTTTTCGACAGTCGTAAAATACGGCTCCAGCGTACCGCTGGCCAGCTGGATGTCTTTCGGGATATCAACCAGAACCGGACCCGGACGACCGGAGTTCGCCACAGCGAAAGCCTCTGCCATGATGCGCGGCAGCTCTTCCAGTGACTGCACCAGGAAACTGTGTTTGGTGCAGGACAAAGACATACCCAGAACGTCCACTTCCTGGAACGCATCCGTTCCAATGAAAGGTGAGGCCACCTGGCCGGTGATCGCCACCACAGGAACAGAATCTAACAGCGCATCGGCGAGTCCGGTGATCAGGTTGGTAGCGCCAGGACCTGAAGTGGCGATACACACACCGGTTTTACCGGTCGCACGGGCATAGCCAATTGCCGCCATTGCCGCACCCTGCTCGTGTCGGCACAACAGGTGTTCTACGCCGCCGTCATACAACGCATCGTAAACCGGCATAATTGCGCCACCAGGATAACCAAATACGGTTTGAACCCCTTGTGCACGCAACGCATGTACCACCCACTGTGCCCCATTCATAGTTACATCCCCGCCGTAAATCTTGAGAAACAGAATTTTATGCTACCGTTCACTTTCTGCTCCTCATGTATGTTTTTAAGGTCAAAAAAAACCCCCGGACCTTTCGGTGCGGGGGTCTTAGTTCGTTAAGGCTTGTTTTCTAAGCCTTTCCTCGTCCAAGTGCAGCCCCGCACGGTGGGATAATAATCACCACCACGCTAATCACGACCAGGCTAATCACTCGTAGAAGGGCTGTCATTTTTGTATTTTCTTGCATCTTGTTCGAAGGAATACCTAAAGAGTTACCATAGAATTTGCAAATGACACAAGATATTTTTTTATTCGTTTTTCTGACGCCGTTAACGGTTTAGATAAATATCGTTGTTTTTTATACAAAAAATCAAAAGTGAAAATATTTCACGTTTCAGGTGATTCTCGGCAACCCGTTCCCTACTAAAAACGTTATTCAAAAGCGTTTGCGAGCGCTATTCCAGGCTTTATGCAAGCAGTATTGAGCTACATAAAAACACGGGAATAAGCCTCTAAAAACCGTAATTATGTGAAATCTTGCCGCGATGTATTGCGACATAATGCTTTCATCAGGAGGGCTTATGTCACTATCGATTGTTCACACACGCGCTGCGCTGGGCGTGAATGCGCCAGCCATTACCATCGAGGTACATATCAGTAATGGTTTGCCTGGTTTAACCATGGTGGGATTACCCGAAACAACGGTAAAAGAGGCTCGCGATCGAGTTCGCAGTGCGATTATTAATAGCGGTTATGAATTCCCGGCGAAGAAGATAACCATAAACCTCGCTCCGGCCGATCTCCCGAAAGAAGGGGGACGATATGATTTACCTATCGCAGTTGCGCTTCTGGCAGCGTCTGAGCAGCTTACAACCCATAACCTCGATACATATGAGCTGGTAGGCGAATTAGCGCTTACAGGCGCGTTACGCGGCGTTCCCGGTGCGATATCAAGTGCAACTGAAGCTATTCGCGCAGGCAGGAGAATTATTGTCGCAAAAGAGAATGCAGCTGAAGTGGGACTGATACACGGTGAAGGGTGCCTGATAGCCGATCATCTACAGGCCGTATGCGCATTTCTCGAAGGTAAGCATGATTTAGACAGACCATCATCGGCAGATTTTACCCCCTGCGCATTAGCAGATGATCTGAGCGATGTTATCGGCCAGGAACAGGGTAAACGCGGGCTGGAGCTTACCGCAGCTGGCGGTCATAACCTCTTACTCATCGGGCCGCCGGGAACGGGTAAGACCATGCTGGCCAGTCGCCTGAGAGGATTGCTTCCGCCACTGAGCAATGATGAAGCACTGGAAAGCGCCGCGATTCTAAGTCTGGTCAATTCCGACACGCTACAAAAACAGTGGAAACAACGCCCTTTTCGTTCGCCGCATCACAGTGCTTCATTAACCGCCATGGTCGGTGGAGGCTCTATTCCTGCGCCAGGCGAGATATCTCTGGCGCATAACGGCATACTGTTTCTGGATGAACTTCCCGAGTTTGAGCGGCGCACGCTGGATGCACTGCGAGAGCCCATTGAGTCCGGGCAGATTCATTTATCCCGCACTCGGGCAAAAATAACTTACCCCGCGCGTTTTCAGCTTATTGCTGCCATGAATCCCAGCCCAACAGGACATTATCAGGGGAACCATAACCGCTGTACCCCAGAGCAGACGCTACGCTACCTCAATCGATTATCAGGTCCATTTCTTGACCGCTTCGATCTCTCCCTCGAAATCCCCTTACCGCCGCCCGGCATACTCAGCCAGAGCCAGGTAAAAGGGGAAGATAGCGCAACGGTGAAGCAACGCGTTATGGCAGCACGAGAGCGTCAGTATCGGCGGCAGAATAAGTTAAATGCGCACCTGGACAGTCAGGATATCCATAAATACTGTCCATTGCGTAGCGACGATGCGCAGTGGCTTGAAGAAACGCTCGCGCATCTCGGATTATCCATCCGCGCATGGTTACGCCTGATAAAGGTCGCTCGAACGATCGCGGATATAGAACAATCTGACCATATCTCTCGCCAGCACTTACAGGAGGCTGTTGGGTATCGGGCGATAGACAGATTACTCATTCATTTGCAGAAACTACTGGCATAAAAAAAGGGCTTTCGCCCTTTTTTATTAATCATCAGATTCGGTGTAGTCTTCCGCACCTTCCACCTGAGGTTTCCCGCCAGACAGCGTGTGGAAGCGTTTTGGACGCTTAATGCGCGTCATGTATTTGGACCACACACGTTCAGCTTCGGTAACCGGTTCGCGCTCACCACGGCATACCGCAACAAACAGTTTTTCTTCTTCCGTTACCGGCTCACGCTTGCCCAGATCCAGCTCGTTGAAAGCATAACCGTGACGCTCAAGCAGTTGTGCTTCTTTAATGGTGAAATCACCATGACGGGAGAATCCGCGGGGATAATATTTATTATCGAAATATCGATTAGTCGTCGTAAAGCTTTCCGCCATCCTGCACGCTCCTAATTCTTTGGCCGAGCTATTTATGGCGCGGAGTATTAGTTACGCTTGACAGAGCGTCAAACAAAAGATTTAAATCATAACGACAAATAATTTTATGGAGCGAGTTGTGGATACGGAATTGTTAAAAACTTTCCTGGAAGTTAGCCGGACACGCCACTTTGGCAGGGCTGCTGAAGCGCTCTATCTGACCCAATCAGCGGTTAGTTTTCGGATCAGACAACTGGAAAATCAATTGGGTGTAAACCTGTTCACCCGACACAGAAACAATATCCGTTTAACCGCTGCAGGTGAAAAATTATTACCTTACGCTGAAACGCTGATGAATACGTGGCAAGCAGCACGTAAGGAGGTTGCGAATACCTCGCGGCATAACGAGTTTTCTATTGGTGCCAGCGCATCCCTCTGGGAATGCATGCTTAATGGCTGGCTGGGGCGTTTGTACCAATCCCAGGAGCCACAATCCAGCCTGCAATTTGAAGCGAGGATCGCGCAGCGACAGTCGTTAGTAAAACAGCTTCATGAACGACAGCTTGATCTATTGATTACTACCGAAACGCCCAAAATGGACGAATTTAGCAGCCAACTGTTGGGATATTTCACGCTGGCGCTGTATTGCAGTTCTCCTTCACAAACCAAAGATGAACTGAATTATCTGCGTCTGGAATGGGGACCTGACTTTCAGCAACACGAGGCTGGATTGATTGCGGGAGATGAAGTGCCGGTACTTACCACCAGTTCGGCAGAATTAGCCAGGCAGCAACTTTCAGTCCTCAAAGGTTTTAGCTGGCTACCGGTCAGCTGGGCTAAAGGTAAAAGCGATCTCCATACGGTTACCGACAGTACAACGCTTTCACGCCCGTTATATGCAGTTTGGCTGCAAAATAGCGATAAACATGCGCTGATTTGCGATCTGCTGAGAACGAATATTCTGGAAGATTAAGGAAAACGCTGGCAAGGATGCCGGGAGTAAAAAAGAAAGAAGGAAAAACTCAAATTACAGGTAAAAAAAATCCTTAGCAAGAATGCTAAGGATTGTTTCTGGCAGGGGCGGAGAGACTCGAACTCGCGACACCCGGTTTTGGAGACCGGTGCTCTACCAACTGAGCTACGCCCCTAAATCTTCTTATCATTAAGCCTGCTTAGTAGCAGGCTTAATTTTCTAATAAGTGGCGGAACGGACGGGACTCGAACCCGCGACCCCCTGCGTGACAGGCAGGTATTCTAACCAACTGAACTACCG
>NZ_JAOWGR010000024.1:0-587 GCF_030333015.1 Citrobacter sp. Cpo012 | reverse complement strand
AAAACACGGTACATATCGATACCGTCGCGAACGACAATGTGGTCAACGCCATTGAAAACCGCATGACCACACTGATAAGCGGCGTGGCAGGCGGCGATGCCAAAGCGGGGGATGCCGTTACCGTCAGTGTACAGGGGCAGAGTTTTACCGGAACGGTGGTCGATGATAACGGCGAACTGCGCTACGAAGTGGCAGTGCCGGTCGGCACGCTGCGCGAAGGTAAAAATGATGTGCAGGTGACGCTGGTCAGCCATGATGCCGCGGGCAACGAAGTGACTGCGCTGGCGCACCGTACCGTGGTGCTGGACACTAAAGCGCATAACACCGTCAATATTCATGATGTCACCGCCGACAACACCCTGAACTTTACTGAGTTGTCGGCGGCGAAGCAGACGATTACCGGAAACGTGCGCGGGGAAGATGCGAAAGCGGGCGACCCGGTTCTGGTGGAGATTAACGGCCACCAGTATCACGGCCAGGTGATTGATACCGGGAAAAATACCCTCGGTTATCGCATCGAGGTGGATTCTGCGGCGTTCTCTGACAACGTCGGTCATGTGCTGAAAGAGGTGACGGTCCATGTCAGC
>NZ_JAOWGR010000003.1:0-358 GCF_030333015.1 Citrobacter sp. Cpo012 | reverse complement strand
CAGGTGAAACACCTGCGGAAAACAAGAGCCAGTAAAGATATTCCAAAACTGAAAGATCAACTGGACGGTATATTACCACCTTGATGGTGGTTTGCAGGACCGGTTTGCTACTTCAGTGTACCAAAGTGTGAACACGGTTGAGTGATTCTGCTTACTTGTGCAGTTGCTAAACGCAATTTCTGTAAATGTATTTTATTCAATAATAACCATGAATGATATTTGTGGTGCTGGAGTTGTGATTATTTATGCAACCTACGCATACCGTCTATGGGATGAGCGAATTTATTAAGGAGTAATGATGGAAAGGTATTATGACTGGATAGGGAATCACCGTGAAGATATTCTTAGAGGAAATAAC
>NZ_JAOWGR010000023.1:0-342 GCF_030333015.1 Citrobacter sp. Cpo012 | reverse complement strand
GTGCATCCGGGAGGATTCGAACCTCCGACCGCTCGGTTCGTAGCCGAGTACTCTATCCAGCTGAGCTACGGATGCATCGGAAAACTTGCTTTACTGCCGATATTGATATCGTGATAAGCGATATCAAGTAAGAGATGGTGCATCCAGGAGGATTACTCGGCTGCGCCTCACCCTGCGGGCCGTTGCTAAAGCAACGTTATCCTCCCTGGTGCTCGCGATTATCTCGCAGACCATGAAACAACAGTTTGCTGTTGCCTCGGAGAAGATGGTGCATCCGGGAGGATTCGAACCTCCGACCGCTCGGTTCGTAGCCGAGTACTCTATCCAGCTGAGCTACGGATG
>NZ_JAOWGR010000022.1:0-340 GCF_030333015.1 Citrobacter sp. Cpo012 | reverse complement strand
GCTTGTAGCTCAGGTGGTTAGAGCGCACCCCTGATAAGGGTGAGGTCGGTGGTTCAAGTCCACTCAGGCCTACCAAATTCGCCTCCGTGCTGTGTTACGGCGATGCTCGCATACTTCAGTATGCTTCGCACCACCGCGCCTTGCCCGGAAACGAATTAGGGTACAGAGATTAGCATTTACGATGGGGTTATAGCTCAGCTGGGAGAGCGCCTGCCTTGCACGCAGGAGGTCTGCGGTTCGATCCCGCATAGCTCCACCATCCTTACTGCAAAAACACAAGAAAACTTCAGAGTGTACCTGAAAAGGTTCACTGCGAAGTTTTGCTCTTTAAAAATCTGGA
>NZ_JAOWGR010000021.1:0-256 GCF_030333015.1 Citrobacter sp. Cpo012 | reverse complement strand
GTCGTTTCAATTTTCAGCTTGATCCAGATTTTTAAAGAGCAAATATCTCAAACGTGACTCGTAAGTCAGTTTTGAGATACTTCGGTCGGCGACTTTCACTCACACATACCAGCAAGTGGCGTCCCCTAGGGGATTCGAACCCCTGTTACCGCCGTGAAAGGGCGGTGTCCTGGGCCTCTAGACGAAGGGGACACTGAAGTCTCAATCGCAAGACGCCTTGCTATTTACTTTTCATCAGACAATCTGTGTGAGCACT
>NZ_JAOWGR010000020.1:0-258 GCF_030333015.1 Citrobacter sp. Cpo012 | reverse complement strand
ACGCCACCTCGCGACAGAGCGCTAAAGCGCGTCGCAACTGCTCTTTAACAATTTATCAGACAATCTGTGTGGGCACTCGAGGATACGGATTCTTAACGTCGCAAGACGAAAAATGAATACCAAGTCTCTGAGTGAACATACGTAATTCATTACGAAGTTTAATTCACGAGCATCAAACTTAAATTGAAGAGTTTGATCATGGCTCAGATTGAACGCTGGCGGCAGGCCTAACACATGCAAGTCGAACGGTAGCACAGA
>NZ_JAOWGR010000019.1:0-213 GCF_030333015.1 Citrobacter sp. Cpo012 | reverse complement strand
TGGTGCATCCGGGAGGATTCGAACCTCCGACCGCTCGGTTCGTAGCCGAGTACTCTATCCAGCTGAGCTACGGATGCATCAGGGAAACTTACTTTACTGCAGATTTGATGTCGCTGCTAAAGCGCTATCAAGTAATATGGTGCATCCGGGAGGATTCGAACCTCCGACCGCTCGGTTCGTAGCCGAGTACTCTATCCAGCTGAGCTACGGATG
>NZ_JAOWGR010000018.1:0-202 GCF_030333015.1 Citrobacter sp. Cpo012 | reverse complement strand
CCTCCGCCTACATGCTTAAACCGGGACAACCGTCGCCCGGCTAACATAGCCTTCTCCGTCCCCCCTTCGCAGTAACACCAAGTACAGGAATATTAACCTGTTTCCCATCGACTACGCCTTTCGGCCTCGCCTTAGGGGTCGACTCACCCTGCCCCGATTAACGTTGGACAGGAACCCTTGGTCTTCCGGCGTGCGGGTTTTT
>NZ_JAOWGR010000017.1:0-230 GCF_030333015.1 Citrobacter sp. Cpo012 | reverse complement strand
GTCAGCCTGAAATAACTCCCTATAATGCGCCTCCACTGACACGGAACAACGGATTACAAGCCGCCGGGTCAGCGGGGTTCTCCTGAGAATCTCGTAGAGAAAAGCAAAAATAAATGCTTGACTCTGAATGAGGAAAACGTAATATACGGGACCTCGCGACAGAGCGCTAAAGCGCGTCGCAACTGCTCTTTAACAATTTATCAGACAATCTGTGTGGGCACTCGAAGATA
>NZ_JAOWGR010000016.1:0-595 GCF_030333015.1 Citrobacter sp. Cpo012 | reverse complement strand
CAGGTTTCGGGGCCGAAGACGGCGCTGGTTTCATAGGTCTGCTGGTCAATATAGGAATCCCAGCAGAAGACAATGTACTGTGGGGGCTTGTTGACTTTGTTGAACTGATCGCCAAAACCATGCGCGTTTTCAGCCCATTCTTTGACGGAATCAGGGTCGGGAGAAGCCTGGTCAAGCGTATTAAACGTATACAGATAACCATCGGTGTCGATAACTCTTGCGTGGTTGACCATTGAGGGTAATTCATAGGGGGTGATAAAAGCGAAGATCCACTTACCGTAAGGTAGGGTCCAGTCGCCGCTGGCGGCCTGTTTTGACTGTAAAGGGTGAGACTGATGTGGGCTGCAGCCTGCAGCGGCCAGTAACAGGGCAAGTATCAGTAGTTTGCGCATTTTCATCCCTCTTAATCCCAGTTGCCATAGGGGTAGGTTTTACCGTTGATAAATGCCTGCGTTGACGGGAGGAAGGTAAAACTGCCGCCCGGGACGACGTAGTCTTTACACAGGGTCAGGTCCTTGCCGGAGCGGGTTGTCAGTTTCAGGGGCGTGACCGGCAGGCTGGGGCGTCCGGCGACATCGGAAAACCAGATTTTGAC
>NZ_JAOWGR010000015.1:0-957 GCF_030333015.1 Citrobacter sp. Cpo012 | reverse complement strand
TCGGTCCGGGTGTAATAGGTGCCAGACGTCGGGCCTGGACGCTCACATAAAACATAGTTAGTACCAAGAGGATAAAAAATAACAATAAAAGAGAAAATATTACCAATAACAAATCCTACCCCCGCGACGTGGAAAACAATGGTAAATGTCCTGTCGAAGAATTTTGGCGGCTGCATGCTTTTCGCAAAAGCCAGATAGGCAGTGCCCAAAGTAAAGCAACCCGTCACCGGAATCATGAAAAACATGCAAAATGAACCCCAGAAAAAATAGACGATGCTTCTGGATTCAATGAGATCGGTGAGATCCGGTACGCTGGCAATATACTCCACCCAAGTCCCCCCCCCAAAAATGAATATACAGAGAAATAAGTTGCATCTTTTCTTAATATTCACCAGATTAATATTATGCTTCATGTCAATAATTTCCGCCATAAAGGGAGCTTCTGTACCCCAGCCGTTGGATGTTCCTCTCTTCGATTCTTTGCCGTTCTTTAAGTCCCTCACGAATACACGCTATCAGTTTGTCTGATAGCTCATATTTGTTGTCCACTTCATTCAGAGACCAGGTAATAATAAAACCTAATACAACGACACCGACAATTTCTCCCCAAACCGGAACGGCGGCGCTAGAGAACAATAGAGGTACAGCTAACCCAAGAGTACTACCCACTGATTGCAAGACAAAAACACTCACAATCACCTTCGCCACATCCATCGTCACGTTTCCCAGCAGTGCGGCGACGTCATGCTCGGATTTAAACACCACCTCAATCAACCGCCAGCATGCGGAAAACCAGATGCAGAATTTGGCCCCTGACATTATGCCATTTCGAAACCCGGCGCTGCCAATGCCCACTTCAAGTACTTTAGGATGATTTATCCGGTAACGGGTTCCGTTAAGAATGCGCCGCAGAGAAGGGTAGCCCGTAATCTTCACATACAGCTTTCCCTGATAAGC
>NZ_JAOWGR010000014.1:0-254 GCF_030333015.1 Citrobacter sp. Cpo012 | reverse complement strand
TTGCCGGAGCGGGTTGTCAGTTTCAGGGGCGTGACCGGCAGGCTGGGGCGTCCGGCGACATCGGAAAACCAGATTTTGACCTTGCCGCCGGGAGACAGGCCAAACACCATTCTGTTGTACCAGACAGGGGCGCCCGATGGGCGGGTATGATCGGCAGGTGTTTTCATCCTCAGCCAGGTTTCGGGGCCGAAGACGGCGCTGGTTTCATAGGTCTGCTGGTCAATATAGGAATCCCAGCAGAAGACAATGTACTG
>NZ_JAOWGR010000013.1:0-385 GCF_030333015.1 Citrobacter sp. Cpo012 | reverse complement strand
TGCTCCCACTGCTTGTACGTACACGGTTTCAGGTTCTTTTTCACTCCCCTCGCCGGGGTTCTTTTCGCCTTTCCCTCACGGTACTGGTTCACTATCGGTCAGTCAGGAGTATTTAGCCTTGGAGGATGGTCCCCCCATATTCAGACAGGATACCACGTGTCCCGCCCTACTCTTCGAGTTCACAACACATGCACTTTTGTGTACGGGACTTTCACCCTGTATCGTGCGACTTTCCAGACGCTTCCACTAACACACATGCTGATTCAGACTCTGGGCTGCTCCCCGTTCGCTCGCCGCTACTGGGGGAATCTCGGTTGATTTCTTTTCCTCGGGGTACTTAGATGTTTCAGTTCCCCCGGTTCGCTTCATTACGCTATGTATTCAC
>NZ_JAOWGR010000012.1:0-343 GCF_030333015.1 Citrobacter sp. Cpo012 | reverse complement strand
GTGCATCCGGGAGGATTCGAACCTCCGACCGCTCGGTTCGTAGCCGAGTACTCTATCCAGCTGAGCTACGGATGCATCGGGAAACTTGCTTTACTGTCGATACTGATACCGTGATAAGCGATATCAAGTAAGAGATGGTGCATCCGGGAGGATTACTCGGCTGCGCCTCGCCCTGCGGGCCGTTGCTGAAGCAACGTTATCCTCCCTGGTGCTCGCGATTATCTCACAGACCATGAAACAACAGTTTTGCTGTTATCTCGGAGAATATGGTGCATCCGGGAGGATTCGAACCTCCGACCGCTCGGTTCGTAGCCGAGTACTCTATCCAGCTGAGCTACGGATG